>CAWDCB010000011.1:0-574038 GCA_963800635.1 uncultured Chitinophagaceae bacterium
CGCGGCGAGATGCCGCTCCCAGCGCAGGCGTTCCTCGAACGCCTCGTGCTCGCGGCCGGGACCGCCCAGGCCGCGGAGATCGGCGAACTCGCCGACCAGGTTGGCGGACAACCATTCCCGCACCTCGCGCCGGAAGGACTCCATGCGCCATAATCTACCCTACCAAGCACTTGCTTTGGAGGGCGTCGTGGCCATCGATCCAAGCAGGCAAACGGTTTCAGCGGCGCTCACTCGCGCCGCGGAGCTGTACGGTGGCGCGGAAGCGTTGGTGGACGGCGACATCCGTCTCACCTACGTCGCGCTCCGCGACCAGGCGCACGTTGCCGCGCGCGCACTCGTCGGGATGGGCGTGCGGCCGGGTGACTGTGTTGCGCTGTGCGCGCCAAACAGCCGTCACTGGGTGGTCGCTGCCCTGGGGGCGTTGTGCGCGGGTGCGGTGCTGGTGCCGATCAACACCAGGTTCACCGCGGCCGAGACGCAGGACGTGCTGACACGGAGTCGTGCGCGGGCCTTGATCGTGGAAGGCGAGTTCCTCGGGCGTGATCGGCTCGCCGAACTGAGCGAGGTTCCTCCGATCGTCGTGCGATTACCGACGGAGTGGGCCGACCACGATGTCGAGCTGCCCGTGGGTGATCCGGACGATCTCTGTGACGTCCTGTTCACGTCGGGGACGACGGGGCGCAGCAAGGGCGCGATGAGCGCGCACCGGCAGTCGCTCGGGGTGGCCGAGGCGTGGGCGTCGTGTGGCTCGCTGAGCTCGGCCGACCGGTACCTGATCGTCAACCCGTTCTTCCACAGCTTCGGCTACAAGGCCGGGATCCTGGCGTGCCTGCTGCGCGGCGCGACGATCGTGCCGCAGCCGGTGTTCGACGTCGTCGAGACGATGCGGCTGATCGAGCGGGAACGGATCACCGTGCTGCCCGGTCCCCCGACGATCTACCAGGCGTTGCTGGACCACCCCGACCGGTCGTCCTACGACCTGTCCAGCCTGCGGCTCGCGGTGACCGGGGCGGCGGTCGTGCCGGTGGTGTTGATCGAGCGGATGCAGTCGGAACTGTCGTTCTCGACGGTGTTGACCGCGTACGGGCTGACCGAGGCCGTGGTGGCGACGATGTGCAGTCCTGACGACTCGCCTTCGACGGTGGCGCACACGTGCGGGCGGCCGACCGCGGGGTTCGAACTTCGGCTGGGCGCTGACGACGAAGTGCTGCTGCGTGGCCCGAACGTCATGCTCGGCTACCTCGACGATCCCGCGGCCACTGCCGGGGCGATCGACGCCGACGGGTGGCTGCACACCGGGGATGTCGGGAAGGTCTCGGACGGCTACCTGTCGATCACCGACCGGCTCAAGGACATGTACATCTGCGGCGGGTTCAACGTCTACCCGGCCGAGGTCGAGCAGGTGCTGGCGCGGATGCCGGGCGTCGCCGAGTCGGCCGTCGTCGGGATGGCCGACGAACGGCTCGGCGAGGTCGGGGTGGCCCACATCGTCGCCTCGGCGACGCTGGCCTCGGCCGAGGTGATCGAGTTCTGCCGGTCGCGCCTGGCGAACTACAAGGTGCCACGCGTCGTCGAGTTCCATCCCGTGCTGCCCCGCAACGCCGGCGGCAAGGTCCTCAAACACCAGCTGCGCAAGGAGAACTCGTGACTGTGTCGTATGAGCGGCGAGGATCGACCGCCGTCGTGACGATGAACCGGCCGGAGTACCGCAACGCGCAGAACTCGGCGATGACCTACGCGCTGGACGAGGCGTTCACCCGCGCGGTCGACGATCCCGAGGTGTCCGTGATCGTGCTGGCCGGCGCGGGCGACCACTTCTCCGCCGGCCACGACATCGGCTCGCCGGGCCGGGACGTGGACACGTCGTTCGAGCGCAGGGCCGTGATGTGGTGGGACCACGTCGGCCGCGAGGGCGGGGATCTGCGGTTCGCCAGGGAGATGGAGGTCTACCTCGGGATGTGCCGCCGGTGGCGGGAGATTCCGAAGCCGATGATCGCGATGGTGCAGGGCGCGTGCGTCGCGGGCGGGCTGATGCTCGCGTGGGTGTGCGACCTGATCGTGGCGGCCGAGGACGCGTTCTTCGCTGATCCCGTGGTGCGTATGGGGATTCCGGGGGTCGAGTACTTCGCGCACCCGTGGGTGCTCGGGCCGCGGGCCGCCAAGGAGGTGCTGTTCACCGGAGATCGCTTCTCCGCTCAGCGCGCGTACGAGTGGGGCATGGTGTCGCGGGTGGTGCCGCGTTCGGAGCTGGAATCCTCGGCGTTCGCGCTGGCCGAGCGGATCTCGGGCATGCCGTCGTTCGGGCTGGCGCTGGCGAAGAAGGCGGTGAACCAGTCCGAGGACCTGATGGGAATGCGGGCCGGGATGGACTCGGTGTTCGGGCTGCACCACTTCGCGCACGCGCACAACGCGGAGATCGGTAAGGACGCGTTGGCGGGTATGGATGCCCGTTCGATGAAGAAGGCTTCCGGCTGATGGATCTCGACCTGGATGCTTCGACTCTGGAGTTCCGTTCCGAGGTGCGCTCGTGGCTTGCCTCCCAGGTTCGTCCGTTGTCCTCTTTGGACACGCCTGACGGCTTCGATCAGCATCGGGAGTGGGAGCGCGCCTTGTCCGAGGCACGGCTGTCGGTGGTGTCGTGGCCCGAGGAGTTCGGCGGGCGGGACGCGTCGCTGCTGCGGTGGCTGGTGTTCGAGGAGGAGTACCACGCGGCCGGCGCTCCGGCTCGGGTGTCGCAGAACGGGATCTTCCTGCTGGCGCCGACGCTCTTCGCCTTCGGCACCGACGAGCAGCGCAAGCGGCTGTTGCCCGCGATGGCCCGTGGTGACGAGGTGTGGGCGCAGGCCTGGTCGGAACCGGAGGCGGGCAGCGACCTCGCCTCGTTGCGCAGCACCGCTGTTCGGTGCGAGGGCGGGTGGCTGTTGCGCGGCCAGAAGACCTGGAGCTCTCGGGCGGCGTTCGCGGATCGGGCGTTCGGGTTGTTCCGCACCGATCCTGCCGCCGTTCGCCATCGCGGCCTGACCTACCTGATGTTCGACCTGCGAGCGCCGGGTGTCACCGTGCGGCCGATCGCCCAGCTCGACGGCGAACCCGGTTTCGCCGAGATCTTCCTGGACGACGTGTTCGTACCGGACCGGGACGTGCTGGGCGAGGTCGGCGACGGCTGGCGGGTCGCGATGAGCACGTCGTCCAGCGAACGCGGCCTGACCCTGCGCAGCCCCGGCCGTTTTCTCGCGGCCGCTTCTCGTTTGGTATCGCTGTATCGGTCTCGGCCAGATCCGGCGCTGCGGGACCGCGTCGTCGATGCGTGGATCGGCGCGCAGGCCTACCGGCTGCACACGTTCGGTTCGCTGGCCTCGCCGCCGTCCGGTCCGGCCGTCAGCGTCACGAAGGTCTTCTGGTCCGAACTGGACGTCGCGCTGCACGAGACCGCACTCGACCTGCTGGGCGAGATCGCGCCGGACTGGCAGGACGGCTGGCTGTTCTCGCTGGCCGGGCCGATCTACGCCGGTACCAACGAGATCCAGCGCAACGTCATCGCCGAACGACTACTGGGGCTGCCACGATGAGGTTCGCGCTGTCTCCCGAACAAACCTCGTTCGCCTCGGTCCTGCACGACTTCCTCGCTGCAGGCCGACGCGACCTTGATGCTCTCGGTCTCTCCGACATCACCGCCCCCGTCGACCTCGTGGTCCTCTTCGAGGAACTCGGCCACCACGCCACCCCCGGCCCCCTCATCGAATCCTTCGCCGTCCTCCCCACCCTCGGCTTACTTGATGAGGGGAGCTTTCTTAAACGCTCCCCCCATCAAGATTCAGTGGCGTTTCCGCCGGTGGTGCCGTATGCGGTGGAGGCGGAGAGGTATTTCCTGGTGGAGGGGGACACGCTGCGGTCGGCGGTGCCCAGCGCGGCGGTGGCCTCGGTTGACCCGTCGAGGAGGCTGGTCGAGCTGGCCGGTGGGGCGGTGATCGGGGCGGTTGACGGCGAGCGCGCGTTCAACCATGGGGTGTTGGCGTGTTCGGCGCAGTTGCTCGGGCTCGGCCGGGCGATGCTGGAGATGACGGTCGAGTACGCGAAGGCGCGCGTCCAGTTCGGCAAGCCCATCGGCAGCTTCCAGGCGGTGAAGCACCAGCTGGCGGACGTGCTGATCGGACTCGAAATGGCTCGGCCGCTGGTGTTCGGCGGGGCGGTCACGATGAGCACGCGTGACGTGTCGGCGGCCAAGGTCGCCACGTCGGAGGCGGCGTGGCAGGCGGCGCGGACGGCGTTGCAGGTGCACGGAGCCATTGGCTACACGGCCGAGTATCCGTTGAGTCGCTTTCTCTTGCAGGCCCGAGCTCTGCGCACCGCGTGGGGTAGCCCGTCGTTGCACCGGAACCGCGTGCTGGAGGCGTTGTGACACCGGAACAAGAAGCGTTGCGGGATGCGGTGCGCAGCCTGCTCGCGAAGCACTCCGACGTGCGATCGGCCATCGAGACGCCAGACGGGTACGACAAGGATCTGTGGGCGCAGCTTTGTGACATCGGGGTACTCCCGATTCCTGAGCGGTACGGCGGATCCGGAGCCACGTTGGCGGAAACCCAGGTCGTACTGGAGGAACTCGGCCGCACGCTCACGCCCGCTCCCCTGCTCTCGGCGACGCTGGCCGTCGAGGCGTTGCTGGCCACCGGCAACGAGGAGGCGTGCGGGCGGTTGCTGCCACGGATCGCGGGCGGGGCCGTCGCCGCGTTGGCCTGGCCGTGGGACTGCTCCGAAGTCTCCTTGAACGGCACGTTCCACCACGTGCTCGACGGCGACCTGGCGGAGATCCTGCTCGTGACGGACGGCGTCGAGCTGTATGAGGTCGAGCAGCGAGCCGTGACCCGCGAGCACACGCCGGCGATGGACCCGACCCGGCGGCTCGCCACTATCCGGCTGGACGGGGCTTCGACGACCTTGGGCCCGTGGTCGCCGAGGATCCGCGACATCGCGTGTGCGGCGTTGAGCGCGGAACAGGTCGGCGCGGCCACGCGCGCCCTGGAGCTCACCGTCGAGTACACCAAGACACGGGTCCAGTTCGGCAGGCCGATCGGGAGCTTCCAGGCACTCAAACACCGCATGGCCGACCTGCACGTGCTGGTGGAGACGGCACGGTCGGCGTCACTGGCGGCGAACGACGAGATTTCGAGTGCCGTGGCGAAGGTGTACTGCTCGGAGGCGTTGTTCAAGGTCGCGGCCGAGATGGTCCAGCTGCACGGCGGCATCGCGATCACCTGGGAACACGACGCGCACCTCTACCTCAAGCGGGCGCAGGGCAGCTCGCAGCTGTTCGGCAGCCCGCAGGAGCACATCAACCGGTTGAGCCGGCTTCGCGCAGAATCCGCCGGAACGTAGGGCACTCCACGTGGCTCGGGGCCGGGCACGCCGCCGCGTGCCGCAGGCCGTCACGCATGACGACGAGCCTGGTGATCGTCGCGTCCAGCTCGTCGGCCTTGCCGGCGAGCACGCCGGTCGAGGCGGGGACGGCCGTCGGAGGCGAACATCAGGGCGATCTCGTCGAGGGAGAAACCGGCCGCTCGGCCGACGTGATGAGCGCGAGCCGTTCGAACACGGTCTCGTCGAACACCCGCGTAGGCCCCGCCTGCCGATCGACCCGATCAGGCCGCGCTCCTCGTAGTAGCGCAGAGTGGAGGCGGGCACGCCGGAGCGGCGGACTACCTCGCCGATTCCCATCTCAGCCACGACACTTGACCTCAAGTCGACTTGAAGTAGGACGGTAGGAGCATGACACCAGAGGTGAACAGCGAACAGGCCGCGATGTGGAACGGCGCTGGAGGACAGGGCTGGGTCGGCCTCTCGGATGTCGCTCGACCAGGTTCTCCAGCCGTTCGAGGACCTGCTCGTCGAGGCCGCCCGGACGAAACGGCCGCGGGCGCGTGCTCGACGTCGGGTGCGGCACGGGCAGCGTGATCAGGGCGATCGCGGCGAGCACCGGTGCGGACGGCGTCGGCGTGGACATCTCCGAGCCGATGATCGCGGCGGCGAAGGAGACCGAGACGAGCCGGTTCCTGGTGGCTGACGCGCAGGTGCACCGGTTCGAGGAGAGTTTCGACCTGATCGTCTCGCGGTTCGGGGTGATGTTCTTCGACGACCCCGTCGCCGCCTTCCGGAACCTGCGCGCCGCCACCACTCCCGGCGGCGAACTGTGCGTCCTGACCTGGCGCAGGCCGGAGGAGAACCCGTTCATGGTGGCCGCCGAACGCGCGGCCGCGCCGTTGATGCCGGAGATGCCCGCGCGCGATCCCGACGCTCCGGGGATGTTCGCGTTCAACGACCCGGACCACGTGCGCCAGGTGCTCGACGAGAGCGGGTGGAGCGAGGTCGGTGTCCAGCCGGTCGACCTGACATGCGTCATGCCCGAACCCATGCTGGACAGGTACCTGAGCCTGCTCGGGCCGGTCGGCCGGGTGCTGCAGGGCGCGGACGACGCCAAGCGCGCCGAGGTGATCGGCACGGTCCGGAGCGCGCTCACGCCGTACATCCACGGCGATGAAGTGCGGTTCCCCACCGCGTCCTGGCAGTTCACGGCTCTAAATCCACTCTGACTGGCGTTGCCAGGTTAGTAGGTTGTCCAGCACTTCGCCGGACCAGCCGCGGGAGTCGAGGTCGGTCTGAGCGGCGTAGCGGCCGCGGTAGAACAGCAGCGGTCGCGCGTCACGCACCGGGCCGAGCTCGACCACCGAACCGATCACGAGGTGGTGGTCACCGGCCTCGTGCACGGTGGTCACCTGGCAGTCGATCCACGTGAGCGCCCCGTCGAGCACCGGAGCGCCGGTCGCCGACGGGGTCCACGAGACATCGGCGAACTTGTCCGCGCCCGCTTTCCCGAACACCGCTGAGACGTGGTGCTGGTCCTCCGCCAGGACGTTGACGCAGAAGGAACCCGACGACGCCATCGCGGCCCAGCTGCGTGAGGTCCGTTGTGGACAGAACAGCACGAGCGGCGGGTCCAGCGACAGTGCGGCGAACGCCTGGCAGGCGAACCCGACCGGGCCGTCGCTGGACACGCCGGTCACCACGGTCACGCCGGTGCTGAAGTTGCCCAGCACGCGACCTGAAGCGGGCGGCTATTTCTGGTGCCCCACGCTGAAGTCGTGTCCCCACAGGCTCACCGCCGTGCTCTCGCGTGCGATCCAGTCCTCATCGGACACCTGCCGTCCCTCGCAACCGAACTCGACGTCGAACCCGCCGGGCGTTTTCATGTAGAAGGAGAGCATCAGGTCGTTGACGTGCCTGCCCAACGTCGCGGACATCGGCACCTTGCGGCGTGTGGCGCGGTCGAGGCACAGGCCGACGTCGTCGGTCGACTCGACCTCGATCATCAGGTGCACGATGCCGCTCGGTGTCGGCATCGGCAGGAACGCGAGGCTGTGGTGGCGCGGGTTGCAGCCGAAGAACCGTAGCCACGCGGGCGGGCCGTCGGCGGGGCGGCCGACGAACTGCGGTGGCAGCCGCATCGAGTCACGCAACCGGAAGCCCAGCACGTCCCGGTAGAAGTGCAGCGCGGCCTCGTCGTCGCTGGTGGACAGCACGACGTGGCCGAGACCCTGCTCTTCGGTCACGAAGCGATGTCCGTAGGGCGACACCACGCGCCGGTGTTCCAGAGCGGCGCCGTGGAACACCTCCAGGGTGTTGCCGGACGGGTCCTCGAAGCGGATCAGTCCGGTCACCCGGCGCTCGGCCAGATCCTCGGCGGAACCCTGGGCCACCGAGACACCGGCCGAGGCCAGGCGTTTGGCCACTTCGTCGAGATCGGCCTCGTGCGCGACCTCCCACCCGGACGCGAGCAGCCGGTCAGCGGTGCCCGGCACGATCACCAGGCGCGCGGGAAAGTCGTCCATCCGCAGGTACAGAGCCCCTTCGGTGGAACCCTTGCCCTCGACCAGCCCAAGAACCTTGAGACCGAACTCGCGCCACCGATCCATGTCGGTGGCCTCGATCCGGAGGTAGGCCAGCGATCGGATGCCCATTACGCCTCCACCCCATTCATGATTCGGCGAGGAAGTCGACGGCGAGCCGGTTGAACTCGTCGAACTTCTCCAGCTGAGCCCAGTGCCCGCATCCGCCGAACACGTGCAGCTGCGCACGCTGGATCAGCTTCAACGCGATCAACGCGCCGTCGAGCGGGTTCACCCGGTCTTCGCGGCCCCACACGAGCAACACCCGCTGACGCAGCCGGTAAGCCTCACGCCAGAGCATGCCCTGCTCGAAATCGGCTCCAGCAAACGACTTGCCAAGAGCGGCCATGGCGCGCAACGACTCCGGCCGCCGGGCCACCTCGAACCGTTCGTCGATCAGCTCGTCGGTGACCAGCGACTGGTCGAACACCATGATCCGGACGAACTCCTCGATCCGTTCGCGGGTCGGATCCTTGACGAACGCGCTGAGCTTGCGCACGCCCTCCGTCGGGTCGGCGGAGAAGACGTTCAGGCTCAGCCCGCCCGGCCCCATCAGGATCAGCCGACCGGCCCGTTTCGGGTTGTCCAGCGCGAACCGGACCGCCGTGCCGCCGCCCAACGAGTTCCCGAGGATGTGCGCCTTCTCGATGCCCAACGAGTCGAAGAGCTCCAGCAGAGCCTTGGCGGCGAAGGTGAAGTACTGCTCGTGCTGCTCGGGTTTGTCGGACTCGCCGAAGCCGGGCATGTCGACGGCGAGCACGCGGAACGACTTCGCGAACACCGGGATGTTGCGGCCGAAGTTGCTCAGCGCCGACGCGCCCGGTCCGCCGCCGTGCAGCAGGACCAGCGTCTCGGGGTGGTCAGTGCCAGCCTCGTGGTAGTGCAGCCGGACCGATGTCGCCCTCTCAGAACAGGCCGTCGCGGACGCGTGGATCCGAGCTCGCCCTTGCCGTACATGACGAGCGCGCGCTCGGGGTCGTTCGCCGCGTGCACGCGTGCGGCGTGTGCGTCACGCCAGAACCGGGGCAACGGCAGGCCGGCGTTGATGGCCTTGCCGCCGGCGCTCTCGAAGAGCCGGTCGATCGCGGAGATCGCCCGCGCACTGCCCATCACCTGGTCGCCGCGGGCCCGCAGGCGCAGTCTCGATCGGGATCTTCGTGTCGGCCTCGGCGAGTGCCATCTCCTCGTTGATGTCGCGTTCGAGCTGCAACCAGGCGCAGTCGATGTCGTTGGCCGCCTTGGCGATCCGCACCTGCGCGAACGGGTCTTCCGCCGATTTCTCGCCCATGTAGGCGGAACGGATGCGTTCACGGGTCGCGCCGACGTGCGTCTCGTAGGCGCCGACGGCCATGCCGATCATCGGCGCGGTGATCGCGTACGGGTGGATCGTCCCGTACGGCATGCGGAACAACGGTCCGGGATTGACGTCCTGACCAGGGCAGATGCAGCGCGGCGGTGTGCATCATGCTCAGCGTCCGGTGCTCGGGCACGAACACGTCCTCCACCACGATGTCGTTGCTGCCGGTGCCGCGCAGGCCGACCGTGTCCCAGACGTCGTTGATCGTGTAGTCGGAGATCGGCAGCAGGAATGTGCGGAAGTCGACGGGTTTGCCCTCGTCGTTCATCACGAGCCCGCCGAGCAGCACCCACGTGGCGTGGTCGCAGCCGGACGAGAAGCTCCACTTGCCGCTGAACCGGAACCCGCCGTCCACCGGCGTGGCCCGGCCGACCGGTGCGTACGACGAGGAGATCCGGGTGTCCTGGTCGTCGGCCCACACCTCGTCCTGCGCCTCGGACGGCGAACAGCCCGACGTGCCACGGGTGCACGCCCAGCACGGACGCGACCCAGCCCGTCGAGCCGCACGCGCTCGCGATGTGTTTCACCGCGGTGTAGAAGGCGAGCGGATGCGTCTCGAACCCGCCGTGCCGCACGGGTTGCAGCATCCGGAAGAACCCGGTCTCCTGCAACGCCTTCACCGACTCGGACGGCACCTTGCGCAGCTCTTCCGCCTCCTGCGCGCGTTCGCGCAAGGCGGGTAGCAACTCTCGCACCTTGCCGAGAATCTCCTCGCTCATGCTTTCTCCCTGCTCAGCTCGAGCGCGATGTCGATCAGCTGGTCCTCTTGCCCGCCGACGAGCTTGCGCTCCCCGGCCCGGACGAGGATCTGCGCGCCGGACACGCCGTAGCGCTCGGCCTGCGTGTACGCGTGCTTGAGGAAGCTGGAGTAGACGCCCGCGTACCCCATCATCAACGCCATCCGGTCGAGCAGGCACTCCTCGGGCATGACGGGCCGGACGACGTCCTCGGCCGCGTCGACGATCTTGAAGAAGTCGACGCCGGTCTCGATGCCGAGCTTGTCGCAGCACGCCGACGAACGCCTCGAGCGGCGTGTTTCCGGCGCCCGCACCGAATCCGCGCACGCTGCCGTCGATCTGCTGTGCCCCGGCCCGGACCGCGAGCGACCGAGTTCGCGACGCTCAGCCCGAGGTTCTCGTGCCCGTGGAACCCGACCTGCGCGTCGTCGCCGAGCTCCGCGACCAGCGCGGCCACCCGGTCGGAGACCTGTTCCAGCACAAGGCCCCGGCCGAGTCGACCACGTAGACGCACTGGCAGCCGGCGTCCGCCATGATCCGGGCCTGCTTCGCCAACGCCTCGGGCGGCTGCGAGTGCGCCATCATCAGGAACCCGACGGTCTCCAGCCCGCGTTCGCGGGCGAGCTCGAAGTGCTGCACCGAGATGTCGGCCTCGGTGCAGTGCGTGGCGATCCGGCACGATCGAGGCGCCGTTGTCCTGCGACGACCAGGATGTCGTCCTTCACGCCGACGCCCGGCAGCATCAGCACGGCGATCTTCGCCCGCTGTCGCGGTGTCGCGCCGCGATCTTGATCAGTTCCTGCTCGGGCGTGTGGCTGAAGCCGTAGTTGAACGACGAGCCGCCGAGCCCGTCGCCGTGCGTCACCTCGATCACCGGCACACCGGCCGCGTCGAGTGCCGCCACGATGGACCGGACGTCGTCGGCGGTGAACTGGTGCCGCTTGGGGTGCGAGCCGTCACGCAGTGACGTGTCGGTCAAGCCGCAGCATGAGCGATCCCCTCGCCGACCTTGGTGGCGGCGGCGGTCATGATGTCGAGGTTCCCGGCGTAGGCGGGCAGGAAGTCACCGGCGCCCGCGACCTCCGACGAAGATCGCACACCAGCGCCGCCCGGTCGGTCGAACTGCGGCTCGCTCAGCAGCCGGTAGCCGGGCACGTACGACGCTGATGTCGGCTTCCATCTGCACGATCGACGACGGCGATCGCGTCGGGGTCGGCGTCCTCCGGGAGGCGCAGAAGATGGTGTCGCGCATGATCATCGGCGGGTCGGCCGGGTTCAGCACGATGATCGCCTTGCCCCGCTCCGCGCCGCCGATCGTCTCGATGCCCCGGCTGGTGGTGCGGGTGAACTCGTCGATGTTGGCCCGCGTTCCCGGCCCGCCGACACCGACGCCACGGTGGCGACGATCTCCGCGTACGCCACCGGGACTACCCGGGAAACCGCGTGCACCATCGGGATCGTGGCCTGGCCGCCGCAGGTGATCAGGTTGACGTTGGGCGCGTCGAGGTGCTCGCCGAGGTTCACCGGCGGCACGACGTACGGCCCGATCGCCGCGGGCGTCAGGTCGATCGCCCGGATGCCCGCCTCGGCGTAGCGCGGGGCGTTCGCCCGGTGCACGGCCGCGGACGTCGCCTCGAACACGATGTCGCGGCAGTTCGTCCTGGCGCAGCAGCCAGTCCACACCGTCGACCGATGGTCTCCAGCCCCGCCTCGCCGCGCGCGGCGCAGGCCCTCGCTCGCCGGGTCGATGCCCACCATCCAGCGGGGCTCGAGCACCGGCGAGCGCAGGAGCTTGTACAGCAGGTCGGTGCCGATGTTGCCGGACCCGACGATGGCCGCCTTCACCCAGGCCTCCTCATTCGAATTTCAGGTCGACCGTGCCGAGCCCGGCGAACTCGGCGAGGAACTCGTCGCCCGGCCGGACGTCGATGGCCCGCGTGCACGAGCCGGGCAGCACGATGTCGCCCGGCCAGCAGCCGGACGCCGAAGCTCGCGACCTTGCCCGCCAGCCACGCCACCGCGGTCGCCGGATCGCCCAGCACAGCGTCGCCACGTCCCTCGGCGACCACCTCACCGTTGCGGCGCAACGACGCGTCGATCGCCGCGAAGGTCCATTTCGGACGGCCGGACCCGCTCGCGGCCCAGCACGAACCCCGCCGAGGAGGCGTTGTCGGCGATGGTGTCGGGCAGGCGGATCCGCCAGTCGACGATCCGGCTGTCGATCAGCTCGATGGCCGGCGCGACGAACTCGGTCGCGGCCAGCACGTCCTCATCGGTGCAGCCCTCGCCGGGCAGGTCGTGGCTGAGCACGAACCCGACCTCCACCTCGACCCGCGGGTACAGGTACGCTCGACGCGTCGGCGGTGCCCGGCGAGCTGCATGTCGTCGAGCAGGTGGCCGTAGTCCGGCTCGTCGACGCCCATCATCTGCTGCATGGCCAGCGACGACAGGCCGACCTTGTGCCCGACCACGTCCCGGTTGCGGTGCCGGATGTTGAGCAGCTGGATCTCGTACGCGTCGACCACGTCGATCTCCGGGATAGAGCTCGACCAGCGGTTTGATCGGCGCGCGGTCGCGTTCGGCCACGCGCAGCAGCTCGGCGGCCGCTTCCCGCATCTGCATCGTCAGCACGCGGCCTCCCCTGCGTCTGTTGATCTGGTGACGTGTTGTCCGGCGCGGCGGCCTGAGAAGACACAGTCGGCGAGCGACAGCCCGCTGACGTAGGAGTTCGAGCACACCCCGACCGCTGACCGGCCGGCCGCGTACAGGCCGGGAACGTCCTGCACCTGACCGGTTTCCTCGTCGACGACGAGCCCGCCGAGCGTGAGCATCGGGCAGGGATAGCCGAATCCGGCCCGGATCGACACGTTGATCAGCGAGAACGGCGGCCGCGCCGTCGGTACTGCGGGACGCCGATACCGGCCTTCGCGGCCACCGCTTCCAGCGTCGGCGCGGTGACCATGCCGCGACCCAGCAGGTACCGGGCCTGCCACCGCTGGAACAACGCCGTCTGCGTCCTGACCTGGGCCCGTGCCGACTTCAGGATTTCGTCGTCGATCAGCAGCCACGCCTTGCCGCCGCGTGTCGACGATCTGCGTTGCCGATGGCCGCGCCATACCTGGACGCGTCACCGAACCGCTGCCCGGCCGAGTCGACCAGGACGCCGCGCTGCAACGCGCTGGGCGGCGTGACGAACCGCCAGGCCGAGATCTTGTCCATCCGGGCGGTCTTGCCACCGGCCGCGACGCCGAGCCGGATGCCGCTGCCGTCGTCGGCGGGTGTGCCGAGCGCGAGGCCGCCGCGGTACGCAGGGGCGTTCTCCCGCACCAAGGCCCGGTCGGAAATGAACCCGCCGGCCGCGATGATCACTCCGCGCCGCGCGGTCACCACCAGCTCGCGGCCGAAACGACGTTCCACCCACGCCGCGACCCGGTGGATCCGCCGTCCGAGCGGCGGGAGGTAGATCCACGGCTTGGCGCCGAGCTTCGGCACCACCCGGTGCGCGGCTCGCGGCACGCCGTCCAGCGTTCGGCAGCGCACGCCGGTCACCCGGCCATCGGTCGGTGATCAGGTCGTATGCGCTTGGTCTGCGTGCATGATCCGCGCGCCCGCCCGGCGTGCCGCCTCGGCGAGCCGCGCGAAGAAGAGCTTGCCCGACGCGCCCTTGGCCCGGGCCCGGTGCCCGCGCGGCGCCGGATCGTTCCAGGCGTCCTCGCTGCCGGAGTGGTACAGGTAGTAGTCGTCGTCGGGTACGAGGTCTTGAACGGGCACAGGCTGCCCTCGAACGGCACACCCTGCTCTTCCAGCCAGGCGAGCATCTTCGGCGCTGTCCTGCGCAGAACCGCCGCAGCGTCTCCTCGGACACCGCGTCCCGGACCTCGTGCCGCAGGTAGTCGAACATCGCCTCGGCCGTGTCGGTGACCCCGGCCTCGGCCTGCTGACGCGTGCCGCCGCCCGCGTAGACGACGCCGCCCGACAACGCGGTCGCGCCGCCGCCGGCGAACCGGTCCAGCACCACCACGGACGCGCCCGCCGCCGCGGCCTCGATCGCGGCGCACGCACCGGCCGCGCCGAAGCCGATGACGACCACGTCAGCGGTGACGTCCACGCAACCCTCCCGGAACACGTTCTCGGTCAGTGGAACCGCCTGTAACTCCTATCACCATAGCGCCAAACCGCTCCAGAACTATAACCTGTTCTAGTCTGACTTCCGGGGAGGTGCGATGTTCGACGTGATCATCGTCGGGCAGCGGTGCCGCGGGCATGACGGCCGCGCTCTGCACCGCTCACACGGGCCTGCGCACCCTCGTGATCGAGAAGGCCGAACACTTCGGCGGCTCGACCGCGCGTTCCGGCGGCGGCATCTGGGTGCCGAACAACGCCGTGGTGCAGGCCGCGGGCAGTGCCGGACTCACCCGAGCAGGCGAGCACCTATCTGGCGCACATCGCCGGTGACGTGCCCGCCGAGCTGCGGGAGGCGTTCCTGGACGCGCGGTCCGGCGATGCTGGCGTTCGTGTGTGCGCACACGCCGTTGGAGTTCCGCTGGGTGCGCGACTACGCCGACTACTACCCGGAGGCGCCCGGCGGGCAGCCACGCGGCCGCTCGGTGGAGCCCGTGCCGATCAACGCGCAGGTGCTCGGCGACGAGCTGGCTCAGCTGGAGCCGCCGTACGTCGCCGACGCCGGCGGGCATCGTGATCACCCAGTCCGACTACCGATGGCTGACGCTCGTCGCCCGACACCCGCGCGGCTTGCTGACGCGCCGCGAAGGTCGTTCGCCCGCAGGTTCCTGCCGGGCAGCAGGCTGACGATGGGGCAGGCGCTGGCAGCCGGGCTACGCGCCGGGCTTCGGGCGCTGGACGTGGAGGTCCGGCTCAACACCGCGTTGACCGACCTGCACTTCGTCGATCGGCCGCGTCGCCGGGGTTCTGGTCGGCGAGAGGTGATCGAGGCGCCGAACGTGGTGCTGGCCTCCGGCGGGTTCGAGCGCAACGAACGGATGCGCAAGCAGCACCAGGACGTCGGTACGGAGTGGACAGTCGGCGCGAAGGCCAACACCGGCGACGGCATCGAGGCCGGGCATCCGGGCGGGCGGGTCCGTCGGCGCTGATGGACGACGCCTGGTGGGGGCCCGACGGTTCCGTTGCCGCGCGGGCCGTTCTTCCTGCTCGCCGAACGCTCGCTGCCCGGATGCGTGCTGGTCGACGGTGACGGGCGCCGGTTCGTGAACGAGGCCGCGCCCTACATCGACGTCGTGCACGCGATGAGCGACACCACCTGGCTGGTCTTCGACCAGACCTACCGCAACCGCTACCCGTTCGCGGGCTTCCCACCGCGCCGCCCGTCTCCCCCGGCGTTGGTACAGGAGGTCGTGCTGTCAGCGAACTCCCTCGAAGACCTGGCACAGCAGGCGGAACTGCCCGCGCTCGTCGAGACCGTCGAACGGTTCAACTCGTTCGACCGGCAGCGACGCCGACTTCCACCGTGGCGACAGCAGCTACGACCGCTACTACGGCGATCCGCGCAACCGCCCGAACCCCTGTCTCGCGGCGTTGCGCAAACCTCCGTTCTACGCGGTCAAGATCGTGCCCGGCGACCTCGGCACCAAGGGCGGGCTGCGCACCGACGTTCGTGCGCGGGTGCTGCGCGAGGACGACTCGGTGATCGAAGGCCTGTACGCGGCGGGCAACACGAGCGCCCAGGTCATGGGCAACACGTATGCGGGTGCCGGCGCCACCCTCGGACCGGCGATGACCTTCGGCTATCTCGCCGGACTCGACATCTCTGGAGGTACGCGATGACGCAGGACGGTGTGCGGACGATCGACACCGGCGCTCCGCCGGCGCGGTTCGCCCGCGGCTGGCACTGCCTCGGCCTGGCCGCCCACTTCCGCGACGGCGCCCCGCACGCGGTCGAGGCGTTCGGCACGAAGCTCGTGGTGTTCGCGACCGACGACGGCAAGCTCAACGTGCTCGACGGATACTGCAGGCACATGGGCGGCGACCTCACCCAGGGCACGGTGAAGGGCAACACGATCGCGTGCCCGTTCCACGACTGGCGCTGGGGCGGCAACGGCAAGTGTGTCGAGATCCCTTACGCCAAAAGGGTTCCGCTGCGGGCCCGCACCCGGTCGTGGATCACACTGGAGGAGAACAAGCAGCTCTTCGTGTGGAACGACCCGCAGGGCAACCCGCCGCCTGAGAACATCACGATCCCGCGCATCGACGCCGCGTTCAGCAGCGAGTGGAGCAACTGGACGTGGGACTCTGTGGTGATCGAGAACGCGAACTGCCGTGAGGTCATCGACAACACCGTCGACATGGCGCACTTCTTCTACATCCACTTCGCGTTCCCGACGTACTTCAAGAACGTGCTCGAAGGCCATGTCGCGTCCCAGTACCTGACGACGCGCGGGCGGCCGGACGTCGCGATGGGCTCGAACTACACCGGTGACGTGGAGGTACGTTCGGAGGCGTCGTACTACGGGCCGTCGTACATGATCGACTACCTGTGGAACGACTACAAGGGCATCGAGATCGAGACGGTGCTGATCAACTGCCACTACCCGATCTCGCCGAACTCGTTCCGGCTGCAGTGGGGCGCGATCGTGAAGAAGCTGCCGGGCGTCGACGACGTGCACGCCGACAAGATCGCGGCCAAGTTCGCGCGCGGCATCGGGGTCGGGATTCCTGCAGGACGTGGAGATCTGGCAGAACAAGACCCGCATCGACAACCCGTTGCTGTGCGAGGAGGACGGGCCGGTCTACCAGCTTCGACGCTGGTACGAGCAGTTCTACGTCGACGTCGAGGACGTCAGCGACGACATGGTGCGACGCTTCGAGTTCGAGGTGGACACGAGCCGGGCGATCGAGGTCTGGGAGAAGGAGGTCGCCGAGAATCTCGCCCGTCAGGAGACGCCGTCATGAACGAGCGCGACGAGTTCCTCACCGGCGGCATGCGGCCCGTGTCGTGCGACTGCGGAAACCGCGTGCTGGTCAAGAAGAACAGCCCGCAGCACACCAGCGTGCAGTGGCTCGCGGACACCAGTTCGTGCCCTGAGCTCGGCGCGCGGTCGGCGTTCGTGCCGACATGTCTGCGGTTGCGGGACAGCATCGAGAAGGCCGTACGGGACGGCACGGTGGAGGTCGCCGATGGCTGAGGTGCACCGGCTGCGTGTCGACGCGGTCATCGACGAAACTGCCGAAGCCCGGTCGTTCGTGTTGTCCGGCGGTGCTTTTGTTCCGCGGCCCGGCCAGTTCCTGACTGTGCGGGCAGGGACCGTCGCCCGCTGTTACTCGCTGTCCAGCGCGCCCGGCGAACCGTTGCAGATCACGGTCAAGCGGATCCCCGACGGGTCCGGATCACACTGGATGTGCTCCGCGGTCGAGGTCGGGACCGAGCTGGATGTTCTGGCGCCTGCGGGCGTGTTCACGCCCGCGTCGTTGGACGGCTCGTTGCTGGCGTTCGCGGCGGGCAGCGGGATCACCCCGGTCATGTCGATCATCAAGGCGGTGCTGGCCGCCTCGGGTCGTGTGTTCCTGGTGTACGCCAACCGGGATGCCTCATCGGTGATCTTCGCGGGTGAGCTCGATCGGTTGGCGCGCCTGCACCCGGACCGGCTGACCGTCGTGCATTGGCTGGAGTCGGTACAGGGCCTGCCTTACGCGGATGGGCTGCGCGCGTTCGTTCGTCCGTGTGACGAGGCGTTTGTGTGTGGTCCGGCACCGTTCATGGAGGCGGCCCGTACCGCGCTGCACGGTGTTTCGCCGGTACACATCGAGAAGTTCGTGTCGCTGTCGAGCGATCCGTTCGCCGAGGTCGTCCCGGTGGACGACGGCCGTCCGGACGCGGTCGTGGAGGTCTCGCTGGATGGTGTGTGCCACCGGTTTCCGTGGCCCGCACGGACCAAGCTGCTGGACCTGTTGCTGGAGAAGGGACTCGACGCGCCGTACTCGTGCCGGGAGGGTGCGTGCAGCGCGTGCGCGTGCCGGCTCGTCGAGGGCGAGGTCAAGATGTTGAACAACGACGTGCTCGACCCCGAGGACATCGCCGAGGGCATCGTGCTCGCCTGCCAGTCGGTACCCGTCACCGATACCGTGAAGATCACCTACAGCTGAGGGGTGCGCATGCCGATCGATCCCGCTGTCGCCATCGGTGCGGAACTGCCCGAGGTCGAGTTCTCCTGGACCTCCTCGGACGTGCTGCTCTACCACCTGGCTTTGGGCGCGACGGAACTGCGTTACGTCTACGAGCAGGGTTTGTGCGTTTTGCCCACGTTCGGCGTTGTCGCGCCGCGCTTCCACGAGACGGCGCCGCCGTCGGTGTCATTTCCCGGCGTCGACATCGATCTGGCGCGGGTGTTGCACGGCACGCAGGAGATCACCGTGCACTCCGCGCTCCCGGCCGAGGGCAAGGCTGTGCTGCGGACGCGGATCGCGGACGTGTACGACAAAGGAAACGCCGCGGTGGTCGTGCAGGAGGCGACGGCCGTGTCGCTCGACGGGACTCCGCTCTACACCACCCGTTCCGCTATTTTCGCTCGTGGCGAGGGCGGGTTCGGTGGTTCACGTGGGCCGTCGGCGCGGATCGAGGCGCCTTCTCGCGAGCCGGATTTTGTGTTGGAGACACCGACTTTGCCGCAGCAGGCGTATCTGTACAGGTTGTGTGGTGACCGGAATCCGCTGCACGCCGATCCCGCGTTCGCACAGCTCGCCGGGTTCGATCAGCCGATTCTGCATGGGCTGTGCACGTATGGCGTGGTGTGCAAGGCGGTTGTCGATGCGGTGCTGGACGGGCCGGAGCAGATGCTTTCGTTCGGGACGCGGTTCGCCGGTGTGGTGTTTCCCGGTGAGACGTTGACGACGAAGGTGTGGCGGGACGGGTCGCGGTTCGTCCTCACCACGAACGTCGGTGACCGTCCCGTGCTCACCGATGCGGTGCTCACGCGCCGCGAAGGGCCGTGACCAGCGGCGGTCACGGCCCTCACTGTTACTGGCCCTCAGGCGGTGTCGGCATTGGCGCCGGTTCAGCAGCGCGCATACGTTCCTCGGTCCAGTAGTCCGGCTCGGTGTGCTCGGCCGGCGCACCGGTCACCTCGGGACCGGTGTCCTCGGCCGGGCCATCTGTGCCCTGGGAGGTCACAGATGTCTCCTTACGGCCGGTGGTCTTTCGCGGCATTGAAGACATCCAGAACGTGATTGTCGTAATACGGTCCGGAGTTGTTTCCGTTGAGCAGGCCCTGCGTTGCGCTGATCACGTAACCGAGGCCATTCGGCTGGTAATTCTCAAGCCAAGGCCCACCGCTGGCACCGCCACCGAAATCGCAGCGGAGTCGATAGGCATTGGCGCTGGGCCACCTGTCGGTGGTGCCCCAGCAATACCATTGCACTTCACCGGCGTCCTTGTTTCCGGGGTAGCCCGCGATGTGCACGAAACGGCCGTAGCCGCCGTTGACCCGGAAGCCGTGGCCACCTGCGGCATTGACCACCTGCTGGCCGGACGCGTTGTTGTGCGTCACGACCATCGCGAAGTCGCGCTGCCAGTCGTTCCTGACAGACCAGCCCGTGGAGTAGTGGAACCAGTAGGCGGAGAACGTCCCGCGCGGCCGGTTCCCGCGCTGGTAGCCCGGGATGTAGACCCAGTTCAGCATGACCTGCCCGTTGCCGCCGCCGACGACCGCGCAGTGGCCCGCGGTGACGACGAGTCGCTTCGAGCCGGTGTTCACGGAACTGCCGGAGCACATGTACCCGCCGTTGTTCCTCGGGTCCACGAAGAAGATCTTGCCGTTGGTGTTGGAGAACCACGCGTCCTGCGTGGACACGTCGCCCGCCGCGGGCGCCACCGGGCTGGAGGCGGTCACCTCCTTGCCGGTCGGAGCCGCCGTCACCCCGGCCGACTTGCCTGCGGGCGCGTCGGCGGGGATCGCCGACTCGAGCCGTTCCGGCGTCCAGTAGTCGTTGACGATCTTCTGAGCGTCCTCGGTCGAGACCTTGCGCTGCGCGCCGGCCTTCTCGTCCCACACGAGTGCGGACGTGCCGACGATCGAATCGGTTTTCGCAGCAGATTCGGCAGAAGCCGGAATGGCGACCAGTATTGATGCGGCAAGTGCCAGACCGGAGAAAGCGCCAAGCATCGATCTTCGGGTAAATACCATTGTTCCCCCCGGAACTGATTTCCCGTTTACTGGCGAGACCGCCAGCCAGTCGATACCGTACCGAGATCGTTTTGTTTCAACAACCGCCTACTGGCACCTAATCTATATTCCGCCTCGCATGGACACCCGCTTGTGTCAGCCCTGACCAAGAATTAGTCCACTGGTCGGAACACCTGTTCCTGCGGTGACCAGAACGTGCTCTACTCCGGCTACCTGGTTGACCGCGGTGCCGCGGATCTGGCGCACCCCCTCGGCGATGCCGTTCATGCCGTGCAGGTAGGCCTCGCCGAGCTGGCCGCCGTGCGGGTTGAGCGGCAGCTTGCCGTCCAGCTCCAGGTTTCCGTCCGCGACGAAATGGCGTGCCTCGCCCCTGCCGCAGAAGCCCAGCTCCTCCAGTTGGACGAGCACGAACGGCGTGAAATGGTCGTAGAGCACGGCGACGTCCACATCGGACGGCCGGATGCCCGACTGCTTCCACAGGCCGCGCGCCACCACACCCATCTCGGGCAGGCCGGTCAGGTCGTCGCGGTAGTAGCTGGTCATCGTGAACTGGTCGGTGCCGCTGCCCTGCGCCGCGGCTTTGACGATCGCGGGTTTCTGAGGCAGGGAGCGGGCGCGTTCGGCGGAGGTGACGACGAGCGCGACGCCGCCGTCGCTCTCCTGGCAGCAGTCGAGGAGCCGGAGTGGTTCGGCGATCCAGCGGGACGACTGGTGGTCGTCGAGCGTGATCGGCCGGTTGTGGAACCACGCGTCGGGGTTCGTGGCGGCGTGCTTGCGGTCGATCACGGCGACCCGGCCGAAGTCCTCCGAGGTGGCGCCGTAGGAGTGCATGTAGCGGCGGGCGAACATGGCGACCATCGCGGCCGGGGTGCCGAGGCCCATCGGGTAGGACCAGCTGTTGTCGATGTTCGCGGCGGCGGCCGTCTGCACCTGGCCGAACCGGTGGCCCGAGCGTTCGTTGAACGCCCGATAGCAGACCACGACCTCCGCCATCCCGGTCTGCACGGCCATGACGGCCTGCTGGACGGTCGCACAGGCCGCCCCGCCGCCGTAGTGCACCCGGCTGAAGAACGTCAGCTCCGGGATGCCGAGCTCACGGGCGACCGCGATCTCGGCGTTGGTGTCCATGGTGAAGCTGACGAGTCCGTCCACATCGGAGGGTTCGAGGCCGGCGTCGTCGAGTGCGTTGCGGACCGCCTCGGCGGCGAGCTGGAGCTCGCTTCGCCCGGACTCCTTGGAGAACTCGGTCGCGCCGATGCCGACGATCGCGGGGTTCATGCGGGCACCTCGATCTTGACCGTGCCGACGACGTGGTCGCCGTGATCTGTCCGGCCGACCACCTCGATCGTGAGGTCGGAATCAACGCGTTCGATCACCTGGCCGAAGAACTTCAGGGTGTCGTAGGCGTAGCAGGGTGCGCCGAGGCGGATGTTCACCTGACGCACCAACGCTTCCGGGCCCGCCCAGTCCGTGACGTACCGCTGCACCAGGCCGGTCGTGGTGAGGATGTTGATGAAGATGTCCTTCGAGCCGCGTTTCACAGCGAGGTCGCGGTCGTGGTGCACGTCCTGGAAGTCACGGGTCGCGAGCGCCGTGCTGATCACGAACGTGGGCGTGGCCTCCACGTGCCACTCGGGCAGGGAATCACCGGTCCGCACGGGGCCTCCAGCTCGGCATCGTCAGGTCGTCGTCGACCCTGGTGAACACGACCTCGACGGGCAGGCCGATGCTCGGTTCGCCGTCGAGTTCGCCGAGCATCCGCACGCCCTCGTCGAGCTCGATCAACGCGATCACGAACGGCGTCTGCTTGCCCGGCACCTGCGGGTGGTGGTGCACGACGTAGCTGTAGACCTCGCCGCGACCGTCCGAGACCAGGTACTTCGGTTTGCTCGCACCACATTCCGGACACATCGGGCCTGGTGGATGGCGTAGCAGCCCGCAGCCACCACAACGTTGGATGCGGAGCTCCTGCTGGCGACAGCCTTCCCAGAAGTACTCGGTGTCCTTGTTGATCGAGGGCCGGATCACCTGTGCCGGAGCGGCTTGTGGCTTGACGACAGCCTTCTCGGCCGGACGGAACTTCAGTACCCGGAACCGCATCTCGGCGACAGGTTCGTCCTCGACGTACCAGGTGCTCCTAGTGGTCACGAACCAGCCTTCACCCAGCGCCGTCTTCTTCGGCCCCGTCACGTCTTCGAGGAGAGTGGTGACCGACAGCTGCTCGCCGACCTTGAGATAACGGTGGTAGGTCTGGTCGCTGTTGGTGGCAACGACGGACGTGAAGCCCGCCTCGTCCAGGATGGCCATCATCGCGCCGAGCGGGTCATCGTCCGCCCGCACGCCCTTCAGGCCGTTCATCGTCCAGACCTGGACCATCGCGGGCGGCGCGACCTCGGTGTAGCCGGGATGCTCGTCGCCGATGGCTTCCAGCCAGTTGCGGATCATCGGCAGGTTCACCGGATCACGCGCCTGCCTCGGTGCCGACTCGCCCTGTTCCGCCACCCGCGCGGCTTCCTTCTCGATGTCGATCATCGCACCACCCTGGGAAGTTTCAGTCCGATCGAGGCGATGAGCTCCTGCTGGATCTCGTTCACTCCCCCGCCGAAGGTCAGCACGAGGTTGCGGCGGGCCTGGATGTCCAGCCAGCGCGCCAGTTCCGCCGACTCCGGGTCGGCGCCGTGCCTGCCGACGACCTCCTCCAGCAGCCGGTTGACCCGTTGCATCCGGTCCGCGGCGAACACCTTGGTGGCACTCGCGTCCGCCACCTCGACCTCGGCTCCGGAGACCTGCCAGTTGAGCAGCTCGTTCACCCGGTGCACGGCCTTGACCTCGGCCAACGCCCGGCGCACGTCGGGAAGTTCGAGCAGGTTCCGTGAGGCGGCCCAGCGGTGCACCCGTTCCAGGACCGCGCCGATCCGGCCGGACGGGCCGAGCATGACGCGTTCGTGGTTGAGCTGGGTGGTGATCAGCCGCCAGCCCTTGTTCTCCTCGCCGACGCGCATGCTCGTCGGCACCTGCACGTCGCTGTAGTAGGTGGCGTTGACGTGGTGCGCGCCGTCGCAGGTGATGATCGGCGTCCACGAGTAGCCGGGGTCGGTGGTGTCGACGATGAGGATCGTGATGCCGCGGTGCCGGTCCTCGGTCGTCCCGGTACGGCAGGCCAGCCACACGTAGTCCGACGCGTGCCCGCCCGTCGTGAACGTCTTCTGCCCGTTCACGACGTAGTGGTCGCCGTCGCGGACCGCCTTGGTGCGCAACGCCGCCAGGTCCGTGCCCGCGTCCGGTTCGGTGTAGCCGATGGCGAAGTGCAGGTCGCCGGCGAGGATGCGCGGCAGGAAGAACTCCTTCTGCTCCTTCGTCCCGAACATCTGCAACGTCGGCCCGACCGTCTGCAGCGTCACGTACGGCAGCGGCACGTCCGCACGCGCGGCCTCGTTGACGAAGATCTGCTGCTCGACCTGCCCGAACCCGCGCCCGCCGTACTCGACCGGCCACCCGACGCCGAGCCAGCGGTCCTCGCCGAGCTTGCGGACCAGGGTGCGGTAGGCCTCGTCGTGCCGGTCCGTGGTGCCCGCGAACGCGAGCCCGGAGAAGTACTCGCGCAGCTCGTCGCGCAGCTTCCGTTGCTCGGGTGTGAGGTCAATGAACATCGATCTCTCCCAACCGGTGGTCCGTGCCGCCGACGAACCGCGTCAGCTCCTTGGCCATGCCGTAGAACCGGTGCATCGGATAGGTGATGTCCAGGCCCAGGCCGCCGTGCAGGTGGTGGCAGGTGTGCACGGCGGGCAGCGCCTCGGCCGCGAGCCAGTACGCGGCGATGTCGAGGTCGTCGTGGTCGAGGCTCCAGCAGGCCGAGATCGTGGCGAGGTGCAGGGTCCGTGCGGCGATGTAGACGTCAGCGACCTGGCACGCCACCGCCTGGAAGGTGGACAGCGGTTTGCCGAACTGGTGGCGGGTGCCGACGTGGCGGACGGTCAGGTCGAGCGCACCCGCCAGGACTCCGTCCACCAACGCGCAGGCACCCGCCAACGCGTAGCGGCGGAGAGCGTCAGCCGCACCGACAAGCTCCTCGCCTCTGGCCTTTTCGAAGCGCACCGAGCCGTCCGAAATGGACACTTCAGGTTCCGCCGGGTCGACGACGAGCACTCCCGGCTCGTCGTCCAGCATCGCGGAGACCAGCATCCGTTGGGCGGTGGCGGCGTGTGGCACGTTGACCTTGACGCCGGAGACGATCCACGAGGTGCCGTCCCGCCGCGCCGCGGTGCGAGGTACCGCGGGTAACGGCAACGAAGGCTCGCTCAACGCCGCTGTCAGCACCGCGTGTTGCTCGGTGACCAGCGGCAGCAACGAGTCCTGCTGCTCCGGCGTGCCGAACTGCGCGATCGGCAGCACGCCCAGAGCGAGAGTGGCCAGCGCGGGCACGTCCACCGCTCTCCGCCCGACCTCCGTGAGCAGCAGCGCTGTCTCCAGCATGCCCAGCCCGTGCCCGCCCAACCGCTCCGGCACGGCGAGCGAGAGCAAACCCGCTTCGCCCAAGGCTTTCCAGGGTGTTTCGTTCTCGCGGCCCAGCACGTCGGCGGCGAGCCGCGCGATCTCCTGCTGGGTGTCGTCGAGACTGAAGTCCATCAGTGCTCCCTCGGTAGACCGAGAATGCGTTCTCCGGCCAGGTTCATCAGGACCTGGGTCGTGCCGCCCGCGATGCTCAGGCACCGGGTGAGCAGGAACTCGTGCACCTGCGCGCTGCCCACCGCACCGTCGGGGCCGAGCTGTTCGACGGCGAACTCGGCGACGTCCTGGCGTTGCCGGACGCCGACCAGCTTGCGGACGCTGGAACCCGCGCCGGGATCCTGGCCGCTCAGCAGGAGCAGGCTCGCTCGCAGGTCGAGCACGGATACCGCGAGTCCCTGTGCCACCAGCTCCCCGAGTCGTTCCGCGCCATCCGACTCGACCGGACGTGCCAGCAGGCGTTCAAGGGACTCGCCCAGTGCCGAGCCCATCGCGACCCGTTCGTTCGCGAGGGTGGTGCGGGTGAGGCGCCAGCCGTCGTTGACCGCGCCGACCACGCAGTCGTCCGGCACGAACACGTCGTCGAGGAAGACCTCGTTGAACCGGGCCTCGCCGGTGATCTCCCGCAACGGACGTACGTCGATGCCGGGAGTGCGCATGTCGACGAGGAAGTAGGTGATGCCCTTGTGCTTGGCCACGTCGGGGTCGGTGCGGGCGAGGCAGATCGCCCAGTCGGCCTGGTGCGCGAGCGAGGTCCACACCTTCTGGCCGGTGAGCCGCCAGCCGCCGTCCAACCCTGATCGCCCTGGTACGCAACGAGGCCAGGTCCGAACCGGCTTCCGGCTCGCTGAACAGCTGGCACCAGGTGATCTCGCCGCGCAACGTCGGGTGCACGAACCGTTCCTGCTGCTCCGCGGTCCCGTGGCGGAGGATCGTCGGGCCCGCCCACGCGCCGATCACCAGGTCCGGCCTGCGCACCCCGGCGCGGGTGAACTCGTCGTCGATCACCAGCTGCTGGGCCGGTGAGGCATCCAGACCGTACGGACGAGGCCAGTGCGGCACGAGGTAACCGCTCTCCGCCAGACGTTCCCGTTGCACGGCCGGACCGAGCGAGGCGATCTCCTCGGCGAACGCGCGCACCGCGGGATCGCCTTCCAACTCGACGGAGAGGGATCGGCGGGCACCTTCCGACGCCAACGAGGCCACGCGTCGACGCCATCGCGCGGTCCCACCGGCGAGTTGCCGCAACGCCAGCGCCCGGCGCAGATAGCGGTGGGCGTCGTGCTCCCAGGTGAAGCCGATGCCGCTGAGGACCTGGATGCAGTCCTTGGCGTTGCGGACCGCCGCGTCCAGCGCCACGGCGGCCGCGACCGCCGCCGCCAGCGGGTCCGGGGCGCGGGCGGCGTCCCACGCGACGGCGCTCGCCAGCTCGGCTCGGCACAGCATCTCGACGCAGAGGTGCTTCACGGCCTGGAACGACCCGATCGCGCGGCCGAACTGCTCACGCTGCTTCGCATACGAGACCGCGGTGTTCAGGCACCACGCGGCGACACCGCTCGCCTCGGCGGCCATCAGGGTCACGGCGAGATCGGCCAGGTCCTCGACGACCTCGCCGGGACCGTTCACCACCACCGATCCCAGCGAGCGGGACAGGTCGACGGCGTCGAGCTCGCGCACCGTCACCTGGTCGGCGCACACGAGCATCCAGGTGTCCGTGTGGACAAGGAGGTGCGTCGCCTCGGCCGCGCCCACGACGTGCCGCTCGGAGAACCCGAAGCCGAACACGCCCTCGCGGCCGGGGAACAGGACGCTCGCAAGCGCCGTGCCGAGCACGGGACCTGGCACGAGATGCTCGGCGGCGGCCTCCATCATCACGGCGAGGTCGACGACACTCCCGCCCTCGCGCACCACATCGAAGAGGCCGACGCGGACGAGGTCACCCCACTCGCCCTTCGCCGCTGCTGCCACGCTGTCCCGCAGGGCGTGGTGTTCGTCGGTCATGGCGATCGGCATGCGGCCTCCTCCAGGATATGAAGAAGTTTATAGAACGTGTTCTAATTCCGGCAACAGATCATGCCTGGGAAAACGGTCGGGTACGATGAGCGGGCCGGTGCAACACGTTCCAGGAGGATCATCTCCGTGCCACCTTCGAAGTCGCGTACGGACGCGCTCATGGCGGGCGACGAGCTCAGCTCGGCCTCCCAGCGCGAGCGGCGCAAGCGGATCGTCGACGCGACCATCGCGCTGGCCTCCAAGGGCGGGTTCGACGCCGTGCAGATGCGGACCGTGGCCGACCGCGCCGACGTCGCACTGGGCACGCTCTACCGCTACTTCCCGTCGAAGGTCCACCTGCTGGTGTCGAGCCTCGCGGTCGAGCTGGAGCGCGCGCAGGAGAAGATGGACCGCGCGACCGTTCCCGGCGACAGCGCCTACGAACGCGTGCTGTTCGTGCTCGGCCGGATCACCCGCGGCCTGCAGCGCAACCCGCACCTCACCGAGGCGATGACGCGCGCGTTCACCTTCGCCGACGCCTCGGCCGGCGCGGAGATCGATCGGGTCGCGTTGCTGATGGAGACGATGTTCACCAGGGCGATGACGGACGACGCGCCGACGGACGAGCAGAAGGCCATCGCCAGGGTGATCAGCGACGTGTGGCTGTCCAACCTGGTCGCCTGGGTGACCCGCCGCGCCACCGCGACCGACGTCGCGAACCGCCTCGAGCTCACCGTCCGCCTCCTCCTGGCCTGATCCCACCCTCATGTTTGGAGCGAAAAGCACGTTCGTACGGCCTGTTCGTACGAACGTGCTTTTCGCACGAAAAAAACCGGTCGGACGATGGGTTCCGAGTGGACCATCGAGCGGGCAAGATCGCGAGCGGGCGCCCCACCACGAGATCATGAATACTTAATTTAGTATTTATTATTGACTCGGTTGAGAGACCACACGCATGCTGTGGCCCTCAACGACGAGAGGTACCCGGTATGCCGAGAATGCTGCTGACCGCGGCCGCTATCGCCCTGACGTTGCTGACGCCACCTGCTGCTGCGGCACCTGCCGCGCCCGTGGAGCACGCGGGAGTCGACCAAGGCGCGCCCACCTACTACGACAGCGGCATAGCCCGCACTCCGTACATGGGCTGGAACTCCTACTTCGCTGTCGGTGCCGCCTCCGAGGAGAAGGTGCTCGGGGTCGGCGACTTCCTCGTCAGCAGCGGGCTCGCGAAAGCCGGCTACGACATCGTGTGGATCGACGGCGGGTGGAACGCGAGCCCGCCGCGCAACGGCAGCGGCAAGCTCCTGCCCGACCCGGCCCGGTTCCCGTCCGGGCTCGCCAAGCTGGTGGAGGTGTTGCACGGCAAGGGACTGCGTGCGGGCATCTACACCGACGCGGGAGCCTCGGACGGCAAGAACTGCGCGGCGGGCAGCGGTGGCGGCTACTACGAGGCGGACGCGAAGCAGTTCGCCGACTGGAAGTTCGACGCCATCAAGATCGACTTCCTGTGCGGGATCGCGCAGAACATGGACCCGGCGGTCGCGTTCACGCAGTTCTCGGCGGCGGTGCAGAAGGCCGGGCGCAAGATGATCCTCAACCTCTGCAACCCGGTCACGGACGAGTGGGGCGTGCCGCACGGGCCGCACCAGACCGCTTACGTCGCCTACCGTACGGCCCGCGCGTCGGCGACTCGTGGCGTACCAGCACCGACGTCGCGTTCGGCACGCCGTACGAGGGAATCTGGCGTGACGTGCTGCGCAACATGGACCGCAACCTCTACCGCCCCGGCGCGCAGGGACCCGGCCACTACAACGACCCGGACTACCTGATCCCGATGCGCAAGACGGAGCAAGGCACCTACGAGCTCAACGAGGAGGAGTCGACCACGCCAGCTCGTCATGTGGTCGGTGATGGCCTCCCCGCTGATCATCGGTTCGGACCCGCGCACGCTGCCGCCGTCGATGATCGACACGCTGAAGAACCCGGAGATCATCGCGGTCGACCAGGACCCGCTGGCCATCCAGGGTGTCCGGGTCGCGAGCGGACAACGTGTACAGCAAGGTGTTGTCCGGCAAGGGTGAGCGGGCGGTGGCGCTGCTCAACCGCGGCGAGGCGCCCGCCGAGATGACGGTGAACTTCGCCGACGCCGGCCTCAAGGGCGACATCGCGATCCGCGATCTGCGGGCCCGTGCCGACCGCGGCACGCGCCACCGGTTCGTACACCGTGACCGTGCCCGCGCACGGCACCGCGTTCCTGAAGCTGCGCGGCGAGACCGCCGTCCCCGGCACCGACCTGGGCGGCACCACGTCCGCGAGCCCGGCGCTGGTCAGGTGGGACGACCAGAACGCGGCGGTCTTCGCGCGGGACACGTCCGGACGCTTGCAGCAGCGGTCGATGGTGGGCGGCGAGTGGCGCGGCTGGGTCACGCTCGGCGGACCGAAGAACGGCCAGATCCTCGGCCAGCCCTCCGCGTTCGCCAGTGCCGGTGGCCGCATCGACCTCTTCGTCCGCGGCACCGACAACGTTGCCTACCAACGGACTTACCGCAACAACAAGTGGGGCAACTGGACGTCGCTCGGCGGCACGCTGACCGACTCGGTGTCGGTGGCGTTCACCGGACCGGACAGCTGGAACCTGTTCGGCCGCGGCGCCGACGGCCGGGTGTGGACGCGGGACAAGGCAAGTGGCTGGACGTCGGTCGGTTCGCCCGGCAACCAGCAGATCTACGGCAGGCCCTCGGCGGCGACCGTCGCCTCCGGCACGTTCGTCACGGTCCGGTTGCAGGACGACTCCGCCTGGTACCGGCGGCGCACCGCGAACGGCTGGTCCGCGTGGACCTCGCTCGGCGGTGTGATCAGCGGCAGCCCGACGGCCCTCGCCAACGGTGACCGGGTCAACGTCTTCGTCCGCGGCAGCGACTACACGCTGTGGCAGCAGGACCTCGTCAACGGGGCCGGGACCTGGTGGTCCAAGCGCGACCAGTTCGCGAGCAACGCACTCACCGGCGCGGTCGGCGCGGCGGCCGGGGCGAACGGATCGACGTGGGTCGCGGTCCGTGGGCCGGACAACGCCGTCCACCTGACCAACTTCTGACCTTCAAGGAGCACAACGATGTCCTCCCGTCGCGCCTTCCTGAAGGCATCCGGGGCACTGGGTCTGGGCGCTCTCGTCCTGCCCACGTTCACCGCACACGCCGCTCCCCAGCGGCCCTCCGGCAATCCGCTCAACGCCAACCCCACGACGCTCTGGTACCCGGCACCCGCCGACGAGGCGAAGATCATCGAGCAGGGCCTGCCCATCGGCAACGGGCGGCTCGGCGCGCTCGTCGGCGGCGGGGTCGAGCGGGACTTCCTGTACCTGACCGACGTGACGCTGTGGACCGGCGAGCTCAACGACGCGCTCGACGGTGACGGCCAGTTCCCGTACGACCCGACGCACTTCGGCACGTTCTCGTTGCTGGCCAAGCTGTTCATCGAGGTGCCGGGTCACGCGGGCGCCACCGGGTACCGCCGGGCGCTCGACCTGAGCAACGGCCTCGTCACCACCACGTACAGCCATGGCGGCAAGAAGTACCGGCGCGAGATCTACGCGAGCCACCCCGACGACGTCGTGATCGTCCGGCTCGTCGGGCCGAACCAGACCGGCACCGTCACGCTCGCCGGCGCGCACGGCGAACCGGCCGTCGGCGACGCACCGCACACCGCCGCCGTCTTCACCGGGTCGTTCACGAACCGGTTGGCCTACAGCGGTGTCGTGACCGCCTACAGTCCTGATGGGACGGTCAAGGTGGACGGCGCGAAGCTGTCGTTCACCGGGTGCTCGGACCTCGTGATCGTGTTCTCCGGCGGCACGAACTACGTGCCAGTGGCCGATAAAGGCTTCCTCGACCCGCTCGTGGAACCCGCCGCCATCGCTCTGGGCAAGGCGGCCGTTCGCGACAAGGCCGATGCCCTGTTGCGCACGCACGTCGCCGACTACCGCAAGAGGTACGACCGCCAGCGCGTCGATCTGGGCCGCTCCACCGATGCCCAGCGCGCGATGGACACGTGGGCCCGGTTGCAGGCACGGGCGTCGAGCAACGTTCCGGACCCGGAGCTGGAGGCGAGCTACCTCCAGTTCGGCCGCTACCTCACGATCACCGGCTCGCGCGACAACCTGCCGCTGAACCTGCAGGGTCTGTGGCTGTCGAACAACAATCCCGACTGGTACAGCGACTACCACACCGACATCAACGTCCAGATGAACTACTGGCTCGCCGACCGGGCCGCGCTGTCGGACAGCTTCGAGCCGTTCGCCGACTACTGCCTCGCGCAGCTGCCCGCGTGGTCGAACCAGACGCAGGCGTTCTTCCAGGACGAGCGCAACCGGTTCCGCAACACCAACAACCGCGTCGCCGGGTGGACGGTCGCCTTCTCCACCAACATCTACGGCGGCAACGGCTGGTGGTGGCACCCGGCGGGCAACGCGTGGCTGTGCCAGTCGCTCTTCGAGCACTACGAGTACACGCTCGACCGCGACTACCTGGCCAAGATCTACCCGTTGCTCAAGGGCGCCTGCGAGTTCTGGGAAGCACGACTCGTCGAGACACCACAGGGTCTCGTCGACGACCACGACTGGTCACCCGAGCACGGGCCGCAGGACGCGCGTGGCATCAGCTACGCGCAGGAGATCGTGCACGACCTGTTCGGCAAGTACCGGACCGCGACCGACGTGCTGCGCCGCGACCAGGCCTACGGCCGCAGGATCACCGCAATGCGGAACCGGCTGTACCTGCCGGAGGTCAGCCCGAAGACCGGGATGCTGCAGGAGTGGATGTCGCCGGACGACCTCGGCGAGACCACCCACCGGCACCTGTCGCCGCTCGTCGGGTTCTTCCCCGGCGACCGCATCACCCACGACAAATCACCAGTCGCACTGCTGGACGGCGTGCGGAAGCTGCTGATCACCCGCGGCATGGAGAGCTTCGGCTGGGGCTGCGCGTGGCGGGCGGCGTGCTGGGCGCGGCTGCGTGACGCCGACCGCGCCTACCAGCTGGTGCTGACCGTCATGCGGCCGTCGGTGAACTTCGCGAACGGCAGCGCGCCGAACTTCTTCGACATGTACAGCTTCGGCGACCGGTCCATCTTCCAGATCGACGCGAACCTGGGCGCTCCGGCCGCGATGCTCGAAATGCTGCTCTACTCCCGGCCGGGCGTGATCGACCTGCTGCCCGCGCTGCCCTCGGCGTGGAAGACCGGCTCGGTCACCGGAATCGGTGCGCGCGGCGGCTTCACCGTCGACCTGACGTGGCGCGACTCCAAGGTCACCAGCGTCGTCGTGCGCAGTGTCGGCGGCACGGAGACCGAGGTGCGGGCCGGGCGCTGGTCGAAGCGGATCAAGCTCAGGAAGGGTCAGTCGATCACCCTGAAGATTTGATATTGGGGCCGTAGAGCCGCGGACGACCAACGTGGTGGCGAGCTCGATGTGCAGCGCCTCCGGGCGGTGCCCGTCGAGCATCCGCATGAGCTGGGTGACAGCGATGCTTCCCATCTCCTGCAACGGTTGCCGCACGGTGGTCAGCGGCGGGTCCGTCGCCTCGCTCAGGTCGATGTCGTCGAACCCGACCACGGACAGGTCCTCGGGCACCCGCAGGCCGCGTTCGCGCGCGGCCTGCATCGTGCCGACGGCGACCTTGTCGTTGAAGCACACGATGGCGGTCGGCCGAGGTTCCTGATCGAGGATCTCGGCGGCCGCACGCTTCCCGGCCGCCGTGGCGGGTTCGATGTGCCGCAGGCGGTCAGCGCAGTACGCAGTCGACGCACCCGACGATCGTGGTCGACCCGGACCGCGAGTACCAGACGATCGACGGCTTCGGCGCGTCGATCACCGACTCGTCGGCCGCCGTGCTGGCGGGCCTGACACCCACGGTCAAAGCCGAGACCATGCGCACGCTGTTCGACCCGGTGCGCGGCATCGGCGTGAGCTTCCTGCGCCAGCCGATCGGCGCCACCGACTTCTCCCGCAGCTTCTACACCTACAACGACGGCGCGGCCGACCCGAGCCTGTCGCGGTTCTCCATCGCCCACGACAACGCCTAGCTGTGGGACTGCTTCGGCGGCGGCAACCAGCGTTGGACGGCGTCCAACGGCACGCTGGTGAACGTCGGCAGCGGCAAGTGCCTGGACGTGCGGGACAACAGCACGGCCAACGGCGCCAGACTGCAGATCTGGTCCTGCACCGGCGGGGCCAACCAGCGGTGGACCGTTCCGGCATAGCTCCCGAGGATGACGGCGAGTCCAACCCGCGAACGATGCCGGAGTAGATGATCGCGAATACCGTTGGACGGCGTGAAGACGTTCGCAGTGGTCGGCGCGCTGATCCTGGTGGTAGGCGGGTTCGTGGTCGCGATCAAGCAGATCGGCTGGTCCGAGATCAGCGGCAAGGCCTGGGCGATCACCTACGAGGTGACCGCCCAGGCCGGCCGCACGCCGGTGAAGGTCAGCTACCTGGAGAATCCCGACCGGTACAAGCGGAACGCCCCGAACAAGGCCTCGGCGGACGTCACGCCCCCGTGGAAGATCGTGGTCGTGGTCAACTCCGGCCAGCAGGCCGAGGTCAGCGCCACTCCGGCGGGAAACCAGGTCCTGACGTGCAGCATCCTGCTCGACGGCGAGAAGGTGCTCGCGACCTCCACAGCTGCTCCTGGACAGCAGGTGATCTGCCGGAAGCAGATGGAGAAGTGAGTTGTTTTTAGTCAGCACTGAAGCAATAGAGAGAACTACAAACTCGGGCGCTGGACGTACCATCGAGCGCGTAGCAGCCGTCTCGAGGAGTCGCTTGTGGCACGCCCCCGCACCACCCCGCGGACCGTTGAGCACCCCGAGCTGTCCGAGGTCTCGTTGCAGCAGGTCCTGGACGCGTTGACGGACCCGGTCCGGCGCATGGTGGTGTCCCAGCTGGCGCGGGCGGGTGGCGAGAAGGGCTGCGGCACGTTCGACACGCCGGTCTCGGACTCGACGCTCACCCACCACTTCAACGTGTTGCGCGAGGCAGGCGTGCTCCGGCAGCACTACCGGGGCACCGCCAAGCTGAACTCGCTGCGTGACGAGGAGATGGAGGCACGGTTCCCCGGCCTGCTGTCGGCCGTGGTCACCGCGTCGACCACCGAGACATAACTTCGATGGCCGTCAAAGTTTGACGGCCATCAAACTTTGGGGCAAGGTTGGCCCCATGGCCAGACTTGTGCAGTTCGACCGGCTCGGCGGACCCGAAGTGCTGACGCTCCGCGAGGTCGAGGTGGGCGCTCCGGGAGCGGGCGAGGTGCGGATCCGCGTCGACGCGATCGGCCTGAACCGGGCCGAGATCATGTTCCGCGAGGGCGTCTACTTCGAACAACCGGTCTTCCCCGCCACGCTCGGCTACGAGGCCGCCGGCGTGGTCGAGGCGGTCGGCGATGGTGTTTCCCACGTCGCCGTGGGCGATCCGGTCGCCGTCGTGCCCGCGTTCTCCTTGACCAGGTACGGCACCTACGGCGACCACGTGATCGTGCCCGCCCACGCCGTCTTCCCTCGTCCGGGAGGCGTCGACGCGGTGCGGGCCGCGGCCGTGTGGATGGCCTACATCACCGCGTACGGGCCACTTTTCGAGACCGGTGAGGTGCGGCCGGGCGACCATGTGCTGATCAGCGCCGCCGCCAGCAGCGTCGGCCTGGCGGCCATCCAGATCGCCCGGCACATCGGCGCGATCCCGATCGCCACCACGCGCTCGCCCGGTAAGAAACAGCGTCTACTCGACGCGGGTGCCGCCGACGTCATCGTCACCGACGACCAGGACCTCCCCACCCGCGTCAAGGAGATCACCGGCGGCGAGGGCGTCCGGCTGGCGTTCGACCCGGTCGCGGGGCCCGGCGTCGAGGCCATCGCGCAGGCCATCGCACCCGGCGGCCACCTGGTCGTCTACGGCGCGCTCGACCCGCGTCCGACGCCGCTGCCCAACGCTCACGCCTACCCGCAGCTCACGAGCCGCATGTACACGATGCACTCGATCACCTGGGACGCCGAACGCCTGCGCCGCGCGGTCGCGTTCGTCAACGCGGGACTCGCCACCGGTTCCTTCACGCCGATGATCGACCGCACCTTCGACCTCACCGAGATCGCCGACGCGCACCGCTACATGGAGGCGGGCACTCACATCGGCAAGATCGTCGTCACCGTGACCCATTAGGCAAGGGCCCGGCCCGGTGGATCTGGAAAGCTGGTCGTGTGCGCGTGGCGTTGCCGTGGGCGCGGGCGGCGGCGGACTGGGCGTTGAGCTTCATCCTGGTCGACGAGGGTGACTTCGACGGCGCCGAAGACGCCCGTGACCGCGCGTACGAGCAGTTCGCGGCCATCGGAGACCGCTGGGGTTCGGCGATGACGCTCGGCATGAAAGCCGCGTTCGCCTCCCACACCGGCGACAACCGGGCGGCGATCGCACTCTACGAGCGTGGCTTCGCGGTCGCGCTGGAACTGCGGTCGTCCGACGACGTGATCCAGCAGCGCTGGCGGCTCGCGGTCGAGTACGCGCGGCTCGGTGACCACGCCGCGGCGGAACGGGAGCTGGCCGAGGCCGAGCGGTTCGTCGAGGAGCGCGGCAACGAGCAGCTGGCGTTCATGGTGATGTACGCGAAGGCGGAGGTCGTCCTCCGCCTCGGCCGGATCGCGCAGGCACGCGAGCTGAGCAGCCTCCTCCAGGTACTGGGTGGTGAGCAGCACGGTGGTGCCGTTCGCGGCGAGCTTGCGCACCACCGCCCACACCTCGTTGCGGGCGTGCGGGTCCAGCCCGGTGGTCGGCTCGTCCAGCAACGTGGCCAGCACCCGCACCGCCGTGGTCTTGCCCGCGCCGTTCGGCCCGAGCACTCCCACGACCTTCCCCTCCGGCACCTCGAGGTCCACCCCGTCCAGGGCTTTGGTCTCCCCGTAGTGCTTGACCAGGCCTTCTGCCCTGATCGCCAGTGTCATCGCGCGTTCCTCCCCTGTGTCGAGGAGGACTCTGCGCCCGCGCGCCGGCAGGGCGCGCACAGCTCGCTGTCAGCGGCTGGCAGCGCCTGACAGCACCCACCAGGAATCCATCCGCGGCACCACCGTCACCTCACCTCGCGCTGCACGGCTCGCGTGGAACAGGAAGCCGGCGATCCCCGCCGCGCCCTGCATCCAGCCGATTCCCGGTGGCAGCAGGGACTCCTCTTCGCGGTGCTCGATGAACCGCCAGCAGACGCCGGAACCGTCCGGCACCGCGCGTTCGACCAGCACGTCCGCCAGGTGCAGCGCGAACGCCAGGTCTTTCTGTTCACCGGTCCGGTGCGACGCGTCCAGCAGCAGGTCCCCCACGCCCGCCGTGCCGCAGCAGCGACCGTCGTTGTCCCAGAAGCCGGGGTGCAGGCGCTCGGGCAGGCCGCTCGCGCGGACGGTGTGCAGGCACCGCCGATGCCACTCCGCGTTGGGCACACCGGCCACTTCGGACACACCCGCGTGCTCCAGCGCGAGCCACAGCAACGAGGTTCCGGCCGGGCCGTGACACCAGCCGTAGCTGAACTCCTCGTAACCGTCCGGGAGCGGAATCCCCAGCGGCGCCCGGAAACCGTCACCGACCTCCGCCAGCGTCACGAGGTGCCGCGCGCCCGCGGCCGCGGCGTCGACCAGCTCGGGCAGGCCGAACTCGGCGCCGGCCACCGCCAGCGCGGTCGCGACACCCGAGAGCCCGTGCGAGAAGTTGGGCATCTGCCGTTCCCTCGTCGAGAACCTCGACGGGACCATGCGCCAGTTCAGGCCGTCAGCCGTGACCTCCCGCTCGGCCAGCAGCACCTCGGCCGCCACCTTGGCGAGCTCGTCCGCGCCCTCGGCGCCGTGGCGCCGTGCCCACACCGCGCCGAGCAGGATCCCCGCCGTGCCGAGCACGACGTCGTTCACACGGGCGTCGTCGAGGTATCGCCCCTCGGTGAAGGTCTGCGGCCATCCGTCCGGTGTCACCAGTTCGAGAATCCTCGAGACGGCGGCACCCGGTGCGGGCGCGCCCAGCGCGGTCACCGTGCCGATCACGCTGACCAGCCCGTTGAAGAGGCTGTAGTCGGTGGACGTCTCGATCCCCGCGACGACCTGGGCGCTGATCGCGTCCGCCAGCCGCTGCTCCTCTTCTGTCCACCCGCGACTCAGCCGGATCTCCGCCAGCGCGCACGCCAGCCCGCCGACGCCTCCGTACATGCCGTTCCGGTGGTCCGGGTCCAGCTCGGCGCCCGGCGACTCCGGAATCCACACGGCGCCGTCGTCGTATCGCACCTGGTCCAGCACCCACCGCCAGGCAGACTCGGCGGTGCGCAGGTAAGTATCGGCCTGATCCCCAGTCATCGGCCGATCATCACATTTCCGGCGCCGCTAGGCGGGGTTTGTTCCGATGACCACCGTGCAGTAGCACTCCTCCGACGTCCTGACCTGCGGAGTCAGCCCGTTGTCCGCCATCGCCGCGGCGGTGAGCGGCGCCTGGTGCTCGCTCGTCTCGATCAGCAGACGACCACCGGGCGCGAGCCAGTGCCGTGCCCCGGCGGCGACCCTGCGGTGCACGTCGACGCCGTCCGCGCCGCCGTCCAGCGCGACCATCGGCTCGTGGTCACGGGCCTCCGGGGGCATCATCGCGATCTCGTCGGTGGGCACGTACGGCGCGTTGACGACCAGGATGTCCACCCGCCCGCGCAACGTGGCAGGCAGCGGTTCGTACAGATCACCCTCGTACACCTGGCCCCGCTCGGCGACGTTGCGGCGAGCGCACTTGACCGCCGCGGGTTCGATGTCGGCGGCGTGCAGCTCCGCGCTCTCGACCCTGGCCGCGACCGCCAGTCCCAGCGCACCGGCACCACAGCAGAGGTCGAGCACCACCGCGCCACTTCGTGCTCCCTCGACGGCCTGCTCCACCACGAAGGCCGAGCGTTGGCGCGGCACGAACACACGTGCGTCGATCTCGATGCGATGACCCAGGAACTCCGCCCACCCGACGATGACCTCGAGTGGTTCGCCCTCGACGCGGCGCCGCACCATCTCCCGCAACTGCTCGGGAGATGGTGCGGCGTCAAGAAGCAGACGTGCCTCGTCCTCGGCGAACACACACCCTGCGGCGCGCAGAGTGGCTACGACATCGGACTCCGTGGAAGGCATGACCGCCAGTAGATCAGACGAACGGAACCGCGTAGATGTGGCTCATGTCCGAGTCGTGCTTGGCCGCGGAACCACGTGAGTCGGTCAGGCCGACTGCGACTCCCTGCACCGCGCCCGTTTCACCGGACAGTCACCGCACCATGACGTAGGCGTTGAACCGCGTGATGCAGCCGTTGCCCGTCCGGACCTGGAAGTCCGGCTTGTGCAACGGCACGGAGACGTGGTGCACGTAGTAGGGAACGGTCAGCGTCTCGCTGGTGGAGTTGTCCGAGTGGCACAGCGTCCCGTCGGCCTGCCACTGGTTGACGTAGAGCGTGAACGACGCCCTGGACGAACCGTTCTTGTCATACGGCCCGTTGGGGTGACAGATCATGTACTCGTTGTCCCCGAACACACTCAGCCCCTTGAAGCCGGGCGCCAGGTCGAACGTCGGCAACGCGGGATCGCGGAGGATCGGGCCCGCGGCGTTCACGTTGTGCACGCCGCGCGCGGTGCCGGCCTGCGCGGGTTCACCGGTGGTGGTGTTGTCGACCGACGTGTCGGCGAACCACAGCGAGCCGCTGACGAGACGGACCATCGAGTTGTCGTAGCCCAGCGAGGCCGTGCGAATGTAGGCGCTGCAGGTGACGGTGCCCGTGACGCCGGGGTGCACCAGGTACCGGGTGGTCAGCGAGGTGTCCTCCCACTGTGGACTTCCGCTGCCCTTGTGGTAGACGTTCTGGCCCAGCACCATGTCCTTGCTGCCGCCCGCCCACTTGCAGACGATCTCGTTGTCGAACAACGTGCGAATCGTCGCGTTGTTCACCCGCATCACCGAGACCACGTAGGCGGTCTGGGTGCTGGTCATGTTCAACGTGACCGACCCGAGCGCCACGACGTTCTGCTCGGACTTCGACCCGTCGCGCGGAATGCCCGGCCCCAGCACGGTCTGCGGTGTGAAGGTGACGCTCGTGGCCGCCGAGGCCTGCGGGACGTGCACCACGACCAACGCCATTGTCATCGCGGCTATCAGCGACAGAACTTTTCTCACGCCTATCCCTCCAAGATCACGGACTCCCCCGCCGTCGACCCGTCCCGCGTCTGGACACTGAACCTGTTGCGCGCCAAGGCTCCCGGCATCGCCCGGCCCAGCCTGGTCTCCTCGTGGTCAGGGTCGATCGACCAGTTGCTGCTCTCGTTCCCCTCCTACGGCGTGCACACGGCCGAGCTGGCGGCGGGCTACCGTTCGGTGATCGACGCGATGCGGCCGGAGACCAGGTTCATCGTGGTGCACCACGAAAGCGACCGGGCGACCGTCGAGTCGTGGTTCGGCGAGCGGCCGGTGGAGTACGTGCCGATGCCCGACTACGTGGACTTCACGGACTGGGCTGATCGACCACCTGATCTACGCGGTGCCGGAGCTGGAAGCCCGAGGCTAGGTCCGTTCGGACGCACCCGGCATCGGCCTCCAGGACGATCACCAGGTCCTACCTGAAGTGGACAACCGCGTAGGGGTCCGGTGAGGACGGTGCGGTCGAACTCCGGGATTCAGCGGGATGAACGGTCACCGACGACAGATCCGGACAAAACGGCCACATACCTCCGATGTATGAGTACCGGAACTCGTTCCGAACCCCAGATTCGACATGTTGGCGCATTGACCCATCGGAGCGTTACTGCTTGTGTGACCCCGAACACGGGAGGTCACGTGGCAGCCAACGAGCTCGACCTGTCCAGACGGCGGTTCTTCGGACAGGCGGCGGCGGTGTCCGCGGGCGTCGCGCTGACGTCGCCCGTCGCGGAGGCGATCGCCGCGCCCGCGGAAGCGGTGCCGTCTCCGGAACCAGGGTTGGTCGACGTGGCCTTCAAGGTCAACGGCGAGCGCCGCGAGCTCAGCATCGACGCGCGGGTGACGTTGCTCGACGCGCTGAGGGAACGGATCGGGCTCACCGGCACGAAGAAGGGCTGCGACCGCGGGCAGTGCGGGGCGTGCACGGTGCACGTCGACGACCGGCGGGTGCTGTCGTGCCTGACGTTGGCGGTGTCGCTGCAGGGCAAGGAGGTCACCACGATCGAAGGGATCTCCGACGGCGACGAGCTGCATCCGGTGCAGCGGGCGTTCATCGACCACGACGGGTTCCAGTGCGGGTTCTGCACGTCCGGCCAGATCATGTCGGCCGTCGCGGTGGTCCGGGAGGACCGGGCGCGCACCGACGAGCAGATCCGCGAGGCGATGTCCGGCAACATCTGCCGGTGCGGCGCCTATCCGAACATCCTCGAAGCGATCAAGCAGGCCCGAGAGGGTGATCGGTGATGCGCGCGTTCGACTTCGCCACGCCCTCGAGCGTCAACGAGGCGTTGCGGCTCGCGAAACCGGGCTCGGCGTTCCTCGCGGGCGGCACGACGCTGGTCGACCTGATGAAGCTCGACGTCATGACGCCGGACCGGGTGATCGACGTCAACAACCTGCCGCTCAAGGGAATCCGCGTCCGCGACGGCAGCCTGCGGATCGGCGCGCTGGAGCGGATGAGCGACGTCGCCGTCCATCCCGTGGTCACGGCGCAACACCCGATGATCGCGAAGGCGTTGCTGCTGAGCGCGTCCGGGCAGCTGCGGAACATGGCGAGCATCGGCGGGAACCTGATGCAGCGCACGCGATGCGACTACTTCCGGGACGTCACGTCACCGTGCAACAAGCGGCAGCCGGGCTCCGGGTGCCCGGCGCAGACCGGGATCAACCGGGGCCACGCGATCCTCGGCACGAGCACCGCCTGTGTGGCCACCCACGCCAGCGACCTCGCCGTGGCGTTGACCGCGCTGGAGGCCGAGGTCGTGCTCACGAGCAGGGACGGCGAGCGGGTCGTGCCACTCGAAGACTTCTACCGGTTGCCGGGAAGCACACCGCATCTCGAAAACCTGCTCGGGCCGGGCGAACTGATCTCCGAGGTCGTCGTCAGGGCACTGCCGAACACCCGGCAGACCTATCTGAAGATCAGGGATCGGCAGTCGTACGAGTTCGCGCTCACCTCCGTCGCCGTCGCGCTCACCCTCAGACGCGGTGTGGTGCAGGACGTCCGGATCGCCGCGGGCGGGGTCGGCACGAAACCGTGGCGGCTGCGGAACGCCGAGGACGCGCTCAAGGGCAGCGTCGCGATGGAGCGGACCTTCGAAGACGCCGCCGAGTCCGCTGTGGACGGAGCACGGCCGTTGGAACACAACAAGTTCAAGGTCTCGCTGGTCAAACGGGCCATCGTTCGCGCGCTGCTCGAAACGGCAGGTGTGCGATGATCGGGCGACCGACCGACCGGGTCGACGGACGGATCAAGGTCACCGGGGCGGCCGTGTACGCCGCCGACACCAAGGTTCCCGGCCTCACCTACGGCTATCTCGTCGGCAGCACGATCGGCCGTGGCGTGATCACCGGCATGGACACGACGGCCGCGCTCGCCTCCCCCGGCGTGATCGCCGTATACACGCCGTTCAATCCGCTGAAGCTCTTCGCCTACGTCCAGGAGCAGAACGACGAACGGCTGCCTCCGTTGCAGGACAAGGAGGTGCGGTTCTACGGGCAGACGATCGGGTTCGTGGTCGCCGAGACCTGGGAGCAGGCACGGGACGCCGCGGGCCTGGTCACGGCCACCTACCAGCAGCAACCTCCGGTCACCGAGTTTCCCGGTGTGCGAGCCACCAAGGTCGAGGAGGTCGAGGAGGTCCTTGCCGACGGCGTGGCACGGATCGAACAGGTCGCGGGCGAGGTCACGTTCAGTGCCAGCTACACCACACCCGTGCACCACCACTGCGCGATGGAACCGCACGCCACCATCGCGACCTGGAACGGCAACCACCTGACCGTCTACAGCGTCTCCCAGGGCGCGTTGCTGGTGCAGCGACGGCTGTCCGAGACGCTCGGCATCGACCCGGCGAAGATCCACGTGCTCAGCCCGCACGTCGGCGGTGGGTTCGGCGGCAAGTGGGGCAACTGGGCACAGGTGCCGCTGGCCTGCGCGGCGTCGCGGGCGCTGGGACGGCCGGTCAAGGCGGTGCTGACCCGCGAGCAGGTGTTCGCGATCGCCGGGCATCGGCCGCTGACGAAGCAGAACCTCACCATGACCTGCAAGGAAGACGGAACGCTCACCGCCATCACCAACGACGGCATCACCAGCAGGGGCCTCGGCGGCAACTGGTCCGAGTCCGTCGCCAACTGGACGCTCACGACCTACGCCAGCCCGAACATCCGCGTCACCAAGACCATCGTGCCGCTGAATCTGGGTGCGGCGACGGTGATGCGCGCGCCGGGTGAGGCGAACGGCTCGTTCGCGCTGGAGAGCGCGATGGACGAGCTGGCCTTCAAGCTCGGCATCGACCCGGTCGAGATACGGCTGCGCAACTACGCGACGTTCGTGCCGAACACCGGGAAACCCTGGTCCAGCAAGCACCTCGACGAGTGCTACCGGCTCGGCGCCAAGGAGTTCGGCTGGTCGAAGCGGCCGAAACAGCCACGGGCGACCGTCGACGGCGACTGGCTCGTCGGCACCGGCATGGGCACCGCGACGTACGGCGCGTCACGCGGGCTGGCGTCGATCAAGGTGCGGCTGCTCCCGGACGGCACCGCGACGGTGTCGGGCACCGCGGCCGACCTGGGCACCGGCCAGTACACGGTCTTCGCGATCCTCGCCGCGGACGCGCTGGGCATCGAGGTCGACCGGGTCCGGCCCGAGCTCGGCGACTCCACCTCGCCGGCCGCCGCCAACGCGGGCGGCTCGAACTCGACCTGCACCAACGGCCCGGCCGTGCAGGTCGCCGCCAAGGCCGTGCAGGCCGAGCTGATCAAGCTGGCGGTGGACAACCCGCGTTCACCGTTCCACGGCAAGGATCCGTCCACTGTGGTCTATCAGGGCGGCAGCGTGTCGTCCGGCGGCGTGACGACGAGCTTCGGCACCCTGCTCACGAGGTGCGACGTCGGCGGTGTCGAGGCCGTCGGCACCTCACCGCGGCTGGTCGACCCCGAGCACGGGTTCCGCTCGTTCGGCGCGCACTTCTGCGAGGTCCGCGTGCACAGGTGGACCGGTGAACCGCGCGTCACCCGATGGTTGTCGGTGATGGACGCGGGCACGATCATCAACGCCAAGGCCTCCCGCAGCCAGATCCACGGCGCCGTCGTGATGGGCATCGGCCAGGCGCTGCTGGAGGCGACGGAGATCGACCACGCGACCGCGCGGTTCGCCAACGCCAACCTCGCCTCGTACCTGGTGCCGGTGCACGCCGACATCCCGCCCATCGACGTGCGGTTCCTCGACCACCCGGACACAATCATCAGCGGGCTCGGCGCGAAGGGCATCGGCGAGCTCGGGATCGTCGGTGTCGCCGGGGCCATCGCGAACGCGGTGCACCACGCCACCGGTCGCAGGATCCGTGATCTGCCGATCACGCTGGAGAAACTGCTCGACTGAGTCGCTCCACAAACGACAAAAGCAGGGAGAAGTCTCCCTGCCACCTCTAACGTATACCGCACAGGGGGTCTTGCCGCAAGACCCCGGTGATGCCCCATGATTCGCCGGCACACGCCAGTGAAACGGGGGATTTCCATGTTCGACGTGATCATCGTGGGTGGCGGACCGACCGGCTTCATGCTGGCCAGCGAGCTGCGTCTGCACGATGTGCGCGTGGTCGTGCTGGAACGGGAGCTGGAACCGAGCAAGGTCGTGCGGTCGCTCGGCCTGCACATGCGCAGCATCGAGGTGATGGACCAGCGCGGTCTGCTGGACCGTTTCCTCGCGCTGGGCACGAAGTACGAGGTCGGCGGCTTCTTCGCGGGCATCAGCAAGCCGATGGCGTCCGGGCTCGACACCGCACACGGCTACGTCCTCGGCATCCATCAACCCGTGACCGACCGGCTGCTGGCCGAACGCGCCGCGGAACTCGGCACCGAGGTCCGGCGTGGCAGCGAGGTGGTCGCGCTGACCCAGGACGACGAGGGTGTGACCGCGGCACTGGCCGACGGCACCGAGCTGCGCGGCCGGTATCTCGTCGGCTGCGACGGCGGCCGGAGCACGGTCCGCAAGCTGCTCGGCATCGACTTTCCCGGTGAGCCGACCAGGAGGGTGTCGCTGCTGGGCGAGATGGAGGCGACCATGCCGATCGAGGAGATCACGGCCCTGGTCACCGAGATCCGCAAGACCAACACGTGGTTCGGCGTCGGGCCGATCGGCGAGGGCCGGGTCCGGGCCATCGTGAGCGCCGAGGACGCCACGGAGAACCGCACCGCACCGACGCTCGACGAGTTCAAAAGCCGGCTGAAGGCTGTCGCGGGCACCGACTTCGGCGTGCACTCACTCCGCTGGTCCTCCCGCTTCGGCGACGCCACCCGCCAGGCCGAGACCTACCGGAAGGGCCGTGCGTTCCTGGCGGGCGACGCGGCGCACATCCACCCGCCGACCGGCGGCCAGGGTCTCAACCTCGGGATCCAGGACGCCTTCAACCTCGGCTGGAAACTGGCCGCGGCGGTCAACGGCCGGGCGCCCGACGACCTGCTCGACAGCTACCACACCGAACGGCACCCGGTGGGGTTCGCCGTGCTCGAGAACACCCGCGCACAGGTGCAGCTGATGTCCACCGAGCCGGGCCCGCAGTCCGTGCGGCGGCTGGTCGCCGAGCTGATGGACATCCCGGAGGTCAACCGGTACCTGACCGCGAAGATCACCGCGATCGACGTCCGCTACGACTTCGGCGACGGCCATCCGTTGCTGGGTAAGCGGTTGCGGGACATGCCGTTGAAGCAGGGGCGTCTGTACGAGCTGATGCGTGCGGGTCGCGGGCTCCTGCTCGACCAGACCGGCGCGCTGTCGGCCGGCGGCTGGGCGGACCGGGTCGACCACGTCGTCGACGTGAGCGAGGCGCTCGACGTGCCCGCCGTGCTGCTGCGGCCGGACGGGCATGTCGCGTGGGTCGGTGAGGATCAGCAGGAGTTGGAGAAGCAGCTGGAGCGCTGGTTCGGATAAGGACATCGTGAGTGGTTTCCGTCGCTCTGGCGACGGAAACCACTCACGACCAGTCGACCGGGATACGGGCCAGTTCCTCGGACACGCTGGTGAAGGCCTCCGGTTCGACCCGCAGCCGGCCGTTGAACGGGTGCGCCATCCCGACACAGACTCACGCCCCAGCACACCCGCGGTGATGGTCACTGCACGACGTGCCGCAACCGGGCCGTGAATCCGACGAGCAGCGGGAACGCGATCATGGCCGCGGCTCCCAGCAGCGTGGCGACGAGCATGAGCTGCCCGGTGGTGCTCAAGCCGCTCGCCGCGTCGACGCGTTCGCGGCGCAGGTCGGTGATCTCCCGGACGCGTTCGACGCCAGGCTGACCGTGTCCGGCGGTCCGCCGGGTACCGCACTCGTCATCAGTGACTCGGCGGTGGTGCGCATCGCGTCGCTGTCGGCGCCGTTGCCGGTCGTCGAGCAGCCGTCAGCGCCCGTGCCGCCGCCCGTGCCCGTCGCGCACGTGGCCCAGCGGTCGAAACCCGCGGTCGGCGGGGTGGCCGCGATCATCGGCGTGATCGTGATGACGATGGTCACGACCATGCTGTCCGGACTCAGGTGTTAAGGGTCGTCAGCCCGGATCGAGGATGCGCTTGAGGAACCGCCGCGTCCGTTCCTCCCGCGGATCCCCGATCACCTGCGCACTCGGACCGTCCTCGACGATGAGCCCGCCGTCGAGGAACAGAACCTGGTCGGCCACGTTCTCCGCGAACCGGATCTCGTGCGTGACGATCACCATCGTCCAGCCCTGCGCGGCCAGGTCCTTGATGACCGCCAGCACCTCCCCGACCAGCTCGGGGTCGAGCGCCGAGGTCGGCTCGTCGAACAGCACCACGCGCGGGTTCAACGCCAGTGCGCGGGCGATGCCGACCCGTTGCTGCTGGCCGCCGGAGAGCTGGGCCGGGTAGGCGTCCGCACGGTCGCCCAAACCCACCTGTTCCAGCAACGCGCGAGCGTCGGCGACGGCCTCCTCGTGCGGCCGTTTCTGGGCGACGACCGGGCCCTCGACGATGTTCTCGAGGACCGTGCGGTGCGGGAAGAGGTTGTGCGCCTGGAAGACCATGCCGCTCTGGGCACGCAGGCGGGACTCCTCCCTGCGACCCGCCTTGCCCGGCGGCAACCGGGAGAAGTCGACCTCGACGTCGTCGATGCCGATCACACCCTTGTCCGGCGTCTCCAGCGCGTTGAGCGAGCGGAGCACCGTGGTCTTGCCCGAGCCGGACGGTCCGATCAGGACGGTCGCGGTGCCCTGCTCGGAGGAGAAGTCGATGCCGCGCAGAACCTGGTTGTCACCGAAGGACTTCTCCAGGCCGTGCACTCGGATGCGGGGACTCGTCATGCGATCACGTACCTGCTCAGTCGGGTTTCGAGTCGTTTCTGACCGGCGGACAACGCCACGCAGATCACCCAGTAGTAGAGCCCTGCGAACGAGTACAGGACGAGGAACTCGTTGCTCTCGGCCGCCGCCAGCTGCGACTCACGGAAGAGCTCGGTCAGCAGCACCACCGACCCCAGCGAGGTGTCCTTCAGCAACGACAGCAACGTGTTCGACAACGGCGGCACCGCGGTCCGCGCCGCCTGCGGCAGGATGATGCGCCTGAGGGTCTGCGGATATCCGAGCCCGATCGTGGCGGCCGCCTCGAACTGTCCCTTCGGCACCGCGAGAATCGCCGACCTGATCACCTCGGCCGCGTAGCCCGCGACGTTGAGACTGAATGCGATCACGGCGGCGGTGAACGGCGGGAACTTCAACCCGACCTGCGGCAGCCCGTAGAAGACGATGAACAGCTGCAACAGCAACGGTGTGCCGCGAATGATCGAGATGAAGCCGCGGGCCAGCCCGGACAAAACCTTGTAGTTGGAGATCCGGGCCAGCGCCACGAGCAACGCCAGCACGAGGCCGATCGCGAAGCTCAGCGCCGTCAACGGAATCGTCACCTTGACCAGGCCGACGAACATCGGCCACGCCGTGGTCCTGATGACGTCCCACGTGCCGCGCGGCCCGCGTCCCTGCGAGAGGTCCGCGTCACCGCCGTCGGCCACGGACACGTTGGCCTTGAAGTACTTCTGCGAGATGCCGTTCAGCGTGCCGTCGGCCTTCAGCGCGGTGATCGCCTGGTTCGCCTGGGTCCGCAGCTGCTCGTCGCCCTTGCGGAACGCCAGCACCTGCTCGCTGCCCTTGTCCTCGGCGTTCCCCGCGATCTCGATGTCCTTCGAGCCCGTGGACGCCAGATAGTCGAGCACCGCGATGTTGTCGTTCACGATCGCGTCGACCCGGCCCTGCGTCAGCAACGCCGCGGCCTGCGCGAACCCCTCGACCGCCTCGACGTTCGCCCCGGCGCCCTTCGCGACCTTCGCCCAGTTGCTGGTGCTCGACTGCGCGGTCGTCTTACCGCTCAGGTCCGCGAGCGACTTGATCCGATCGTCGCCGGTCCGCCGCACGACCACACCACGGGAGTAGGTGTAGGTGTCCGACAGCCCGTACTTGGCCTTGCGCTCGTCGTTGATCGAGACCTGGTTGGCGATGAGGTCGATCCGGTTCGCGTCCAGCGCCGGGAAGATCGCGTCCCACTGTGTCTCGACGAACTCGATCCGCCAACCGGCCTTGGCGGCGATCGCCTTGACCACCTCGATGTCGTACCCGGTGAGCTCCTGCGTCTGCGGGTCGTGGAACGAGAACGGTGGATACGTCCCCTCGGTACCAACTGCGGACGACGGGCTGTTCCTGTACCGCACTCGCCGGCCCGGCAGCGGTCAGCATCAGCAGAAGGAGCAGCACCGCGCCTTTGAGCACGTGTCGCATGCACGGACTGTAGAGCCCGTGCCCGCAGGTCCGCTTGGTGATCCACTATTCGGGATCGTCCGCTGAGGCCCCTCAGAGCTTCCAGATGCGGATCATAGAGTCCGCACCGCCGCACGCGATCCGCGTACCGGCAGGGTCGAACGTCACGCACTCGATGTTGCCGGCGGCGCCGATGCAGGTGGCGCGGACCTTCTCGACTTCACGTCCCAGAGCTGATGACGTTGCCAAGGCCCCAGGCGGCGATGGTCTTGCCGTCCGGGCTGTACATCACCGAGGTGAGCGCGATCTCCTCGGTCCGCTCGAAGACCGCCTTGTTCTTGCCGGTGGCGACGTCCCAGAGCTGCATGCTGTTCGTTCCGTCGGCGTCGGGGACGGCGATGGTCTTACCGTCCGGGGAGAACGCCACGTCCGCGCCGGTCCCGTCGTTGATGGTGCCGAGGGCCTTGCCGGTCGCCGCGTCGGAGATCTTGACCTCGTCGCCCTTGGTGCCGCCGTGGGCGATCAGCTTGCCGTCCGGGCTGTACACCACGTTGTAGCTGCGCGACTCCGGCAGACCGATCTTGAGCCCGCGGGTCGCGACGTCCCACAGGTTGAGGTCGCCGGTGTGGGTCAGGCCGGCGAGCGTCTTGCCGTCCGGGCTGAAGGTCAGGTACTTCATGATCGACCGGCTGCCGTCGACGAGCCGATGAGCTTGCGGTCGGCGACGTTCCACAGCATGGTGCTGCCGCTGAGGCGGTTTCCGCCCGCGGCCAGGATCTTGCCGTCCGGGCTGAACGCCACGGCGTTCGACGAGCCGCCGCCGGGGCCGGTCGGGCCGACGAGCTTCGTGATCAGCTGACCGGTCGCGGCGTCCCAGAGCCTGGCCACGGGTCCTTCGCGGCCGAGGTCGCCGTCACCACTGGCGAGCAGCTTGCCGTCCGGGCTGAACGCGATCGACGTGACGTGTTCCTGGTGGTCCTTCAGCTGGATGTGCTCGGTGAGCTGGACCGGCTCGTCCGGCACGGCGGGCGTGCTGGTGTCACCCTTCTCCGCGCCACCGTCCTTCGCCGGGACGTTGTTGTTGTTCGTGTCCTTGTCGTTGGACGAAGGCAGGCTCGCGCCGCCGTCGTCGCCCCGCGAGTTGACCCACCACGCCGTACCACCGACAACGGTCGTCGCGAGCACGCCGACACCGGCGAGCAGCAAGGTGCGGCGGCCAGGACTGCCCTGCTTCACCGCGGGGGCAAGGGGCGCGACGGGCGAGCCGGACAGCATCGCCATCGCCTGGTCGGCACTCGCCCGCTCGGCCGGGTTCTTGCGCAGCAACGCGCCCAGCAGCGAAGCGAGGCGCCCCGCCCGCATCGGGGGCGGCGGGTCCTGGGTGAGCAGCGCCGACAGCGTGGACATGAAGTCCTGGCCCTGGAACGGCGGTCTGCCCTCCACCGCCGCGTAGAGCGTGGCGCCGAGCGACCACATGTCCGTGGCGGGACCGATCGGCGCGCCGGTGCCCTGCTCGGGCGCCATGTACGCGGGTGTGCCGACGATGGAGCCGTCGGTGGTCAGCTGCACGTCGCCGGTCAGCCGCGCGATGCCGAAGTCGGTGATCACGACGCGCTCGCCCGACAGCAGCACGTTGGCGGGCTTGAGGTCGCGGTGCACGATCCCGGCCTGGTGGGCGACCCGCAGCGCGCCGAGCATCGCCGAACCGACGTACGCGACCTGCTCGACGGGCAGTGCGCCCTGAGCGCGTAGGAGGTCCGCCAGCGACCCGCCGCGGACGAACTCCATCACGATCATCGGCGTGCCGTTGAACTCGACGACGTCGTGCACGGTGACGATGCCGGGGTGGTTCAGCTGGCCCGCGAGCCGCGCCTCACGCATCGCGCGCTGGCAGAGCAGCGAGCGCTGCTCGGCGTCGAGCCCGGCGGGCAGCACGAGCTCCTTGATCGCCACCTCACGGCCGATGAGCTCGTCCTGGCCGAGCCAGACCCGCCCCATCCCGCCGCTGCCGATCACCCTCGACAAGCGGTATCTCTGAGCGACCAGCATCCCTGTCAGTTCCGTCACGGCGCGGAGCATAGATGGACCGGACCACCCGCACGTGTGGTTCCCTCAAGTTCCGGAACGGTTGGTGGACAAGAAACATCCCACCACTTCCATCCGTCGACAATGGACATGGAAACGCTCCCAAAAGGTCGGCGCGACCGTGGCCGCGCCGACCCTGGGGATCACACGTTGTCGACGTGCTCGACGCCGGCGCCGCGGTAGCCCTGCACCGCGCTGCTCACCTGGGCCGGGCTCAGCACCCGGTCCTTGGCGAAGTACACCCAGTCGACCTCCTGCTGGTACGCGCGTTCGCGCGGTGCTGCCGGTGAGGCCGCCCGCGATGAACCACAGGTTGAAGTTGATCGACATCGGCGTCTCCGGGTAGAAGCGGTCGCCGTGGTCGGCCACCTGGGTGCCGTCGACGAAGTACCTCACCCGGCCCCCGCCGACCTGGACGACCAGGTCGTGCCAGCCGGCGTGGCTGGTAGCGCTGTTCGTTGTGGACGTTGTCGGCGATCCACGGCTCGGGCTGGTAGGTCTCCCAGGTCGTCTCGAACATGATGTTCGACGGCTCGCCCCAGCCGCCGTTGGGCAGGTACTCGAAGTCGATCTCGCCGTAGTTCGGGTCCATGTTGGCGTTGAGCGGGGTGATGGTGAAGAACGTCTGCACCACGTGGTCGCCGTCGGGGCCGAAGACGGGCGCGTCGGTGAACCTCACCCTGGCCGCGTAGGTGCCCTCGAAGAACTTGCGCTGGTGGTAGACCTCGGTCTGGCGGGCGGCCGAACCGTTGTTCCACGAGTCGAGGCGCATGACCTTGTAGCCGCCGACGGTCGGGAACGTCACCCGCGACGGGTCCCACGTCGCGCCCGGCACGCCGGGTCCGCCACCGCCGCCGCGCACGGTCCAGCCGCGCTGGCCGATCCGCGGCGTCACTGGAACTCGTGTAGCTGAAGTCGTCGAACAGGGCCGGGCCGTTCGGGTTCGGCGGCGTCGTGGTCGTTGTGGTGGGCGGACTTCCGCCGGGTGGAGTGCCCCACAACAGCGTGCTGCCGCGATAGGCGGTGACCCGCGACCACGCCGAGTAGGAGCTGTCGGCGGCGGAACGAGTAGTCGTCGGACTGGGTGATCGGCCCCCAGTTCGGGCGCCAGAACCGCAGCTGGAGGTCACCGGAGTCGGCGCCGGGGGACAGCGTGCCGGCACCCGCGGTGAAGCCGACCTCCAGGTAACGGTCGGCGGTGCCGCCGGTGATCGTGCCGAACGAGCCGGTGACGTTGGCGCAGCCGCGGACCGCCCACGAGCAGGCGAAGCGGTAGCCGACGTCCGGGTTGTCGGAGCGGAAGTAGTAGCGGATCCTCACCGACGACAGCGGAATGCTCGTGGTGCCGGAGTTCACCAGCTTGAACCACGGCTCGGCCTGGTCGACGGTCGCACCGGTCGCGCTGGTCCGGTACTGGGCGGTGAGCCCGTCGGCGGCGAGCGCGTTCGGCGCGGCCACCAGGGCGGCGACGGTCAGTGCGACACCGGATAAGGCTATGAGTGTTCGTGTTCGCAAGGTTTTCTCCTCGGTTCGGCAGGAATGGAGAGTTCGTCGAGCCTCTTTTCGTGGCGGCGCATGCGAGTGGTGAAGCCCGGCCAGGACGGCTGCTGCGACCACAGGGTGTCGGCGAGCGCGGCGAGCCGCGGGAAAGCCAGGTACTCCAGGTGTTCACGAGTACGGACGTGCTCGGTCCACAGCTGGCACTGTGCGCCGAGGACACCGGGCGGCAACGGCACGTGGTAGACGTCGCGGGCCGTCACCACGAAACCCGGCTGGCCGGGCGGTTCGTCGCGGCTCGTGGACTGTGGATAGTCGAGGTAGGTGGACGTATGGGGTGTCATCACCACGCCCTGGCCCAGTTCCAACGCGCGATCGGCCTGGTCGACGTCCCGCCACGGCATGACGATCGCGCGCGGATCACCTGTCGGTTCCCACGCGACCGGGATGCGGCCCCGGTCGATGAGGAACTTCCCCACCTGACGCAGGAACAGCCCGCGTTCGTCGTCGGGCAGCGGACACTCGTCGCCGCCGAGGTGGATGTGCGGACCGGGAAACACCTCCAGGACCTCGGCCAGCACCTCCTGGCAGAACTCCACCGCGTGCGGGCCGAACGCGGAATCGCTGATCCCCCACCGGGTCCACACCGGCAGGGCCCCAGAACGAACCCCCAGGTGCGGGTAGGCGGCGAGCGCGGCACGGGCGTGACCGGGCATCTCGATCTCCGGCATGATCCGCACACCCCGCGCGGACGCGTAGGCCACCAGCCCTTCCAGCTCGCCACGCGTGTAGGCGCCGCCGTACGGCACACCGTCGCCGTCGGTCTCGGCTCGCCAGCCGCCGATGGACGTGAGCAGCGGGTAGCGGGGCACCGGCATCCGCCAGCCCTGGTCGTCGGTCAGGTGCAGGTGCAGGACGTTGAGCTTGTGCAACGCCATCAGGTCGACGAACCGCCTGAGCACGTGCACCGGCTGGAAATGCCGTGCCACGTCCAGCATCAGCCCGCGCCACGGCAGCCTTGGCAGGTCACGGATGTCCGCGCCGGGCAACACCCAGTCCACATCGGACACCCGCGTCGGCCGCAACGCCCGCGGTGGCAGGAGCTGACGGATCGTCTGCACGCCGTACGCCAGGCCATCGGCCGTGGCCGCCCGCAGCAGAACGCTGTGCTCGTTGACGGTCAGCGCGTAGCCCTCGGTGCCGAGCCCGACGAGCCGGGCGTCCAGCGCGATCACCACCTGGCCGTCGTGGCCGATCGGCAACGGCAGCCCGGTGGCCGGGCGCAGCAGGCCGCGCAGCAGCCGGGCCGCACCCTCGGCGCCGGGCGTGACGCGCACCCTCGTGTCCTGAGTGAGCCGGAATCCCCGGCTCCTGGTGATGAACCGGGCCGGCTGCGGAACGATCATCCCTTCACCGCCCCGCCGACGATGCCCGTGGTCACCCGGCCCTGGAGCACGAGGAAGATCAGCAGCACCGGCAGCATGAACAGCGTCGACGCGGCCATCGTGGCTCCCCAGTCGGTGCCGAAGGTGTTGTTGAACGAGGACAGCCAGACCGGCAGCGTGCGGTCGTCCTGGTCCTTGATGATCAGCACGTTGGCGAAGGCGAACTCGTTCCACGCGGTGATGAACCCGAACAGCGAGGTCGCCAGCAGGCCGGGCGCCAGCAGCGGGAACACCACCCGCCGGAACGCCTGCCCGCGCGTGGCACCCGTCGACCTGCGCCGCCTCCTCCAGGTCGACCGGGATGGCGGCGAGGAACCCGCGCAGCGTCACGATCGGTGAACGGCAGCGTGATCATGAAGTAGACGAGCGTGAGCATCCAGAGCGTGTCGAGCATCCCGGTGTCCCGCGCGATCACGTAGATCGGGATGAGCAACGCCTCCCACGGCGTCATCTGCGCGATGAACACCATGAGCACGAACGCCCGCCTGCCCTTCCACCGCAGCCGCGCCACCGCGTACGCCGCGAGCAGCGCGACCAGCAGCGCCAGCAGCACTGCCCCGCCGGCGACCAGCAGGCTGTTGCGCCAGAAGGAGAAGAACCCGCGCGCCGCGACCGCCGTGCCGAAGTGCTCGAAGGTGATCGAGGACGGGCAGGAACGTCGGTGTCGCGGCCTGGATGTCCCGCGTCGGTTTGAACGCGGTGAGCACCATCCAGTACACGGGGAACACCGACGACCGCGAACACCACCAGTGCCGCGACCGTCCGCGACACGCGCCCGGTCATGTCTCCTGCTCCTGCCGGTAGAGCTGGCGGAAGTAGGCCAGCAGCGCGAGCACGAGCAGCAGCACCATCAGCATCGACACCGCGGCGCCGAGGTCGTAGCGCTGCAACGACTGCGCGACCTGGAAGGCGTAGACCGGCAGCGTCGTCGTCGCCTGCCCGGGACCGCCCTGGCTGATCACCCAGATCTGCACGAACGCCTTGCCGACCCAGATCACCTCAAGGCAGGTGACAGGCCGAACATGGCGCGCAGCATGGGAAAGGTGATGGTGGAGAACACCGCCACGCGCCCGCGCCGTCGATCCGCGCGGCCTCGTACAGCTCGTGCGGGACGGTGGTCATCGCCGCGTACAGCGAGTCAGCGCGGCGAACGGCACCGACTGCCACACGATCAGCCCGACGAGGATCCCGAACGTCGCCGCGCCGTCGGCGAACCAGGTGTAGTCGCGGTACTGCTCGAACCCCAGCGCCACCAGCGCCCAGTTCACCACGCCGAGCCGGGACTGGAAGAGCCACTGGAACACCGTGGTCGCGGCGATGATCGGGGTGGCCCAGGTGAGCACGAGCCCGCCGATCACCAGCAGCCGCAACCACCTGCCCAGCCGCACCAGCAGCAACGCCACCAGCGTGGACAGCACCATGATCAGCACGACGTTGATCGCGGTGAACCACAGCGTCCGCCGTGACCACGGCCAGAACTCCGGGTCGGACAGCACCTGCGCGTAGTTCGCGAACCCCGCGAACTCGGCGTCCCCGCGCACCAGCTGCGGCAGTCCCGAACACCTGCAGTGAGATGATCACGTTGCGCAGCCAACGGGTACAGCAGCAGGTACGCGGTGGCGAGCAGCGTCGGCGCGATCAGCAGGTACGGCAGCACCACCCGTTCGCGGCGCTTCGACGAGGCGGGTGGAGCGACCGTTTCCGGCGGTCGCTCCACGGTCAGCGTCGCCACTACTTGGCCGAGTTGAGGGCTTGGGTGATCACGTCGTCCGCCCTCGCGGCGGCGGTGGCCGGATCGGCGCCGGTGAGCACCGCGGTCTGGAACTCCTTGATCGGGTTGCGGGCCTCGACCGCCGCCCAGTTCGGCGAGTTCGGGGTGGCGTGCCCGTTGGCCGCGCCCACCGCCATCGCCGCCGTACCCGGGTCCGCGCCGACCGAGCCTGCCAGCGACTTGCGGTTCGGCACGTAGTTCATCGCCTTGGCGAGCTCGACCTGCCACTTCTCACTCGCCAGCGCCTTGACCACCTCGATAGGCGCCGTCCTGGCGGGATGAGGCGAGCGGGACAATCAGGTCCGAGCCGCCGGTGAACACCGCGCCCGGCTTGTCGGCGGTCTTGCCGGGGATCGGGAAGAAGCCGATCTTGCCGTCGAGCTCCGGGTTGGCCTTGGTGACGAGCTTCGCCGCGCCGGGCACCGCGATGAACTGCGCGACCTTGCCCGCCGCGACCACGTCGGTCTGCTGCGGCTTGGCCTCGTCGGAGTCCTTCGGGCCCGTCGCCCAGCGCCTGCAGCTTGCGGTAGAAGTCCATGCCCGCCAACGCTTCCGGCGTGTTCAGCGCGCCCTTCCACCGGTCGCCGTCGCGCAGGGCGAGGTCGCCGCCCTCGTCCCAGACGAACCCGGACAGCGTGTACCAGTTCTGGCCGGGCAGGTAGATGCCCTGCGCGTCGCCCTGGTCGAGCTTCGCGGTGGCGGCGAGCCATTCATCGCGGGTCTTCGGCGGTGCGGTGATCCCGGCGGCCGCGAACAGGTCCTTGCGGTAGATGACGACCCGGTTGGCCGCGTAGAACGGGACGCCGAACTGCTTGCCGTCGACCGCGCCCGGTTCGGCGAGACCCGGGAGCCAGTCCGTCGCCACCGAGCTCGCTCGACCTTGCCGGACAGGTCGGTGACCCCTTGCTCGCCACGTACTGGGCGACCTGCGTGTTGCCGACCTCGATCACGTCCGGCGGGTCGGTGCTGGCCAGCGCACCGGTGACCTTCTCGGTGATGCCGTCCCACTCCTGGATCTGGATCTTCAGGTGACTCGGGGTGGTCCCGTTCGAACTCCGCCTCGAAGTCGGCTGACGAACTCGTCGGTCGCCGTGTCCTTCATCAGCCACACGGTGGTTCTGCGGCCCGCCCGTAGCGCCCCCGTCGGACCGCACGCGGCAGGGCGGAGCAGCGCCAGCGCGAGGAGGCCGACGGCAGGGCGGTGCGGCACGAGGACTCACCTCACGGGTGCTGGATATGACCAATTGGTAAGGTCCGGTGGCCTGAGTCAAAATGGCATAGACCAATCCTCAGGTCAACACGCAGGTCGCAGCCGGAGATCTCGCTCGATCGGTTCGTGACAGATTGGTTACTCAGTGGTCTGGCCTACTGGTTCGGTTGTCATACTGGCGGCATGGCCGGAGCCGATCCTCAAGCGCGAGCGCGTGCGTGACTACCTGCTCGAACTGATCGAGACGCACCCGCCGGGCGCGCCGCTGCCCGCCGAACGGATCCTGTGCCAGCGCCTGTGAGGTGTCCCGGCCGACCGCTGCGCTCGGCGGTGGACGAGCTGGTGAACAACGGCATGCTGGTGCGCCAGCACGGCCGCGGGCACGTTCGTCGCCCGCGCCAAGATCACCAGGAGCTGGTGTCGGACGACCGCGCGATGGCGCTGCCCCAGGCCGGGGGACGTGGACGAGCCGGGTGCTGGAGTTCGCGACGCATCGCGGCGGGCGCCAGGGTGGGCCGGCGACTCAGCCTGTCCCCCGCCGCCGAGATCTTCTACGTCGCCCGCCTGCGGTTCGTCGACGGCGAACCGATGGCCATCGAGTACCTGCACGTCCCGGCTGGCCGTCGCGCCCGACTCACCGTGGACGACATGGAGTCCGGCTGACTTCTACGAACGGCTGCACGAACACGGCGTGCAGGTGCACGAGGCCGATCCAGTCGGTCGAGCCGACCGTCACCAACGAGTCCGAGCCGAGCCTGCTCGGCGTGCCGGTGCTCTCGCCCGCGCTGCTGTTCGAACGCCTCACCACGACGACACCGGCGCGCGCCGATGGAGTACGTGCACTCGCTCTACCGCGGCGACCGGTACCGCATCGTGTCGCGGCTCCGGCTCGGCGCCAACCCCGGCAGCACCGTCGACGTCCAGGCCCGAAGGGGTGACCACCCGCTCGACTCGGCACCGCGGTGAAGATCGTCTTAACGGCGACCGCCTGAGGGCTGAACTCCTGCGGACCACACCGGAACCCGTGGGCGATTCGTCGCTTTCCGCCGTGCTGATCATGGCAATGTCGTGCCATGACCGGCGGGGAGCAGACCACCTGAACGACCACGAAACCGACCTCGGGCAACGGTTTCACGCCCTGATGGAAGTGGTCGTGCGGTGGCTGCCCTTCGGTCTGTCCCGCCTCGTCGCGCCCAGCTTCCTCGGCTTCGCGCTCATCAACGGGTGCACGTTCGGCATCGACCTGCTGCTGCTCACGCTCTTCCGCTCCGGCCTCGGCTGGCCGGTGCCGGTCAGCTTCACCGTCGCCTACGTGCTCGCGTTCAGCCTGAGCTTCGTACTCAACCGCGCGCTCAACTTCCGCTCACACGCCCCGGTCGGCCCGCAGGCGGGCCTGTACGCGGTCGCCATCCTGATCAACTACCTGGCGTTCGTCCTCGGCCTCGGCAGCGCGCTCACCGCGCTCGGCACCCAGTACCACCTGTCGCGGATCGTGGCGGGCGCCTGCGAGGCGGCGTTCATGTACAGCGTGATGCGCTGGGTGATCTTCCGCGACACCAGGGAGTCCTGACGGGACGGTGCCGGTCGCCACCCCCAGTAGCGGCCGGCACCGCGCCGGGTTGAGCACGGCACCAGCCTCGCCTGGGAACGGTCAGGTGGAAAGGGTTTCGGACGACCCCGGACACATCCGGACAGTGATCAGCCGACCCAGCGCGAGCACTGCGTCGTGCCAGGACCGATGCACACCCGGCCCCAGAACTCCTCGATGACGTCCGTGTCCGGCGAGATCCATTCGAGGGTGGTGGTGACGCCGTTGCCCGAGGCGCTGCCGATCGGCGTCTCGACGATCCTGCCGCCGTTGCCGGTCGCGAACGTCCGGTACTTCACCCACGCGTACACGTCCAGGCCGTCGTCGGCGGTGTCCTTGACGTACGACGGCACCCCCGTCCTCATGACCACCGCCGTCCCCTCGTGGAACTTGCCTCTCAGCACCGCGTCGGCGCCGGGCAGCTCGCCGGTGAGGGTGATCAGGAAGCTGGAGGGACAGGCCGATCCGGGATCGTGGATGGGCGTGCACCCGGCCTGCGCGGGCGCGGCGACGCACACCCCGGTGACCAGCGCGGCGGCGACGGACATACTCAGTATTCTCATGGCTCCCCCTGTGTGCCTGTGGATGTACCAGGCGACGTGCCGGCTCACAAGCCGTCCGGACGATTTCAGACAGCCAGAAGTGCCCGCACCCGTGCGGCCTCGTCGCTGCCGAGCACCGAGAAGATCTCCAGCGCGCGCTGCCATTCCGCACGACCGTCACCGAGCGCGATGCCGAGGTGCAGCAGGGCGCGCGCGATGCCGAGTAGATAGCCGCTGCCTTCCAGCACCTCCACCGCCCGCCGGCCGGACTCGACGGCACGCGGGTCGCCGTCGGCCGTGAAAGCACCGCACAGCGCGGTGAGCGCCAGGCCTTCCAGGATCAGCTGACCGGTCGCGGCCGCGTGGTCACGGGCATCAGCGGCAGCGGTCACCGCCGCGGCCACGTCACCGGCATCGAGCTCCAGCCAGGCGAGCTCGACCAGCGCGTCGGCCATGCCGTGCCCGTACCCGATGCCCGCCGCGGTCCGCCACGCCCCGCGCAGGTCGTCACGGCGCTGCCGGACCGCGGCGACGGTGATGCGCGCGTCGATCTCGACCCGGCCCGAACCGGCGAGCGCGAGCGCCTGTTCCGCGCACCGCAACGCCTCGGCCGGCCTGCCCGCGTCCCGGTGCACCCGCGCGAGGTCGTCCAGCGCGGCCGCCTCGCCGACGCGGTCCTCGTGGTCGTGGTTGAGCTGCCGCGCCCGCCGCAGGCAGCTCGCCGCCTGGTCGAGGTCGCCGAGGTAGCGGTGCACGATGCCCAGTGCGCCCAGTGAGTTCGCGGTGGACCGGGTCTCGCCGATCGCCTCCCGCAGCTCGACCGACGTACGCAGGTCGGCCGAGGCCTCGGTGAGACGGCCGAGACGCAGGTTGGTCAGGCCGAGGTTGCCCAGGGCACGGGCCCGCCGGGGCGCGTCGCCGATCTCGGTGTAGAAGGCGAGTTCCCGCACGAAGCAGTCCGCCGCGTCCTGCAGGGTGCCCAGTTCGGAGTAGACACCGCCGAGGTTGCCGAGCGTGCTGAACTCGCGGTACCGGTCGCCCGCGACCCTGCTGGCGGCGACCGCGTGCTCGAAGTGCCCGACGGCGGCACGCAACTCGCCCGCGCTCCAGTGTGCCGTGCCGAGCGACAGGTGCATCGCCGCGGCTGCCTGTGCGTCGCCCGACCCTTCGGCGGCGGCGAGGCCCACGCGTGCCACGGCCAGCCACTCCACGGTGTGACGGCGCAGCCAGTAGCAGCCGCGCAACGCGTCGGTGAGCAGCCGCGATACGGTTTGTGGCACCGACTCATCGTATTGTTCTACGGTGAGGAACATAAAAAGCGATGTTTTCTTCAGTATAAATTTTTTTAAGGAACCGGTACATACAGGCAACTGAAGTCGTGCCGTCTACATCATAATCTCCAAATACAAGAATTTTTTCCCGGTTGTTTATTGCCTTCATAATCCGCGATACTGCTTTATCCATATCCTTCATTAAAAAAGGATCATGCAGATGTGATAATTGCGGGCGGAAATAATCTTTGGCTTTTTCAAAAGTATCGATACCTCTTTGCACAAGAATTTTGCAAAGCGCAAAACTTATATTAAGAGATTCCTGTAAAGAAATTACTTTATTTTCTTCGGCAGATAATATTTTCCATCTTTTTTCCATAACTGTTAATTAGCTAATTAGCCAATTAGCTAATCAGCCAATTGAAATCATTCTAAGTTAGTCAATAAGTTAATCACTTTTTATTACTTTGCTGGTTAATTGGCTTATTCGTTTATTGGTCAGGCTGAATATAATCAGCTAATTGCTAATTAGGCACATTAACTAATTATAATTAATATTTCCTGTCTGTTGTAAACAGTACAAGTTCTTCCAGACCTTTCCTTACGTCACTTTCAGGAAATTGAAATAAAATGCCAGGGCTTCATCCCGGTATTCGATCATTTTTTTTGCGGCATATTTAATTCCTCCTGCCTCTGTTACTTTTTGCAAAACATACTTAATTTTTTCCGGGTCTTTATTTTGATTTTTAATAATGTAAATGATTTTTCTTTTCTCTGCGGCGTTGATATTATTAAGTGTATAGATCAGCGGCAGCGTAAGTTTTTTTTCTTTGAGATCATTGCCCGTTGGCTTGCCAATATCTTCATTTCCATAATCAAAGAGATCATCTTTTATCTGGAAAGCGATGCCTGTTTTTTCACCAAATATTTTCATTTTGCCGGTTATACTCTCATTATTACTGGTACTCCATGCGCCTACGGCGCAGGCCGATGAAAGCAGTGAAGCCGTTTTGCTCCTGATAATTTCAAAATAAATATCTTCTTTCAGATTTAATTTTCGCGCTTTTTCAATTTGAAGTAATTCGCCCTCACTCATTTCCTTTACAGCATTTGATAAAATGTGAAGATGTATGAAATCCCCCGCTTCTGTAGACAACAGCAAGCCTTTCGAAAGTAAATAATCACCCACAAGCACGGCAATTTTATTTTTCCATAAGGCGTTTATAGAAAGAAAACCTCTTCTTTCCAGCGATTCATCAACCACATCATCATGAACAAGCGTTGCGGTATGTAGTAGTTCCACCAATGCAGCAGCCCTGTAAGTAGATTCATTTACTTCACCATGGAGTTTGGCACTTAAAAAAACAAACATTGGCCTCAGTTGTTTTCCTTTCCTTTTGATGATATATTGCATAATCCTGTCAAGCAAAGGAGTATTGCTTTTTACAGATTCGGCGAATTTGTGTTCGAAAGTGCGTAGTTCTTCCGCAATAAGATCTTTTGAAAACTGCATTAGCTATAAAAAGGCAATATAGCACAGAATAAAATAAGTAGATAATAATTACCTCAATGCAATTACTTTAAAATAACAGGTGCGATTATTACGTTATACAATATGAAAGTAAATTAATCTACCGATGCAGCATGATAGCTTTAATTATAGTCATAAGTTTAAGAAATTACAATAAGATATAAATGGCAGAAAATATAAAGTATTGCTAAAAAAAATTTGAATTTTGACATTCGTTTAATATTTTTGCAAACAATCAACAAGTTTATTTAAGAAATCATTAATCCAAAAGTTATGGCAAGCAAAAAGTACAAATTATTATTAATGGGGATTTTATCCCTTTTTTCCCTCGGCGCCTTTGCGCAGGATACGGGTGTATATAGTATCTTCGACTCAAGCGTTGTTCCAAAAAAAGGAATGGCACAACAAAATGAGTTCATGAATAACACTTATGATTTTCCTGCAAAACCGCGTAATGAAATGGAGATTGGTATTTCAGGAGGTAGTTTTTCTATAAGCGGTGATGTTTCTGCAAAATTACCAACTGCAGGGTTTGATGTACATATCCGTAAAGCATTGGGTTATATTTTTTCTTTAAGGTTACAATATGTTTATGGTGGTGCTAAAGGTTTGGATTGGAAGCCATCAGCAGGATATAAAAGTAATCCGGCATGGACTAATAATGGATATGGTGGGTCTGAATTGGTTTATTATAACTATCGTTCGCATGTACAGGACCTTACTCTGCAAGGTATTTTCACGTTAAATAACATTCGCTTTCATAAGCAAAAAACAGGGATGGTGCTTTATGGCGGTATTGGTGGTGGTATCATGATCTATGATACAAGAATTAATGCATTGAATGGTTCGGCCAAGTACAATTTTAGTTCAATTACTACTGCAGGCTATTCAAACAGGAAAGATACCCGCAATGCATTAAAATCATTGCTCGATGATTCTTATGAAACCGAAGCACAAAACGATGGTAACCGCCGTCCTACATTATTCGGTCAAACTTTAAGGCCAACCGGAACTGTTTTAGCTGGTATAGCTTTCAAATTAGGCAAGCGTGTTAACCTGGCTCTTGAAGACAGGTTATCCTTTGCAAAAGATGATTTGATGGATGGCCAGGAATGGCAGGATAATGTTAATGGAGTATTAATCAGGAGATTTCGATACGTATAATTATGCATCAGTTGGATTGAACTTTAATATAGGTAAAAAATCGGTTGAGCCATTATGGTGGATCAATCCGTTGGATTATGCTTACAGCGAAATTAACAATCCGAAGCATATGAAAATACCAAAACCCATATTTGATGATACTGATGGCGATGGCGTTACTGACCAGTTTGATAAAGAACCAAATACTCCTGCCGGTTGCCCTGTTGATACACATGGTGTTTCCAAGGATACAGATGGCGATGGTGTTCCGGATTGTAAAGACAAACAATTGATTACTCCTACCGAATGTCAGCCAGTTGATGCAGACGGTGTTGGCAAATGCCCTGAGCCTGAATGCTGCAAAATTGTAGATAGCTTAAGGACCGCAATGGAAAATGTTTGTAAAATAGGTGATTTGCCAAGCGTATCTTTCAAGGGCAAAGCAGGCGGCCTTAGCAAAGATGCAAAAGCAATGCTTGCTACTGTAGCATCTAAAATGAAGGACAATGCCAATTGTTCAATAGTTGTAACCGGATATCCCGCAGCTTCTAAAGCTTCACAAGCCCTTTGCAATAAAAGAGTAGCAGCTATTAAAACTGAATTAACAGAAAAAGAAGGAATAAGTGCAGATCGTATTGAAGTTAATTGCCAGCCAGGTGGTGGTGATGCAAACACCGTTGATATTAAGTCTAAACAATAAGTTCACTTTTTGCTCAATGATAAACCCTTCCCTTTTGGGAAGGGTTTTTTATGTAATTATCAAAATATTAACTGACCTGATTTTGTATAGTTTTTTTTAAAAATCATTTTTGTTTAAAATCACTTAATTTTGCACCTCTTTATGAAGTTAGTCGTTGTTTTAATGTTGCCGGCTTTAATATTGGCTGCCTGTAGCACACAATTTAGTAGAGTACTTAAAAGCAAAGACTATGAATATAAGCTGCGCAAGGCAGACGAATATTATGCAAAGAAGAAATATAAGAATGCCGAAGAGTTATATGTAGAATTATTTTCGGTTTTCAAAGGCACTGAAAAATTTGAGGAGTTATATTATAAATATGCGTATTGTTCTTTCTATCAAAAAAACTACGCCGATGCCGAAAATCTTTTTAAAGGATTTTTAGAAGTTTTCCCAAATAGTACCAGGGCGGAGGAAGTAGCTTACATGCATTCATATACCTTTTACCTGCAATCGCCAACTGTAGAACTTGAGCAGATAAATACCAGCAAAGCAATCGGTATGATGCAGTCTTTTATTAATACTTATCCGAATTCGCCAAGAATAAAAGACGCCAATGAAATTATAGCAAAGAGCAGGGGAAAGCTGGAATTAAAAGAATTTAAAACCGCGCAGTTATATTACAATCTTCAGCAATATCGTGCGGCTGGAATTTCATTTACCAGCCTCTTGAATAGCTATCCCGAATCTGCCAAAGGCGAGGAATATATGCTGATGGCTATTAAATCGTATTACCAGTTTGCAAAATTAAGTATATACCGATAAGCAGGAAGAGCGGTATTTGAAAGTTTCTACAGAATATTTTGATTTTGCCGACCGTTATCCTGAAAGTAAAATGTTGAAAGAAGCGGAAAATTATAAAAATTTAAGCCTGAATAATATTAAACAAATACAAAATGAGCAAATTAAGACGCCAGCAGAGCGCTAATACCAGTAATGTTGTTGAAACAAAAAATCTTACTGATGTAAAAGCAAAAACAGGAAACTTGTATGAATCTATTGCAGTAATTGCAAAGAGTGCAAACCAGATCAATATTTCCATTAAAGAGGAACTGCATAATAAATTGGAAGAATTTGCAAGCCATACAGATAGCCTGGAGGAAATTCATGAAAATAAGGAGCAGATAGAGATTTCCAAAGCATATGAAAGAATGCCTAATCCTGCACTTTTGGCAACGGCCGAATTTATGGACGATAAGATTTATTACCGCAGAAATGAGGATAACCTTTTTGATTAATTGTTTATAAGGCCGTCACATCATTTGTATACCGGTTTGATTTTATGGTAATCTTTACATAAGAAATGATAATTTTAATGGCGGTTGTATACCGTCATTTTTTTTATAAAACTATGAATGATTTAGATTCTAATTAAAAGATAAATTAATATTTATCCGCAGTTTTGATAAACACTTCGAAATATGGCCCCACAATTTTTTTATGGAAAAAAAATTTTGCTTATGTGTAACAGGAAGCATTGCTGCTTATAAAGCTGTTGTATTGTTAAGGTTGCTTATAAAAAACGGCGCCGAGGTAAAAGTAATAATGACGAAGGCTGCAACCGATTTCGTATCTCCGCTAACATTTTCCACATTATCAAAAAACAAGGTACTTTCCGGCCTTTTCGATGAGGAGACCTGGGCAAATCATGTAATGCTTGGGCGATGGGCAGATGTGATGGTAGTTGCGCCTGCCTCATGCAATACTTTAGCAAAAATGGCCAATGGTATTTGTGATAATTTATTACTGGCTGTGTGGCTTTCTGCAACATGCCCTGTTGTTTATTGCGCCTGCAATGGATGAAGATATGTGGCGCCATCCTGTTAATAAAAAAAATATTGAAACTTTAGAGCAAACGGGAACACGCATTTTACCTGTAAACAACGGAGAACTTGCGAGTGGTTTACAGGGGGAAGGCAGAATGGCAGAGCCGGAAGAAATTATAAATTATCTCCGAGATTTTTTTTTCGAAACAAAACACTTTAAGCGGCATGAAAGTATTGATAACCGCAGGCCCTACTCATGAGGCAATTGATCCCGTAAGATTCATCAGTAATCTTTCTACCGGTACGATGGGAGTTAAGATCGCAGAGGAATTTGCAGCAAGGGGCGCTACAGTAAATATGGTTCTGGGGCCGGCTAACTTACCGGTGAACGCTGATATTGAGACGATAAAAGTAACAATCTGCAAATGAAATGTATGACGCGTGTTTAGCACATTTAAACGATAGTGATATAATAATAATGGCGGCGGCAGTTTCAGATTATACACCGGAAAAACCTTCAAATGAAAAAATCAAAAAGCATGACGATCAGCTTTTGCTTAAGCTGGTAAAAACAAAAGATATACTTTCAAAAGCCGGAGAATTAAAAACTGAAAACCAGACATTGGTGGGGTTTGCTTTGGAAACAAATAATGAAAAAGAAAATGCGCAAAAAAAATTAACCGGAAAAAATGCGGATATGATTGTTCTTAATTCCTTAAATGATGAAGGAGCAGGTTTCGGCCATGATACCAACAAAATTATTATTTTTGATAAAAAGGGAAACGAATACAAATTTGAAAAAAAATCGAAAAAAGAAGTGGCAAAGGATATTGTAAACACAATTATTAATTACAGAAATGCATAAATTAATCCTTTTTTCTTTTTAGTGTTTTCAATTACTGTTTGCCATGCGCAGGAACTCAGGGCGCGGGTAACTGTCCTTAGTAACAGGGTTGCGAATAATGTTGACAAAAAAACTTTCAAACTTTACAAACGGCTCTCAATAATTTTGTAAATAACCAAAAATGGAGTACAGATAATTTTGCCGAGCAGGAAAAAATTGATTGTAGCTTTTTATTAAACCTCGAATCAACCGATGATCCTAATGTTTATAAAGCCTCTTTAAGTATCCAGTCTGCCAGGCCAGTTTTTAATTCATCTTATATTTCGCCTATAATTAATTTCCAGGATAATGATGTCATATTTAAGTATGTTGAATTTCAGCAATTGGAATTTAATGATAACAGGGTTTCCGGAACAGACCCATTTGGCTTCCAATCTTACAGCGATTTTTGCTTATTATATAAATATTATACTGGGCTTTGATTATGATTCATTTTCACCGCGCGGCGGAGATCCTTATTTTCAAAAGGCACAAAATATAGTAAACAATGCTCCTGAAGGAAAAAATATTTCGGGATGGAAAGCTTTTGACGGCACAAGAAACCGTTATTGGCTGGCAGAAAATTTATTGAATAGCAGGTATACTATTATGCATGATGCCATTTATAGTTATTACAGGCTTGGTATGGATAAATTTATGATGAAGAGGCAAACGCAAGAATGCAGGTGTTAAATGTTCTTAGTCTTTTAAACAATTTTAATACCGAAAATTCCAATACAATGATCCTGCAATTTTTTTTCCAGGGAAAAACGCAGGAGCTTATTAAAATCTTTTCAAAGGCATCCCACCGGATAAATCAAGGGCTCTTGATTTATTGCAGCGACTCGACGTATCATCTGCACCAAAATATAAGGAAGGGCTTAAATAATGAAGAATTTTTTTTTCTTTTTGATTGTTTTTTTCTGTTTTCGTGTTCCGGAAAAAATAAAGTTCCGCCGGAAATTATTCAGGCCAAAAGAAATGCAGGATATATTATGGGATGTATTAAGGGCCCAGGCGCTCTGCAGCAGAAATGGCGCATAAAGATTCTACAATAAAAGAAGTGGCAGAAACTAAAATTCTTACCCAAAAAGTATTTGAAATTCATCACATAACGTCTTCTGATTTTGATCAAAGTTATTCATGGTACACAGGCCATCCTGAAATGATGCGCATCATTATTTGATAGCATAAATATTCAAAATCAAAGGCAAAATGAATTGCGAATGAAAGAAATCTATAAGCAACCACATAAACCTGCGTTTAAACCGTACCTTAAAAGAGATTCATTAATAAAATCAAAATTGAGATGAATAAAGTTTACAATGCTGAAGAGGCTATCAGCGATATTGAAAGTGGAAGTGTTATAATGCTTGGAGGATTTGGATTATGCGGAATTCCCGAAAATTGTATCGCGGCCTTAATTAAAAAAGGAGTTAACGACCTTACCTGCATTTCAAATAATGCAGGCGTTGATGATTTTGGAATTGGACTATTGTTGCAGAAAAAACAGGTAAAAAAAATGATTGCCTCTTATGTAGGTGAGAATGCAGAATTTGAAAGGCAGTTATTAAGCGGCGAACTCGAAGTTGAATTAATTCCCCAGGGAACACTCGCTACAAGATGTATGGCTTCAGGGTATGGCTTTCCGGCATTTTTTACTCCCGCTGGCGTTGGTACAGAAGTAGCAGAAGGAAAAGAAATTCGTGAATTTAATGGGAAGCAATATTTATTGGAATATGCATTTGAGGCGGATTTTTCATTGGTAAAAGCATGGAAAGGCGATTCAATGGGGAATCTTATTTATAAAGAAACAGCCAGGAATTTTAATCCACTTATGGCTATGGCCGGTAAAGTAACCATTGCGGAAGTAGAAGAACTGGTGAACCCCGGCGAGCTTAATCCTGATGAGATCCATACTCCGGGAATATATGTTCACCGAATCTTCAAGGGCAAGAATTATGAGAAAAGAATTGAGCAAAGAACGGTAAGAGAATTAGTTAGTTGATCCGATCGATCATTAAACACTTTATTTATTAACCGACGGTTAGAGAGACAGTGCGGTTACCTGCGCACATAATACAAATGTAGTGTCAAGCCGAGTGTAATGCGACAAAAGGATTAGATACAACATACCCGAATTAGTGAAATGCGGTGTTTAATCGTGTAATGTGGTTTTTGTAATTCGTGTAATAAATAAAAACTACGCTTTTTAAGTAGACCCAACAGTTGTTACCGCTTTCGCATTTTGTTGCAAATTTCAGTAAGGTTAATTTGCGTGGCAAGGCTTTGAAATTCCGGTTGCTGCATCAAACGGTTTTTATCTGAAAAACCATTGGCAACAGCTTTCAATAAATCATCGGCAGTTGCCTTTGCGTTATTGTTCCGGGCATTTAATAGGGCAGAGAAATACCAGGCCTCGCTGTTATCCGCATCCGCCATTTTATAGAGATCAACAAAATACGATGCCTCTTTATTTTGCCCGCTTTTAATTAACTGGTTACTGACAGAATAAAACGCCAGCGATAAATAGGCCAGCAACCGCTGGTACATACCACCTTCAGCAGTATGGATTTTCGCCTTTGCCTGCAAACCGGCGATCGTTTTGCTCCAGTAATCTCTATCACCTTGCTGTAACTGCTGCGCATATACCGCCTTCATGTTTTGTTCTACTGCAAGCAAATTTTGTTCAGACTGTCTTTGTTTTTGATAAGCAGGGCTGCCCTGTATAAAAGCTTCTTTTTCTCTAAACCAGTTCACTTCATTTGTTATTCCATCAAATAAGCTGATAGAAAGTTTGCATTCTGATTCTGCTTTTGTATAATTATTTGCTTCTAAATAAACAGTAACATTTTTCTTGTGGCTTACAATCTGATGGTCGATAAACACATCATCAGCCTGAATTAATTTTTGACGGATGGCATCGAGCTGTAAACCACTAAAGGCAATATCCATAGTATTTAAAGGCGCCCATTCATGTTTACCGTTAAAAAAAATGATGCGATGCCTGGTTTCTGTTTTATCCAGATCTGCACTCATAGCAACCAGGTCTGTCATATTCATATCACCTTCGCCCGTAATGGCTGTAAAGCTGAAATGGTAGTTACCGGCGGGAGTTGCATCAGGTAAACCCGCTCCATTAGCTATCACACCTTTTACTTCGTTATGACCTAAACCTATATAGCCCGCTACCTTGGCGCCACCGGAAAAGCCACACGTATAAATGCGATCGGCATTGATTTTTAATCTTTTTTGTGTATCGTTAAATAATGTGTTCCATACATTTTCTGTGGACGGCCAGTCATTACCATTCCTGGAATTGTTGCTTCCTATCAAAATAAAGTCATACTTATCCGCCAGTGATTTGTATTTACCCAACGGAAATGAGCCATCTCCGTGCGGATCGAAAAAATAAATAACAGGTAATGATGTTGTTTTGCCTTTTACAGGAAGGTATACTGCATATGATTGAGAGGTGTCGGCGCTGCAGAAAACCTTCGCAATAACTTTACCTGCTTCAATGGTATCGTTTATAAAAGTATTCGCTACAACCGGAGAATCTTTTACGTTTTTTTCATTTGGCGTTTCTTCGGAATTTTTATTCACACATGCAATTGTGTAACAGAGAAGAACAATCAGCCGGAGGAATTGGTTTGCCTGCATTAAAATAGATTATCACATCAAAATTAGTTTTAATTTTTTTTGTCCTCATTACCGGTAAATCATGCACCAGCCGGCTCTGAGTCCACGCCATATTTTGTCCCTAAACAAACATATTCTTTTAAAAATCGAAACTGGGTTGCCGGCAGCATGTAACAGCAGAATATGTAAATTTGAGGTACTAACCACGTTACAAAATAATAAGAAGGCAGAAGGCGGATGATCCTAAAATTCCTTAGGCCCGGGATTCATGCTTCTTTTGAACAGCATAGATTTATGGCTTACAACGAAGAACTAACAAATAAACTCAGGCTTGCACTTGCACACTTACCTGAGGTTGAGGAAAAGAAGATGTTTCGCGGTGTTGCATTTATGGTTGAAGGCAAGATGTGCATTACTGCCGGAGATAATGAAATAATGTGTCGCATAGACCCGGCCATACATGAAGAGGTAATTAAAAGAAAGGGTTGCCGCGCAGTAAAGATGAAAGGGCGTGAGTACAAGGGTTATGTTTACATCACGGGGGAAGGAATCAAGTTAAAAAAAGACTTTGATTATTGGATCGGCCTTGCGCTCGACTTTAATAAAAAAGCAAAAGCATCCCCAAAAAAGAAAAAGAAATAGATTACTAATGAGGGCTTCACAAGAGATAACTTCCCGAACAAGAAAATCCCACAACTGATTAGTACATGAACCCCCTAACGAATACGACAACAACACCCGGAGCGGCAGGAGCTATAAACGCATTGCTTGCTGAATACAAACGAGCCATCGAGGGCCTGGCTGACGTTATTAAACCTCTTAATTACAATCAACTTTCGAAGTTGGTTGACCATAATACAGAAAATCCTGACTGCAGATCGATCCAAACAATTTTGACACATGTTATCAGTTCCGGGTACGGTTATTCAGTATATATCGAAAACAACATAGGCTTAAATACTCTTCGCCCCGGTAAGGAAATTTCTGATAACGTAGTTCAATATGTTGACCGGTTGCTTATGATGTTTGAATACTGCAAAAATATTTTTAGCACAAATCACGATATTGAAATTGAACAGACTGACAATTCAAAAAAGATAAATACCGGCTGGGGGCAACAATACGACATCGAGCAACTTTTGGAACACGCTATTGTTCATATTTTACGGCACAGGCGGCAAATAGAGAATTTTATAAAGATTCAAAGCGAATAAGATACGCTCATTGATTTGCCGACTTAGCCTATGCATTGTGCTTGGTAAGCAATTAAGAAACTCATCGCACTAATCAGGATGCTTATGGCAAATATCCGAAATGCCGGAAAGGTAAAGCCTGGCACGGAATGTTTCGCGCGCAAAAAACAGGTTGTTCCCGATGTTACAATTAAGAAACTACAACTTCCTATCGCTACAACCAATAAATGCGTTATTAGTCAAACAAATTAATTGGAAAAAATATTTTTAATGAAAAGTAAGCCTATAATAAAAATACAATCTCTTGTCAATTTATATGAGTTGCTTCCGCAAAATGAATGGATAATAACAGACGTACTAAGGCAAATTATAACTGAAAATTTACCCGCTACCTGTAAAGAAAAAATATCTTTCAACGTTCCCTTTTTTTATGGTAAAAAGGGTATTTGCATCATCTGGCCGGCGTCAATTCCGCGAGGCGGAATAAAAAAAGGAGTATTGTTAGGCTTTTGGTACGGCAATAAACTTAAAGATATTGACAGCTACCTTGTTCATGGAACCAACAAACAAATATTTTACAAAATATACAATTCTGTTGAAGACATTGATGAGAACGCAATTGTAACATTATTAAAAGAAGCGGTGCAGGTAGATCTGCAATGGCTGCCTTGATTCATCAGTTTCCAATATCAGCGCGGAACGTCAATCTTTAAACGGGTTATTGTCGTAATATATACCCTTAATTGACGCTTTTACACAGCATGTATTTTAAATAATTGTCAGAGGTTTGCAAACGAATTAAATCATCCTAAATAAAATTCGTAATAAGATGGCAACGCAAGACAAAACAATAATTACCGTGGAAACCAGCATTGATGCACCGCTGCAAAAAGTGTGGGAATACTGGACAGAGCCTGAACACATTATAAAATGGAACAGCGCATCCGGAGACTGGCACACCCCGCGGGCTGAAAATGATTTACGTGTAGGTGGAAGCTTTATCTCAAGGATGGAAGCTAAAGACGGCAGCTTTGGATTTGATTTTGGAGGCGAATACGATGCTATAACCCCGTATGAATATATTGAATATACATTAGGCGATGGCAGAAAAGTGAAAATAGATTTTAAAGCCGATGGAAAGCAAACCAAAGTGGCCGAAAGTTTCGATGCAGAAAGCGAGAACTCTGTCGAAATACAAAAGGGCGGCTGGCAGAATATTCTGGATAACTTTAAGAAATATACCGAAGCTAATTAACGAGCAGTTCCTTTGCTGATTGTGCCATTTTAAAGTATGAACTTATCTTTTGACATGTTTTCAAAGGCAGTATTGCTGCTATTACCGGTTGCCGGTACCTTACATTGCTATAGCCAGAAAGCAGACATTTTTAAGCCTGATTCTATACGAAAGGAAATAGTATCCGTTCAAATTACGTCTTCGCTACACATTGATGGTGTCATGAATGAACCGGAATGGAAACTCGCCAGGTCTTCTCCGCGTTTTATTCAAATTGAGCCATACCAGGGCCAGCTTCCAAACCAGGAAACCGACGTAAAAGTTTTGTATAACCGGCAATATTTATATTTCGGAATTTTCGCGCACGATTCCCTCGGCAAAAAGGCGATTCGCGCCACTGATTTCAAACGCGATTTTGATTTTAGAACTCATGACCTGGTAAGCCTTGCATTCGATTGTTTTAATGACCAGCGGAATGCTATGTCATTCGTTACTGATCCATATGGCGTTCAGCGGGACTTGTTATCGTTTGATGACCTTTATTATGATGAAGACTGGGATGGGCTCTGGCGTGTAAGGACGAACCGGACGGATTCCGGCTGGACTGCTGAAATAGCTATTCCATGGCAAACCCTGCGTTATCCAAAAAATGGCGACTCTGTTCAGCAATGGGGCCTTAGCATCTACCGCAACCGGCGGTTGACAAATGAAATCACGTCTTTTTCTCCTTTTCCCCGCGCATTTTCTTCACTTCGTATGAGCTATGCGGGAATTTTAAAGAATTTGAAGCCACCCCCGCCTAAGACAAATGTTCGCTTTCAGCCTTATGTACTCGCTTCCTACGACCGATACAAAGGATTTGATAGCTCGGTTAAACCAAAAGAAACCAACTTTAAAGCTGGGGGAGACATTAAGTGGGCTGTTAGCCCGAATTCTGTATTAGATCTAACGGTAAATACAGACTTCGCCCAGGCAGATGCAGATCAGCAGGTAAATAATGTCACGCGCTTTTCCGTTTTTTTTCCGGAAAAAAGACAATTCTTTTTAGAGAATGCATCACTTTTTGGCGTAGGCATCGCCCAAAGCACTGACGGTTCAGGCGGCCAAATGCGTGTACAACCTTTCTTTAGCCGAAGCATCGGGCTTGATAGCGCAGGTATGCCCATACCTATTGATGCCGGGGGACGATTTGTACACCGATCGTCAAAAATTAATTATGGCGCCATATTGATGCGCCAGCATGGAGGGGCTAATAGTTCGGCTACCGATTTTTTTGTAGGGCGTTTTTCTGAAAACCTGGGCAGCAACGACCGGATCGGGGGATTGGTAACTGTGAAAAATGAACGAGGTGGTACAAATATTTTAAGTACCATTGACGGTTTTTTTCGTTTGGGTGATTCACATTCGCTCAATACTTTATTGATGCACTCCACTAACACCCATGGCGGCACAAAAGGATTCGCAGCGTTCGCTCAATATTTTTATTCAACGAATCATGTGAAAATATGGTTAACTCAATCAGTAGTAACCAAAAATTTTGATCCACAAATGGGTTTTGTTTCCCGTAAAGATGTGGTAGGAACGACGCCTGGAATCAACTGGTATTACCGTGGAAAGAAGTTGCCTTTTAAAAGAATACTTCGTGCTTTTGAGCCAGGTTTCCTCCCCGAATTCTATTGGCAAGCTTCCACCGGAAAATCAATTGAGCGCTCATTCACCCTTTTCCCTTTTTGGCTTAACTTTCAAAGCGGCGCTTTTTTTGGATATGCCGTTGTTCCGTCTCACCAGTATCTCACCGAAAGCTTTGAACCCCTTGGTGTAAGTATCCCAAAAGGCGCCTACAATTTTACCAGTCAGCAAATTTATTTGAGTACTGACCCTTCGCGAATTGTAAACCTGCAAGGTGTTTATAGCTGGGGCGCTTATTTTAATGGCAAGCTCAATTCGGGCGACTGGAAGTTACAATTTGCCCCGGTTCCGCAGGTATCTGTAACAGCGCGGTTTAATCGCAATCATTTCATGCAGGTAGGCGATCCTAAAACAACCCGCACCATCGACTTGTATGGGATAGAAGCGAGACTGGCTTTAAATCCAAGGGTTCAGCTAATCGGGCTCTACCAGGAGAATTCAGCAAGTCAACAGTCAAATTACAACGTGCGGCTTGCCTGGGAGTATGAGCCGCTATCATACGTTTACGTTGTATTAAATCATTCAGGGTTTACCAATTTGCAGGCTAAAACTCAAACGGAGGATCATGTAATTGCAAAAATCAGCTACCTGAAGCAATTTTGATCGGAAGTAGCCAATCCCTAATCCAAGTAATAATTAAAAGTACAGTTCAACCAGTGTTATGTTAATTAGGAAGCTGCGCTTTGAACGTGAATTGTCACAGTATATCTCCAGCTATTAACCACCGACATCACGATTAACATAACCTAGTAACACTGGCACATTAAGATGCATAAAGTACCAGGAAAATAAAAAACATCCCTATTGCAGGTAAATATTTCCGGTTCTTTATTATCATCGGGATAACACTGCTTATTTGGATCATTAGCCACTAGATTTTAATCTCTTTTTTCACTTGCTAATGAACCCTCAGGTATGTTTAAGTCACCTGTAGTGGCATCAATCAATCCATTTCTTTCATCTTCGATATTAGTTGCCTGTGTATATACGTCTCCGGCTATGGGCCGTTTTCGCAACTCACTTTTAAATAACCTGATTTGTTCCGCCCGCCCGCTGGCATCTTCCGGGCCACCGTAATTTATAAAACCAAAACCACCCCACTCACTTACTACCAGCGGTACCTGGTGCCGGTAAAAAAACGGGTCTCCCACAACCAGCGGAAAAGGCGCTACACCTACCAGTTGGCCCGCCGTAAGTTTATCCAGCATTTCGCGCCAGGTCTGTAGGTCTGGTGTGTATAGATGTGCAGTGAGCAAATCAGATTTTAGGCGGCCTTCGAATGATATGTGTTGCCATCCATCGTTATCAACGACTAAAAATTGGGGATGTGCCAATTGCATATAGTGATACAAATCCATGATATATTTCCTGGTATCAGGATTAGTCGCGATATCCTGTGCGCCCCAGTCTTCATTGTATAAACTCCAGATAATTACGGAAGGATGTGTTTCTATAAGAGATAGCATTCTTAATAATTCTGCTTTGTGATTTTCCCTGCTTTTGAAGCTTGACTGGTGTGGGCTGGGCACTTCTACCCATAGCAACATTCCTATTTTGTCAGCCAGGTTATAGATGCGTGGGTCTACCCCGGCAATATGTATTCTTACCAGGTTGCATCCTAATTTTTTCATTGCAAGCATATGCTTTTGAATCTCCTCATAGCTTGCCTTGCCGGGTTGATATAGAATTCCATCAAGATAAACAGCTTTATTATTGAGGTAAAAGCAGCAACCCCGCGCTTCAATTTTCCGAAGGCCAAAATAAGTTTCGATTCCTGCAATTTCACCGGCACTATTTATCAATTCAGCAACCAGCCGGTACAAGTGCGGCTCTGTTGTAGACCAAAGACGTGCACCCGGAATTTCAACAACAAGCCGTTGCCTTTTTTGCCCCGCTTCCAGCTTAAGTGGAAATTCGTCTGTTGCAATCGGTTCCTTCGATTCCTGTATTCTGTTAAATATTTTCAAACGAACAACATATTCGCCAGGGTCGTATATTCTTGTAGTGAGGTTAAAACGAACAAGATTATCTTCAACTATGGAAACGACACCAACACGCGAACGAAGGCGGTTACGTTCTACTGTCTCAAGCCAGATACTGCGAACTGCCCCGGTGTAGGTTTGGTACCAAATCCCTCCTCTTTTATATACAAAGGACTCCTGCTTACCACGTGGGAGATCGGCATCCATCGTATCAGCAATACGTACAGTAAGGCGGTTAACAGGTTGCAAAGCATCTTCCGGCAATTCATAAGAAAAAGAAGTATATTCTCCCACATGAACCAGTTCTCCTTCGACTGTTTCTAACTGACGCCCATTAAGCCATACCGTTGTTTCATACCCACAGGCGCCAAATGTAAGTAGTAACAGCGGGCGTGTAGGTGTTGCCCCGTTTACCCGTACCGGCAAAGGAAATTCACGCTCATACCATGCTACCACTTTATCCTGCCAGGAGTTTCCGGTTTGTTGTCCTTTTGCTGTTGCTATGTGTTCTTCTATAGAGCCGGGCCAATGCGCTATATCTTTGTAATTATATCCAAGGTACCAGTTTTGACTTAAGCCTATATCATCAGGGTCTAAAGAAAAATGCCAGTCTCCATCCAGAAGTATGGGGGTGTTTTGCCTGATAACGGCCCGCGGCAAAGGGTTTATGAAGATATCTTCCGCGTAAGCTTCTTCTTTACTTTTCGATGTGCTATAATTCGCATTAGTTACTTCCATGCCTCAGAAAATGTTTAAATTTTTAGATATTTTCCCTGCGTCAGCGTTACGGGCTGTTTATTCATTGGAGCTTCGTTTCAGATGTATTATTGCAATGACCGGTCACTGTCTTGCTTACAACCGTTCTCTCGTTTGCCTGTTCATCAATAGCTGTCATAAAAATTAATTTATTTACCGCGTTTATGCAGCAATAAGAACTGTATAAATGAGCAGAGCCTGCAATATTAAGTCCAATTTTTAAGACATACTTAGTTCCACATTAGAAAGACATTTCCCGTGTGTTTGGAACGTTGGCATTCACGTCGCCTTGCACAGGCAATATAATTATACGGAAGATGGGAAACTGTAGAAGAGAAAATTTAACAGCAGTTATTCAACATGCAGATAACTTACTATTCACAAATCCCATATAAAAGTCCGTAAATATTATCCAGGTCAATTGACCATTATCCCTGGCTATATTAAGACAGGTAATTCAATTATAAATTCAGAATACTCACCTTCCTTTGTATTTACTTTAAGTTCGCCACCATACGCTTTTGTTATGATATCATAGCTCAGTGATAAACCTAACCCTGTTCCTTCGCCGGTAGGTTTGGTAGTAAAAAACGGGTGGAAGATTTTATTTAATACCTGCAGGGGTATGCCTATGCCGTTGTCACGCACCACAATTTCAATTTTTTCATCCTGCCTTTTGGTAGTTACCGATACAGCAGGTATGAAGGTGCCATCCAATTGTTTTTTCTTTTCATTCACCGCGTAAAATGCGTTGTTAAATAAGTTAAGCAATACACGGCCTATTTCCTGTTTCTCAAGATTTATTTTTTTTAAAGTAGCATCAAAGCGTGTTTCCAGGTTGGCATTAAAGGACTTGTCTTTGGCCTGTATTGCGTGATAAGACATCTTAAAATATTCATCTGCCAGTTCGTTTATATCAACGGGTTGTTTTTCTCCTCTAGAAGAATTGCTGTGTTCCATCATATTTGTTACAATCGAATCTGCTCTTTTGCCGTAATGAATAATTCTTTCTTCGTTTTGTTTTATCCCTTCAGCAATTTTTATCCCTTCTTCTTTATTGTCATTTAGGAATTCATTTTTCATTTCATCAAGCAATTCAATATTCAGGTCTGCAAAATTATTGATGAAATTTAAAGGATTTTTTATTTCATGAGCAATGCCGGCTGTAAGTTCGCCCAGGGAAGCCATTTTTTCTTTTTGTATTAGCTGCGCCTGCGTCGATTTTAGTTCATCCAGTGCCGCTTCGGTCTTTGATTTTTGCAGTTGGAGTAATGCATTGTCTCTTTTCCTTTGTTTGTTAATGCGCCAAAGCAGTACGGCGATGGATAAAAAAATACCGGATGCAAAAATTACCACATACAATTTTACTTTATTGCGATACTTAATTTTTGCCACTTCGATTGACTGTTGCCTTTGCTGTTCCTGTAGCTTCAGGCTTTGAACCTTTCTTATTTTTTCTACATTAAACAAGCTGTCTTTTGTTGCTATGCTTAGTTCCTGGTATTGAAGCGCACTGTCAAAGCGCCTGGTAGATTTATACAGGCTGGCCAGAAAAGTACTGGCATCTAATAGTTGTTTTAAAAAAGGCGCCTCACGGGCAACAGATATAGCTTTACGGGCATAAGAAATAGCAGAATCTGTTAAGTTTTGCTCTTTAAAAATTTTTGCCAATCCATAATAATCAGAAGCAAGCACCTCATTGTCATTGATAGCCTGAACATAGGAGATGCTCAGGTGATATTTTTTTTCGGCAAGCGAAAAATTATTCAGCGCAGTATAAATTTCTCCATAGTTATTTACAATCGCACCAATCAGATTTTTATCATGAAGGCGGCCTGCAAGCTGCCAGGCACTTTCAGCAAAATATAAGGCAGAATCGGTATTTTTCATTCTAAGGTAAATGCTGCTCAAACTATGTAAATCAAATAAAATTGACCCGCTGTCCCTGGCCTGTTCGTCAACCGCTTTTGCTTTAAAAAGATAGTTTAAGGCATGCCGGTAATCTTCCTGCTCCGTGTACACATTTGCTATGTCGAAATAAGTTACCGCAATGGCCTGTTGCTGGTTCTTTAAGCCTTCTTTCATTTGTAAAGATTGCAAATACATTTCCAACGCATTGGGATAATCACCTACGGAAAAATACACATTGCCAAGCGCGTTGGTACAGTAAGCTTCCCCTTTCGGATCATCAATTTTTCGGGCAAGTTGTAAACCTTCCATCGCATATTGAAGAGCAGTATCAGGAAAGGCCGATACATAAGCATAACTGAGCCCTTCAAGGATCAGTACCTTTCTTGGGCCTTCGGCTGTAGTCGCCAGTGCTTTTTTTAAACTATCTGTTTCCGTGTTTTGCCCGTGTACCGGATAAACAGCATACAACAAAAGCAAAAGTATCATCCGTTTTTTCATCCATTGTATCATGATAAAAATGAAATTACTTTTAATTTCTTTTTTCTTCAAAGCGGAGTATTATTATTAATAATTTTTTACAAGGCAGCATTGTCATTGAAAAAAAGAAGGAAATTATTAGCAGCGCCAATAAACCAGGTAACATGGAGCAATACTAATTTATAAATCCGAAACAAAGCATACAAACCTCTATTTTTGGTAGTTTTGAGCCTGTCAAAAAACATGAGCGATAAAGAATACTTTTCTCATTTATACGAAATTGCGGCTAACCTTAACCGTGAGTTTTCTTTGCCGGCTGCCCTGAGAGTTGCATTGGAGAAAACAGTACAGTTGCTTAATCTTGAAACGGGATGGATATGGCTGGTGCAGGCCGATGTGAAATCTGTGTACCTGGCCGCGTCCTACAACTTGCCTCCTGCCTTAAGCAATCACCCCGAGCGGCTTTCGGGCTGGTGTTTTTGTATTGAAAAGTATTTATCCGACGACATTGCCAAAGGCAGGAACATTAGTGAGATTGCCTGCAGCCGCCTTAAAAATATAAAGTCGGGTACCCGCGATCTTAAGTTTCATGCAACCATTCCTATTACTACGCAGGGCCAAAAGGTAGGGCTCATAAATTTAGTAAGCAGGGAAACCCAACAATTAGACGAGCAGGCAACTATCACTGCTCAATACTATCTCCGAACTAATTGGTATTGCTATTCAGCGTACAAGAGTGCAGGATGCATACCATGCAAAACCTTCCGGCAGGGAAACAGCTTTCAACGAAGTAATGGAAAGGGTGCTTCAAAGCAGGGTAGATGCATTGGTAACCGGACTTCAGCAAGCAAATTCTTTATTAGAACAAAGCAACATATCCAACGTGCTCAAAGTTATACAGCAATCACTGCAACATGCAGAGGAACTACAACAGCAACTATTACTCATTTCCGGTGAGGCAGAAGAACGAAAACACGGGAAAGACACCACCTCCCGCTTCCATTATCCAACGTCGCCATTAACCGCCAGGGAACTGGAAGTATTGACCTTGATCAGGAAGGGATTGAGCAACAAACAAATAGCAGAACAACTTTTTCTTGCAGAAAGTACCATTAAATTTCATATCACATCTCTTTTGGCAAAACTCCTGGCGGGTAATCGTACAGAGGCAATCAATAATGCCATTCAGCGTGGAATACTTACCAGTCAATAATCAGTGGGCAGTTACAGTTTGCAGTTAAGAATAATTAGTCTGTTAAATCTGTTTTTACATTCTTGTTAGGTAGCTAATACTTTGTCCCCGATGCATTCATCTAATGGCTAATGGCCATTAAGCTACTGTCTATGACGCTATGACCAATGACCTACTGACCAATGACCTAATGACCCTCTCTGATGCACTAACATTATATTCTATTCCCATACTATAGTACAGGTCAACTTCCCATCTTTAGTACGTTTTTTTAGCAGTGCTATAACTGAACTTTGCACTATTAAAAAATAAAATAAAATATGACAAATAAAAAAACCGCCCTGATTACGGGGGCATCAAAAGGGCTGGGTTATGCATTAGCAGAACACCTGGCTCATAAGGGGTGGAACTTGTTGATTAATGCACGTAATGCGCAGCAATTATTTGCAGCAAAAAATCATTTAGAGCAATTCACAAAAGTAATTGCAATAGCCGGTGACGTACGGGATGAAATACATCTACTCCAGTTGCCCGAAGCTTTACAAGACAATCAATGGCGATTGGACCTGGTGGTAAATAATGCTTCGGCATTGGGTGTTTCTCCCATGCCTCTTTTACTTGATCACCCCGTTGACGACCTGCACGTAATTTTTCATACGAATATGATTGCGCCAATTTCATTGCTGCAGAAAGTAAAACCCTATCTCAATGCCAATGCTACGATCATAAATGTAAGCAGCGATGCTGGAGCTGAGGCCTATGAAACATGGGGAGCTTACGGAGGCAGCAAAGCAGGGCTTGATCATATGACGTCCATTCTTGCAAAAGAATATCCTGCCTGGCACTTTTATGCTTTTGATCCGGGAGATATGCGCACAGACATGCACCAGGCAGCTTTCCCCGGTCAGGATATAAGCGACCGGCCTCTGCCTGCAGAAAAGGCAATACCTGCAATACTCCGGTTAGTTGAAAATGAATTACCCGCGGGCCGATATAGTACATCAACCTTACTTACAAAAAACACGGTCCCAGGTTAGATGTAATATGACAAGACATGACTACAAGAATTATTGAAAAAAACACACGGCCTTTAATTCATGTAATAAAATAAGAAGGTCACCATTTATAATAAACACAATACTCATATGAATGCAGCAACACGATCCATTATACAATTTGATTTACCCCCATATTTAGCCTGCCCTGAACCCACCGAAGAGCGAAACATTGCGAGAGATAAAGTACGCTTATTAGTAACAACAAATTCGGGCCAAATCGAACATACCACTTTTCGATCATTTCCCTTCTTTTTTGCAAAAAGGTGATGTTTTGGTGGTAAACACATCTGCCACTATTCCAGCTGCGCTGCCTGTAGCATTGCCTGGCGGAAAACAGGGAAAGTTACATGTAAGTACAAAAGTTGACAATAGGCAATGGCTGATAGAGATCAGGGAAATAACCGGCAACAAAACCATACGCTGGCATGAAGGTCAAGAAGGGATGGCTTTTTTACTGCCTTCGGGTGCCGGTGTTACATTAAAAGAAAGATTTTATAAAAATAATCAGTGGTTGCATTTGTGGGTGGCTGAATTCGATATTCGTCAGCCGATGCAAGCTTATCTTTCCGCGAATGCACGGCCTATCCAGTATGAAAAATTGAGATCGCCAATATCCATTGTCTTATTACCAGACTTTCTTTTCTTTTCACCCTGGCAGTTCCGAAATGCCTTCTGCCGGCAGGGGATTTACTCCCCGGTTAATCGAAAGCTTGTTAAAAAAAGAGGTAACAATGGCTCCCATTATTTTACATACCGGTGTATCAAGCCTTGAGGAAAACGAATCTCCCTACCCGGAGTATATGGAGATTGACCCGGTTTCTGCTGCATCATCAACCTGGCTAAAAAACAGCACAGGCGCATCATAGCTGTAGGAACGACTGCAGTAAGGGCCGTTGAAACAGCCGTAAATAATGACGGCACGGTATTACCTTACCGGGGAAATACCGAATTGTTTATTGATGAAAGCTATGTTATGAAAGTTGTGAGCGGGCTGCTTACCGGCTTTCATGAACCAAGGGCATCACACCTCAACATGCTGCAATCAGTAGGAGGTTATGAGCATATTGACAAAGCCTACCAGGAAGCTATAAAAGCGGGTTATTACTGGCATCAGTTTGGGGATTTACATTTGATATTACCGTAAGTTATAAAGCCTGTAGACTTCTGGTATACCAAAATAAGTTCATCCATATTAACTCATAGCCGGGTCGCTTTTACTGTCCTTTCCGGTTTCTATATGCCCTGCATAATGTTTTTCAAAAACATTACTTTCTTTAACGCTAACGCTAAAGTCGTACCATCCAAAATTTTTACTAAGGTCAATCACAACTGTTGTGTTTACCTTGGCATCAAGCTGTTTCGTTATGATGCCGGTATTATATGAGTTGTCGGCAATGGTAACGATTTGCTTTTGTGAACCCGTATTATAAAGTCTCAGTTCAGCATTTCCATTAGCCAGATATTGTAAAGAAATAGTTATACGAGGATCATTTTTATTGCCCTTGAATTTACGGAAGAAACCGTTTGGCCCAAGTACCTGTAAATGATAGTAACCATTGTCAAAATCAGCCGTCAGCCACACATCCTTTAAACTGTCACCCGCCGACAAGGCATAGTTTTTTTCAGAAAAATCCTGCTTCCGGTAGTTGTACGAGTAAATAATAAAGGGCGAGCCCGCTGCGTGTTCTTTAAAAATTTTATTATCAGCACTTAATATTATTTCAAAAGAATTTCCATCAGTGGCAAGGTTTCCATCAGCATGTATTTCATAGGGAATGGCGCATGATGGGCGGATACCTTTTTCCTGTTGTGGCATGTAACGTGATGCGACCGGATTTTTGTTAATTTGTTCAATTTCATCCGCAGCTAACGATTTATAATTGGACGGTACATTTTTAAATTTTGCTTTATGGATGCTTTCAATAAAAGGACTTTTTTTGATGAAAGGAAGGCCAGTTATTTTTTCCCCGTTATATTGTCGAAACACAGAAGTAAGATCACCGCACACGGTGCGCCGCCATTTCGTAATATTTGTCTCGTCAATTTTTTTTCCAAACTTTTTATTTAAAAATACTTCCAGAAATTGTAAGGTAGAAGTATGATCAAATACCTGTGAATTTACCCATCCCCCGCGGCTCCAGGGCGATGCAATTATTAAGGGTACTCGAAAACCAAGCCCGATGGAACCCGGTATATCCTCCTCCAGTTTTACCCGGTCAACACTGGTGTCAATGCCTTTTGATACCGCTCCCGTAGCAGGATTACGGTGATCGGGTGCTGTAAATGGCGGAACGTGATCAAAGTATCCATCATTTTCATCATAAGCTAAAATGAAAATGGTTTTTTTCCATACCTCCTGGTTTTTTGTAAGGATATCCATCGCCTCAGAAAGATACCAGGAGCCAAACCAGGGAGCGCTCGGGTGATCTGAAAAAGTTTCAGGTGCGACAAGCCATGATATGGTCGGAAGTTTGCCACTCTGCACATCTTCCCTGAACTGGTGAAGCACATCGCCTTTTGGTATATTTATTTCACGGCCTATATTTTCATCATCATAGTTTAAAGGCGTAAGCTCATGCTGATGAGGATCTCCGGAATTTACAACGAATGCTTTTTCATGTATTGTTTTATGATACTCCGACAAATTTTTGTATTTTTCTTTTGTCCAGGTCTTCTGCTCTTCCTTTGTGAATTCCAATTCTTCCTGTTTTTCCTTCAATTGCTTTTGCGCGTCGCTCAGTTCCTTGCTTCCGGAAGTAAGTGATTGAATTTTTGTTTCGAGGGTTTGAATTTCATCCTGCAATTTTATGAGTTTTGCAGGAAGATAATCGATATACCTGTCTGAAAGCTTTACGTGATATTGGGCGAAATATTCCAGCGGGTTATCGCCAAAATTTCCAAGCCATGCGTCTTCTTCCTGTGTAAATCCGCCCTCAACACCTATTTCGTTTTGATAAACTTTCCACGAAATATTATTATTTTCCAGCACCTCCGGGAATGTCCGCCATTCTACCCCCTTTTCAATATCGCCGTTATCTACGTGCGCCCTTGAATCTTCGTGAAGTTCCGCTCTTACCGTGCCACTCCAGAAGTAAAGCCTGTTGGGATCCGTGGGAGTTAAGGAAGAGCAAAAGTTTTGATCGCACACAGTAAATGCATCAGCGAGCGCGTAATAAAACGGGATGTCTTCACGGGTATAATACCCCATGGTTAACGGCATGTTTGCATAAGCATCATCGCCCGATTTTTTTGCCTCGATCCAATTGTCATGCCTTCCATTATTCCTGGCGCCTGTCTGGCTTTTACGGCCATGTGGCAGGGAACCCATCCACGTAATTTTAGTATCCTTTATATCAAGACGAAATGGAGCATAGGTTTCAAGTGTAGCGTTAGTTTGAAGCCACACTTTATTTTTATCGGGCAATGTGATTGCCCGGGGGTCATTAAAGCCGCGAACGCCACGAAGTGTGCCGAATGTATGATCAAAAGAACGGTTTTCCTGCATCAGTAAAACAATATGTTCTGCATCGAGATACGTACTTCCCGGTTCCGGGTTGATGGCTAGCGCTTTTTGAATAGGAAGCGGTAAAGCCGCTATGCCGGCAGCTCCTGTAAGAAGCATTGCTTTTTTTAAAAATTCTCTCCTGTTATCGTCCATAGTAGTTTCTTGCTGCTAAAGTAGAAATTTATCGGCCACAAAATTTAAATAAAAAGGGAAGGGAGAAAATTAATAAAAAGATAATCCTCCCATTGGCTTATTACCCCGGGAAATGGCAGGTTACTTCGAAACAAATTGTAATGTGAGCAATTCAATGGCGCTTTTAAGATGGTGTCCACTTTAGTCAACATACCAGCGTCTGCCCTTAAATTGTTCCTTTGACGCAATCGCTTCACGAATCAGGTCATGGATCGTGATGATGCCTTTAAACTTATTATTGTCAAATACAGCGAGGTAGCGTGATTTGGAAGAATTTATAAGAGACATGCACTGCTCTGCTTTATCATCCGGGCCTATAACAGGCAGGTCTATAGTCATAATTTCATGTACCAGTGTGTCGCCGGCGGATTTTTGACGAAGAATTAATTTATAAACACAATCCCTCTCTGAAATGATACCCGTATAGTCTCGTTTTTTTCTTACAATCAAATAACTTATATTTTTTGATTTCATAAGAGTTGCGGCCCGAAGCACGGAAGCATTTTCATTGATGAAATTAGAATGTGCCCCTTTTTGTTTAAGTATTTCTCTAACTATACGCATGACTGATTTTTTGAACAAGCTGATATTACAAATCTAAAAACTTAAATCTTTATTAACGAAATGATTTTTGTAGTTCAGCCACATAAGGGAACATTGCGGCTAACCGTGTAGCGTAAAGTCAATTTAAATAGATCTTGGTTGGTGAAATTTTAAAATATTTCTTAAAACATTTACTAAAAGAACATACATCGCTGAAGCCAACATTATAAGCAATATCCGTGATAAGAGACTTTCTTCTCTTTTAAAAGAGACATCGCATGTTCCATCCTTTTAGATACAAGGTACTGATGCGGAGAAATAGTAAACGCTTCTTTAAAACTTCTATAAAAATGGAATTCTGACAAACCTGATTGTCTTGCCAGAAAATCGATTGGAAGTTTTTGTGAAATATCAGCATCAATTATAGTTTTTGCTATATTGAGCCGGTCAAAGATTTCCTTTCTCGTTGAATTTTTGGAAGCCCTGATCGCTTGAATTTGCCTTTGGGTGGATCGCTGTGATAATAAAATCTGGCGGCCGGCTTCGTAGTAAAAGTCATAACAATCATTTCACTTATGTCATTTTTCCAGCCTGAGTCCTGCGAATTGTTTTGATAAGAAATTGATTGAAGATATCGGAAGATGAATATACGGTTTCATGAAAATCGAACTGTTCTTTGCAGAAAAAATCCGGATTATCAATAAGCGACTCTTCCGAACGGCTTATTTGATGATAAATCTTTTGTAAAAGATCTTCTTCAAGGTTCAAACAAAATCCATGTACGATATTTTTTTCTTTTACCTCGCAAAAATATTGCTGCGCTTTATTTATCAGAAGAAATTGATTTTCTTTTACTACGTGCGCTTTACTTTTGAAGGATATAAGCTTCTTTTCCCGATTCAACAAATTTTATTCCGAATGTAGTTGCGCATGGTACATTGTTGTAATAGTTGAGCACCCTCGAATAATTTATTTGATTACCCCTAAATGAGGGTAGAAAAGTTGTGATTCCAATAGCATTTTCCTTGTTCCACTTTGTATCTTTTTTTAAAAATAGGGTTTTAATAGTAAGTATTATCCATGAAAATGATGAATGGATTTTATCAGGCAGGCATGGCTTTTCATACAAGTCCATGAATTGGTTTGGCAATGGCTTTATTAACTATTCATGTTGAAATTTAGCAGTTTTTGACAAAAGGCTTTAGTTCAGGCCAACTTGCTTTGCAGTTAAATAAAATGCCTGTCATTTTAGGCATCAGCAACTATATACAAGAACATAATAAATGGACGGTAATGAGTTTAATATTTTCAACACTAATAGCCAGGCGAAATAAATATATAAGGGTGCTAAGAAAATTAGAGGCAACATCTGCTGCAAACTCCATTAAGCTCGAAGAATACGGGCTAAGAAAATCGTTGGTATTTAATAAGCTTTTAAGAGCAGGGATAATCGTTCAAACTTTTAATAACCAATATTATGTAAATGCAGCCAAAGAAGAAGAAGAAAGGCGAAGAAGGCGGACTATAGTTGTTATGCTATTGATTGTTATCATTAGCGCCATAGTCATTTCAATAATAACCATTGATTATTTCACAGGCGACAAAATCCTGATGATTGAACAATGGTAATGTGTAACACCATCATTTTATTCTTCAACTTTCAACCTTGTAATTTTGTCTCCATCTTTTACATCAAATGCCGCATACCGCATCTATATTTCGCGGTGGCTTATTTGTACGTGCCGCAGCATTATTTACCAGTAATTGTGTATCGTTTATTTGCTAATTGGCTAATTTCTTAAATCATATCCTTTAATTTTTCTACCACTATATCTACTTCTTCTTTGGTATTGTATTTACTAAAAGAAAATCGTACCGTAATATGGTTAGGATTGTTGCTGATGGCTCTTATTACATGACTGCCCGCATCGGCCCCGGATGTACAGGCGCTGCCGCCACTTGCGCAAATATTATTGATATCAAGATTGTAAAGCAACATTTCCGATTTTTCAGTTTTTGGAAATGCTGTGCTTAAAACAGTGTACAAACTTTTGCCTGCATGGTCGCCATTAAAGTAAATATCCGGAATATTTTCCTGCAGTTTTTCCTTCATATAATTTTTAGATGCATGATGTATTCACTGTCCTTTTTATGATTTGCAGTAGCAATTTCCAGCGCTTTGGCAAAACCTACAATGCCATAAATATTTTCAGTGCCTGCACGCATGTTACGTTCCTGGCTGCCGCCATTAATAAATGGGTTTATTTTTACATTTTCATTGATGTATAAAATGCCTGCGCCTTTTGGCCCATGAAATTTATGGGCTGCACCGGTTATAAAATGAACAGGAAGTTTCCTGATATCAAATAAATAATGCCCCACAGTTTGCACAGTATCTGAATGAAAAATTGCATGGTATTTTTTGCAAAGATTTCCTACTTCTTCAATGTCTGTTATATTGCCAATTTCATTATTGGCATGCATTAAAGTTACCAGGCATTTTTTGTCGCTTTCTTCCAACAACTTTTCCAGGTCGGCCATATCAATATGGCCATTGGGCAATACATTTACATAAGACACTTCTGCAGCGCCTGTTATTCTCAAGATGTTCTACGCAATGCAACGTGGCATGGTGTTCCAGCGGAGACGTTATAATTTTTTTGCAGCCAAGGTCATGCACTGCCGCATTAATTGCTGTATTGCTGCTTTCTGTTCCTCCGCTTGTAAAAAATATTTCTGCGGGATGTGCATTTAAAATTTTTGCAACCGATTTTCGCGCAGTTTCAATTGCCATCCTTGTTTCACGGCCATAAGAATATATAGAAGAAGGATTGCCAAATTTTTCTGTAAGATAAGGCATCATAGATTCAAGCACTTCCTTGTCCAGTGCAGTGGTAGCTGCATTGTCGAAATAAATTCTATCCATAATTCATGAAAAAATAAAAAGCTTTTGAATATAAAACTCATTTGCTCACCTGAATAATTTGCAAATTTATCGAAAAGAAAATAAAGATTGTTGTACGGTTAGGCATGAGACGCCAGTGGCATTGTGGAGACGCTGTGCAATAGCTATTTCTGCAATGACACCAGAACAATTGTTGAAATATTCTTGCATACAATCGTGTAGATAATGCATGAATTCGTGATAACTAGTGTAAATCGTGGCTAATGTTACATGGCTTCATGAATATCTTTCATGATTTTTTTGGCAATATTTTCAGCAGTAGTTTCAAAATTACTTTCAGAATAAATTCTTATAATGGGCTCGGTATTGCTGGTTCTGAGGTGCACCCAATCCTCGTTATCAAATTGTATTTTTAATCCATCATCTGTATTAACCGGGTTGTTCCTGTATTTGTCTTTTATTTTTTTAAAAACTTCTTTTACATCAACATTTGTTTCCAACACAATTTTATTTTTTGAAATAAAATAATCGGGATAAACGCCGCGTAACTGGTTGATGGTTTTTTTTGAATGGGCAAGATGGGTAAGAAATAAACCAATGCCAATAAGAGCATCGCGGCCATAATGAAAATCAGGAACAATAATGCCGCCATTGCCTTCGCCACCAATCACGGCATTTACTTCTTTCATTTTATTTACCACATTTACTTCGCCTACTGCCGAAGGAAAATAGCTGCCTCCATGCTTTTCTGTAATTTCTTTGAGGGCTTTGGTTGAAGACATATTGCTTACCGTATTTCCTTTTCTATGGCTCAAAACATAATCAGCAACAGCCACCAAAGTATATTCTTCTCCAAACATGCTTCCGTCTTCGCACACAAAGCAAAGCCTGTCTACATCAGGGTCAACAGCAATTCCCAGGCTGGCATTTTGTTTTTTTACTTCTTTGCCGAGGCCCATCAGATGTGCCGGAAGCGGCTCAGGATTGTGATCAAATTTTCCATTGATTTCGCCATTCAAAACAATAACATCTTTTACGCCCAGTGCTTTTAACAAAGCCGGAATATATATTGCGCCCGAACTGTTTATGGCATCAACAACAATTTTATATTTTGCTTTTTTTATAGCGTCTACATCAACCAGTTCGTAATTAATTACCGCATCAATATGCTTTTGCAGGTAAGAGTTATCCTTTATGTATTTGCCGGTTTTGTCAACCGGGGCAAAAATAAAATCTTCTTTTTCTGCTAGTTCCAATATTTTTTCGCCTTCTTCAGCGCTGAGAAATTCACCATGCTTATTAAGTAACTTCAATGCATTCCATTCCCTTGGGTTATGGCTCGCAGTTATAATAATTCCACCGCCTGCATTTTCAGATTGTTACGGCAATTTCAACAGTGGGTGTGGTTGTAATACCAAGGTCAATCACATCAAAGCCACATGCAATAAGCGTATTGGCGCACAAGTTACTTACCATTTCACCACTCATCCTGCCATCCCGGCCAATAACAATTACTTTTGCATGCTTTCCTGCGTATTCAGCCAGGCAGCAAAGCCAACCGTAAATTTTACAATATCAGGCGGAGTAAGATTTTCTCCGGGCTTTCCTCCAATTGTTCCCCTTATGCCGGAAATACTTTTTATGAGTGCCACTTATTCGTGTGTTTAATGTTTGTAAAGTTAAAGCAATTGTATTAATTAGCTATCGCAATTGGCTAATTAGCCAATTACAATTTACATTTGCTACCAAATCGGTGATAAATGGAAACAACCCCCTGGTTTAAAGATTGGTTTAACTCACCATACTATCACCAGTTATATTTTAAAAGGGATGAAGCAGAAGCAGCTAAGTTTATCAATAAATTAATTGATCATTTAAAGCCTCCTCCAGGGTCATTAATGCTGGATATAGCCTGCGGTAAAGGCCGGCATTCACGCCAGCTTGCGTCAAAAGGATTTAATGTTACCGGAATTGATCTTTCCACAGACAGTATTAAGGAAGCCAAGAAATATGAATCTGAAAATCTGCAATTTTTTGTACATGATATGAGGCTTCCTTTTTGGATAAATTATTTTGATTTCGCTTTTAATTTTTTTACCAGCTTTGGATATTTCAATACGAGGAGGGAGCATGATAATTCTATAAGAACGATTGCCCAATCAATAAAGCCCAACGGCATTTTTGTTATGGATTACCTGAATGTTCATTATGCCGAAGATCACCTCGTACATAAATCCGAAATACAAATAGATGATGTTAATTATTTTATTACCAAATGGTTTGATGAAACACATTTTTATAAAAAAATAGTTGTAGAAGATGATGAACTTGACAACCCGATAGAACACCAGGAAAAAGTGGCAAAATTTTCTTTAGGCGATTTTACCGAAATGTTTTCCTATCATCAATTGCAGATACAGGAAGTTTTTGGCGATTATAATTTCAATAGCTACCATATAAAAAAATCACCGCGGATGATGATAATTGCAAAGAAAATAAATAATTAATTAATTAGCTAATTAGCCAATTAGCCAATTAGCCAATTAGCCAATTAAAATTAGCAATTACAAATTAGCATTAGCAATGATAGCTGAACTTTTTTATTGCTGAGCAATTAGCATATCTGCCAGTCAAGGCATTATAATTGCCTACTTATAAGGCTTCGCATTGGCACATTAGCACATTAGCTAATTAGCACATTAGCATATTAGCACATTAATTTAGATTTACTTTTTATTATTTACCAGCATCCATTTGGCGGTTTCATACATCGCAGAAGTGAGCTCACTCAGACTATGCCTTACAGAATCTTCCTCGTGAGGGCGTTAGCGATAAAATATTTGATCTCAGAGGCATCAGTTCTTCTTTTTTTATCCGCAGGTTTTTTACAAAATAATAATCATTAGTAACAACCCCGATATTTCCTTCATCATGATGTATAATAAAAGCTGCGTCCGTTTTATTTTTTGAATGAATCAAATCTCTGCCCAGCGTTGTATTGGTATATGACATATGAAGCATGCCGGCAAGCGTAGGTAAAATATCAATCTGCGAAACCACTTCATTTCTTGTTTGCGGAGTTATAAGCTCGTGGTGCATAAAATAATAAAGGTACATGCTCATCGCTTAGCCTTCCGGATGTCCATGCATCAGGATACATCGCCGAGGCTTCACCTTCAACACCATGATCGCCGGTAAATATAAAAATGGTATTATCAAACCAACTATGCTTTTTTGCCTCTTCAATTAATTTTTTATAACAATAGTCCGTGTAACAAAATGATTGAAATTCCTGCAAAGATTCAAAGCCATATTTCCTGAGCGTATCTTCACTAACCATTCTTTTTTCAAAATCGGTATCCTCTGGCGGAATGCTGTAAGGCCGATGATTGTCAGCAGTTTGAATGATGGCAAAAAAAGGGGCTTTTTGTTTTGAAAAAACATTCTTCAGCTTCAAGGAAAAGATTTTTATCACTAATGCCCCAAACATTTAACGGAGGTGACTTATAAGAACCTTCCTGGTAAAGCCGCAGGCCGTTGATATTTTTTACAAGGCCTTCAAAATTATTGAAATCACTGCTGCCGCCAAGAAAATAAAATTTATTGTAATCCGTAAAATCATTAATAATTGTATGCTGACGGATCGCTTCCGGGTTGCGCGTGGAAAATTCAGAAAGCTGTACATCCGGCGTGCCTGTTATCACACCAAATACGCCGCGCGCTGTTCCGAAAGTCGGGCTAAAACAGCGGTTAAAAAATAAGCCGCTGTCGCACATCGATTTAAAATAAGGCGTGGTATTGAGCGGGTTGCCACTCATGCTGCTTTTATACATGCTAAAGCTTTCACAGATTACTAAAACCACATTAGGCCGGCTTTCCAGCGCTTTACTGCCCGGCAAAACTTCTCTTGTATAATCTTTGTCAGAAATATTTTGAGAATCAAGTTGAAGAAAATCGGCTATTACGGGAAAATATGCTTTTGCTTTTGCATCTTCAAAAGAGGGTTTGCGGAATTGCAGTGTCGTAAAAAAATTTTGTAATGGGTTTAATGCGACATATGATTTAAAATTATCGTTCAGCTCAAAAGCATCTTTCCATTTTAAAGGCTTAAATGAAAAAACGCCATACAGGCACCAACCTAAAAAAAAGATGGCCCCGGCATGCCAGCGTTTTTTATAAATAATATTTCCCGTAAGATTTCTTTTTAATGTCTGCACATGGGTTTTTTTAAAAACCTTTGACATGACAATCACCGTAAGCACAAGGGCTATTATCATCCACACCATCGGGTAACTTTGCCAGAGCATTTTAAAAGAGATCACCGGGTCTTCTGCAAAATTGAGTGCGCTTGCATTTATACGCGTATGGTTGTAGCTGAAATTTCCAAAATCGGCACCAAAAAAAAATAAAACAACGAAAGTTGCAATTGCCAGGTAGTAGGACCAAAAGCGTTTATTTCCTTCAGAAAAAAAAGGCGAAAATTTTGGATAAACCGAAAGTAGGGCAATTGGCAAAAGAATCATGGAGATCCATTTCGCATCGAAGCGAAATCCAAGCCAAAAGGATGGCAGCAACGATGAAAAAGGAATATTGGCCGGCTTGAATAAAAAAACTGTTGATATCCTGAATATGGTAAATATTAGAACATAAATAAGCCATAATGTAAACAGCCATTGAATAGTTAAAGGAGCCGTTTTAGGCAATTTGGCTTTTAGAATCATGCTGTAAAAACTTAAAGGTACTAACGTTATACAATGATGTTGTGATGTTTTTAGCAGGCAACGGCAAATAATCAATGAGCGATGCGACAATTTAACAATTCCATGTTACTTACCTGGCTTTTTTTTACTTTACCACATTTCTTTTGAAATTATTTAACATCATATAACGGGCGGTTTCATAATAGGCTTGTGCAATGTTTTTATTGCCTTTTGGTCTTCGTGCAACTGCCGGCGTTTGCGCCAATAAGCTATCACTGCGGCTTGACCTGAAATCTTCAGTGCCGCTTAAGAGATTATGTACATAACAGTATTCATCAGTTACTATTCCTATTTGTTTGATATCGGGATCAAATAAAAATGCAGAATTCTTAAAACGTGCTGGATTTTTATGGACTGTATCAAATAAATTTTTTCCAAGGGTCGTATTGATAAATGGAATATGGGCAAGGGCTGTTGCTGATGGCAAAAGATCAAGCTGCGAGCAGGTTTTAGTAATTCGCTTGGCGTAAGCAATGCCGGTGAATAAAAAAGCAATGGAACATGCTGGGTAGTTAATCCATCTGCCGACCATGCTTTTGGAAACATAGTTGCCGGCATCGCCCCTGATGCCATGATCGCCCACAAAAACAAAAATCGTATTATTAAAATATTTTTCTTTTTTTGCTGCTTCGATAAATGTTTCATAGCTAAAATCGGTATATCGAAATGCGTTTAATTCTTCATTGCTTTGGAAACCGAACCTCCTGAGAGAATCGTCAGAATATTTTTTTAATTGGAAAGCCCCTTTATCTTCATCAGGAATTGTGTAGGGCCTGTGATTATCTGCGGTTTGAATTACTGCAAAAAATGGTTGGGTTTGTTCTTTAAAAACACCATTGGCTTCCAGGAAAAGGTTTTTGTCACTGATGCCCCATACATCAACTGTTTTGGCTTTATGGCTGTCTTCCTCATACAGATGAAGGCCTGTAATATTATTGGTAAGCAATCCACGAATGTTGGCCCAGCTAAGGCTGCCTCCTAAAAAATAAAATTTATCATAACCCTTGTAGTCATTGATAATTGTGTGCTGGTCAACGGCGGCAGGGTTTCTGCTTGCCGTATTCTGATATTCAACATCCGGAATGCCCGTTACAACCGCCCATACTCCCCTTGCCGTGCCATAAGCCGGGGTAAAGCAGCGGTCGAAAAATATTCCCTCTTTGCACATTTCATTAAAATAGGGTGTGGTATTCAATGGATTTCCCCACATGCTGCTTTTATATGCACTAAAGCTTTCACATATGACGACTACAATATTTGGAGTATTTACAGCGGGTTGTGCGTTAAAAATTCTTTTATAATTTAAGGTCGTACTGTCAGTGTTATCAATTCCAAGATACTGAGCCATTAAAGGATAATACTCCTTTACTTTTTTCAAATCATAAGTCGAATACCTGAATTGCGAGCGTGCTTAAAAAACTTTGCACCGGGTTTAAAGACAGGTTGGCTTTGAATTCATCATTAAAAAAAAAGGCATCGCTCCAACGCAAAGGATATTGATTTAATCTGCCGAAAATACCTACGCCCAGTAACAAGCTAAATACAAAAGCCCGATAAAAATTTACCAGCATCGCTGCCGCGCCAGGACGCAGGCTGTATTTTTTTAAACAGCCAGTTTATCAGTGCAAATAATAATGTGGCACTAATGATAACCAGGAGCAAGTAAGGTTAAAACGGGGTAAGTTTCCCAAACCATACTCATGGAAATTTTGGCATCTTCCATATAGTTAAGAACGCTTCCATTTAAACGCTGATGAAGATAATCGTAATACTCAAAGTCAATGGCATAAAGTAACGCCAGTGATACTGTTATTAAAAAAAAATAAATTTTAAAAATTTTTTTTGAGACCGGATTTTCAAAGGGGTTACAATTTTTTGTAGTAAAAAGCCAAACGAGTATAAGTGCAAATAAAATACCCATATAAATCAATGATGAAAGGGAAGCGTGGCCTTTTTTCATAAAGATGATCAGCAGCACCATCGCCAGGATAGTGATCAGCAATTGTACAATATTGCCTGTTGCCAGGCGTTTTTTTACATTGTTATATTTTAGATGAAGACTGCCCACCAGGAATGGGAAAAGTACAATACCACAAACGATTCTTATATCAAAATGTAAGCCCAGTATAAAAGGCTGAGAGGCTGTTTGAGAAAGAATATTCCGCCGGCCTGAAATGTAAAAAAAATACCAGGCGCATCAGAACCATACATATTAAAAAAGAAATTCCGGTTACAAACATCCACTTGATAAGGCGGGAAAAAGTTGGAATCTTCATGAAGCTGGTTGAATTTATAGAATATTGAAAATATTCCTGCGGATGTTTCAAACGTAAAGGCAAATGTAAATATTTAGTGACTTATTCCTGCAATGGCTATTTTTGCGTCAATGACCTTTTCAGAAATTATGCCTGGCATGTATATTCCGGAAGGAATAAAACAGTCTGGATTATTTTTTATTTTCAAAGCTTAACGGCGAATGGCACAACTCTTTTTTTGACAGTGTGATACCATTTATCCGCGAATCTTACCTGTGGCTTCCATTTTATTTTTTTCTTATATTATTTACAACGATAAATTTTAAAACCAAAGGATGGTACTGGGTTTTGTTTTTTATACTAAATGCGATGCTGAGCGATTTTGTAAGCAGCACACTTATAAAAGAAAATTTTATAAGGCTGCGGCCCTGTCACGATCCTTCTCTCGCAGACAAGGTCCGTTTCCTTGTGAGTTACTGCCCCGTAAGCTCAGGCTTTACTTCGTCTCACGCTGCCAATCATTTTGCAGCGACAATGTTTATATTTACAACATTTAAAAAAGCAGTAAGCCCGAATTGGGCATATCTTTTTTTGTGGGCATTTTTTATTTCTTATGCACAGGTATATGTGGGCGTTCATTTTCCGCTGGATGTTATCTGCGGTGCAATTGTTGGTTTAATTCTTGGGTACGTCCCTGCAAAAATATTTAACAACAGAATAGGGCTGGAAGGCCCGGATTGAAAAAATAGTATGATTGAATTTATTATTTTGGCTTGCCTTATCCTGCTTAACGGCTTACTCGTGATGAGTGAGCTTGCGCTAATATCTGCAAAAAAAAACCGGCTGGAAGGCAGCGCCGCCAAAGGTGACAAAAAATCAAAAGCAGTACTTGCGCTGAAGGAAAATCCTGATGTATTTCTGTCGACCACTCAGATTTATATTACCCTTATTTCAATTTTAACAGGTGTCTATTCAGGCGAGAAATTTGGCGTATACGTAAGGCCATACATTGAAAAAGTAGATTTTTTAAAGCCTTATGCTGCAACCATCGCAACCGTTTTAATTGTTATCCTTGTAACCTTTTTGTCCATACTTTTTGGTGAACTCATTCCGAAAAGGTTTGCAATTTTAAGGCCTGAGAGAATTGCTAAAAATGTGGCGCAACCTATAAAAATTCTCAGCCGCATATCTTACCCGGTAGTATGGCTACTCAGCAGGCTGAGCATGGGTTTTTTTAAAATATTTAAATTAAAGCAGCATACGGATAACCAGGTTACGGAAGAAGAAATTAAGGCGATGATCAATGAGGGAAGCGAGCTTGGGAGCTATTGAGGAAGAGGAAAAGGATATTATTGAAAGGGTGTTTCATCTTGGCGACAGGAATATCACCTCTATTATGACCCACCGCACCGATATTATCTGGTTTGATATAACAGAAGAAAGGGAATCATTAAAAGAAAAAATAAAAGAGCACCAGCATTCTGTTTATCCGCTTTGTGAAGAAAATATCGATACTATAAAAGGGGTTGTGTATGTGAAGGACCTTTACCTGCAGCCGGATGTTCCGCTTGCCAATCTTTTGAAAAGCGCGTTATTCGTTCCGGAAAATAATTCCGCATACCAGGTTCTTGAAAAAATCAAAGAAACAAAAATCCACTATGCATTTGTTGTGGATGAATATGGCAGCATACAGGGAATGATAACCGTAAAGGATATTTTAATAGCCATCGTGGGCGAAATGCCTGAGGCCGAAGATGACGAATATGTGATTGTTGAAAGGAAAGACGGAAGCTTTCTTATTGATGCACAAATTCAATTTTATGATTTTCTTACAAGGTTCGATAAAACCATATGGATAAATGAAGGCGAGAACCAGTTTGATACACTTGCGGGATTTATTCTTCACGAGCTAAAAAGAATTCCCAAAACAGGCGACTCATTTGAATGGCGTGGTTTTACTTTTGAAATAGTGGATATGGATGGCCAGCGTATTGATAAAGTAATTGTAAATGTTTCAGATGAAATACGGGAGGAAATGGATTGAGACTCTTTATTATATTTCATTTTACCACAGTAGGCGCAATAGTATCATAAGTTCACATAGAAAATGCCTGTTTATGAATTTTATCTATGTGTATTCTATGTGTCTATGACCCTATGTGGCAGAGACGAAGATGTTGTATTAGGGGAAATCAAAAGAGACACTGGAATCAGGATTTACAAGTTGCGTACTTTTGCGTGTACCCCTTACCGTTACATGCACAATGTTTACCTGTTCCGGCTTATAATCGAAAAGAATGTTATCATTTACTGCAACCGTTTTATTTACTCTTATATCGTTTACCTGGAAATAACATTCAACAGCTTCTTCATCCTGCTCGTAGCCTACATAGCTCAGTAAACATGGCTTGTTATCAACAGAAATCCGCAGGTGGGTTTTGATGTATTTATCTACCAGTTGATCCATCGCAGGTTTATCGGCCTTGTTCAGCAGGTCAACATGTGTTTTGAAATCCTTGCGCAAATCTTTTTCAAAATCATCAGTGAAGATTTTACAGGTTATTTCCAGGATCTTTTCTTTCGCATTTTCATGAATTTCCGAAACACTCACATAGAAAGGGTGGGGGTGAGCCTTCATTTTATACACTGGCATCGTACTGCCAGCCTTTAGAAGCAGGCCAAAAGATAAAAGCAATATCCGGGAGATGAACATCTGTTTTAAGATTAATTTTAGAAGCCATAGGTTGCAATATATTTAAATAATTTGTGAATCCTTCTTATGAATGATATAGAACTTTTTTTTGGCCTTGGCTGGCATCACATCATCAGTATCAGTGCGCTCGATCACATTTTATTCATCACTGCCTTATCGGCAATTTATGTTTTTAAAGATTGGAAAAAAGTGTTGATATTGATAACGGCATTTACTATCGGGCATTCACTTACACTGGCTTTAAGTGTGTATGATATTATTCGTATCAATAATAAGCTCGTAGAAGTTTTGATTCCCTGCTACAATTGCAATTACCGCTATTTTCAATTTTTTTCAAAAGGATTTTATTCAAAAAAAAATACAGCTCAATTATTTTTTTGCCTTGTTCTTCGGGTTGATACATGGCATGGGATTCGCAAACAGCATTCGTTTTATGTTGCCGGAGGACGAAACTATTGCCCTTCCTTTATTAAGCTTTAATATTGGCCTTGAGGCGGCGCAAATAGTAATTGTGCTGCTCATATTATTGCTTAGCTATCTATTTATTACAATATTGAATGCTCCCCGCAAAGTTTGGATATATCTTTTGTCGGCCATAGCACTTGTAGCCGCTGTACAAATGATTGCCGCGCGACTTGGTTCGTTTAAACATTAAAGTAGTGTTATGTCTGTCCTGTCAGTGGTAATAGCTGGAATTCAGTGTAGCTGTCACAATTCGCGTTCAAAGCGTAGCTTTCTAATAACATAGCATTAGTCCCACTTAATAATTGTAACTCAATTTCTGAATCAGTTCTTGCGGTAGCCGTGGTAATTTTTTTCTCTCAATTAAAAATGTTGAAAGGCCGGCAATATCTTTAAAAATATAATGGCTGTTGAGGGCTCCTTCGAGGTATCCCCGGCCACTGGTATTACCGGTTCCCATCCTCAGGCCAATCATACGGCGGACCATATCGATGTGTTTATGGCGCCAGTTCGACATCTGGTGATCAATTTCTACCAATGCATCCAATATTTGATAAGAAGTTTGAAAAACGGGAAAATCGCGGTAGAGCATAATGAACAACGCAGCCCGCATGGCTTCAGGAGAAAACATAGGTGGCTGTGGCAGTTGATCTTCAGAAAAATTATTTTTATTTTCAAAAAATATAAAATCAAATTCGTGTATCTTATTTGCTTCTTTTTCATTCAGGCCGTTTTTGTAAATGTTCCTGTAATCGCTCCAGAAAGGATGAAGATTCTCAGTAGCCGGAAATTGATGTTGATAGTTTTTCCATAAATCAGTTTCAAAAAAAGGAATTCTTTTTAGCCAGTTATTAATGAGCGATAAAAAAGTAACAGCACTTTCTACTTCATTTATTTTATTGAAATCAACAGTATCAAATCCGCCTTCATTGGATCGCTTATAATAATCTTTGTTAAAACGGTTATCCATTTGCAGTCCAAGCCGGGCTTCAATTAACCTGAATTGTACACTCTGGAATCCCGACGCCGGAATCAGCAAATTTCTAAATTCGAAAAAATCCAGCGGCGTCATCGTATCAAGCAATGTAATTTGCTGGTTAAGCAGCTCAAGGATTTTTATAATGCGTTGAAGCCGGTGGCGCACCAGGTTTAGGTCTTCCGAATTGTCATCAATTTTCTCTTTCTTAAAAACGTTCATGATGAAATCCAATTCAAATAAAATTTGCTTAAACCACAATTCATATGCCTGGTGAATGATAATAAAAAGCATCTCATCATGCGCAGGTTCATTTCCTGGTTTAAAACTTTCCGGAAGCTGCGCCGTAAGAATTTTATTTAATTGCAGGTAATCAGTGGTAATACATTGGCTTTTCTTCCGCCATAATTTCTATTTGAATAATTCAAAATTAGCTGATTTATCCCCGCTGCATTTCTTAATGTAAAAGGAGTAAATTTATCACATGATTTTTTACTCTTTTTTAAATCGGCAATTCACTAAAAATACAGGCATGAAAAAAAATATTAAGGCTATCTCGTTTCCATTTTATTTCGCATTTTTTGTTTCATGCGCTCCTGTGGTTGCTTTTACGCAAAGTAACACGAGCGCCGCTGGTAGATTTTCACACCCGGCATGGAGTGCGCAAAGCAATATCTATGAGGTAAATTTGCGCCAATATACGGCCTCGTCTTCGATAAAAGAGTTTGAAAAAAGCCTGCCGCGTTTAAAGAAAATGGGTGTTGAAATACTTTGGTTCATGCCGATTACTCCCATCGGGATTGAGGGACGAAAAATGACAAATGAATCGAATTAGGGAGTTATTATGCAGTAAGAGATTACAAAGCTGTAAATCCCGAATTTGGAACAATGGCAGATTGGAAAGCATTAGTGAAACATGCACACAGCATGGGCTTTAAAGTTATTACTGACTGGGTTCCAATCACACTTCTCCTGATAATCATGGATTAATAGATCATCCGGATTTTTATGCAAAAGAGACAGTTCAGGAAACACGGTATATGCTGCATTTGATTGGACCGATACACGAAATCTCAATTATTCAAATAATGGAATTGCGTGATAGTATGATTGATGCAATGAAATTTTGGATAAAAGAAAGTGATATTGATGGTTTTCGTTGTGACCATGTTGACCGATGGGCCTCCGGTTGATTTTTGGAAACACTGTATCGATGAATTAAGAAAGATTAAGAATGTTTTTATGCTTGGCTGAAAGTCAAAATCCTGAATTTCATGTAGCAGGATTTGATGAAACTTATGCATGGGAGGTAATGGAAGGATGGATACATTTTTATGCCGGGAAGATTATCATTATGCGCAGGAAGATTCTATAATTAATAATAATATACAAATATTTCCTAAAAATGCTTACCGCGTATTTTTCACGACCAATCATGACTGGAATAGCTGGGAAGGAACTGAGTTTGAAAGATATGGTGATGCCTATAAAGCTTTGGCGGTGTTTTCACAAACGATGTATCAAAGTGTTCCGTTAATTTATAGCGGCCAGGAAATTCCTAATAAAAAGCGATTAAAATTTTTTGTAAAAGACCCAATTGTTTGGGATAAATATGAGATGGCGCCTTTTTATAGTACACTTTTACATCTTCGCAAAAAGAATCCGGCACTTGCAGCCGATGCCTCTTATAAAAAATTGGTAACGGCCAACGATGTGGCCATCTTTGCATATGTAAGAGAGAAGGCAGGCCATAAAGTTGCGGTTATCCTAAATTTTTCTAACCAGCCGCAAAGGTTTACAATAAAAGATAGCTCCATTTATGGCAGCCCGATGAATATATTTTTAGGGGTGAATGAAAAAGTAAATGCAACTCATGTGTTTAGTATCGAGCCGTGGGGATTTATTGTATATGATTATAAATGAGTGTTTGTGATTTATTTAGCGCGAAGGTATGAGTGCGATATGAATAGCGCAAAAGGGAATAATGTGTCTTCACTTCGAAGACGTTTGCGCCTCTAATCCATCTAAAAAATCTTCAATTTCTTCTTTTAATTTTTGAGACTTATGATAACAGCGGTCTTTTTCCCTTGCTCATCAGTAATATAGTTAACACCTTTCATATTTTTTGATTTTATACAAATTTATGTAAAAGCTATTCTGCTCAATCCACCGTTTTATGATAATAAACCTGTAAGAGAATGTATTTATTGCCAGCTAATTAACCACTCATTTGCTCCGCGCCAACCGCAGTCTTACCCCTATTGTGGCGCCGGCTGCTATTTCACCATTCCTTTTATTTCCTGCAATTTTAATAATGCTTCCACCGGGGTTAACCGGTTAATATCAATGCTTCAAGATTTTTCTTATGTCTTCAAAGGCCTGGGAGTGTGCATCGAAAATACTTAATTGTAATTGTGGCGCAGCCAGTTTTTTTAAATTGTCTTTTATATTTTTATTACTTCTATCAGGGCCTTCAGGCGCAGATGCGGTTATAGAATCATCAACATTTTTTGATTCGAGTTGTTTTAAAATTTCATTTGCTCTCTCAATAAGTGAAGGAGGCATGCCGGCCATTTTCGCAACATGAATACCAAAGCTATGGGTGCTGCCGCCCGGAGCAAGTTTCTTAAAAAAATAATTTTATTTCCGGCTTCTTTATGGGTGATATGGAAATTTTTTATTCGTTCGAATTTATTTTCAAGCTCATTCAATTCATGATAATGAGTGGCAAATAACGTTTTCGGGGCATGAACAGATTTTTGCAAATGTTCAACGATGCTCCATGCAATTGAAATGCCATCGTATGTTGATGTCCCCCGCCCGATTTCATCCAAAAGTATCAGGCTGCGCGAGGTAATATTATTAATAATACTTGCAGTTTCATTCATTTCCACCATGAAGGTGCTTTCGCCACTGCTCAGGTTATCATTGGCGCCTACACGTGTAAATATTTTATCGGTCAATGGAATTTTTGCTTCCTCTGCGGGAACAAAACTTCCCATGTGCGCCATCAATGTGATTAGTGCCGTCTGCCGGAGGATGGCGCTTTTACCACTCATATTCGGCCCGGTTAAAATAATTACCTGCTGCGATTGCGGGTCAAGAAAAATATCATTGGGAATATAGCTTTCCCCCTGCGGCAAATTTCTTTCTATTACCGGGTGTCGGCTTCCTTTTAGATCGAGTTCATATCCATCGTGAAGCTGTGGCTTTTTATATTTATAGTGTAGGGCATTGTTGGCAAAGCAAATAATACAATCCAGTATTGCCATAACATGACCGTTCAATTGCATGGGCGCGATATAATCCTGCAATTCATTTAACAGCTGTTCAAATATCTGGATTTCAAGTTGAAGAATTTTATCTTCTGCGCCCATGATTTTTTCTTCATACTCTTTCAATTCAGGCGTAATATATCGTTCGGCATTTGTAAGAGTTTGTTTTCTCATCCAGCTTTCCGGCACTTTATCTTTATGTGTATTGGTTACTTCAAGGTAATAGCCAAATACATTATTGAAGCCGATTTTTAAAGACGATATTCCGGTAATTTCCGTTTCCTGTTGCTGAAGTTTTAGCAAGTGCCCTTTACCGTTAGTAACAATATTTTTAAGGTCATCAAGTGTGGCATCTATGCCTGCGGCAATAATATTTCCTTTTGAAGCCGCGATGGGAGGGTTTTCAATAATTTCTTTGAAAATTTTATCGCTGATATACCTGCATGGGTTTAGTGAATCGCCCAGCCTTTTCAGGTATTCATTTGAAGATACATCACATATTTCTTTTACCTGGCTTACCAGTTTTAATCCTTTGCTAATTTGTAAAACTTCCCGGGGATTTATTTTTTTTACGGGTATTTTACTCACAAGGCGTTCGATGTCGCCGGCCTGTTTTATATATTGACCTATTTTATTTCGTTCATCCGGCGATTTAATAAAATATTCCACCAGATCCTGCCGTTCTTCAATTGTATTTATTTCCGTAAGAGGCAATACCATCCATCGTTTTAATAACCTTGCACCCATTGGTGAAACAGTATTATCCAAAACTTTTAATAATGAATTATTGCTTTCCACACCGCCCAGCAATTCAAGATTCCTGATAGTAAACCGATCCATCCACAAGTGATCTGCCTTATCAATTCTTTGTAAAGAAGTGATGTGCTGAAGATTGGGATGTTCCGTATCTTTTAAATAATGTAAGATGGCGCCTGCGGCAATAATGCCTGCCGACAAATCTTCAACGCCAAATCCTTTAAGGCTTTGGGTTCCAAAATGTTTAAGCAGGCTTTCTTTTGCATATTGTTCTGTAAAAATCCATTCATCAAGTGTATAGGTATAAAATTTACTTCCAAAAAAACTTTTAAAATCTTTCTGTTGGTTTCGTTGAAAAATTACTTCTGCGGGGTTGAGGCTTTGCAATAATTTATCTGCATATTCTTTGTCGCCTTCCGCAATAAAAAATTCGCCCGTAGAAATATCCAGGAAAGAAATTCCAGTTTTATCATTAGTAAGATAAATGCCGCATAAAAAATTATTGTTATTGTGTTCAAGCAGTTTATCATTGGTAGCAACGCCGGGTGTGATCATTTCCGTTACGCCACGCTTAACAATTCCTTTGACAAGTTTTGGATCTTCAAGCTGGTCGCAAATAGCAACCCGGAAACCCGCTTTTACAAGCTTATGCAAATAGGTATCAAGCGCATGATGCGGAAAACCGGCAAGTTCCGGAGCCGTGGCAGAGCTGTTGTTTCTTTTTGTTAAAGTAATACCGAGTACCCGCGATGCGGTTATCGCATCCTGTCCGAAAGTTTCATAAAAATCACCTACCCGAAAAAGCAATATTGCATCAGGATATTTAGTCTTGATGGCATTATGTTGTTTCATTAACGGCGTATCTGTATCGGGGGTTGGCATTTATGGTTAATTAGTTATGGTTAATTGGTTTAATTGGTTTGATTGGTTATATTGGTTATGTAATGGTTAATTGGTTAATTGGTTAATTGGTTAATTGGTTGATTGGTTAATTGGTTAATCATTATGCTAATTGTCACATTTGCTTAATTGGCTAATTGGCTAATTATCACATTGGCTAATTGGCTAATTGGCTACATTAGCTAATTAAGTATTTTTGCAAATTAATAGTCTTTTGATGAGAAAACTTGTGTATGGATGAGCTTAACCGTAAATCTATTGATGAATTCCGGAATGCAGAGAAAATTCCTGTGATAGCGGTGTTAGAAAATATAAGAAGCGCATATAACGTTGGTAGTGTGTTTCGTACAGCTGATGCTTTTTTAATTGAGGCGGTTTTTATAACCGGGTATACTGCAAAACCACCGCATAAAGAAATTAAAAAGACGGCATTGGGTGCGGAGGAATCTGTAGATTGGAAATATTTTGAAAACACAAAACTGGCCATCGAACAATTGAAGAAAACAGCAATACACTGTATTTGCTGTAGAGCAGGTCGCAGAAAGCATTTCCCTTGAAAAATTGGCAGATCTGGCAATTGATAAAATTGCATTTATTTTTGGCAATGAAGTTTCCGGTATTGAAGAAGAAACCCTTGCCTTATGCGATGGATGCATTGAAATTCCGCAGTTTGGAATGAAACATTCTCTCAATATTTCGGTGGCTGCCGGTATTGTTTTATGGGAAGCTGTAAAAACAAAATCCTTTTCAAAGGCATAACTCATTATTGAAGTATGGTAAAATCAATTAAAAATTATTTATCACTTGTTACATTTGCCCATACCGTGTTTGCGATGCCTTTTGCATTAATTGGATTTTTCATTGGGCTCAGGGCAGTTAACTATCAAACCTACAAGCCATGGTGGGAGCTTTTAATATTGGTATTGTTATGCATGGTTTTTGCGCGTAGCGCGGCAATGGCATTTAACCGTTGGCTTGATGCAGAATTTGATTCTGTAAATCCCAGGACTGCGGTGCGGGAAATACCCGCCGGAGTCATCAGTAAAAAAAGCGCAATAATTTTTGTAATCTTTAATTGCCTTTTGTTTATCGTTACTACTTATTTTATTAATGCATTATGTCTGGTTTTGTCTCCCGTGGCTTTGTTTGTAATACTATTTTACAGCTATACAAAAAGGTTTACTTCATTGTGCCATCTTGTGCTGGGACTGGGTTTAAGCCTGGCGCCAATTGGTGCATATATAGCGGTTACCGGCAAATTTGCAATTGATACCGGTGTTATTTTCGATAGCGGTTTTGTGTTGGGTAAGCGGTTTCGATATTATTTATGCGCTGCAGGATGAAGAATTTGACCGGATAAATAATTTAAGGTCTATCCCTGCGCTGCTTGGAATTAAGAAGATCGCTTTACGTTAGTGAGTATCTTCATTTTTTATCTTTTGCTTCTATTTTTATAGCCGGTATATTGGGGCATTTTAGCTGGTTCTATTGGGCGGGGGCCGCAATATTTGGATATTTTCTTGTTTACCAGCATACCTTGGTAAAACCCAAAGACCTTAGCAGGGTGAACAGGGCATTCTTTACTTCAAATGGTATCGCATCAGTTGTTTTTTCTTTCTTTGTTTTAGCTGATATTTTTTATAAAATTCATTTTTAAAAATTATTTTAAAAGGTGGGCATAAATCTTAATGGCACGAATTCTCTGCATTGACTATGGTTTAAAGCGAACAGGCATAGCTGTTACCGATCCCTTACAAATTATTTCGACCGGGCTTACAACGGTAGACACGCATAACCTGTTTTCATTTCTTAAAGAATATTTTGCCCGTGAGCCGGTGGAATTAATAATCATCGGCCATCCCAAAAATTTAGATGATTCTGATACACATGCCACACCCCTGGTTGAGAGCGGTCATAATAAAATTGAAAAAAGAGTTTCCCACAATTCCCATAAAAACCGTAGATGAAAGATATACTTCCAAAATGGCGAAGCAGGCGATGCTGGAAATGGGCATGAAAAAGAAGGACCGGCGTAATAAAAGAACGGTGGATGAAATTGCAGCCACTATTATGTTGCAGGAATACATGCAAATCACTGAATCAAAAAAAATTAAAAAGGATAACTTAAATTTGCCATACAATAATTATTTAAACTCCTGGATAATTTCAGGACCAACAATTAAATTCATGATTCTTCCTATTGTAGCATACGGCAATCCTGTTTTAAGGAAAGTGGGCAAAGATATTACGCCTGATTATCCGGGATTGCATCAATTGATTGAAGATATGTGGGAAACGATGTACAATAGCAGGGGCGTTGGTTTGGCGGCTCCGCAGGTTAATAAAGACATCCGTTTGTTTATAATGGACAGTGTGCAGATAATTGAAAATCTGGAAGAAATGAAAAAGATACTTACCCCGGTGATACGGGCTATAAAGGTGTCTTTATCAATGCCAAAATAAATACGATCAACGGAAATGACTGGTCATACAATGAGGGCTGCCTGAGCATCCCGAAAATCAGGGAAGATATTTTACGAAAAGAAGAAATTAATATCACTTTTCTTGATGAAAATTTCAATTCGCAAACAAAAACTTTCAACGGCATTACGGCCCGTGTTATTCTTCATGAATATGACCATATAAATGGCAAGCTGTTTATTGATTATTTAAAACCTCTCAAAAAAAATCTGCTGAAACGAAAGTTGGATGATATCTCCAAAGGAAAGGTAGATGTGGATTACCGTATGTCTTTCGTTAAGTGAGTTCCATTTTACATATCAACAATACTTTAAAGTTAATTTCGGGAAAGGCAAAAGTTCTTTTTGCTTTACCAATGCTTTTGCTTTTTTCATTTAGCCTTTTGGCCCAGGAAAAAAATGACACTGTAAAGGTTGATCATAACTACATTACACTTTCAGAAATTGTCGTAAATAATAAACTGGATATTCCTTCATTTATAGAAAGGGTAAAAAATGATACGACATTTTATAAGGCATTCCGGAATCTGCATACCATTGGTTATACCTCACTCAATGACATAAGGATGCTGGATAAAGACGGAAATATTAAAGCATCTCTCCGGAGCAAGACAAGACAAACACGAACCGGTAATTGCAGGAAGATGCAGGTAATACAGGAAACGTCAAGCGGTGACATGTATGACGAACAGCAAAATTTTAATTATTATACCGCTGACATGTATGCAGGCCTTTTTTTTACAAAAGATTCGGTTTGCGGGGAAGATAATATTGTAAAAGGCCATGAGTTTTCTACGGAAGGATTAAGTGGAATGGAAAAACATAAACAGCAATTGAAAATGTTATTCTTCAACCCCGGAAAAAAAATCAGCGGGCTTCCTTTTATTAGTGGTAAAACAGAAATTTTTGACGAATCAATGGCAGACAAATATGATATGAGTATTGACCTCCATGATTTTAATAAAACAAGTTGTTATGTATTCACGATTAAGGTAAAGGATAATAAGAGAAATGGTGTGGTGATCAATGAAATGACAACATGGTTCAATGAAAAGACTTTCGAAATAGTTGCGCGCAATTATTCATTAAGCTACGATGCCGGCGTCTATGATTTTAATGTGGATATGAAAGTTGAGATGACGAAGGTTGGTGACTTGCTTGTGCCCGCATTGCTTCGTTATAATGGCAACTGGAAGGCTATTTTTAAAAAAAGGGAACATGGCGTTTTTACGGCTACGTTGTTTGATTTTGTAAGATGATGAAGACACTTAGCAGTTGGCAGTAAAACAAGTGGCAGTAAGGCGATTTGTAGCAAATGTTTTTTCATACATTACATTAAAAATATTAGCATAGGCAATCTCAATGATTTAATTGTTTATCAAAAAGCATTTGCTTTGGCTATGGATATTTTTGATATTTCAAAGAGTTTCCCAAAAGAGGAAAGATTTAGCTTGACGGATCAAATACGAAGAAGCTCAAGATCTGTTTGTTCGAATTTGGCAGAATCCTATAGAAAACGACTGTATCCCGCTCACTTTTTAAGCAAACTCACTGACTCAGATATGGAAAATACTGAAACGGATGTTTGGCTTCAGTTTTCATATGCCTCCAGATACATAACAGAGGAGGAATTAATAGCATTAAAGGCAAAAAACGGTGAAGTGGGGAAGATGTTAGGGTATATGATACAAAATCCTGAAAAATATAGTAAATAATCCTTAATGAATAATTACGTATGTGTTACTGCCAACTGCCAACTGCCAACTGCCAACTGCCAACTGCCAACTGCCAACTGCCCACAGCTACCTGTGTCCAGCCGAATACTTCCTCCACTTTTCAATCACACTTTCCATATCACCTGGCAAAGGGCTTTCAAAATTCATTTGCTTTCTTGTAAGCGGGTGAATAAAACCCAGCTGTTGGGCATGCAGGGCATGCCGGGGGCACAACGCAAAACAATTCTCCACGAATTGCTTGTATTTTGTAAACACCGTTCCCTTTACAATTTTATCCCCGCCGTAAAAATCATCATTAAAAATAGGATGCCCGATGGATTGCATATGAACCCGTATCTGGTGTGTACGCCCTGTCTCCAGCCTGCATTCTATAAGGGTTACATAATTAAATCTTTCAAGAACCCGGTAATGAGTAATGGCTTCTTTGCCATGCTCACCATCAGGGTATGATGTAAATAATTTCCTAAACCGCTGGTGCCGCCCGACATGGGAGTTAACAGTGCCTTCGTTTTCTTCAAAATCTCCCCATACCAATGCAACATAACGCCTGTGTACAGTATGATCAAAAAATTGTTTGGCAAGATCAGTCATGGCTTTCGGTGTTTTAGCCATTACTAAAAGGCCCGTCGTATTTTTATCTATGCGGTGAACCAAGTCCGAAGCGTGAAAGTTCTATTTCGGTTATTGAAGAATTTTGTTGTTGTAAATACCAGGCTACCGCATTGACCAGGGTGCCACCAGGGTTTCCACTGCCGGGATGTACCACCATGCCCGCTTCTTTATCAACAACCATTACTTCATCGTCTTCATAGACAATCTTAAAGGGAATGTTTTCGGGTATAATTTCTGTGCTCTCCGGGAAGGTAGGTTTCATAAATTACAATTTTATCATTGGGCCTTACCTTATAATTAGATTTTACCGGTTGTTCATTCACCAGAACCCTTTCAGCTTCGATAGCTTGCTGAATTTTATTTCGTGTAGCGCCTTCAATACGATTCATTAAAAATTTATCAATCCTGAGTGCGTCCTGTCCCTTCGCACAAGTAATTGAAAGCTTTTCAAAAAGTTCTTCGGTATCGTCCGGCAATTCGGTTTCATTCATAATTCAAGGTGGTTAACGGTTCAAGGTTCAAGGCTTGAAGGTTGCGAACTTTCAACTTTCAACTTTGAACTTTTCAACTTTTAATTTTATCTCCGCAACAAGTTTAATTATAATGATAATAAGCGCCAATAAAAAAAGCAGGATGGAAAGACGGTTTATTCCATGCATATATCCAATCCATTTAGTGCGGGGTGTATTGGGATCTTTTTTTTTGATCCAAAGGTATTCAGCTATTTGTCTCCATACACCCATATAATTTGTTAAGGAGTAGCAAAAATAATTTAATTATGTGATCTGCCCGGCTCTTAAAGGGCTATAACCAAATACCGAAGTTAATTACTCAACGCCTCATAAATGGAATAATATTAAAGCGCCGCCGGCATAGGTCCCACTTAGAACGCGTATTACCACCTGTTCATCACTGGCTATTGACAATTGATACAACCCAACTGCTTACGATAACGTCACCCTGCATAACATAAATTTGCAAGTGGAAAAACAAAGATTGGCGCTTCAGCCTGGACTTCATAATGCCAAATAAAATCAATAATTTGGTGCAGTGAAAAAAGTCATTAAGAAACATCCGCTCGCCATACGGTGGTTTCACTGGATAAATTTTCCGGTGATTGCCATTATGATCTGGAGTGGAATGTTGATCTACTGGGCTAACGATGTTTACCGGGTTGGATGGCGCGATAAAACAATTTTAAAATTTTTTCCTGATTCATTTTATAAAGCATTGCACATTCCTTTCAGGCTTGCAGAAGGCATGAATTTTCATTTTGTTTTCATGTGGCTTTTTGCTGTCAATGGATTTATATATGTTCTTTATCTTATTTTTTCAGGAGAATGGCGCTTGATATTTCCAAACAAAAAATCTTTGAAAGAATCTTTCCAGGTGGTATTGCATGATTTTCATTTAAGAAAATCCGCGCCTGCCGCAAAAGAAATATAATGCAGCGCAAAGAATTGCATACACAGTTGTTATTATTCATGGGCATCGGTTCCGTCCTTACCGGGCTTTCCATTTATAAACCTGTTCAGTTCCACATGCTATGCGCCCTGTTGGGCGGCTATGAATGGGCCCGGGCTGAGCATTTTATTTTAACTATATTATTTGTTTTATTTTTCGTGGTTCACATAATACAGGTAATACTTGCGGGGTGGAATAATTTCAGCAGTATGGTTACCGGCCTTGATGTTTTGAAACCGGGAAAAATAAGAGGTTTGCAACCCGTTGCCGTAACCAGCGAAACCGGAGCGAATCAACTTGCCCGGCCCATGGAAAAAATTTTTGCAACGGTAACCATTCCTGCGGAAACAGGCCCGGACGAATTAATACCGGTGGAAACAAAATCTTTGCCGGAAGCACCGGCAACTGAAACGGAAATAGATGCAAACGATTTACCCTCTGCAGATACTTTTAACAGACAAAACAGATAATATTCGCAAACCAACAGAGAATGAATTATAAAGAAGAAATCGAAATCCCGGAGAAAAAGCTCAGAAAGAAAAACTATATTTTCCTTCGCCGTTTTTATATTGCTGGCCATTGCTTCGGTTGTTGGATGGGAAAAACTTCATCGCCAGCCGCAGGAGGCAGGTGCCCTGAAACCATTGAGGACCATTTTGAATTATAACGAAAGCTTTTTTTCTAATTTTTTTAATGATGATCACCTCGCGAAGACTTTCCCGCTTTCCGAAGCAGTGCGCAATGTAAGAGTAAATGGCAATTTAGGGATGGGTAACGATTTTGATCCCGCTGGCTGGAAACTTAGGGTAGTACGGAATCCCGGCGATACACTGTTTGTTACACTGGATGAAATAAAAGCTTTGCCAAAAACAGAGCTTGTTTTTGATTTCAAATGTATTGAAGGCTGGAGCCAGGTTACACATTGGGCGGGTGTTAAATTTAGCGATTTTCGCCGCAAAATATAACCTGAACGCACAAACGCAGATGAAATATGTGGGCCTTGTTACCCCGGATAAAAAATACTATGTTGGAATAGACATGCCAAGTATTTTGCACCCTCAAACCCTTCTTTGTTATGAAATGAACGGTAAAGCGCTACCTATGAACCAGGGGTACCCGCTCCGTTTGATTATCCCCGTTAAATATGGGATTAAGCACCTGAAAAGAATTGGCACGATATCCTTTAGCAATCAACGTCCGCCCGACTATTGGTATGAGCAAGGGTATGATTATTATTCAGGATTGTGATCATCCGCAATAAAAACGTACGGCATAGGAATAGGCTTTCGATGGTCGAGCAACACCGGTTTATTTATGGGTATATTCCAAATAAAATATAGTAATTGATCCGGTGATAAATTAGTGTAAGAAATTCTGAATTTATTTAATTGATAAAATAACTTTTGAGAGAAAGTAGTTGGTATTGAAATAAATAAAAAAGCAAAATATGCCCGCTTATATTATTGTAGATGTAAAAATTAATGATCCCGTCGCCTACGAAGAATATAAAAAACTTACCCCTGCATCTATATCCGCTTACCAGGGCTCATTTATTGTTCGGGGAGGTGAACCGAAACACTGGAAGGCGACTGGAAGCCGGGCCGGATAGTAATATTGCAATTTCCAAATGCTGACCGTGCAAAACAATGGTGGAATTCGGAAGAATATTCGGCTGCAAAACTAATAAGACAAAGTGCATCTTTAACCCAAATGATTCTCGTGGACGGGGTAAGCTTATAAAGTATTTCTTGCTTTGAGCGTTTTACGATTCATATTTCTTAATATCCAATGCTTCTTTTTATTAGGAATTTTTTTTGTTATTTTGTCTTAACCTCTTACATCAATTGCACTTTAATAATTTGAAATGGCACTTACTGGAAAAGAATCTTGTAGTAAAAAAATCTACAATACCAGGTGCGGGCAAAGGGCTGTTTACAAAAAAAGTAATCCCCAAGGGAGCCCGGATTGTAGAATATAAAGGAAAAATAACTACTTGGAAGGAGGTAGATCATGATAATGGCTTAAATGCTTATATTTTTTACATTAACCGCAATCATGTGATAGACGGTTCGAAGCATAAAAAGGCATTGGGCCGTTTTGCAAATGATGCAAAAGGTTCTAAAAATCCTAATGGGTTAAGTAATAATTGTAAATATGTCGTTGACGGGCTGCGGGTATTTTTGGAATCAAAAAAGGAAATTTTGGCCAACGAAGAAATTTTGGCGGGCTATGGGAAAGAATATTGGGAGGTTATAAGAGTTAATAAGAAAAAGGCCGGAAAGAAAAAATAAAAATCGAAATAAATCCGGCAAAGTATATTTTTTAATAAAATGGAGGCAACGTTATTATCATTTCCTTACGATTACACAGTAGAAACAAATGCACTTGATATCTGCAGAAGAATTGAATCTACATATCAGAGGCTGTACTCTGAACAACAGGGAGAGTCAAAAAAAAATCTATAACTCTTTCTATAGCTATGGTATGTCTATTTGTGACCGCTACACAAAGCGAAAGGAAGATTCAATAGAAATTTTTAACGACAGCTTTCTCAAAATATTCAAAGAGATTCATCGTTATAAGCCTTCTTATGCTGACGAAGTGAATTCATTTAAAGGCTGGCTCAGAAAAATTATGATTTATACGGCAATTGATCATTGCAGAAAATATAATAAGCATTATTTTACCGCTGAGCTCGATACGTCTCTTAATTATTTTCCTGCAGAAGAGGAAAATGCCTTCGACATGATTTCTTATGATGAAATTATACGAGCCATCAGGGAGCTTTCTCCTGCGTATCGCACCGTATTGAACCTTTTTATCATTGATGGATTTAGCCATGAAGAAATTGCGAATCAATTGGGTATTTCTGTAGGCACGTCAAAATCAAACCTTTCAAAAGCAAGGCAACAATTACAAAAAATTTTAAAAAAAGACAATAAAATATTAATAGCGAAAAATGTGGGATGAAGAAATAAATAAGAAGATAAAAGATGCGGCTGACCAATATCATCCTGCTTATGACGATACCGCCTGGAATAATATGGAGAAGCTGCTCGATGAACATCTTCCCCAAAAAAAAGACAGGAGGAGAATTATTTATTTGATTTCCCTGATATTAATGTTGACCGGTTTACTACTTTTTGTGAATTACGATAAAAGATCTGCTCCTGTAGTGCCTGTTGCAAAGACCGGTAAAAAGCCGCTTCTTAAAGACGAAGGGAATTTACCAAGCCCACACTCAAGATATACCCGTACGGTTACTGCCAATCATCCTGATCAGCACGAAAAAGGAGCTGTTACGGGAGCTAATGGCAAAATCTCCCAATCAAAAGAAATGCAATCAAATTTAGCAAAGGGAAGTACTTCCGGTATCGCCGATGCAGCATAACGTTACTCCAAAAATAGAAAACAAGCAGCCAGGCCCAAAAGGTCCTTTGTATCATCCTGGGGGCCGGGAAAAAGTAGAAAAACCTTTGTCTGGTGAACATTATGCCAAAACAAACACTGTTATAAAAGATGGCACAGGTGTAGTGGCAAGCCAAACAGAAAAACCGGCAAAGGAAGATGATTTGGCTCCGTCTGCAACAGTTGAGGAACCGTTAAAAAAGCCGGATACTGCTGATACGTCGAATATTATAACGAGAGATGAAAAAGAATCTGTAAAGTCTAGCGACGTTGTAAAAACTGGCCAACCGAAAGGTTCAAATGCCGTTAGTTTAAATGCTGGCAGGAAACAAAAGAAGGCGACGAAATCTTTCATTGATAATTTTGGAATCAATTTAAGTGCTGGCCCCGATGTAAGTGCGGTCCGCTTAAGTAACGCTGGCAAAATAACTTTAACGTATGGCGCCGGCTTAAGTTATTCATTTGGGCATCGATTTACATTGAGAGCCGGATTTTATGTCGCTGAAAAAATTTACTCTGTAGACGAGGCGGAATATTATGTGCCGCCCGGCAGTACCTGGAACAATTATCTTCAAAGCATAGATGCTAATTGCAAAGTGTACGAAATACCATTAACGGTAAGTTACATTTTCGATAAAAACAAAAACCATAACTGGTTCGCTTCAGCAGGGCTTTCTTCCTATTTAATGAAAAGAGAATCTTATGTGTATTATTATAAAAATTCTTCAGGCATTACCTGGGACAGGCCCTGGACGGTAACCAATAAAAATAAGAACTATTTCTCGGTACTGGATATCTCAGGAGGATATGAATATTCTTTCAACAACCATGTTTCCGTTATGGCAGAGCCATATGTAAAGATGCCCTTAAGCGGAGTCGGTCTGGGCAAGATTAAACTTAACAGCGCAGGGATACTTTTCACTGTTGCGGTAAAACCGTTCAAATAACGTCTTTAATCATGCGTGCCTCAGGTGGGAGAGAGACCATGCGGTATCACTTTATCATCTTTTTGTAAATAATTATCCCTTTTGAGAATTGATAAAAAGAGGCTTTTCCCGACAGAAGCTTCTTTTTATTTCTGCTCGTACCTGATAATAGTTCCCATAGCAACGCTACCTCTTCACTTCTCACTTTGTTATGGTAAAATTTAAAACTTTATTATGTTAATTTCTTTTGTAAAAATTTTAGGAATCAAATACCTAACCGAACTTTAACAATCCGTCATTTGAATTATACGGTAGCTGCGAGGCCCTTGTGGAACGTGTTTGATGCCAGTAAAAGGTCCGTTTGTAGGGAGAGAAAATACTTTTAAATGTGATCCGGACTTTAATAAGATTTTGATAGTCAATTTAATTTTAATATCGGACAGATACCGGATATGAAGGTTTATTCATCATTACTCAATACGTTACGGAAATATGTGTAACTTCATATTTACCCAGGCATCATTACCTATGCTCCAACTTTATAGTATTGTAAGCGCTTCACTTAATTCACCCTTCTATAATTGTCCATACGCAAAAGGAATACGAGGCAGTACTTATTTTGCGGACGAAAAGTTAGACAAAATTTATAAGAAATTGAAGAGCCGCCAGGTGGCGGGGATGGCTTCTTTGCCTCTATGCCATATAGCTCGAACTTTATGTGTTAATACAGAAATTGCTGGCAGGGGATTTGTTTGGAATATTTATTAGCTGAGCTTTTACATTGCTTTTTAATACTTCTTCCATCCGAAAGCTATATACAGGATTAATCCGTGCAACGTATTGTAGCAAAAAGTTGTCACTGATTAAAACATGGGGATAGGTGTTGATTAAAGCTTGGGAGAGCGGAAAAAGTATCATTGAAATCTGACATATGAAGCTAAAAATTGCAATAATAGGCTGCCGGGGCGTTCCCAATTTTTATGGGGGATTTGAAAAACTCGCGGAGTGCCTTTCAGTTGGGTTGGTTGACAAAGGGCATAATGTTACGGTTTACAATTCACACAATCATCCCTATCAAAAAAAGGATTTTTATGGTGTACGGATTGTACATTGCTATGACCCGGAATATAAGCTAGGAACTGTGGGACAATTCATTTACGACTGGAATTGTATTCAACATGCGCGGAAAGAAAACTTTGATGTTATTCTCTTTTTAGGATATACCAGCAGTTCTGTCTGGGGTAAGTTTTTTCCAAAAAGGCCGGTCATTATCTCTAACATGGATGGATTGGAATGGAAAAGAGAAAAATATAATGCGCTCACCCGTAAATTTTTAAAACAGGCAGAAAAATGGGCGATAAAGTACAGCGATTTTTACATCGCTGACTCATTGGTTATCCAGAATTACCTTCAAAAAAAGTATCGTATACGATGCAGGTATATTCCTTATGGAAGTAATATAGATAATACGGGCGATAAAACATTGCTGTCATCTTACGATATCTCCATGCAACAATATTATTTGCTCATGGCCCGTATGGAACCTGAAAATAATATTGAAACGATTCTTGACGGATTTAATAACAGCTCGTCCGATAAAAAGTTTCTTGTAGTCGGAAATACCGGTAATTCATTTGGCCAAAAACTTGAGAAGAAGTTCAAGAATGATAAACGGATCCTTTTCGCCGGGGCAATTTATGATACGGCTATTACCAATACTCTTAAATACTTTTCTCATCTCTACTTTCATGGGCACAGTGTTGGAGGTACTAATCCCTCATTACTTGAAGCTATGGGAAGTAAGACCTTGATTGCTGCACATCAAAATGAATTTAATCATGCGGTTCTGCAGAAAGATGCCTATTATTTTCAATCCGCAAAAGACGTAGAACAATTAATTGAATCAGTAAGCAGGAATGAAAAGGAAGAACAAATGGTTCAAAATAATTTCCTCAAAATAGAAACCCAATATAACTGGCCCGATGTTATTGAACAATACAATGAATATATTATTCAATGCTATTCCCGCTCAAAAAGTAAAAAAGCTGTTTTAAGTGAATAACGCTTTATAAGCAAGGCCAATAGCCCATGTTGCCTATCCTTTAAATCGCTAACAAATAACTGGCTTATCTGTGCGATACACCGGCTCGTTACATGAGCCCGATTTTACACCAGCAATAATCTATTTTACCGGCTGCTTTTTAAGCTATGAGATTTTACGATGGGTACTTTTAGTAATTCTTTTCAGGGTCGTTGTTGTACCCGGTATTGTTTTTTTTGTTACGGAACGTTGCAGATGATACAGTTTAATGTATTTTAAGAAGGTTTGATGAGAGGTATTTACTGCAATAATAAATCCATAAAATCCATCAAGAAATCCAAGGCGCAAAAAATACCCTTTGAAAAAAGCCCAGCCAGGATTAACCAGGAGCCTGATGCGGTGTATGCGTTTGCCCGATTTATAAAGGGAATGTGCGGCAATTGTACTTAACCTGTTATTTTGCTGAATGTGTTCTTCAATAGAGTTATAAGAGAAATGCAGAATGTCGCCAGGAAGATGTTTTATGCTGCAATGATCTGCTAATTCTATTTTATCATGCGGATTCATACCTCCCCACCTCGCAAATCTTCTATCGAACAGCCTGATTTTTCTGTCGGGATACCAAAGGCCATGACGAATAAAACGGCCACAATAATTATTGCAGCGGTTCATCCTGTAGGCTGAATAAATGAAATGCTCCTTTTCTTTTAAGATAGCATCGGAAAGTTTTTTATCAATTGCTTCGTCCGCATCGAGGCTTAAAATAAAATCATAAGAAGCCAATTGCAGAACGCAGTTTTTTTGTTCTATATATCCTTTAAATTTTTGCTGATGAACAATAGCTCCTTTGCTGTGTGCAATTTTAACAGTATGATCAGTAGAGAAGCAGTCTAATACAATAACTTCATCTGCAATACATTTAACAGAATCGATACACCTCGCTATATTTTTTTCTTCATTCAGCGTAATAATTAATACTGATAAAAAATTCATGGGTTATCTTATAAAAATGATGCAGTAAAATGCTTAGCAAAAGTACGTGATCATCTTTATAAAAGTTTTGCAAATCCGTTATTTGAAGGCTTTGGATCCAAGGTGCGAGGGCGGTATTAATAAAGTATAAGCCGCAGGTAAAATCAGGCACCCGCTTATTTTAAAATTCTTTTCTCATCCAGAAAGAGCCCGGTTCGTGAGCGGGATTATTTTTCAGCAGGGGCAATTTGGATATCATTTCAGCAGAATAATGGTTTTTCAGGTAATTCAGCGCTCCTATAATTTTAAACTGTTCATTACAACTTAAAAAGGCTTCGAGAATATATTGTTCATTCCAAAACAAGATGTCTTCAACTAAATGCCGGCGGGTATAATCACGGGGGGAAAAGATATCATGAACATGAATGATTACTCCTTCATTAAGTGACGGCAGGATTTCTAAAAATTCAAAAAGCACATCTCCCTGCGGCCTTACTACGTGTGAAGAATCAATAAAAAGAATGTCGTTTTTACCCAGGCATTTAAAAAATGACAAGTCGAGGGCTTCTACTGGTTTTCTGATAACCTGTACACCGGTTTTTTCCAGCCAGGGCATTTCATAAGGTTCAATACAAGTAAGATCACAGTGATATGTTTTGGTCTCGGCTTTATTTTTTTCCAGCGCCTGTTTTGCCATCAATGTAGAATATCCGCTTCCAACTTCAATGATACGCGAAGGCCTGAAATGGCGTATCATGCAGTACAGGTATTCAGCGTCTGCCGGTCCCAGCGAAGGATTATCATAATAGAACAACAGATCATTCTTTGGCTTTTTATAGGGTATTGCGATCAACTCGTGCTGGTAGTTGAATTGGGCGAGCAGTGCTAACTGTCCCCCGACGTTCCAGTTAATTCCGCTAAGCGAACGATCGCGGTCTAACGGTAATTTCAAATGTTTATCATTAAACAGAGGTTCATAATAATGATCTGCTACCGGAAAAATACCTATGGTCTTAAATATCCGTTTAGAAACAGGCATTTTATTGATTCTTATTTTTCTTATACTTAACAAAAGCACCGATGACATGAAGGTAAAGGGCGACAATAATATATCGACCAGTGGGAAAAGCGGTGTTACTATTTTACGCAATACTTTTTTTGACATGTGATATTTATTGTTGAATTGTGTAATGCCATTCACTGCTGGCCACTGTGCGTAACATCAGGCTTCGGGATACATTTATAAATTATTCAATTATGGTATAAGCCATATGCTCAACCGTTAAATTACATCTTTGAATGGTCGTTCCTAATAACTTCATATAGCCTTTCCGCTGCATCTTCCCATGAATAGTTGCTTCGGATGAAGTTAGCTATATCATTCAGCTGAAATTCGTCGGGCGGGTGGTTTAATGTATTTGATAATTTATACATAAACGCTTCGTAGTTCAGGGGATCGATAAGCCCCGGCCCAAGAAAATAAAAATCACTCATTCCGGAGGTGTTGGAACAAATTACCGGAGTTTTGAGTGCTGCCGCTTCCAGAGGAGGAATACCAAATCCTTCAGCTTTGGATGGGTAAATAAACAGAGTTGCAGCGGCGTAAAAGGCTAGTAAATCTTCGTCGCCGGTTTCGTGAATAATACGAATAAACTGCTTTACGTTTCCGGGCAGTTTATCAATTATATCATCGAGTTCCGGAACAGCAATACTTTTATGGCCGATCATGACAAGATAAAACCCTTGTTCATATAATTTAAGTTCTAAAAATGCCTTTACTAGAAACAGGTGATTTTTGCGCGGCTCAATTCTACTTACATAGAGTAAGAATTTGTCAAACCCATACTTTTGATGAATAAATTTTCGCGATGCGGATTTATTGTAAGGTTTGAAATATTTAGCGCTTACTCCGTTTGAAGTAATATAAATTTTTTCGGGCTTTATTCCGAAATGCTTTTGAATTGCGTTTTTTGAATATTGAGAAACGGTTGTTACAATATCAGCTTTGAGGGCAGATCTTTTAAAAATAAAACGTCTCGTCCATCGGTATATAAAAGGGAATTCACGCGGATAATCGATAAAAAGCAGATCGTGGATTGTTACGATAAATTTACAGCGTTTCCGAAACGGGGAAATGTATTGAAAATGCGCATATTGTATGTTGTATTCCTTAATTATTGCAGGGGTTTCATAGAGTAGCCTCTGCAGGCTTGCGGTACTTTTATATTTCACAAAGTGAACATTACCCGATCCGGCGAATTCCTTTTTTAAATTGTCGTGTATTGTGTGCGCCCAAATATAATTGTACATCATTTTTACGCGCAAGTATTGTATATATTTCCCTGATGAATGTTCTCGTTCCCTGGAATTCACCATCGAAAACATGAGCATCAACAAATATTCTGATTTCTGAGTTGCTTTCCATAAATTAAATAACCTTCATAACGTTTTTTATTGAACAATCCCCGGATTTTGTAACACAAAAGTATTCATTGAATTGAAGCGGCTGCCTTTGAATCATCCGCTACCTGCATTTTTGCAGAACGCTTTACATCAAATTGCGGAAAAACACTACTAAAGGCCAATATCCAAATTACATACTCGGCAAGATTTGTTATATAACTACCTGTAAACTGGTAAACGAAAACAAACAAAAATAGAAGTAAGCGGTAATAATTTCTCCAAACTCCGGTATAGAAAAAAAGAAAGATCTCGACAAAAATCCTTACGGAAAGGCCGATCCACCCAAATATTGCCAGCGTTTCTGCTGTCGCATTTGGAATGGAAATAATATAGTCCAAATCGTAATGGTAAAAATTGCGTATCGTATCGGCTCCCATAATTTTAATTTGTCCCAGCCCAACTCCCCAGAACGGATTTCTTAAATCGAGGAGTTTTTCAGCTAATATGAATGCGTCAATCGTTCTTCCGTTACCTGATGAATCAACACCCGAAAGAATGTTGACAATTCTCACGAAAAGGGGATTGGAAGGAAAAAAAATAAATAAAAAAATTGTTCCAAAGAATAACGATACTACGGCCGAAAATATAAACTGGAAAATTCTTTTTTTCCTGGTTAATGTGCGGCCATACAATGCCCAGGTAATCATAATCGAAAAAAATGCTGCACCGATAACTCCAAGCGAAAAGGACATGAGTAAAGGAAGTAACATCATAGCAACCAATGAGGATGTTGGAATTCGATTGCGTTTGAACATTAGTTGCAGAAAAAAGAAAAAAAACAGCGGGATAAACAGGGTTGCATAGTGCGAGGCCTCATATGTAAACATCTTGAACCGCCGGAACTCGTTGAATCCTTCCGTCAAATATTGATCTATCCAAAACAAGTTGTGAACAGGTAAAAAATATATCGGGATAGCAACAAGGCATAAAATGAAATTTATGTACAACAGTTTTCTAAAAATTAATTCAAGAGTATGGTTTTCTTTTAAAAAAACATAAAAGGCGTAGCAAAAAATGTAAACGCACATAATATTAAGAAGCGATACCAGGTATACCCGAACGTCTACTTGTTGCAATAAATGCGCAATGATAAATGGAATTAGTAATAACAGGAATGGACTTAACGGCTCGGTTTTTTGTTTGACAACAATCCAATAATAAAAAAAAGGTGTTAATAGTGTTGTATAAGTCAATCCATATGAAAGGCCCGCGGAGTTAAAAAAGAAAAACAAAATAGCAAGTGGTAAAAATTTATTTATTTTCATATCGGGCTCCGGTTAAAAAGTCAATAATACCTTTTATCATGCCTTTTGCCCTTTCCAATTTACCGGAAAAAATCCTAATGGCAACTCTTATAAACACTGCAAAGAAAGCTGTAATTAAATACCATCTTTTGTATTTTTTTAAAAATAATAGCCCGTTTCTGGTGTAAAAATAATCGCCTAAATACCCTTTTCCAATAGCTGTGCTGATTTTGTCGTAGCAGACTGCATGTAAACATACCTCTATCGTGAAGCCCTTTTTTACAGCGTTGTAGCACCAATCTGTCTCCTCCCAATAAAGAAAATAGCCTTCAGGTAACAGGCCAATGGCTTCAAGATGCGATGTTTGAATGAACATTGATCCCCCGGATATGTAATCCAGGTTTTGTATGTGGGCAACCTTTACTGCGGGAGATACCGTTGCAGAGAAATAATTTATTTTACCGCCGCCATAAAACAATACAGTTTCAGGTTTGTAGAAACTTTTTGTTACTACACCGATAATTGCCTTTGAATGTTTTTGAGAAGAATGGATAAGTTGCTCCAAAGTCGATTCATTGATTATCATGTCCGGATTTAGTAACCACACATAGGCATCTTCTTTCAACAGCAGGCGAAGAACGATATTATTCCCTGCACCAAATCCGCTGTTATGCGGGTTTTGAATAAGTACCAGCTCAGGAAAATCACAGGGATTCATTCTTGATTCTGACAACTCCTTTAGATGAATAAATTGTATGAGTTTATCAGAACCCCGTTTCTTCACAGGAACGGAAGCTAATTCTCCAATAATATTTTCTAAGGATTGGTTGTTTGAATTGTTATCCGCAATTATTAAAGTAAAATTTGTATAGGTGGAGGAAAAAACCGATCTGAGACAGGCGATGCTATCTTCCCATCTTTTATAATTCAGAACAATAATATAACATTTTTTCATTCTGGTTATACTCCTTTACGTTGGGATAAATAGTTGCTTCAATCATACCGTCATCAGGTTACGCTACAAGCTTTGATCATATTTTCCATACCGGTTAATAGTCGAATGATATAAGCCCACAGTCACAGCTTTAATTTTTAAAAGTTTGTCCTTTTCAAAAAAGACAATTCTTCCCATGTCATATAAAATATTTTTAATAATTACAAAACAAAACAATGTATCAGAAAAAAAATACTTTTTAACCGTATACATTCCATTCCTTGCTATGTAATACCTCCTGATATAACTGTGATTGGATACGCCGATCTTCTTTCCGAAAAAAGCTCTTGCTTCAAAATTGCCCAGGGAATGATCCAACGATATCCGGTTATTTTGGATAATTCTGAATTTATTTTTTCTTAGGCGTAAACAATATTCATGATCTACATAATCAATGAAAAGTTTTTCTTCAAATCCCGTAGTCAAGCAATATATTCCAAGGTTAAGTAAATTTCCAGAGGTCATCGTGCTCTTAATTTCTACGAGTGCTTCGCCGGATTTTGAGACGAATTGTTTATGGACATCGTGATAGGGGCATATTATTCCGACATTACTATAATTACTTTCAATTTCTTCGATAGATTCAATCATTTTTAAAAGGTCTCCTTTTCTAAACTTGCTATCCTGGTCCATAGTAAGTAACCATTCGCAACTATTCTCAATAGCCATTTTGCAAGCTACATTTAAGGCTTTTGCAATTCCTTTATTTTCTTCCATCCATTTGTAACTGACTGCACCAGGAAGTTGTTTTATCGCGTCAATTAAAATGAAATTTTGTTCCGGAGAGTTATCAATGATTATAAAAAAGTCAAAATTAAAATCACTTTGACAGGCCGCTATATTATTAATAACTCTTACATCCGGGTCAAAAAGAACAACACAGCCGCCTATTTTTTTTCTCATATCTTTTCTGAAACGATTATGTATTGAAGGGTCAGAAATTCTTCAAATAATCCGAATGTTAGTCTATTGAAGAGCTTTCTCTTTGATCTCATTTCGTACAATTTATCCCGGGGCATAATATCGCGACACTTGAAAGAGGCTGTATTAAACAAAGATCTCATGTTTTTTTTACAAAAAAATCTAAAATGTGTTCTGTCAAACAATCCCTGCTCTTCATACCCGAAGTCACCCCTAAAAAATATTTTGAACATGGCCGTATAATACCTGATATTGGGTATGCTGGCCACGAATATCCCTCCTGTCTTCAGATACCTGGCTATTTTTTTCAGGAACAACCAGGGGTCTAATAAGTGCTCCAATACATCTCCTAATAAAATGACATCGAAATAAGAGTCTGGAAATTCCAACTCTGTTTTTTCCACATCACAAATAATAAACTTATCAATATCAGAACTAGTTTGATTAGAATTTGCTATTCGCATTAGCTCTATCCCCACCAACTCCTTAGCCAGGTTTTGCCTTCTAATTTCCAAAAGCGTATCTCCTCCGCCTGCTCCAATTTCTAAAATTTTATTATCGCTTTTTTTAGGAATTAATTTAATAAGATCAATTCTCGGATTCGTAAAATATAATTCTTTTTTTTCGTCATAAAATTTCATAGCTCAATTTTAAGGTTGTTTATCTGATTTCATGCAACTCATATGTAATACTAATAGGTGCCGTCCTCTATATCACAAAACGAACGCGCGTTTTTTGATTGTTCACCATAGCAATGATTAAGCCCGTCGTTATTAATAATTCGGTTATAAAAACAATGTACGACGTTCCTATCGCACCCATTTTTGGTATTAAAAGCAGGCTTAAAGTAATGTTCACCGCAGTACCCATAGCCAGGATAGCTAATAAAATTCTTTTTTCATTAAACACTAAGAGAACCTGGTAAGCCGGGATGTTTAGACAAACTACAAAAGGAACAAAGCTCAATATGCGGAGAAATTCTGCAGGGATTGCCTGGTTTTCATGTACAAACAGGCCTACAATTGGCCTGGCGAAAAAGAATAAAACGCAGCATCCGCCTAATACACAGAGCAGGAATGGCCGGTAATATTTGGTGAAAAAGTGTGAAAGCTCTTCCTTGCTTCTTATTGCCAATTGACAAACCTGCGGATAGATTGCCTGGAAATAAACGCTTAAAACCTGCCGGGCCGCAAAAACTATTCGCTCCGATATACTATAATATCCAACAGTTGTATCGTTTGTAAATATGCGCAATAGGAGGATATTTACATACATATAAATACTCACCGAAAGATTTGACATAGTGATATGCCAGCCTTTTTTTAATTCGGTAATTACATTCGTTAATGACGGAACAAATCTCTTTAGTTTTAGTAATTTATACCCGATGACGATGCTTATACACCCAGCCACCAGGTTTCCTATTCCTGAAAAGAAAAGAAAATATTTATTATCATCTCTTCCCCTGATAAAGCAAAAGACCAGTGTAATAAAAAGCACCCTTGCCAAAAGGCTTATGTACATAACAACTTTCATCCTTTCAACACCCTGGAACAACCAATTTGTAAGAATGCTTTGCCCGACAACAGACACAAAGGCCAATAAATACAAGGTAGAGTTTGCTTTTATAATTGGAACGAAAGCAATACTCACAAGAAGCAATATAAAAAGCGCAAGGCATATAAAAAGCCGTGTAGTAAGCACGGTAAAGAAGATTTTTGAAAGGACATCACGGTTCTCCTTATTTACAGATACGTCCCGTGTAGCGGTAAGGTTGAATCCGTAATCTGAAATATTTGTAAAAAACATCATGACCACCTGCGCAACAGATACCTTACCGAACCCGTCTGCACCTATCTTTGTAATTACGTAAGGGATAACGAGAACAGGAAGCAGGAAATTGGCTCCCTGGATAATACTTAAGAATATAAAATTTGAGAATAATTTCGCCCCCTGGTTTGTCTTCATATGATGTGTACATGAAAATACTTATAGCTTAATGAAGGCCTTATTTATGTAAATGAAGATCATTGGCTCAAAGGTAATTAAAATAATTGTATACATTAAAGAGCACACCGGCCTCAGCGCTCTCAACCGAATGGGCATTTTTATATATCTTGCGTAACCGAATAAATTCTTTATTATAATATGATGGATAAGCCTGGCGATCTCAGTACTAACCGTGATGAATTAGATTTATTAAATGTAGTAGAAGCTGCTGTTTCATTTTTTAAGAATTTTGGTAAAACAATAATTATCTTTTCCGTCGCAGGCCTTTTATTAGGGTATTTGCGATACTTGATTTCCCCCAAAGAATATTCATCAACGCTCATTTTACATGCCCGAATTATTACAAACCAGGAACAGCTTGAAATCGTTAGAAGCTGGAATGAACTGTTAAGAAAAGGGGAATACAATATACTGGCGTCTGTCCTCAATTGTGATGCGGCAATACTGAAAAAAGTCAACAAAATATCAGGTGAAGAAATCCAAAAAATATATGTTCCGGATAATCCAAATGGATTTACCATAGAAGTACTGGTAAGTGATACCGGGATTCTTGAAAGGCTTCAACAAGCGATTGTTTATGGCCTTCAGAACAACGAATACATTAAGGAAAGGATTGCATCAAAAAAGTCAAATCTCAATGCTCTTATTCAAAAGGTAAAAACAGAGATTTCAGCGTTGGATTCAACAAAATCAAATGTCGAAAATATAATAAACAATAAAAATCAAAACCAGTCGAAGTTTATCATCGATGTAACAGGTATTAACAGGCAGTTGATAGAACTCGATGAAAAATTATACGGGTACCAGGATGAACTCAAATTTGTGAATGCCATCCAGGTTTTGCAAAATTTCAATAAACTTAAATATCCGGAAAATCCCAAATTATTACCTTCATTGTTTATGGGATTGATAGCTGGTGTATTTATCGGATACCTGGTCGGTTTGTATAAGTATGTGAAACGGAAGCTTAGAAAGCGGGCAAAGGTTGCTGCTTAAGGTTTGAAGCGCTAATTACTTACTTACTTATTTTAGAAACGCTGCTCAAATGACACTTAAACACAAAATATACAAATTCCCGCAGAGTCTGCCGCAGATTCAGGGTAGACTTTAAACCCATGCGTTACTTTAAAACGGCAGATAAAATTCACCTTATTCAGACCCTCCGGCTCTATCTTTTGTACGGGATGTTTGTTACAATTATTTTTTCGCGATTAAATTTAAACAGCCTGTGCATGATCTTATTTACATTTTCATGGCTGATAGAGGGAAAATTTAAATCTAAGTGGGCTTTGCTGAAAAAAGATAAACTTTTTATAGCTTATTCGTGCTATTTTTTAATACAGTTTGCCGGACTGTTCCAAAGTGAAAACATCTATGAGGCATGGGATAAAATTGAAAACAAGATGGGGTTTCTTTTGTTGCCAATAGTATTTTGCTCTACTTCGTTTTTGAACACGGTCATGCGCCGGAAAGTAATGTTATTTTTTAGCCTTGTAACTACCGTTGCTGCAATTTATTGCCTCGCTATTGTAAGCATTCAATATGCTAATACAGGTAATAGCATGGTTTTCTTTTACCATCAGTTGGTAGGCCCTATATCGCACCATGCGGTCTATTTCTCCGTGTATACCTTTATTGTGGTTGCTTTTCTTATCCTGGAAGGCGGTACTTTGCCATTACTTGTAAAGAACCGGTTATTATACATAAGCTGGATCATCTTTTTGCTTTTCTTTTTGTTTCTGCTATCATCAAAAATGGTTTTATTCGTGATGGTATTCTTCCTGTTTTATTTATCTTTCGGTCTTGTCAAAAAAGAATTTTTGCGATGGCAGGCTGGTGTGGCGGCTTTGTTTGGCGTTCTGCTGATAATAGCCATTATTACTACGGATAATCCGGTGCGTAGAAGATTTATAGATCTTAACGGAAATGTTGCATTATTGAAAGAAAAAAAATATAATGCCGGAGATTACTTCAACGGGTGGCAATTCAGATTGTTGTTGTGGCGGGTAACCTATGAAATAATCAGGGATAAACAGGCCTGGCTTATTGGTGTAGGCCCTTCTGATGCGCAGAAGATACTGGAAGAAAAATACCGAAGGCTGGGGCTTTACACAGGAGGAAAAAACGCCCAGGACAGAGGTTACCTGCAATATAACTGTCACAATCAATTTCTCCAGACTTTCTTACAATCCGGCATTGCCGGCTTGCTCTTCTTTTCAGGGTGGTGTTGTATGCTGCTTAAAAGGACATTATCAGGAAAAGAACCTGTGTTATCATGGAGCCTTTTGGTTATTATGTGTTTCTTTTTTATTGAATCAGTTTGTGAAAGGCAATATGGGATGGTTCTTTGTACATTGATTCCACTGATGTATATCTATACAGCCAGGGATGTAACCAATGCCTAGTGTTATGTCAACAGTGAAGCAACGAAAATGGAACTGAGTTCTCAAATACCGGGCTTCACTTATTATCATTAAAGATGCGGCAAAATAAGGTTGACATAACAGGCTGTTGTGTTTTCCGAACATGGCTTATTTTATTTCTATTTAAAGTACAAAAAACGCACACTATACCAATTGAATTCTGTTTCACATAATTATTTAGTGCAAATAGTTATCGGATTTATATAAACTAGTGAAATAATACTTCGACCTATTATGCTTAACTCAGCACCAGGTGACAGGGTTTCTTTGCTTTAAAAATCTGAGCAATATATTAATTGGAAAAGCAGAGGTATTCGTGGAATAAAATACGTTACATAATACATATCAACTAGGCATTGAATCAAACTGTCGCCGGTTACATTTTGATTCCGCTATTCACTTACTCTTCGATTGTTAAGTTCATCTACTACCATCAAAGACCGACGTAACAAGGGTGGCCTAACACTATAACACTCTTGCAATCGCCCGGCATAATCTAACCAGGCAACCCTGCATAATTTTACTCCGTTATTAAAACTAAAACTAATCAGGATCATTTGCATAACATCCGGAACGATATATTAAGAACGCTGATATATTTTGATTATTTCAAATATCCACTCACTCGTGAAGATATCCAATCCTTTCTTCCACATAACTACAATCAACTTGTTATTGAAGAAATGCTGGCTACATTATTAAATGAAAGTGTCATTTTTAAAACAGACAATTTTTATTCGTTGCAAGACGATCCCCTTCGTGCGGAAAAAAGACGCGAGGGAAATCAACGCGCCGTAAGACAACTGGCTATTGCAAAAAAAATTGCCTGGATACTTGGCCATTTCCCCTATGTTGAATCTATAGCAGTCTCGGGATCACTATCAAAGTACTTTGCAGATGAAAAGGCAGATATTGATTTCTTTATCATAACATCCGCCAATCGCTTATGGATTGCCAGGACCTGTATGCATTTGTTAAAAAAATTGAGTTATATAGCACGTAAACAACATTGGTTTTGCATGAATTATTTCATAGATGAGATGGGCCTTGACATTCCCGAGAAAAATATTTTCACTGCTATGGAAATTACTACGTTACTACCCATGCAGGGGCAGAATCAATTTAAAAATTTCATTGAGGCCAATTCCTGGATACGGAATTATTTTCCTGCCCACATTGTTTCAACCTGCAACGTGCTGCAAATAAAAAAAGGCGTTATCCGCAAATGCTTTGAGGGAATATTCAACTCGGGCTTTGGTGATATCGCTGATAAATGGCTTATGAACTTAACGGATAAACGCTGGAAAAAAAAGACTGCGGCAGGTAAGGTAAACGATCATGGCAGAAGGATGAGTATGGCAGTCGACAGGCACTTTTCAAAACCAGACCCTAAAAACTTCCAGGTAAAAGTGATTGAAAAATATAACGCAAGGGTTAAAAGCATCCTTCGGCAGGCAGAGTTACAACTTGAGCATTGATAACTTGAAGATCATATTAAAAATATTTAACTCAAACTCGGTTCTGCCTCTTGGGAACCCAACCGTATCATGCAGTTTTACTTAGCCACATCCTGCTTCTCGCCCTGATCGCTTTTAACTTTATCAAAAAACTTTTTGACTCCTTTTTCTTTTTATTGTATAGCATTTCATAATTGATCCATTCGATGGCATGGTTGTAATAGGCTCTTTTATAGGTACGCCTGAAATCAATATCCCTGTCGGTACTGCTCTCCCACGGCAATGCTTCGGTAAAAATATTTTCCACTTCGCTGTAAAGTGGAGTACCCTTGATGGGATAGGCAACAGTAATCGTATATTGATCAGGGTTGGAATATTTAAGGTGGGCCAGTGTTTCTTTAATATCCCTTTCATTTTCGCCCGGGTAACCAAGCATAATAAAAGTACCTGCCTCCATACCGAAATTCTTTACCTGCCTGATAACCTCCCTGACCTGTTCCACCTGCACCCGCCTGTCCATTGCATCAATTATTTTTTGTGAGCCACTTTCTGCACCAATCCAGACCCGGGCACAGCCACTGTCTTTGAGCAATTGCAATACCTCTTCGTTAACCCTGTCCGATCTCGTGATGATCTCATAGGGAACAATCATTTTTCTTGAATTCACTTCCTGTACAAATTCCTTGAGCCACTTATGATTAATGGTAAAAACGTCATCAACGAACCAGATCATATCAAACTGGTAATTTTCTTTCAGCCATTGTATCTCATCTACTACCAGCTTCGGGTTACGCCTTCGGTAACTGGCACCGTACACCGCCCGGCTGCACCATTTGCAGGAATAGGGGCAGCCCCGCATTGTATTTACATTTACCATGCTGATACCATGCTTTCGCTTCCACACATCGAAATATAATTGCAGGTTGATCTTTTTGCGATTAGGAAAAGACAACTGATTGATATCTTTTATTAAGATCCTTTCAGGCATCACCATAACAGTTCCTTCATCCTTAAATGCAATGCCCCGGATGTTGTGCAGGTCATAGCCCGTTGGTGAAGAAAAGCTTTCTACAAGTTCCATCATCGTCTCTTCACCTTCACCAAACACAATCACATCTGCACCATACTCAAGAAATTTTTCTTTGTGGTTGCGTACTTCAGGGCCGCCGAGAACGATCTTTATGTGTTGCAAGGAAGCCGTTGTTTTTAGGAACCTGATTATCCTGAGTACATTCAGCTTTGTCATCAGGTTGGTATATATTCCTATGATGGAAGGTTTTTCTTTCAAAATATATTCTTTCAGTGTCGCGATATTACTGAAAGTAGAATCAAATACTTCATTGGCATAACCGTGTTCTTCCAGGTATGAAGAGATATACAGGATGCCCAACGGGGGATAAGGCCGCATAATCAATTGCTCTTTGGGATCTTCTTCCAGAAAGTACCCATGTGTTAGTAAGATTTTCATGTAAACGGCCTTTTAAAGCTGATACAGTAATGATCCGCAAAGGGTGAAAGAAAAGGGTAGCCCGATCTTTTTTCCAGTTTATTAAGCCGCTCCAGCCAATGCGGCCTTATTTCAAATTTTTTTTCCAGGTAAGACGGCGGAATAAAAAGGCCCACAGGATGTTGCTGCAAAAATGAAAAAGATGTCGCAAAGATTTTCCTGATCCTCGCAGGTGAGTAATAGTGAACGGGTATGGCAGCTCCATTGATATTAAAATTTATTGACTTCCTTAGTTTTCTAAAAGCCGTTTTTAACTTTCCTTTTGTGCAATAGTAAAATATTTCCCACATGCAGTATGGACTCATGATAACGAAAAAAAGATCACCACCCGGTTTGATTAAAGAGCAAAGATCTTCATGCAATTGAGCTAATGCCGGCTGGTCAATACAATTCAATCCGCCAAAATTTGAAAATATAAGATCGAATTTTTCATTGACGAAGAGAGTTGATAATTCGTCAAAAGAACAAACAACAAACTCCACGGGCACTTTGATATTGTATGATGCCGGTTTTTCTTTAGCTTTTTCAATCATTGCTGCAGAGCCATCTGAAGCAATAACAGTATGCCCCAGGCCTGCCAGCCTTATCGCATCTTCTCCTGTTCCACAATTTATCTCCAGTATTTTTAACGGGCCTTGTTTTGTATGTAATAACTTCTGCAGGAAGGACCAAACCCTTTCTCTTTGAAGGCGGCCAATAGTTGAAACCGTAAAATCAGCGTCATATGTCGAAGCCAGCAGATCAAATGGGGATGTGGTATTTATAATCATTGCGCCTCGAAAGATTTTAATTTTTGCTTATAATAAAAAGCAGCTGGAAATAGTATAAAGCCGATATTGCTTTTTTCAAAATCGGATAACTCAGTGTATTCGGGCTTGCCATTAATTTTTTAAAAGTATGAAACGCTTTGTGCTTATGATAATTTAAATGCACATAGCGATGTAGTTGTTTATAAAAAGCCGGCTGATAAGTATTGTGAAACATCAGGGCCATTTCATCGGAATCAGTCCAGTTTGTTTTTTCTTTCAACTGCGATTTTACTTTTTCATAAAACACCGTTCCCGGTAAAGGATAAGATACCGAAATGCCAATTTCATACGGCAATAAAGTATTGATCATTGAAATGGTTTTTTCAATATCTTCTTTTGTTTCGCCCGGATATCCAAACTGTATAAAAAAGGAAGGTTTAATATTATTTTTTTTCAACAACCGGGTGGCTTCAAAGATCTGTTTCACGGTGGTGCCTTTATCCATCGCATCCAGTATTTTTTGCGAACCACTTTCCGCGCCCATCCAGATATTATCGCAACCTGCCCTTGCAAGGTCTTTGATATTATTTTCCTCCAGCAGCAGGTCTACCCTTCCCTGCATTTTAAATTTGAATTTTACATTTTCTTTTTCGATAAGGTCAGCAAAGGCTTTTACCCAACCCGGCTTTAATCCAAAAATATCATCGCAAAACCAGATATGGTCAAAATTATATTTCTCCTGTAACATCTTCAATTCATCCACTACATTTCGCGGAGAACGGGTATTATAACGGTTTCCATAAATCGGTTTGGCGCACCAGTTACATTTAAAAGGGCAGCCTCTTGTAGTACCCATATTCATAGAAAAATAACCGGCATGTTTCAACCATGATTGCCGGTAAGGCTCCATATCAATAATATCCCAGGCAGGAAAAGGAAGTTCATCCAGTTCTTTCATCACATTTCTCCTGGCCGTTTTAACCACTGAATTATTATGAATGAACGCAAGGCCTTGTATATTAAAAAAATCCGGTTCCTTTTTTTGAATAGATTTGATAAGTTCCAGCAGGGTAAGTTCAGCTTCGCCCATTAAAATAAAATCTGCGCCTTCATCCAGGTACATTTCAAACCTGTCTGTAGCATCCGAACTGGAAACGATCACCGTGCAACCCCTTTCTTTAGCCAGGTGAATCATTTTAAATGCCGCTTCTCTCATATTGGTCAGGCACATCTTGGTGAGATAATTAAATCCATCATCATAGATCACAAAAAAATCAGGCTGCATTTTTTCAAGAGGTGCGATAACTTCTTCCGGCTTATGAGAAAACATCGTATCAAATAAAGAAACCTGGTAACCATTCTGCCGCATCAGCGCTGCAGCATACAAAGTTCCCAATGGTGCATAAGGCTGTCCGGTTGACCACTGTTTGGGATCGAACCGCAGAAAATAAGAATGGGAAAACAGTATCTTATTCATTCATTTCGTTTTAAAATTTTCGAAGATTTTAATATTTAACCTTACCGTCATTGCGACGAAAAAAAATTGTACCCTTTTACTTTCCTACATTCTTTGCCGGGGAAAGGTTTAAATAACAAACACATTTTATACAAGTGTCATTGGTATCAACATCCAGTCCTTTCCTGAATTCAATAGCTTTTTCACTGTTTAATATTTTATCTAACGATTCGTGCCTGATATTACCAATTGGCTCATGAAAGAAACAGGGCGTACGGTACCATCTGCTTCTACCACGGTTGATACCCAGGGCGCATTGCATTTTTTATAAGGAAAAGAATTCAACCCATAGAAGGCTGCATAATATTCATAAATTTTCCAAATTTTTTCAGGCGATTCGGCAATGAAATTATTTTCAAAATCAGCGTTAAAATCCTGCGTTAATTTTTGAATAATATTTTTCAACGCCGGTAGATCTTGCGGTGATAAAAGAATTTCATGCTGCCGGCTTATATCCCAAAGCATTTCACGGTTGAAGGCATGGCTGCTTACATCTGCAGGTAAAAAACTTATCTGGTCAAGCCCTATTTCTTTTCACTGTATGAATCATTGCGGGCCAGCGGTGATAATTAAGCCGGTGAATAACCGTGCGTGCAGTAATTTTAAAGTTGGTTTAATCGCTCGTAATTCCCTGATCCCTTCGCGTAGTTTATTAAATGCGCCCGGAATATTTCGAATTAAGTCATGGGTAATTTCATCGCCATCTATCGAAACAATGATATCGTTCACCCACTTTACCAGTTGTTGCGCATTTTTTTTGAGTGTAAGCCCGGTTGAAAGCAGCGTTACTTTTATGTTTTCGTTATTCAGTATTTCGCAAAACCTAAAAAAATTGTTGTTAAGCAAAGCTTCACCGCCAGACATCACTACCTGCCGTGTTCCAAATTTTTTTAAAGAAGTCAATAACCCTTCGATGTCTTTTTCAGTAAGTTGTTTCAGGTTTTTATTATCCTTCCATATATCACACATAATACAACGGCAATTACAGGCGCTGTGCGGCATTAATATCACAATTGGCAAGGCGGTAATTCTATCCGTTTGCAGTGTGCGATAACGTTTGTAAGTATGAGATAATGTTTGGCTGAACATTTAGATGTAATAATTTTTAACAACAACCCAGTGGAAAGGGATTGCTACGAAATAAGAATTTATTTACCAGCGCGCCGGGATTATACAAAATAGAAAATTGCAGGGATTCAAGCTCATGAATGCAATGGTGAAAATAAACATCCGCCATTTCAGGAAATCCGATATCGGTAAAATATTTTCTGCTTCTTTGCTTTGCTGATGCAATTTCGTGCGGCTGATACAAATGGCTGTCTATAATATGAATCTCGCCCTGTAATGTCAGATGCCTGAACGCAAGTTTTAAAATTCCATGCAGCGATTCAAAGTATTGAATAGAAGCCGCGAAAACGATAAGGTCAAATTTTTCATCGGCAAGTATACCTGAACGAATATCACCTTCTATAAATTTAAGATTGGGTATGTTCCTGAATACTTTTTTTGCCTGTTCAAGTTCTACCGAATTGATATCTATTCCGGTTACGCCTCGACCTTGTAAGGGAAGACAGCTGGGCCGAAAGCCATCCGTTTCCACATCCAACTTCAAGTATGTTACAAATATGGCCATGCCGCTTTATATAACGTAGCAGTTTGTTACAGGAACGTTTACGGATTAACCATTCCTTATAATGTGGATGTGAAGCAGCAATGACCGGTAGTTCAGCGATCTCTTTTTCGCTAGTATATCCTTCCTTCCTTTAGCCTTAGAGCAATATATAATTCTTCAAATGCATTAGCGGTAAAGGTGTCCGGCGACGATAAAAACCCATTTATTTTTTTCAAATTGTTCAAGGAATAAATAATTGAATAAAGATTAAAAACCCTGTATTTCAGGCTGCCGGTATTTCCACATTCGCTGTAGCAACTTTATCTCATAAGGATATTGATAAAAGTCTATTCTATACCGCAGGCCTGCCGCGAATCGCATCAACCAGCGCTTCGGTTTATTAAGGCTTATGTCCGAAACAGTTGGATAATAGCCATTCAATACCGTTTCAAAATTTCTTATTTTATCAATCATTTCAGGTGTCAGCCATGGAGTTAATGGATTCTTGCGCATGTCGAAGCGTTCCCATTGCGGGCTTATCCAGTCTTCCAGCGTTTTTGGATAGCTAAAACCAGTCGCAAGCACTTCATTATACAATTCTGAACCTTCGGTTGGAACAGGGCTATACGTATATAAAACAATTTCTGTTTTAGGATTGATCGCTTTTACTTTTTTTATAAAACTGATATCAAATTCAATTTGCGCCATTACTTCTTCGGGCGTAGGAGCCGGTGTACCCAATACAAATGAATATTCCGGAATGATATCATATTTTTTTAGCCGTTCCGCAAAACGTAATATTTGTTCCCCGGTTTGTGTGCCTCCTTTATCCAATTGATGCAATACTTTATCATTGCCACTTTCAGCACCAAAAAAAATAATTTTACATCCGGCTTCACGGATGAGGGATAAAGATTCATCTTTAAATTTATCCATAGTATCAATTCGTGCCATTCCCCACCAATTCATTTTTTCCGGCTTGATTAACCTGGCAAATGCAACTGCTCTTTTTTCTGATACAAAAAAATTGTTATCATGAAATTCAATAGCATCGGCTCCCCATTTATCTTTAATATATTTTACATCATGGTAAACATGTTCAGCCGATTTTGCCTTCCATCTTGCTTCATACGTTGGTACTACTGCACAAAAAGAACAGGTGAAAGGGCAACCGATGCTGGAATGATATGCCAGAGTTTTATTACCCAGATAAGTTTTGCCCAGATATTTATTGATAGGATAAAATTCATGCAACTTGTCTATAAGGTAAAGGAGGCAGGCTATCCTGCTCGATTAAATCTTCTTTCGCATTCTTTATAATGATATTTTCTTCCGCTTTATAAATAAGATTTTTAATCAGCTCATAAGGCTTATTATTTTCTAACGCATCGATTAACCGGGGAAAAGCATGATCACCCGGGCCGTTAATCACAAAATCAACGTACCCTGAATTGAGCACAACTTTATAATGGTTGGTAGGAAAATAGCCGCCCCAGATCATCACAGTGCCGGGAAATTCATCTTTTATTTTTTTTGAAAAAGGAATAGCCTGTTTGGTCTGCGGGCCGGGCATAATCGTAAAGCCGATATATTTAAATTCCCCGGTATTTAAATAGCTTCTGATCTTTTCATAAGGATTTTCTTCACAGTTTCCATCCACAATTACCCATTCATAAACGCCATCAATTGAGGCAGCAATATTCATGATTGAATTGGGGATTCTGTATTTAGCAACGGCACTGCTGGGGATTGTATAAAAGAACTTTACTCATCGCGTTATAAACGAAATAAATAGTGGAAAGGTTGCCATACTTAATAGAGGTTTATATCCTATTTTTATGCTGCCGATTATATTAAAATATCTATGGCAATATTAAAAAAACTTAAGCAATATTTTTCAGGCCATTTTTCCCATATGAAAGAACTGAACCCGGAAGGGGCATATAATTTATGGGCAAACAGCTATGACAGCCAGCCCGATAACCTGATGTTGGCTTTAGATGAGAGAGTTTTTTTCGATCTTTTGAATGATATAGATATTAAAAATAAGATTATCGTTGATATAGGTTGTGGAACCGGAAGGCACTGGAAAAAATTACTCGCGGATAATCCAAAAAAAATAATTGGATTTGATGTATCGGAAGAAATGCTAAAACTATTGCATCAAAAATTTCCCAGTGCAGAAACATACCGGCTACTTAATAATAAATTGCCTGAACTAAAAAATGAATCATGTGATTGCGTTATTTCTACACTCACCATTGCACATATTCAAAATGTAGAAGAAGCAATTACTGAATGGGAACCGGGTTTTAAAGCCAGGTGGCCATATGATTATTACCGATTACCATCCACTTGCACTGGCAAAAGGTGGCAAACGTACATTTATACATCATGATCAAACAGTCGCGGTAAAAAATTATGTACATACTCTTGACAATTTAAAAAACATTGCGGCGCAACTCGGTTTGCAGGTGTTTCGTTCAATAGAAAAGGCGATCGATGATTCGGTGAAGCCTTATTATGAAAAGCAAAATGCGCTCCCGGTTTTTGAAATATGGAAAGGTACCCCGGTCATTTACGGAATGCATTTAATAAAACCGCATGCAGCTTTGTAACGTAAACATTGTTGGAGAATGAAGGTGAACACCTGCAGCAACATCCGGGTGGTTGATAGAAAGATAACTACTGTAAGCCGACAGTGAAAAATACCCGCTTAAATCTTCTGATGAAACAATACTGAATTTTGAAAATGTTATCGCTTTTCCCGGGTTTAATTAACTCGCACGACCATCTCGATTTTAATTTATTTCCTCAAACCGGCAATCGGATTTACAATAATTATATAGAATGGGCAAAGGATATACATACACCAAATAAAGAAATCATCAACGCTGTTTTAAAAATTCCCCAACATATCCGCACCCAATGGGGACTTTATAAAAATTTGCTGAACGGGGTTACTACGGTTATTAATCATGGAGAAAAATTAAGCATCGATAATAATATCATTAATGTTGTTCAAAACAATTATCTTCCTGCATTCCATCCAATTTGAAAAGAACTGGAAATTAAAACTAAACAGCCCTTTGGCAAAAAGCCAGCCTTATGTAATTCATATTGGTGAAGGAACTGATGATGCCTCTCATAAAGAAATTGATAAACTCATACAATGGAATTTATTTAAAAGAAAAATAATTGGCGTACATGGTGTTGCAATGGATGAAAAACAGGCAACCGCATTTGAAGCATTGGTATGGTGCCCTGCTTCAAATTATTTCTTATTAAACGCGACAGCGGCGGTTGAAAAATTAAAATCAAAAACTGCTGTTCTTTTTGGAACTGATTCCACGCTTACTTCCGGTTGGAATATTTGGGAACATATCCGGTTGGCAAGAAATTCAAGACTGGTAAGCGATCAGGAATTATTTGAGATGCTTACTGTAAGGCCTGCCGCAGTGTGGGATTTGAAAGGATTGGGAAAAATTGCAGAACATCATATAGCCGATATTATAATTGCGAAAAGAAAATATATTTCAGATAATTTTGATTCGTTTTTTTCTTTGAACCCTGAAGATATTTTATTAATACTTCAGAACGGTAAAATAAAGTTGTTTGATAAGATATTATTCGACAAAATACCTCACCAGGATCTTGGAACACGTGATTTTTATAAAATATTCATCGGTGAAAGTTGCAAATATGTTGAAGGCGACTTCACTGAATTAAAAAAGCATTTTCCGTTTTATTTATCGTCAGAAAAAAATAATTAAAAGGCTTATTTCGCTGTCAAATGCTTAAGCCTGTTTCTTTTGGGAATGCAAAAAATCATCAACTGGAAATCGTTTTTAAATTTTGGCCGGTAAGATTAAGAAACCCTTGGTGCAGGTTTTACAAAACGTATGATCCTTTCCTCGACCGGAAATGCATAGATATTTTTTTCGCAACGCCATTTGGCAACCTTTTGTAATAAAAATTTACCGGCTGTTCTTTTGCTCCATGCCAATTGCTGGTAAAATTTGAAATGTTCAATTTCTTTTACCTGGTCAGTTGACAGCCAGTCGCTTTTCCCTGAGTTCACATAATCGAAATTGCTCCATTCTTCCAGCCCAGCCGGAAAGTGATAACCCGAGGCTGATAATTCATCGGCGATTTTATTACCGGGATAAGGCTTGTAATAATAAATGCTGACTACAAAATTTGCACTCATTTTCCTTAGCCTTTTTACTACAGATAAAGTTTCGGAAACGCTTTCAGCAGTCTCTCCCGGAAAACCAACGATCACGCTAAAAATAATGGCAATATCATAATGCACACATTTTTCGGCAGTATCAAAAATATCTTCCAGTTTGATGTCCTTTTGCATCCAGTCAAGCATTTGCTGTGTGCCTGCTTCCATGCCGACCATGATTTTTTTGAGCCCTGATTTTTTGCACATCTCCCAGGTATCATTATCCAGGCGTACTCCCTGGTCTGCCCTCATGGTACCGAACCATGTTATGGGCAATTTTCGATCAATGAATTGCGCTGCCACACCCCGCACCCTTTTCTTATTTGTAAAAAACGTTTCGTCCTGGAAGTGTACATGTTCAAACCCATATTTTTTCCAGAGCTGTTCAATTTCCTCACCTATCCTCGCTGCAGAATACCCATGCCACCCTCTTTTATACATAGCGGGGTCAGCACAAAAAGCACACCTGAACCTGCAGCCCTGTGAAGAAATATAATCTATCTGGTTTTTGCCGCTCAGCTTTCTGTAACCTTTTACATCAATGAGATCATAATTTAACGGAGGAAAAGAATTGATATCGGCAAGGTGACGATCCATATTCATTTTTACTATTCCATTTTCCTTGTAACATATCCCCTGCAGGCCGGATAGCGATTGCTTACTTGTAAGCCTTTCCAATAATTCTGTAAAGCTGATTTCACCCTGGCCTTTGACTATGATGTCGATGCTTTCTTCTGCTAACGTTTCAGCCGGAAACAATGAGGCATGCCATCCTCCCCAAACAACAGGTAATTTTGAAAAGTTATTTTTTACAGCCCGTGATACATCTAGTGCATCTTTAATAGGATCACCTGTAAGCACAGTAACTCCAAAGCAGATGGCGTTTGGCAACACGGAAAATATTTTTGATAACGGGTCAGCCTCTAATCTTCCGTCAATAATGATGACTTCATATTTATCCCTGTCCAAAAAGGATCCAATGGCAAGCAAAGCCAATGGCATAGTATAGAAAACAGCTTTTGGATTGTATAAAACGACAGTTGGTTTTTTCAAATTCTATTTTTAACCGGTTTAAAATAAAACGGAATGCAGGGCCAATTGGTTTCCAGGCGAAGCAATTTTTTTTTCTATCAACAATAAGCGCTCACTAAAAAGAACCCGCATTTATCATATATTCTAGAATTTTTTTCAAAAATATTATCGTAAGCCTTCGGCCAATTAATATTTTGAGGTGCGGGGAATGGTTTAGTTAGGACACGCCTTCCAAAAATGATTTTATTGATCTTCCTAAGGCATCTTTGAAAACCTTAGTAGAAATAAATTGATATAACGGTCAACCTTATTACCTTATTCGAAAAATGAAAATAGAATATAATAAATTTATATACTCATTTTATATTTACGAGCTTACATCGCCTATCCATAAAACTTTCTGCGAAGTATTAATAAATAAGGTAACAAGGCGAGGGTACAATTAGCTATTCTTCTACTAAGGTTATACTTGTAAGTCTCCGTGTGTGAAGAGATCAGTCACAATAAGAATCGTCTGAACGATTCCGGCACCTCAAAATGTTATTTAGCTAAGCCTTCGAATTTAATTTTATGTACTACCTTCTCTTAGTATTTTATTTTCAATACAAAAGAGATCGTTTAAATATCTTAAAACCCTGTATATTTTATGCGCTTTGTTTTTGTCGGCTACCACTATTCAGAGGATATTGATTCTCCACAGGATTGGCTTAACCGGGTTAAAATTTACGTGGGCTCGTTGGAGTGTTTAAGCAGGAAGCATAGCGTTATGCGGGTCGAGCAAATTAATTACACAGGAAATTTTTCACATAATGGCGTTCAATACTATTGCATGGACTATGGAAAAAAGAAAAATTACTTTCCGCTAAAATTAAATGCTTTTGTAAAAAGCCTGAACCCGGACGTAGTAATAGTAAACGGCTTACATTTCCCTCTTCAGCTCATACAACTACGGCTACAGCTGGGAAAGAAAGTAAAAATTATCGCACAAAATCATGCTGAAAAACCCTTCAATGGATTAAAAAAATATCTTCAGCTCCTCGCAGGCAAGTATATAAACGCCTATTTTTTTGCGTCTCATATTACAGGTATGGAATGGGTAAGAAAAGGGAACATCAGGTGTGAAAAAAAAATACATGAAGTCATGGAGGTATCGTCTGTTTTTTACCCCGTAGATAAAAACATAGCAAAATCTAAAACAAGGGTTAATGGTGAGATCGTTTTTCTTTGGGCGGGCAGGCTGAATAAGAATAAAGATCCGGAAACTGTGTTAAGGGCTTTTTTAAAATTTATACAATTTCAGCCAAATGCGAGGTTATACATGATCTATCAGACAGCAGAACTTCTTCCTGAGTTACAGTGTATGATTAACGCAAAAAAAGAATTTCGTGATGCCGTTATATTAGTGGGCGAGGTGCCGCACAACGAGATGCTGTACTGGTTTAATAGTGCGGATTTTATTGTTTCGGGCTCGCACCATGAAGGAAGTGGAACAGCAATTTGTGAGGCTATGAGCTGTGGTTGTGTACCCGTTATTACTGATATCGATTCTTTCAGAGCTATGACCGGCAACGGTGTATGCGGTTTCTTGTATAAAGCCGGTGACGAAAAGGAATTATTGTCTGTGCTTTTAGAAACTATTAAAATGAATACCATGGAGATGAGGGCGAGAACGCTGCAACAATTTAAAAATAAACTTTCATTTGAAGCGATTGCAGCTAAAATTCAGGAAGTTGCCGCTTCTTTATAATTAAATAACTGCATGACCAGACCTGGCGCTATCATCCATAGATAAGGCAAGACCGGGTGTATACGACGTTTGTCGGATCTTTTAAGATCTCAATTGCTTTTTTTGCCATTTGTTCCGTGGTCTGAACAATGTGCCAATGCTCAATATCATGCTTCATGGGTTTTATAAAACTAATAACATGGCAACCGGCATATAAGGCTTCCAGGCAAACCGTACTAAAGCCTTCATAGTTTGAAGTGTGCAGAAAAACTTTTGTACGTTGCATTAATACCAGAACATCAGCATGTGGTTTTGCTCCGGTCAATAAAATATTATTTTGTAATTGTTGATGGATAATTAATTCCCGCAGTTGCATTTCTTCCGGGCCTTCGCCACATAATATTGCATTCGCGGCAGGTATCTCTTTCACAATTTCTTTTACGGTATTTATAAATACATCATATTGCTTTAGCGGTATCAATGAGCCCGCTCCCAAAATACTGACATCCCGTTCTATGCTATGTTTAGAAAATATCGACGGGTCTAAACCATTCGGAATAACATGTGAAGGCCGGATGGCATAATTTTTAAAAAATTCTTCCGACAGGAAATCAGACATAGCTATTAACTCATGTGATTGAGGCCGGATAAGGGGTATATACTTATTTCCTTTTTTGGCATCCTGGCCTGTTATCCAGCTAAAATGTTTTACATTATTCCACTTGCCAAAATATTTTCCAATAAATGCACATTCCCCACACCAAAAACTAACCAGGCCGATAAATTTTGTTTTCTTTTTTTAATTTTTGCAATGTGCCCCATAGTTGTTTCCACAAAAGCAGCCTTGCTATTATGCCTTTTTTCCTTGCCCCATTAAATGGAATTATAGTGTTGCCATACCAGTTATAGGCTGGTGTGAAAAAGGGGTATTGAAAACTGAGAATGATAATTTTTAAATGCGGAAAATTTTTATTCAAAGCCCTTACAAAAACCTGGTGGGCAGGAAGGCAGGAAGTATCTGCCTCATCTTTTGGAAAGCCTGGCGAAAGTATTACTAAGGTTTTTACATCATGCTTCATCTAACGAGATGATTTTGTTACAAAAAGATAGGCTTTCTTTATTATGTGTGATTAGCAGGATCATTGCCCCCTGCTCAGACAATTTAGTAAAATGCTGCAGGAATAAATTTTCCGAATTTCTGTCCAATTCATTAAAGGGTTCATCCAGTATTATTAAAGCCGCATTTTTATATAAGGCCCTTGCAATTGCAATACGTTGGCGCTGGCCACCGCTTATATTTTTTCCATCTTCAGTTATTACTTTCTTTCTTTTTCAGGATATTTTTCAATCAGTTCTTTTAATCCTGAAATCGCTGATTACATTTTCCAATCTTTGCATATCACAGACATTTTCAGTAAGCGTTATATTGTTGATAATACTGTCATTGATCATTAGCTGCTGTTGCTTCACATAAGAAATATTTTTCCAGTATTGCCGGCGCATTGCAGCTGGTTGTTGGAACATTGTTCATATAAACACATCCTGAATCAGCTTCTAAAAAGCCAAGTAATAAATTTATAATTGTTGTTTTTCCTTTCCCTGACTTTCCGGATAGCCCAATAAAATCTCCCTGGCGAAATGTGCAAGGAAAGATTATCAAGTACCAATTCGTCTTTATACCTGAAAGAAACATTTCTTAAACTCAACTGAATATAGTTTTTTATTAATTTGCTCTTTGGCGATACAGCGCGGATATGCTTCAGTTTGCAATAAGTCATTTACCGTAAATTCATAAGTTTTTATTTGGCCGTTGCTGTTAAGTATTTTTACAATTCCCGGAATAATTTTATAAGCAGCAGCCATGAAAGCGCCTAATGTTATTAACTCAACTGAATTGCTATTTGAAGTAAATGAATTAATCAATATCAAGACAAACAATCCTAATATCGCAAAAACCTCAATAAGCCTTGAAGGCATATTTTGTATTGCATGTTGTTCTGACAGGAAAATATTAAATCCCGACTGTGACATATGATACCTGTCTGAAAAGAAATCTTTTCGTTCATATAAATTACTTTCAACGTAGCCCGACAACGCTTCTTTCAAATGTTGCAAGGTTTTTTCACTTACAGGTTTTGCCATTTTCCGGATAGCGGTTAATTTTTTTTTCATTAAAAAGCCTGTAAGGATTATGGGAGGCGTAAGTATAGCAAAAAGAAGGGGAAACAGAATAGGATTATAAACTAAGAATGGCAATGATGGTAATTGCTATCAAAACGGACTGGCTGATAATTTGTTGCAAACCCTCAAGCACATAATGCCCGAATTCAATAGGCTGCTGGCTAATTTTGCGAATATGTACAGAAGAATCGATGTTCACATAATTATGGTAACTGCCATCCAGGTAATTCAATAATTTCTTTTGAGAAAGGCGGGACGCTACTCCATACACAAACCGGAACTGCATCCTTAAAACGAGGAAACCAAAAAGATTTTTAACACTAAACGATATAAAAAAAAATATGATAAGAGATAAAGGGTACTTACTTAAAAGCGTAAAGGGAAAATATGATATTGATATCGCATGGCGTGGGCCTGTATAAAAATGAATGACGAATAAAAGTAGTGCCAGGAAAGAAATATCCAACACGCTAATGATTACATCCAGCAATATAAGTTTTACAAAGTTTTTTCTCTCAGTAAGGTCAAGAATTTTGAAGATATTTTTTGCTGTCTTTCTCACTTGTCTGAATGGCCTGTTTGTTTTCGCTTATTTCTTTTAACCCGTAAAATTATTCCGCCCCGAAATGCAGAAAACAAGTGTCTTAAGTTATCGCCATTTAAAAATGCCTTCAAAAGCAGGTGCAGGCCGGTAATTCCCGGTTTTATTATATTTCGGTAAAACGGCCAAAACCGGGATGAGCCACGATAAAATAAAAGTGATTACTATCATTGAAAAAACTATATCAGCAATCCTTTTGAATATGAGGTTAAAGTTATACTCGAAAGATTGAACGTGCAACGGCCTTATAAATGAATTAAAATTAATAACGGCAGGTAGATTTTTATTCACATGAAAAATATTCTCACCGGTTACAGAGTTTTCCCTAAAAATTATCAAGGAAAATAAAGATATGCCAATTTTAGTACGGGGAGTAGGTATTAATTTTACTACTATCTCTGGCTCTAACTCAAATTCACTTTAATCGGGACTGCTTCACTATTTTTTCCAATCTGTAGTTGTATTCTTATGTTTTTTTCCCAATTGAAATACTCTTGAAATATTAAATCCAAACCTCAGGCCACTATTATCGCCATGTTTATCTGTTTCTGAAATGAAAGATTTTTCCGTTAGCCCGATTGAATTTGTAAAGTGTAATTGGAAAACGTGGCCGCCGGTTCCTATATCAATACCAAATGCTACAACATTATTGGCAGCGGTTGCCTTCATGCCTGGCAACTGGTAGTAATACTCAGCATTCAGGCTCATTTTACGGGAAATTTTTTGCGTTCCGCCAATGCCAACAGCAAAAATGTCTCGTTTATAAATACCGTTTTTAGTAGTGATTAAAAGAAATATTGTCTGTATGAATAAACGTTGGCATGAGCTGCAAAGAAAATCCTTCAGAAAATTTTCTTCCAATCAGTAACTGAAATGCATAAGATACCGGATCTATTTTTGCGCCGGGATTTGGCTTAGACGAAGGATCGATATCGGCGGCCTTCTGTGTATTAAGGGCAATCGTTGGCACAAATGATACGGTAACAGGCATATTATGAACACCGGTAGATTGTCTTAATATTTTTACTTTAAAAAAAGCATCGTATGTTTTTTGCCACGCATTATGGCCTCCGCCAATCATAAAATTATTGGTAATGCCATAGTCGAACCCGACACGTACATTAAAAAAACCATAATCCAGTCCAAAAAATTGATATAGTCCTTTGTCTAAAGGGCCAAAGCGGTGTGATATTCTTACATCCAAAACATGCGCAGGTAAATTTTCTACGGAATGGCCATTAATAATACGGGTGTACTTAAAAGTCGCGGTCGCATAGCCGGTTTTATTTTGCGTGGCTTCCTTCTCCAATTGGCTCATCAGGTCGGTTGTATCCTGCGTGTTGGCTTTTTTAGCTGTATCCTGTGCAATTATAGTTTCGTGGAAAGTCAGCAATATAATGGCACACACAAATGATTTAATTAGACCCATACAATAGTTATTTTGATGATTTTTGTTCGTAGCTGCAGTTCACTGTAATTTCAATACTTTCTGAAATATTATTTTTTACAATCGCATGGAATTTTTATGTTATAATCTTTTAATAATATTTTGAAAGTGGATGTACCGGAAATTTTTCCATCTTTAATAGTGATTGTTGCGGGTGTCGTAACATTTTTTGATACGCCATGAATAGTGAGGCTTGCCGGTTACATTTACATTGTAAGCTTCCATCTTTTGAGGCATCTACTTTGCTGATATCGGTAACGGAACCCTTAAATGTTGAGGAAGGATATTTATCAGTTTCCATATAATCACTATTAAAATGTTGCTCCATCATAGCCTTTGGAAAATGAAAAGCATTGCTAAGTACAGAAAACTGAAGGTCGCCGGTTTGTGTATTCAATAAACTAATTACCTGGTTATTATCGGCTGAGATATCTTCCACCGGCGCTTTTGAATAGAAAGATATTCTTCCGTTTTTTGTAAAATAAACCTGGCGAAAGAGATGCTGCTAATACCAGTTAGTACTATAGCCAATACAACAATAATTCTTTTCATATTATTTTTTAGGTTGAAGTAGTAACATCTGATTAAAAAAACATCTCCGGGTAAGCCCATATCAATATCTCCGTTAATATATCCACTGCAAATTCCTTTTATCAATATGGTATCACCGGCTTTTATATTATTTACATTTTCTTCCATAGTGCAATTAACCGACGCGTCCGGGATCATTTGTTTTTAAAAGAATTATTTGCTGATGTTGCTGGTTAAGTGATACTTGTTTTACCTCACCTGATACCGCTACAACTTTATTTAAATATTTTGATTTTTGCATTGGCGGAGTCAGTCGTAAAAATTTTATAGAGGTCAATGGCAGTAATTTTAACGGCATTTGCATCCTTAACATCAAGATGTGGCTTATTCCACATCATGTAACCTGTAATTACTGCAATCAAAACAATCCCAATAAAAAAAATGAGAATATTTCTTTTAAGTTTTCCTGTCATATATAACCTATTGAGTGTATATCGTTTTTTATGGTTGAAAGGTTGCCATCGTTATAAAGCAGCCTTTCATTTATCTGCATAAAATTTACAACTTTTGCATGGTTCGGTGTCTTAAAAACCAGATGAGTCTTTACATATTATGTAATAGCATATTTAGAGGGATACAGTGATTATATTCTAATAACAGAATACAATATGTAATAGTATTTTAAAAACCTATTTTTACACGAATAATCAGGAAATTAATAAATTACCAGAATAAAAATGACCGGCGATCAAAACTTTGTGACAACTTCAGGTCTTTGCATTAAATTATGAAGTATTATAAATGGATTGGCTGGTGTGCATCTGCATTATTAATTGTAAGTTGTTTTATGCCGCTGGCTTATTATGCAGATCTAATAAAAATTTTACGGGTTTTTTTTCAGAACAGAATATGTATGGTAAACCCGCAATGTTTTTTATTTTTTTTGCAGTGGTTTCTATCCTGTTAATTTATCATTGATAAAGTATGGGCCAAAAGAACGCATATTTTTTTGGCTGCGCTTAACATTGGTTATTTGATAAAAACATATATCCTGTTTACATCCTGCTATAATGCATATTGTCCTGAAAAAAAGTTTGGGCTTTACCTGCTGATATTAAGTTCTGTAATATTAATGATTGTTTCCATTTTTCCTGATACTGCAAGTTAAAGATATCGCAGGATAACGAGTGTTTAAGACTATTATTTCATATTTTCTTTTCCGCTCAATTTCTATTCAAAAAGTTCCAGTTTGGTTTTAGGGCGCTTATTATCTAACCATATAAAATTTTTCAAAAATTTCTGATCTTCCGGAATTTGTTTCATTGGATACATTTTTCCTTTTATATCATTTACAAAAAGTACTTTTTTAAGATCATCATTTTTAAAATACAAATCAATAACATCGCCGGTGGCACGGTTCATACCCACATAAGCGCTGTCCTCATCCTGTGCATAATAAATACTTTCAGATTGTGAGCCTCTTACCCGCATGTAATCAATAGCGCCATTTACAAAATATCCATTAATGGTTTTTCCGGCTATCTGGTTATAAAATCCCTGGGTTGTTTTATTTATAATCATTCCTCTTTCAAAAACATATAAGCGTTCCGGTTTTTTATTTTTTGTATACAGAAAAATAGTGTCTCCGGTTATCTGGCTGCGGCCACTCCAGATAACCGGATCATAATAGAGGCGAAAAACAGAATCTTTTGCTGAGAAGAAAAGGCTGTCGCAAACACTTTGAAGCGAGTCACTAAAAATTCTTACATGGTGAAAAGCAAGAATATATCTTACAGCAGAATCGGCATTATTTACACTGTCTTTCTTTACATTTTTGAGTGAATCAAAGCTATTAACTTCTCTCCGGCAATCTTTAATCTGTATCCGAATCTGATAGACGTATGAATCTGGTATTATTTGTAGTGTCCTTTCTGTTATTTTTTATTGAATCAAGCGCGTTTATTTCCTTTGGCATGGTTTTTAACAATGCTTGAATCTGGTGACGCATGATTTGATCTGTTATATTGTCCTTCTTATTGATTTTTATTGAATCGATCTTTTTCGTTTTTGCGGCTGTCTTAATTAAGTTTGAATCTGTCGCAGCAGGTTTTAATTCATGTAAAGTGTCTTTTTTATTGATCTGAGCTGAATCGGCTTTTCTATCGGCTGCCCGTTTTTACTGATCGAATCTGTTGAAGCTAAGTTCAGGCTTTGCTGATTTATTTTAACGGAATCCGGCAGCGAGTTTTCTTTTGCCTTTGATTTTTTTCTCTCTGGATATCTTCTGATGCTTTTCAAAGAGTCATTGCTATCCGGGAAATATTTTTACAGAATCGTTACCTGGATTTTCCTCAGGCGGTAGCTTATGTTTTGCAGAATCGGCAATTTTTGAACTATCAGTATTTAATTTTACCTGCAAAGTATCCTGTATAACAGAATCTTTTTTTAAAACAAAAGCTTCGTTTTTTACAGAAGTTGTATATCCGGAAAATATGGTGTCGGCGGCTACATAAATACTATCACTTTTCTGTTTTATAATCAGTACAGGTTTTCTTGTTGCCAGGAATGAATTATTTTTCTTGTTTAAGAAAAATCTGGTTTGCAAAAACTATAACTCCATTTGCTGAATCTTTAACGATGGCATTTCCCTCAAGCTGCGCATTGCCCGATTTATCATCAAGCGCCATATGGTTGGCAACATAAACCTTGCCACTGCTGTCTTTTACCGATGTGCGGCTTGTAAACAAAGCATTCCCGGTATTAAAGTCATAAGTACCTTGCGTGGTAATAATATCTACTTCTTTATTTTTTATATGGGTATTTCCTGTGAAATCAGATCCCTGCGATCGCATATTATATAAAAGAGAATCTGTAGTGATATGATTTTTTGGCTCTGTTACTTCAACATCATTTTTAAAATAGACATCTTTTGTATCAGAATAGTAAGTGCCATCCTTACTGGTAATAGTTGTTTTGCCATTAATAACTTTGCCGCCATTGTGATAATTTCCAATTCCTGTTCCTAAGTTATAATCAAGTTCCTGTGTAAAAACAGTACCTTTTTTATCATTGAGCCTTACATCTTTTTTAAGGTAAGCTATTTTTTCTGTGCCGATGTATTTCAGATACTGCGCATAGGTTTGCACACTATCTGCCTGGTTTATATGAACATTTCCAAAGGCTTCAACTATATGTGTAACAGGATTTATTGCCACACTATCGCTGCTGAAAATTGTGGTGCCTTGTTTAATAATTGCGCCGCCTGCAATAGTTTGTAAAGTGGTTACCGAATCAATATGAATGCTGCGCATACTGGGGCCGCGCAAAATTTCAAATTCCTTTATTGTATCAGCTTTAGGAGGATATTACCTGTGCGAATGAAATAAAACTTACCTGCAGAAAAATAATGAGAAAACCAATTTTCGCTGACGTGATCATCCCTATTTTTTAACCGCTTTTAGCGTGTCGTCAATAAGCGGGGCGGTTATATAGTCGCCTTTATCTTTTTTACCAAACACAGAAATATTTACATATCGTTTTGGATGAACTCTTATATCATCAAGAAGGATATTTATTTTATTGGTTGTTGACTGTAAGATTATTATACAAAGTTTTATCATTTAACAGTAAGCCAACAGATCCATCTTTGCTATTGATTTTTTCGGCGCCTTGTTTAAAGCTTACAACGGCTGCATTAAGTGAATCCAAAGTGGTTTTTAAATTAATATCTGCAAATTTAGCGGATGCTACTTTAGCATTTTCAAGGATGCTGTTAAGCTTTTCATTATTTGAATTAAGGTTGGCTGTAAAAGCACTTACATTATTGAGTGAGCTTGACAGCGCTCCATTTTGCATATTTAAAAGCAGCTGCAATGATTTTGCAGATAATGCAAAAGATTCGGTTGTTGCATTTAAATTTCCAAGTATTCCTTTTATATTATTTTTTGCACCCGGGTCAAAAACCCGGTAACAATATGAAGTACAGAATCCAAAGATTTTACTGCATTGCGAACTTCATATAAAACAGGGTTGATTATTTTTAATGCCTCATCAAAAGCGCCGCCACTAAGTGTGGTTAACAACGTATCGCCGTTTTTTAAAAAAGTGGAAGAGTTGCCCAATTGTATTTCCAGTGAAGGGTGCCAAGCAGGGTAGGATTTATAACTGCAAGAGAATTGTCAGGAATATTTATATCCTTTGTAAGATTAATGGTAACCACAATGCGCTTCATATCTTTGCCACCATCAAGATTACTAATATTGCCAATCTGCAGTCCGTTAATAACTACCGGGTTCGATTTGTTAAGCGTTGCGCATCCTGGTATACTGCATAAATATGCGTCTCTTTTTTGAAAAAGCTTTTGCCTTTAAGAAAATTAAATCCAAATACCAGCAATACTATTCCTACTATTGCCAGCACGCCAATTTTCGTTTCATTATTGATTTTCATATTTTTTTATTTGGTAATAAACAGAGGTTTATTCATTGAGGTTAACAACCCAAAAATTTGTATTGCGAAAATAGCAATCTTTATTGGCACACAGCCGGCAAACTCTGCTTTAAAAAATTAAAGGATATCATTTGAAGAAATAATAGGATAGATCAATATTTACTTTGAATCCAATACTTCAGCTATTGGTATTAGCCTGCGGAGTTTTCTACCTGGTTTTTATATTTTATCAGTGCACGTGTAATAGCTTCTGCAATTTCCTGTTGCCCCTTTTCACTGTTTAGATATCTTTCATCATCATAGTTTGCAATGAAGCCGGTTTCAATTAAAATTGCCGGCATTTGTGTTGCATGCAACACCCAAATCCCTTTCTGGCGCTGCCACACGCCAAGATCGTTCCTGCCCAGTTTTGTCAATATCTTCCTGTACAGCAGAGGCAAGCTGATAACTTTTTTTAAAATAATTTTGAGTATATAAAAGCGCACTTGCCTTCCACTCCGGGCTGTCATAATTAATATCAAGTGTACTATCATTATCGTGCGGTTTCAAATGCAGATCAGAATTTTCCATTGCTTTTATTTTATCAGCAGATTGACGGGCTACAAATATTAAGGTGCTTGTGCCCTTTCCTTGTAGTAGGAATTTTAAAGTATTGCTCTTATGGCAACCTCACGTGTATGAGGAGTAAGAATTTTTTTCTTCTTTTTCCCTTTGCCCACATATTTTATGGTATGATAAGTTTCTGCACGATAACCTATAATTCTTGATCCTGTTTTTAGATTGACCGCATCTGCATGAATACACACAAAAAGATCGCCATGATTATCATTGGCAAATTTGTGCTTTTTCTTTTACTGAATTGAAAAACATCTGTTGTACGCGTAGGAATAATATTTACTTCGGGCATTTGTTTTTTCAATTCAGCAACGAGCTTCATGGAAATAGCCAGGGTAATATTTTTTTCCTTAGAACCTAAGGTACCCTTCATATTCACCATGTGCTCCATTATCAGTTCCGCCATGGCCGGCATCAACAATTATAGTCTTTATTTTTTTACCGGCCTGTGCATTGGCAACTGAACACAGCAACATTAACGATGATAAAAAAAGAAAAAAAGAAAACGATTTTTTTAAAACACACATTTATTTATTTGATTTTAAATGAGCAGGTAATTTTGGTTTAATAATCTTCACAAATCCTTAATAGGATTATCTCTATTTTTGTTTTCTACTGCTATGAACATGATAAACAAAGTTAGCTCAAAATACATATCTGCACTGACGGTACCAGCTATACTTTTTATACTGACGGTTCAAAGTAGGGATAAAGATTCTTTTTATTTTTCATTTCACACATCTTTAACTTCCCAACCCGATACAATCATACCTTCAAAGAAAAAAAATATTTCTGATGATAAAAAGCTAAACTATTCAAACGATTCTTCAGCTAAAAAAATTGTTTCAGTACTACTGATACAATTCCAAAAAAAAACATTGATTCTCTTTCGAAGGCTGATACATCCGGGTTAATAAAAACTGCAGATACTTTAAAATTCAAAAGCTCAAAAAATGCACTGGATACTGTTATTGAATATACTGCTGAAGACTCAATGGTGCTTGATGTTCCCGGGAAAATTATAACATTGTATGGTAAAAAAGCAACTACACAATATAAAGACAATAACCTTACTGCGCCTATAATATCGTACGACCAGGCATCAGGAAATATTATTGCTTCTATAAAAAGAGACAGTACAGGTAAAGTAATTTCAATGCCTACTTATAAACAATCTGATTTTCTTTCGCAGAGTGATTCTATTCGCTTTAATATGAAAAGCGGAAAAGGCCTTACCAAAAGCACATACACACAACAGGGAGAAATGTATGTATATGGCGATGTGATTAAAAAAATTGATAACAATGTTTTTTATGCGCTTCGCGGAAGGTTTACAACCTGCAACCTTGATACGCCTCACTTTGCTTTTATAAGTAATAAAATAAAATTCATCACTAATAAAGTAGCTATTACCGGGCCTGTGCATCCGGAATTTGAAGGAGTGCCCATTCCGATTTATTTCCCTTTTGGCATTTACCCGTTAAGCCAGGGAAGGCATTCCGGGATGTTGCAACCCACATTTACTACAAATGAGCAAAGAGGGCTTGGGCTTGAAGGATTGGGATATTATAAAGTGATCAGTGATTACTGGGATGTGATTTTAAGAACAAGTATTTATTCTTATGGAGGATGGACGCAAGCATGAACCCGAGGTATATGAAAAAATACCGGTATAGCGGAAGGCTTTCATTTGACGTACAAAATTTTAATACTAATTTTAAAGGAGATCCCGACTATTCACATAACCGCAGTTATCATATTACCTGGAGCCATAGTATGGATAGCAAAGCCCGCCCGGGTGTAAGTTTCAGTGCCAGTGTAAACGCAGGCAGCAGCAGTTACAATTCTTATGTGCCTGACAATGCTTACCAAAATTACAGCAACCAGTTAAGTTCCTCAATAGCATGGTCAAAAACATGGAAGGACAAGCCTTTTAATCTGACCATCACTGCCAATCATAACCAGAACACCAATTTAAAAATCATCAATGTAAATCTTCCTGATGTCGGATTTAACGTGCAAACAATTTATCCTTTCAGAAAGAAAGATTTCATAGGTACTCCCAAATGGTATGAAAATATTGGTATAGCATACAATGGAAATGCAAAAAGCCTTTTTTCATTCTATGATACGCTTCCGCATATTTTCAAACAAATTGCAGACACATTCCAGTTCGGCGCTCATCATTCTTTTCCCATTTCATTGTCGCTTCCGCAAATGGGTGCTTTCCAGGTTGGCGCCTTCCGTTAGCTATGATGAAACATGGTACCAGTCAAAAACATTTCACCGATGGGACCCCGCAAAAGACACATTGATTACAACAGTTCAAAAGGGATTTTATACTGCAAGGCAAATGTCTTTCGGCCTTGCCATTTCTACAAGAATTTTTGGATTAGATAACTGCCAAAAATAAAAATGCCAAAATACAGGCGATACGCCATGAGATAACACCTACGCTGGGCATAAGCTATAAACCGGATTTTAATAAAAACACTTATTATTATACGCAGGTTGACACTACAGGCTACCGGCAACAGTTTTCGGTATATGAACGAAATATATTCGGGCCTTACTCACCCGGCAGGTTTGGCGGCCTTACTTTCGGAATAGATAATAATATTTCGATGAAAGTGCGGAGTAAAAAAGATACTGGTGAAAATGCTTTGAAAAAGATTTCGATCATTGATGGTTTAAGCATTAACGGCAGCTATAACTTTTTTGCAGATTCATTTCAATTAAGCCCTTTGGTATTATCGGCAAGAAGTAATCTCTTTAATAAAATAAATATTACAGCCAGCGGTACACTTGATCCGTACCAGGTAAACGGCCAGGGCCAACGAGTTGATGCATTACTTTGGCAGCGTAAGGCTCTCACATTGGGCCGGCTTGTAAACGGTAATGTTTCTTTATCAACGCAATTGCAGGGAGGGAATAAGAAAACGGGTTCCACAAAACCAGAGTTGCAGCCGAATGATGTTGCTGATATTGGTTATACGCCTGACCAATACAACACTGAGCTTGCTTACATAAGAAATAACCCGGGAGAATATGCCGATTTTAATATTCCCTGGTCAGTAAATTTGAATTATGCACTCACTTTTTCTAAAAATTATCTTTATAACGAAGGCTTTGTAAAAACGTTTACACAAAATGTAAACTTCGGAGGTACTTTAAACATAACGCCTAAATGGCAAACGGCAGTAAATGGATACTACGACATTACAGCGGGAAAAATTAACCAGATTTCCATTTCAATTTCGCGGGAAATGCACTGCTGGCAAATGTCCATATCGCTTGCACCCGTTGGCATATACCGTTCTTTCAGCATCAATATCAGCCCAAAATCTCCTTTATTGCGTGACCTGAGAATCAATCGAACGAGGTCTTCCTACAATGGGATATAAAGAAGTAATGTTCCGGATAGCTACTTCACATAGCTCTGGATATATTTTATCCATGTTTTAATAAAATAGCTATTACTGTTATTGCTGATTTTTGCATCGCAGAGATGCATTGAAATTTTTACATTGTCACAATTGGAAGTGAGCACATAATCCAGCCGTTCTTCCGCAGCAAGCCTAACGGTTATACCCGAAAATTTTGCACAACCAACGTCGTATTGCTTTGCATCGCCTAATGGCTTCTTTGAAGCAAGCTTGTTCCTGAATTTCCGTGAGTGTATTGATAAACTGTGGTAGCATTTTTTTCTCTACAGGAAAACGGTCATTGAATTTATCATCGGAAGTAACCTTATTAGTAAATGTTACCGGCTGTGCAAGGTGTTGATCAAGCAAGGCATATTTTTGCGCCTCACAATGAACCGATGCAGACAGAACAAAAAAAAGTAAAAAAAATTTCATAGACAGTTAGTTGTGTTAATTATAAAATCGTTTGCTTTCCATTTATTAAACGAGTAACAGAAACGCACCTATATATAAATGCAGTGTTTTCAAAAATTCCTTTGTCATATTTCGAATCTACCCGTTATTAGTCCCCGCGTTTATTTGTATTCCCCAAAAACCCCTCGCAGGCTATCCGCAATTTCTCCCAATGTGCAAAAGTTTTCGGCAGCGTCTATCACTACAGGCATTAAATTTTGTGTATTGGTTGCATGCTCTTTAATTTTTTTTAAACAAGAAGCAACTCTTTACCTGATCCCTTCTTGCTTTTAACATGTTCAGCTTATGTATTTGCAACTGGCGTATATTGTCATCTATCCTGAAAGCAGGCGGCGCAATTTCGTCTCCGCCTGTAAACGCATTTACCCCTACTATTATTTTATCGCCCGATTCTATTTTTTGCTGATACGAATACGCACTGCCCGCAATTTCATTTTGTATAAACCCTTGCTCGATGGCAGAAACACTTCCGCCCATCGTGTCAATTTTATTTATTAAATCCCATGCGGCATGTTCAACTTCATTGGTAAGTTTTTCAACAAAATAACTTCCTGCGAGGGGATCGGCGGTATTCGCCACACCACTTTCAAAGGCTACGATTTGTTGAGTACGCAATGCAATGGTAGCCGCTTCTTCAGTAGGGAGATTCAGCGCTTCATCATAGCCGTTAGTATGAAGGCTTTGAGTGCCACCGAGTACTGCAGCAAGGCTTTGTATAGTGACCCTGCTTATATTATTTAGTGGTTGGCGGGCGGTTAATGTGCTTCCGCCGGTTTGCGTATGGAAGCGCAGCATCATCGCTTTTTCATCTGTCGCACCGGCATCTTTCATAATTTTTGCCCACATTCTGCGGGCGGCCCTGAACTTGGCAACTTCTTCAAAGAGATCGTTGTGTGAGTTGAAAAAGAAACGACAGCCTTTTACCAAAAACATTTATATCAAGCCCCTTGTTCAGTGCCGCCTGCACGTATGCCTTACCGTTACTTAAGGTAAATGCTATTTCCTGTACTGCGGTGCTTCCGGCTTCGCGAATATGATAACCCGAAATTGAGATGGTATTCCATTTCGGAAGTTCCTTGCTGCACCATTCAAAAATATCCGTAATAATCCGCATTGAAGGCTTGGGCGGATAAATATAAGTTCCTCTTGCAGCATATTCTTTTAAAATATCGTTTTGAACGGTTCCCTGGATTTGAGAAAGATCGGCCCCCTGTTTTTTTGCAATCGCGACATAAAACGCAAGTAAAATAAATGCTGTTGCATTTATCGTCATTGACGTGGAAATATCCTGGAGGCTAATATCTTTAAACAGCGCTTCCATATCTTCAATGGAATTGATGGATACTCCTACCTTTCCCACTTCACCCTCGGATAATACATGGTCGCTGTCGTAACCAATTTGAGTAGGAAGGTCGAAAGCAACACTAAGGCCGCTTACTCCATGTGAAATAAGATAATGATAGCGATTATTACTTTCTTCCGCAGTGCTAAAGCCTGCATATTGCCTCATGGTCCAGAGCCTGCCCCTGTACATATCCGGTTGCACGCCCCGTGTAAACGGAAATATTCCCGGTAACTCCTCGGACCCTTCTATGCGTGGCGGGCAGGTTTTATAAAGGTCATTATAATCGTAAACCTTTTTAATTTCTATACCGCTATCTGTGTATAGTGTATGATCCTCTTTCATTTTTTTCCTGGGCATTGATTAATGAACATTGAGTGTTGAAATATTCAAATGAGCTAAAAAAACACTCAATACCAATAGTCAATATTCAATATTCAAGTTGAAGCCAGCCCCGCGAAGATACGTAAGGCCTCACATAATTTTCTTGGCCTCAAAATTAAGAGCTTCCAAAACAATATTATGAAGCGATGCTTTTGGATTGTTAATAAGAAAATCGATAATTTGTTTATTAAGGTCCATTGCAGAAGCCTGGAAGGGCATAGTGGATGCAAGCTGGTTTACCACGTAAATATTTTGTTCTTTAAGATTATTAATCGCCCGCCACACTTCCGATGAAACATATACCTGCTGGCTGATGTTATAGTCATATTCCTGCTTGATGGCATCGATAAGAGAGGATTGCATCTGGCGTGATGAAAGGCCGGCATTAGGGGTTCGTGATAATAAATTCTGGAGGGAGATCCTTTCTGCCAGCAATGTAAGCCTTTCATAAGCCTGTAAACGAAGCTTCAGCGTATCAGGGTTTATCCCGGTTTTTTCTTTAATGTTTTTTTTTATCGAAGTAAATTCTGTTATCATCCACATGATGGCTAAAAATAACACACCCAACAGAATAATAACTATTGTTTCAAATATTGACATCGTGCTAATTTCATGCAAAAATAATCATTCCCTAAAGAAAGGGTTGTAATTTTGCAGATGTATAAAAGGTTAAATTCCCGGGGGTAAAATAGAAATTCCGGGTAAGGATCGTGTCAATCTCAATAAATAATATTATGGAAATTTTAGATAAAACACCGGTAACTTTTAGCAGGGGCGCTGTTAATGAAATTAAAAGATTAATGAGCCAGGAAAATTTTGATAGCAATAAAATGTTGCGCGTGGGTGTAAAAGGTGGCGGCTGCTCGGGCATGTCCTACATTCTTGATTTTGAACCGAAAACCGATAAGGATGAATATTTTGAAATAGATGGGATTCCCTGCATCATCAACCCGGCCCATAGCATTTACCTGGTGGATATGGAAGTAAATTGGGAGGGCGGCCTCAACTCGCGCGGGTTTACATTTAATAACCCCAATGCCAGCACTACTTGTGGATGCGGCAGTTCATTCGGGGTTTAATAAATCACATCGTATAAAATCTCAGGTTTCCGATTTTTACCTCATAAAAAGAGCCGGCATAATTGCCGGCTCTTGCAAAAATTTTGTTTTAAAATATTATTTTGCTTTAGCCAATTTAGCTTTAGCGGCAGCAGCTTTTTTCACATTTTCAGTTGCAAGGTCTGCAGAGCCCAACGGCTTGTCTTTTGCAAAGTCAACCAATATAGGCGCGGCCACAAAAATAGATGAATAGGTTCCTGTAACAACACCTATCAGCATCGCAAAAGAAAATCCCCTGGTTACTTCGCCGCCAAAAATAAAGAGGATCAGTAACGTTATAAACACCGTTACAGAAGTCATGATCGTACGGCTCAAGGTATCATTGATTGCCCTGTTAATAATCGTTGTTTTATCAGCACCTTTCATATTGCGGCTGTATTCACGTATCCTGTCAAATACAATAACCGTATCATTCATTGAAAAACCAATTACCGTAAGAATTGCCGCAATAAAATGCTGATCGATTTCAAGAGGGAAATGGCACTATATTCTTAAAAAAAGAAAAAACGGCAAGTGCTACAAAAACGTCATGCAGCAATGCGATAATTGTTCCCAGTGAATATCTCCAGTCGCGGAAACGCATAAAGATGTAAATATAATAGCTATCAATGCAAAGATGGTAGCTTTTATCGCCCCATTCTTAAGATCTTTTGAAATAATCGGTTGTACAACCTGCGACCCCTGTATATTATTTTTTACAAATTGCTGGTACGTAAGAGATGCGGGCAGGTGGGCTTTTAAACCCTGGTACAAATGTGTTAATACAGCGCTATCTGCATTTTCTTCTCCTATTCATATAAGAGGTGGTAATATTTAAATGCCTGTTATCATTAACAGTTTTTATTTCCGGGTAATCCCCTGCAAATGCATCCTGCAAGCTGATTGAACACATCATCATTTTTTACATTTTGCTCGAATTCCATCGTATAGCTTCTTCCTCCTTTAAATTCCACGCCTTCGATTAAATCCATTAAAAAAAGAACCTACTCCAAGAATTAAAACCACGATAGAAATGCCATAGGCAATTTTCCTGTATTCGATAAATTTAAAGTTGGCATGTTTGAATATTCTTTCTTGAAAAGCCTGTAAAATATTTAAAATGCCTTTGTTTATTTGTCCATACATCGGTAACCAGCCTTGATAATAAAATTCCGCAAAAGAGAGATAGTGAAATTCCCAGCATTTGCGTGGTTGCAAAACCAAGTACCGGGCCTAATCCAAAATAAAAAAGTATGGCAGCGGTTAAAAAGGTAGTTACGTGCGCATCAATTACCGGTGCCAATGACCTTGTATATCCATCATTCACCGCCTGCTGGTAATTTTTACCCCGCGTGAGTTCTTCTTTTATTCTTTCAAAAATAATTACATTGGTATCCACCGCCATACCAATGGTAAGTACAAGGCCCGCAATACCAGCCGCAGTAAGTGATGCGCCTAATGCACTCAAAACTCCAATGGTAAAAAGAAGGTTTAATATCAAAGCAATATTAGCAACCCAGCCGGCAGTATTATAATAAATAAGCATTAAAATAAAAATCACCAAAAAAGAAATTGCGAATGCTTTTGCGCCACCATGAACAGCTTCCTGGCCAAGTGTAGGCCCTACGATTTGCTCTGAAACAATTTTTGCAGGGGCATCTATTTTACCAATTTTCAAAATGTTGGCAAGATCCTGTGCTTCTTCAACTGTGAAATTGCCGCTTATCTCAGAGTTTCCGCCTTCAATAGGCCCGATCACATTTGGGGCGCTATAAACAACATCATCAAGCACGATCGCAATAGGCTTGTTCACATTATCCGTTGTCATTTTTGCCCAGGTGCGGCTTCCTGTTGGTGTCATTTGCATTTTAATGGCAGGCCTCCCGTGCTCATCATAATCTGCTCTTGAGTCTTCAACACCTTCCCCTTCCAGCTTTGCCTTGTCAATGCCAGGAATGGTTTTTATTGCATATAACTGAAAATATTTCCGGTTGGTTTTTTCGTCTTTTTCCTGGAGACCATATAAAAATTTAAGGTTCGCGGGAAAATTGTTTTTTACAATATCGAGGTTCAGGTATTCATTGGCTTTGGAAGTGTCTTTCAATTCAATATTTGCAATCGCTGCAAAATATTGCGGCTTGCCGGTTCTGTCCTGCTGTGGGCCAATAAAATGGATAACATTGGCAAGCGGGTGCTGGTTGGCAAGAATTTTTGAAGAATCAATTTTATTTTTTGTGCTATCGTTTCCAGTTTTAGTTGAATCAGCGAGTGCCACCGGTTAAATACTGGGAAAGTGCCTTATCTGCATCTTCAATATTTTTGCTGATTTCACTGATGTTATACACTTCCCAAAATTGGAGATGTGCAGATGCCTGCAATAATTTTCTTACCCTTTCAGCATCCTGCACACCGGCAAGTTCAACGGTAATGATGCCTTTATTTTCTTCAAGGTTGATATTAGCCTGCGCAACACCAAACTGGTCGATACGCTGTAGATAATATTTTATATGTTTGTTTGATTGCGCCTTCGAAGAATGGCTCTCAATTGGTCAAGACCTGGTTGTCATTATCATTTATCTTGATACTTTTTCCTGCCGCCGCAAATAATGATGCAAGATTTGCTGTTAGGGTTTTGCCTTTTAAATACCTGGCCGAATAAGGTAATATAATCAAGGTCGCTCTTTACTTTTTCGACATTGGTGGCATTTAAGGCATTTACCAGTTGCGGATCTTTGGGATTGTTGCTTAACGACTTGATAACCCCTTCAAGGCTTACATTTAATGTAACATTCATCCCACCCTGGAGATCAAGGCCAAGGTTCAGTTCATTTTCTTTGCATTTCTGGTAAGTTGTTCCCAGTAAAGGATATATTTTAACATCCCTTGTGCTATCGAGAAGACGGTTCACCTGGGTTTTTACAAGATTATCTTTATCATCACCGGTAATACCGGGATGCGCCATTTTTACCATTCTTTCAGCTTTCTGTTTAATGGATTTCTCATAGCTGTTAACAACCCAGGTAAAAGAGAGCTGGTAAATAGAGATCAGAATAAGTGTAATGGCAAAAAACCACACCAAACCTTTCAATTTCATATCGGAATTTTTAGAAGTTTGCAAAGATACGGTTTTGAAGTTAAACCGGCCATGATTTGCCGCGTATTAAAGCCGCTTTCAAAAATATTAATAGCATTTTTACTATTCGATTTTATATTTTTGAAAGAATATTCTGGTATGAAAAAAATTTATGTTGATTAGTTGCCTGTTGATTTTACTGCTACATGCCTGCGGCCCATCAAAGAAAACCCAGGTTGTAATTTTACCAAAACCAAATGATACAGTGGCAAATAACAGTAACCAGAAAACTGATTCTGCTAAAATAAAGATGGATAGTATCAAAGCAGCTCCTGATCTTGCCAAAACAGATTCAATTTTTGTTAATCTTTTAAGAGAATACCCACAATATTTTGAAAGCATTCTAAAAAACAGGAAGGAATGGAATGTACAGATAATTTATACCATGATAAACCGGGATAAAAATAACAATCCGCATTTTAAGGATTATTATTTTAATGTAGATACGTTCAAAATATTTCTATCCGGCTTCTACTGTGAAGCTGCCATTGCATTGCTTGCTTTGCAAAGGTTACATGAGCTAAGTAATACCGGCATCACACGAAACACTTCGATGATCACAGAAGCTGCTTACAGCGGGCAGGTGGCGACTTATAACGATCCTCAAACTCCGGATGGCAGGCCAACCATAGAAAGCTATATCAAAAGAATTTTTCTGGTGAGTGATAATGAAGCTTTCAACAGGCTTTATGAATTTTTAGGGCAACAATATATAAATGAACAGCTTCATAAGAAAGGATATAACGATGCGCAGATTCTTCATCGCTTGGATATTTTTCTATCGGAAGACGAAAACAGGCACACCAATCCTGTAAAGTTTTTAGACAGCCATAACAACATTTTATACAGCCAGCCTTTGGTTTTTAACCAAACCAGCTATACCCGGAAAGGCATGATTCGCTTGGAAAAGCATATTACCGGGAGGGCAATCTTATTGATACACCCATGAATTTTTCAAAGAAAAACAGGATAAGCCTCGAAGACCTTCATCACGATATTGCGAAGTGTAATTTTTCCAGATAGTGTACCTGCAAAGCAAAGGTTTGGTCTTACCGATAGTGATTATGCATTTGTACATCATTACATGTCACAGTTTCCGGGAGAAACGATATATCCATCCTATGATTCGATAAATTATCCGGATGCTTATGTAAAATTTTTACTGTATGGCTCGCAAAAAGAAGCGCTTCCAAAAAATATAAGAATATTTAATAAGGTGGGCGATGCTTACGGACAACTTGATTGACGTAGCCTATATTGCAGACTTTGATAAAAATATTGAATTCTTTTTATCTGCTGCTATCAACTGCAATACAGATGGGATCGTAAATGATGATAAATATGCTTATGATTCTATTGGGTTTCCGTTTATGAAAAACCTCGGGCGGGTAATATACGACTATGAATTAAAGAGAAAAAGAACTTACCTGCCAGACCTTTCGCTTTTTAAAATAAGCTACGATAAATAATGATTTTGTTCTGTAAAATTTCTATCTCTTACTTTTGCAAATTCTATCAAAATAAAAAACATGCAACTTTCATCAAACTTATTAAGATTTAATGAACCTGAAACATTGAAAATGGCAAAGCTTGGCCGTGAATTAAGAGCACAGGGAATCGATGTTGTCGATTTAAGCCTTGGAGAACCTGATTTTGATACACCTCAGCATATAAAAGATGCTGCAAAAAAAGCAATTGATGATAACTGGAGCCATTATACACCCGTTGCCGGTTATCTTGACTTAAGAGAATCTATTTGCCGGAAACTGGAACGGGATAACGGTCTTGCATATACGCCGCAACAGATTATTGTGAGTACCGGTGCAAAGCAAAGTATCGCCAATGTAGTATTAAGCGTTATTGATGATGATGATGAAGTGATTATACCTACCCCTTACTGGGTTTCTTATTCTGAAATTGCAAAATTTGCCAGGGCAAAGGTTGTTTTTGTGAATACGACTGCTGAAACCGGTTTTAAATTAACTCCTGATCAGCTTGAGGCCGCCATCACTGATAAAACAAAGTTGTTTATATTTTCTTCCCCATGCAATCCTACCGGTGCTGTGTATACAAAAGATGAATTGGAAGAGACTGGCAAAAGTATTTCAGAAACATCCCGGAATTTTTATTATAAGCGATGAAATTTATGAGTACATCAATTTTGCCCATGACAACGGCGGAGGGCACCAAAGCATCGCACAATTTGATTATTTGAAAGAGCGGGTTATAGTCGTAAATGGATTGAGCAAGGGTTTTGCCATGACAGGGTGGAGGCTGGGCTATATTGCCGCACCAGCTGAAATTGCAAAAGCCTGCGAGAAAATACAGGGCCAGTTTACAAGCGGCACAAATTCTATTGCGCAAAGAGCAGCAATAACTGCGCTTGATTCTCCTCTTTCTGCTACTTATGAAATGGTGAAACAATTTAAAGAACGCAAACAGCGTGTCATGGAATTACTGGAAGGACTTCCCGAATTAAAATGCACTGAACCCGACGGCGCATTTTATATATTTCCTGAAGTAAAAAGCTATTTTGGAAAGAAAGCCGGCGATGAAATAATCAATAATGCCAGTGATCTTTGTATGTATCTTTTAAATGTATCGCATGTGTCAACGGTAACCGGGGATGCTTTTGGCGAACCGGGCTGCATAAGAATTTCATTTGCGAACAATATGAAAAATATTGAAGAAGGGTTTAGAAGAATTAAGAAAGGATTAAGTTCAATTGGTAATTGTAATTAGATAATGTGCAATTGAATGTAGCTACGGCCTTAATTGGCTAATGCATAGCTAATTAGCTAATTTTATAAACTTTTCATGTAGAGCTAGAACCTGCGGAATAAGCATTTCTGTTCGTCATTGACTATAACGTAATCGCATAGCCGCAGTTTTTGATCTTCGTCCATTTGCTTGTTGATCCTGGCTTTAACTTCGTCAGCAGAAATATTATCCCGATGCATAGCTCTTTGTATCCTGAGCTCCGTTGGAGCACTCACACCTATCACATAATCAAGATTTTTGTTGGAGCCGCTTTCAAATAGTAATGCAGCTTCTTTTATTACATAGGGAGTGCTTTGCTGTTGTATCCATTCTGCAGCATCTTTAATGGTAACAGGATGTACCAAAGAATTAAGAAGCTCAATTTTTTCGGTCATTATTAAAAACCTGCGCTGGCTATATATTCGCGGTTAAGATATTCCATCTACATAAGCATCTTTCCCAAAGCATTAATAACAGAAGCTTTTAGCTCTTCATTTTCAATCATTAATTTTTTTGCTGCTTCATCAGCATAATAAACAGGTATGCCCAGCACTTCAAAAATTTGTGCTACAGTGCTTTTGCCACTGCCAATACCCCCGGTTAAGCCGATTTTAAGCATGAGTAATACAATGTACGATGTTTGATGTACGATGTAAGATGCCAATTCGAAGTACGATGTTTAATGTACGATGTAAGGTATACATTACACATCGTACATCGATGCCACATCGTACATCAATACATTATATTTTATCGGTGCTACCGGCTTATTAATATTGGCCGTCCATTCCATACTGATAGCACTTTTTTCAATTTTAATGTAGCTTCCGGGATTGATTTCAAGCATCATAGTTCCATCATCATTTACTTTATTAACCGTTCCATGTATGCCTGCAATCGTTACAATTTTATCGCCTTTCTGCAGGTTTTGAAGAAACTGTTTTTGTAGTTTTGCTTTTTTTGCCTGGGGCCTTATCATAAACATCCAGAATACAAGAATCATCAGGCCTAAAAATACAAACTGAAAACCTCCGCCTCCTGCACCACCTTGCCCTAACATTAAAAAAACCATAGCTAAATTCATATTATTTATTTGTTTTTTGTTGTTTATTGTTATTATATTCATTATTTACTGCTACCACTACTTCGCCTGATTAATTGCAACACGGGAAACTGCGGATAGGCATTTGAGGTAACAGTAATTTCTTTATGCACTGGCCCTACCCTTCCCTTACTGTTGAAAACTACTTTCAAAAAACCTGTTTCACCAGGCTTAATGGGCTCTTCAGGCTTCTCAGGAACAGTACATCCGCAACTTGCAATAGCCGAAGAAACGATCAGTGGATTTTTCCCGGTATTCCTGAACCGGTAACTATATTCTACTTTTTCACCATCCGTAACCTTTCCAAAATTATAAGCCGAATCAATCATTTGTACCGTTGTAGAATCTGTGAAATGCGTGGCCTGAGTTTGCTGCCTGCACATCAGCTTTATTCTTCGTGTTCCGTATGTTACAGGAAAAAATCAGGCACGTAAGAAAAAAAGCAGCGATCAGTTTGTTCATTTATTTTTAATTTTTTGCAAAGGTATTATAAAGTACTGTTTCTGAAATTCTTCTTATGAATTTTATCCTGGGCCAACAGTTCTTTGTGAATATTATCAAGAATGCCATTTACAAAATGCCCGCTTTGTTCGGTGCTGTATTCTTTTGCAAGGTCAATGCATTCGTTGATGGTAACTTTGGGAGGTATCGTTTCAAAATACATAAATTCGCATACGCCCATCTGCATTAAAATCATATCGAGTGAGGCAATACGTTCCGCATCCCAGTTTTTTAATTTTGGCTTGATGAGTTCAAGGCAATATTCTTTTTTATCAATAACACATTCCATCAGGTCAATTGCAAAATCCATTTTTTCCTTGCTCACCATTTCTCCGAAATTAAATGAGGCCGGCTTTTGCAAAAATCCATTCATAAGCGTGATCATCATTTCTGCATCATCATCCCAGTGAATAAATTTTTCTTCAATATCACTTATGAAGTTTTCATCCGGAAGCATGAGGTTGGCAAAAATATATTCCAGTATTTTCTTTTCCGATTTTTTATCCCTTGATTTGCAGCTCAATATATTCTTTATATTCCGAAGAAGAAACTAACGCCATGGTATGCTTTTCTGACAAGTTCATCATCTATTTCATTTTTAATTTTAAATTGCTCAGCCGATTTTTGAAAAGATGCATTTTCGATAATTGCCCAAATTATTTCATTACCTGAAATTTTGGTATTGATATTAAGATCATTTGCAGACGGCAAATGCTTTTGCGCTTTTTGTGCAGCATCTTTTTCTGCAAAGCGGGCAACTTCAGTTATAAAATAAACGAGGTAAGTAAATAAATGCTGGGAGTGAACGATATTTCTTTTCAATATCTGCAACGCTTCGCCGGGGCGGGTTTCATTATTCATTGATTCAATGCTGTAAAGAGCCTGCATCACCTTCACCCGTATATTTCTTCTGCTGAGCATTTCTTAAAGAACTTTTTAGAGGCCGCAAAGATATATGAATGTGATAATATGCCAATGTGAAAGTTGTGAGGTTGTGAATTGTGAATAGTGAATAGGCGGTTGGCGAACTGACAATTGGCAATTGGCAATTAGCATACAATTGAACAGTCACATGCTCTATTACTATTGCACTACTAATTTTTTCCTGTTTACATTAGTTCCGTCTTTATCACTTAACTGCACAATATAAATGCCCTTTAAACCTGGAAGCTCAATGATGTGTTTTGCTGATTGAGTGTTTGTTCTTTTATTTTTTTACCGCTGTTATCATAAATAGTCATAATTACAGGCTGGGTATAATCGTCCAGATAAATTTGTACCTGGCCTTTTGCAGGATTTGGGAAAAAAGTAAATGCAGATGTTATGTACCTATCTGAAGTAATTGTCCGAATATCTGAATAGGTAGAAGAACCATCTGTATTTTGTATCTGCAACCTGTAAAACAATTTTGAATTTCTTAATGCATAAGAATCGGTAAATGTATAATCAAGTTCGCTGATTTGAAATACCATTTATTGATTTGCTTTCAACAAAGCCAATGTTTGAAAAAGTTGCTTCATCATTTTGTCTTTTCAGAATAGTATATCCTGAAATATTTTGCTCCGAAGCGGTTTTCCATTGCAGTCTTATTTTACTGGCTGCTATTTTTTGAGCAGTAAATGAAATTAAATTAAGTGGCAGGATCCTAAAAGAAATACATCCGAAGTATCACTGAAATTTAATGTATTGGTTACTACCAGATATATTTCCGGTAACAGAAGTAGTATAATCCGGAGAAGTGCGCCGGGTATAGCCACATTATTTTTAGCCATTGATAAGTGAGGTTTCTTCCCTCAAGGCCCTGAAATAAAAATGAGCCGCCTCCCTGGTCAACCGGGGTAAAATATGCCTTTGGCCGGCGCAGATAGCTGGTATCCTCAAGTTTATAAACCGTTCCATCACCATTGAATAAAACATACTGATCTCCATACCTGTCTTCACCAAAAGAAATCGGGTTTCCGCTTGCCTGCGCAGCGGTAATAAGATGGGTAACAGTTCCTGAAAGAACACCACCGGATTGCCGGATGCCATCAATCCATTTTGCAACATAATCGCCAAAAATATACATTCCAAAAAGAGATTTTGATTGTGCACTGCGATAAACATATCCGCCGGTAACTGCATTCCCATAGCATGAGAATAATCGTAAATCGGTAATGTTAATCCTGCACGATTACACCCTGTCGAAGGGCTATAGCAGAATTCCCTTCCATTATATTCCATCCATAATTTCTGCCACCCGGATCATTTGCAGGCTGGTAATCTATTTCTTCATGAGCATCCTGGCCTACATCAGCAATCCATAAATCGCCTGTAAGCCTGTCGACACTGCTTCTCCAGGGATTGCGCACCCCATATGCCCATATTTCTTTTTTGATGCCCGTTGTGGTATCATTGTAAAAAGGATTAGAAGGAGGAACAACATAAGGTTGCGCGGTAGAAGAATTGCTCACATCAATCCGCAATATTTTTCCAAGAAAAGTATTTTTATTTTGCCCGTTCCCATATGGATCCCGCCGCTGCCGCCATCTCCGAAATTAATATACAAATAGCCATCTTTTCCAAACATCAGATTACCTCCGTTGTGATTACTAAATGGCTGCGATTGAGTGAGAATGCGTTAATGCGGAAGATACATCTGCAACATTTGAATCTGCTGCGCTTACTTTATATTCTTCCACTACAGTTGTTAACTGGCCGGCAATATTCGCAGGTATAATCAACATAAAATTTTCCGCTGGTTTGATAATCCGGGCTGAAAGCAATTCCCAAAAACCTTCTTCGCTGTTCGTGGAAGATATTTTTGAAGTAATATCCAAAAACGGAGTCGCGCGTAAAGTGCCATCAGCATTAATGACCCGTATCAAGCCCGTCCCTGTCCGCAACAAATAACCTGTCATCTCCACAATGTTTAACATCAATTGGCGAAGTTATTCCGGAAACATAAGGAACCACGGCAAGCTTTTGAGCTTTTGTTTCTAACGATGAAAATAAAATAAGAGAAATTATGGAGAAATAGAGGGCGTATAGTTAATTTCATAGATTCTAGCTTTTACAAATATTTATAACAAATATGAAGTCATTCCGTGATTATATTTTAAATGTTATCATGGTAATAAAAGCCGTGAAGTATCTAGAAATTATAATTGCAATGCTTTAGGTTACAATTCTAATAAATGCACTGTTACTATTTGACCTCGAATAAATAACCAAACGAAAAAGGCATCCAAAATGGATGCCTTTAATAATTTACTGCAAACCTGTAAGCCGGATTCTGTATTCTCCGTTCGACATACCAGGGATGGTTATCATTTATCTTGCTGTTACATTACTGTAACAATCTTGCTGCCTACCCTTCACGCGTCGCGGTGATGCAGGCATCGGGCGAGCAGCCCTCAAACGCTGATTTACGTGGCATTACAGCACACAAGGTTTACCCATCCCTATAATTACTTACAGGGACCGTGAGCTCTTACCTCACGTTTTCACCCTTATCCGCCTTACGGCGGACGGTAATTTTCTGTGGCACTTTCTTCCCGATCTGAACCGGGACCGGCCGTTAACCGGTGTGTTGCTCTTTGCTGTCCGGACTTTCCTCCTCCCGTAATTTACAGGAAGCGATAACCCGGTTTGCAGTGGCGTAAAGATACTATCGAACCTGACACCTCATACCTGAAACCTTCCTAATATTGAAAAAAGATTTCCGTAGCGCCGTACCCAAAATTATGATGGTATTGATTTACAAAGCTTTTTACTTCTTTTTTGTACTTTAAAATCTCGTGGATTTCCTCTCTTAATTTCCCCGTGCCGATACCATGTATTACAATCAAACTGGGTTGGCGGTGCGACACAGCGAGATTAAAATATTTTTCAAACGTGTTTAACTGCAAAGTAAGAATTTCAAAGTTGCTGAGCCCTTTCCAGTTGGTTGACAATTTTTCTATATGCAGATCAATTACCGACCTGGCAGGTTCCAGGTTTTGCCTTGCTTTTGATGCGTCATATAACAGGCCTTGAGTATTGTTAAACTCGGGGATGATTTCTTCAGATTTATCGGGATAGTTTTCAAAAAGCCTAAAGGAAAAGGTGGGCTCATTCTTCATTTTCATATCCTCAATTTTCTGAAACAAGTTGCCTCGCTTTTATTTTTAAAGAAGCTTCGAAATGATCTGCCTTTTTTTTATTGGCATTTACCAGTAAAAAGTCAAACGTAAGTTTGGGCGAATCATTCATTTCTTCAAAAGGAACATCATGAAGATAAAAATCCGTGAAGGCGAGTACCCTGTTTTTCAATTCAAAGCCAGGATATCCTAAAAAGCTGATGCGTGTAGGTAAAATCAAGCGGATCATTTGTTTGGTTAATAAGATAAATTTTAAAACTTTCAACAACATCATCATCAAAAATATCCTTATCAAACAAGGGTAAAAAAGAAACCCACACGCCATTGCTTACTTTAAATTTCGATGTTGACTTTTCCTTCTTTATATCATCAATATAAACCTTATCCTTTTTCTTTTCGAAGGGTTTCTTTTTCAGAAAATCGCTTAAAATAAGGGAAATCAATTTGATCCATATATACAGGAAAACGTATGCCGTCCACCTCTATCAACACCATTTTGTCATTAATAATTTCAACTACTTCGCCCTCTTCATTGGAATGCAGAACCAAAACTTTATCTCCCGGCTGGTATTTCATCGTACAAAGATAGCCAGAGTTTAAATTGTAATTACCGGGCAACCGGTTCTATACAAAGTTTGTCGTTTGCAATAAACAATTATACCTTCATCCATCAAAAAAAATTGCTAAATAACTGTGTTTTTTGATAAATCGTTTGCTATGGTAATATCTTCCAAAAATGAATGTTTATGAGCGCAACCTGGGTTTTATTATTTTGTTTTTTCTATTGCTCATCTTACGCGCAGGGCCCCGGCGCAGACACATTTGCGGTTAAAGAAGAGATAAAACAAAGTATAGAATTGTATGATCATTTTACCGGCGCCGAAGCAGCTATTTATAATGGCGGTGAATACGTGCCTTACACTTTCGAGAAAACAGGCCATCCATTTTTTGATTCTGACAGCCTCACAAAGGGAGATGTTACTTATGCCGGCAGGGTATACCATTCGATCCCTATGCAATATGATATCGCAAGAAATCAGCTGGTAATATTAAATTATGACCAGCTATCAAAAATTGTTTTGCAGAATAATGTCGTTGACAGCTTTCATTTTCTGAATTATTCCTTTATACACCTAAATGAAGGCGTAAAACCACCTCCTGATAATACTTTTTTTTATGAGCTTTTATTCAACGGCCGGGTCCAGGTTTTGGCAAGAAGGAAAAAAGTTTTAGAAGATATTTTTAAAGGCGACGATATACTGAGAGTTTTCTATAGCCAGGATCTTTTTTATATTTATAAACAAGATAGATATTACGCAGCCAATAACAAAAAGGATGTGTTTATCATTTTTAAAGACAAAAGGCATGAAATAAAAAATCTCATGCGACATCAAAAAATAAAATTTACAAAAAAGAACTTCGAGGATGCTCTTATTACAGCAGCAGGGATTTATGGCCAATTAATACGTTAATAATGAAGCAGGTGATCCGGCTATCATTTTATTTAATTTTTTTGTTTCCAGGTGCTGGCTTCCTTTGCCCAGGAAACCAAAAATGATCTCATATCAGGATCTTTTAACCAGGAATCTTTTGAGCAATTCGCAAAAAAGATCGAAGAGCAAACGGCTTTCCGCTTTTATTTCGATCCCGCACAACTGGATAGTATCAGTGTTACCATCTCTGTAACGGGTGCACATTTACCGGGGGTATTGGACCGGGTATTTGCCAACACTGATTTTCACTTTGCTATTGATAAAGAAAATAATGTATTTATTACAAAGGGCTTTACGATACCTATGGAACCCGGAAGCGCTGTCTTCACCGGTAAAAAAGACTCTTCCCTAACAGTTTCCAAAAGAACAACACGCAATCCCGGGTATGTAAATCAATCAAAAAAAGTCAGCCAGGAAATTTCCGTTGAAAATAAACTGTTTGAAATAGGATTAAAGATTAATGAGATACCAAAAGGTAAAGTTAAGGTTGCCGGGTATGTTCGTGACTCACACACAGGGGAAGCCCTTTCCGGGGCAATGATATATGTGGAAAATCCTCACATTCAGGTAGCAAGTGACCAGTTTGGATATTTTTCAATTATTCTAACTGCCGGCAGGCATACGGTGAACGTTATTGCACCCGGAATGTTTGAGGCAAGGCGGCAGGTAATGTTATATTCAGATGGACAGTTCAATATAGATATGGATGAAAAAGTATTGAAATTGAAGGAAGTACTGGTGGAATTGGCGAAAGAAAAAAATGTGCGCAGTACTATGATGGGCACAAACAAATTGGATATTGTTTCCCTGAAACAAATACCCACAGCTTTTGGCGAACTGGATGTTTTGAAAGCCGTACTTAGCTTGCCTGGCGTGAAATCAGTCGGAGAAGCCAGCACCGGTTTGAATATCAGGGGTGGCGCTACAGATCAAAATCTTATCCTTTTCAATGGCGCTAATATTTTCAACCCCTCTCATTTTTTTGGTTTCTTTTCCGCTTTTGATCCCGATGTAATCAAGGATGTTACCTTGTATAAAAGCAGTATACCGGCAAATTACGGCGGCAGGATCTCATCTGTTTTGGACATTACATCTCCGGATGGCAATGATAAAAAAATCAAGGGATCTGCGGGTATTGGACCGCTCACGGGCAGGCTCACGATGGAAGGGCCCATTGATAAGGGTAAGACCACTTTTGTTGCCGGTGTAAGGACTACCTATTCCAACTGGCTGTTTAGCCTTTTGCCAAAGGAATACGGGAAAAGCAGGGCTTCGTTCAGCGATGGCACACTTCATATAAGCCACAAAGTGAATAATAAAAATAATATTTATTTGAACGGCTACATCAGCGCGGATAAGTTCAACTTAAATAGTGACACCACTTATCAATATCAAAATAAAAACGCGAACGTACAATGGAAACATAATTTCAATAACCAGTTTTATGGAGTGCTTACCGCCGGAACTGACCATTATGATTATAAGGTTTCCGGCACTGACAACCCGGTAAATGCTTACCGGCTATCCTATGCCATTAATCAATACAAGTTAAAAGCCGACTTTAGTTATTTTTTAAATAACAAGCATAAGATCGCTTTCGGTATAAACAGTCTTTATTATAATATCCATTCGGGATCCTTCAATCCTGTTGGAAAGCAATCTCTCGTTGTGCCGGATACCATTGAAGCAGAACATGCGATCGAAAGTGCTTTGTATGCTTCCGATCAATATAATATTACCTCTAAATTTTCAATAGAAGGAGGCATTCGTTATTCCCTATTTAATTACCTGGGGCCTAAACATGTTCTCACGTACGCACCCGGGTTAGCCAGGGAAGAAAGTAATATTACAGGAACAGATTTTTATCCTTCAGGGAAAATAGTAAAGAGCTACAGCGGGCCGGAATACCGCGTATCAGCGAGATATTATCTTTCCGATAATTCTTCTTTTAAAGCATCTTTTAATAGTTTGCGCCAATACATTCATATGCTTTCCAACACCACTGCAATTTCTCCCACTGATATCTGGAAACTAAGTGATCCGAATATAAGGCCACAACTCGGTAGCCAGGTTTCACTTGGCATCTATAAAAATTTTAAGTCTAATACCATTGAAACATCGGTTGAAGTTTATTACAAATGGATAAGGAATTACCTGGACTATAAAAGCGGCGCAATACTGATTATGAACCACCACATTGAAACGGATGTTTTTACCACAAAGGGAAAAGCATACGGAGCAGAGTTTCTTATGAAAAAAGCTACCGGGAAACTCAATGGCTGGATAAGCTATACTTATTCGCGTTCACTTATTCGGGAAAATGATCCACTGGCCGTGGAGTTGATTAATAAAGGTGATTATTATCCAAGCAATTTTGATCAGCCACATAATGCCACCATGGCAGGGAATTACCGTATTACCCATCGCTACAGCATATCACTCAATATAACTTATAGCACCGGCCGGCCCATAACGCTGCCTATCGCTGTATATGATTATGCAGGCTCTGCAAGGTTATTATATTCCGACAGGAACGCCTATCGGATTCCGGATTATTTCCGCTCAGATTTTTCCTTAATTATGGAAGGGGATCATAAATTAAAACAATTAACACATAATTCATGGACGCTTGGTGTTTATAACATCACCGGGAGAAAAAATGCTTATTCAGTTTATTATATTTCACAGAGCGGCACCATTAAGGGATATAAATTATCCATATTCGGCAGCGCCATTCCATTTATAACCTATAATATACGATTCTAGATGAGAAGAAAACTTTTTTATTATAACCTGGTGTTATATGGAATTTGCGGTTTGTTATTGCCACATTGCAAAACACCTTACGATGCTCCATTAAAATCCACACAATCAAATTTTCTCGTAGTAGAAGGGTTTATTGATGGAGCAGCCCCTGTCACAATCAAGCTTGAGCCGCACAAGAATATTATCTGCGGGAGATACCGCTATTAGCGTGAAAGAATTAAATGCACATGTTTCAATAGAAGATGATCACCAAAATATCTATGATTTGACAGATGCAGGCAATGGAATTTATTCCAGTAACAACACATTAAACTTAAATCCATGCCTGGCAATATCGCCTGCACATTTTTACTTCCGATGGGAAGGAATATTTTTCGGACTTTGTGCCATTTAAGTCATCACCATTAATAGATACTATCGGTTGGAAATTTAAAGATGGCGGAGTGCAAACGTATCTAAATACGCACGATGCAAATAATACAACCTTGTATTACCGCTGGGAATATAATGAAACCTGGGAATTTCACTCATTTTATGATTCCTACATAAAATACGATGCTGCTACTAATTCGGTAATACCCCGAACTGAACACGTTTATGTTTGCTGGAATTCGAATAATTCAACTAATATTTTACTTGGATCTTCTGCAAAATTATCCAGTGATGTAATTAATGAGATGCCACTTACTTATATTGAACCACATAGTCAAAAGCTAAGCGTTTTATACAGCCTCTGGGTTAAGCAGTATGCTTTGGATCTCAAAGGCTATAATTTCTGGCAGGCAATGAAAAGTAACACAGAAAAAGTAGGTTCCATTTTTGATCCCCAACCCAACCAAACCCCTGGTAACATACATTGTGCCACAGATAGCAGCTGAAACAGTCATCGGTTATATAGGTGCGGGTAATACCATTCAAAAAAGGGTATTTATTAAAAATAGCCTGATGCCTCTTAACTGGAATATTTTTCCTTTTTGTCCCACTAAAGCGGTTCCCAACAACCCCGATAGCCTGGCTTACTATTTTGGAGCCGGCGCGCTTGCTCCATACGCAAACCCATCGAATGGCTCCGCAAACGCAGGTTTTTTAGCATCTGGTGACGAGTGCGTGGACTGTACCCTGGAGGGCATAAATATAAAACCTCCTTTCTGGCCATGAATCTATTAATAATGCGGTCACCGGTTTTACGGATATCCTTTCTTTTAATTTCAGCAGGATTTCTAATCTTACTGCCCTGGAGCTTGCAAAGTTATGGTCAGTCGACAGGCCCTGCTGAAATCCAAATTAGTCATGCATCGCGTAACCAACTCAGCCTGGAAGAAAAGATTTATGTACATACTGACCGTTCATTTTATTTGTGCGGTGAAGTGCTGTGGTTTAAAACTTACCTGACCAACGCCGCAACCAATCAACCACAGCCGGTAAGTAAAATAGTTTATATTGACATAATTAATAAAAAGCATCAACCTGTATTGCAGGCCAAAATTGCCGTGGACAGCGGGATGGGCAATGGATCTTTTTATCTCCCGTTTTCTGTAGCCTCAGGAAATTATATATTAAGAGCTTACACCAACTGGATGAGAAATTTTTCACCGGAAAATTATTTTGAAAAAAATATCAGCATCACTAATACTTCACTAAGCCTTGATTCTTCCGGGCATCGCGAGCCGGTTAATTATGTAGTTGATTTTTTTCCGGAAGGGGGAAGTCTTGTAAATGGCCTGGAAAGTAAAATTGCTTTTAAAGTAAATGATAACAGGAACAAGGGAACTGATTGTGAAGGGGTAATTGTTGATCAGTTTAAGGACACCGTTACGCATTTTAAATCTCACCTGTTTGGAATGGGATATTTTTCTTTGAAGCCTGAGAGTGGGAAAAATTATACGGCGGTCATCACTTTTAAAAATGGAACTTCAATAAGAAAAGATTTGCCGGAGGCAAATAACACCGGGTATGTAATGCATATTGCTGATACAGGCCTGAATGATTTAAAAATTTCTATTTCCGCAAAAAGATCGGGTGAAAGCCTTTCACCTATGTATGTTATCATTCAAAATAACAGCTATGTAGACCTTGCCAGGTCGCGTATTTATTCAAAATAATCAAACAGCCCTACTGATAAATAAAGACAGTTTAAAAGACGGTGTATCGCATGTAATTGTTTTTAATGGTGATAAACAGCCGGTTTGTGAAAGGCTTTATTTCAAACGGCCCAAAAATAAAATGCTGTTAACTGCACATGCTGATAAAGAAAGTTATAAGCCCAGGAGTAAGATTGTGATAGATGTTTCCACTATTGATCCATCCGGCAAACCTTTGCACGGGAGCTTATCAACCGCCGTTTACCGGCTGGATAATTTACATAAGCCTGATCCGGAAAATATCTTTAGTTATTTATGGCTATCATCTGATCTGCGTGGGAATATTGAAAATCCTGGTTATTATTTCGACAATGAAAATGAGGAAACAAATGAAGCGCTTGATAATTTAATGCTCACCCGGGGCTGGAGAAAATTCAAGCCTGAAAATATATCTCAAAATAAAACGCCCGTGTTATCTTTTGTACCCGAATTTGCAGGTCACATCATAACAGGGAGGGTAACCAATGAAACCACGAAAAAACCGGTTTCAAATGTATTGGTATATCTTTCTGTGCCAGGCAAACATATCCAGTTGCATGGCTGCATGAGTGACAGCGCCGGCCTGGTTCATTTTGAAATGAAAGATTTTTTTGGCGCCAACCAAATAGTTGTTCAAACAAACGATGAACCGGACAGCACTTATCACCTCGAAATTTTCAGCCCCTTCTCAGAAAAATTTTCGGATAATCCTGATTGCGGCTTTTAATATTTCAGAAATAACCGGGGATGATTTGATCACCGGAAATATTCACATGGAAGTGCAAAACTCTTACCATGAAACGCAATTGCAACAATTTTTACCGCCCGTTGTCGATTCCACGCCGTTTTATTTTAAGCCATACAAAACTTACCTGCTTGATGATTATACCCGTTTTACCACGATGGAAGAAGTAATGCGGGAATACGTCGACGAAGTAGATGTGAGAAGAAACGGATCGAAGTTCAGGTTTCTGACCCTGAATGCACCCGCCTCAGAATTACATAATATGCAACCGGGAGATGTATTATTCAAGAATGACCCCCTGGTTTTATTAGATGGTGTCCCTGTTTTTAATGTAAATAAAATTATAGCCTATGATCCTTTAAAAGTCCAAAAGCTGGAAGTTGTGGCACAAAAATATCACTTCGGCAAAATATCATGTGAAGGTATTGTAAGCTATACGACCTATAAAGGTACCATGGAAGGTTTTACCCTTGATCCGCATGATTTGGTTTTGGATTATGAAGGGCTGCAACAGCAAAGGATATTTTATTCTCCTGATTATGTCACTGAAGATGAGCGCATGAGCCGCTTACCTGATTTCAGGAGTTTATTATTCTGGTCACCTGTTTTGAATACGGATGTAAATGGCAGGGCGGCGTTTTCTTTTTATACAGGGGATATCCCGGGGAATTACCTGGTAGTTGTGCAGGGCCTTGCTGCAAATGGTTATGCAGGAAGCACCAGCTTTATTTTAAACGTAGAAAAATAATCCACTCTTCTTCAATTATAACGCTCGCTGGTCGCACCTGTTAAATTAACCTGCTTTCTTTTCCAAGTTTACTATTGTGACGGCTGTATAGGAAATAAATAACAAGCCCGATGCAAAGCCATATAAGAAAACGGTACCAGTTGGTATGGCTCTCCTGCGCCATCAGGTAAAAACAACTAAGTAAACCCAGAACAGGTATTAAAGAAAAGTCTTTAATATAAGAGAACAATGAAACAGTAATAGCAACGATCCAAAATATCAGCATGGGTAATCCTTCTTTGTGAAACAGGCTTTTGAAATGATCCGGCGCATAGATAACAACAATGTGAACGAAAGAATAAACAATAAAGGGATTATATATTTTCCGCTTATTTCCGGTACGCGAAATTTTGATTCAGGCCTGTTAGGGCTTTTTTGCAATACCAGTATGCCACCACATACCAATACAAAGGCAAACAAAGTACCGATACTGGTCAATGCAATTACAACATCAAGGTTCATAAATAAAGCCGGTATGCCTACAACGAAAGCCGGTAAGTATCGTAGAAAAAGAGGGCGTCCTGTATTTTGGATGGATGCGTGAAAAGATTTTCGGTAACAATCCATCGCGGCTCATACTCATCCAGATGCGTGGCTGGCCTAATTGGTAAACAAGCAGTACAGATGCAATTACAAAAACAGCGCTTACGGAAATGATACCAGCCAGCCAGTTCGTTACCCTCGAATTTTGATTTTGAAAAACAAAGGCGAGCGGATCGGCTACATTGAGTTTGGTATAATTCGTCATACCGGTAAGTACCAATACCAGCACTATATACAGCACTGTACAAATAACTAAGATGTTAAACATGGCTTTAGGCAAATCGCGTTGCGGGTTTCTACATTCTTCAGCCGTAGTGGATATGGCATCAAAGCCAATATAGGCAAAGAAAACTGCAGACACACCGCTTAACACTCCCGAAAATCCATTTGGCATAAATGGATGCCAGTTAACAGGATTTACATAAAATGCCCCTGCCACTATCACCAGCAGAATTACCGCCAGTTTAATCATAACAAAAACATTATTGGCCGTTCTTGACTCGCGGATGCCTATATATACGATATAGGTTATGAGCGTAACAATGCACAATGCAGGAATATTCATAATAATTCTAAAGCCGCCAAGGGTTGGGCGCAGTTTGCCATGCATTATAAGCATTGGTAAGATTTTGATCAAGGGTTGCCATTACTTTTTCACCACCTGTACCTATTGCTTTAACTACTTCATTATATCCTTTGTGTGCAGAAAAATAATCCATCGTCATCCATGTTGGAACGTGTATATGAAACCCTTCAAGAACCCTTACAAAATATTGGCTCCATGAAATGGCCACCGCAATATTTCCGATGGCATATTCCATTAAAAGATCCCACCCGATGATCCAGGCAAATAATTCACCGAATGCAACATAAGAGTAAGTATAAGCGCTACCCGATACAGGCACCGTAGAAGCAAATTCAGCATAGCAAAAAGCAGCAAAACCACATGCGACAGCTGTAAGCGCAAACAACAGTGTTACCGCAGGTCCGCCGTGAAAGCTCGCGGTTCCGATTGCTGTAAATACTCCCGTACCAATAACCGCAGCTATGCCAAAAAATGTAAGATCTCTTACCGTCAATACTTTTTTTAAATCTTCACGATGGCCATGAGCATCCGTTAAGCCTTCTTCCGCTTCTTTTAAAATTGCAGGCACACTTTTTTTACGAAATAATGGATTGGGCATTTTGGTAAACTTTAGTAATGCTGAAAATAAAGAAATATTATGATTTTACTATTGAAAGTGAGAGATTTACTTCAATGACCGCCCGATTACTCAATGATGAATTAGTAATATAGATGAGCAGGTAGCAGGAATGATAATAAGATGATTAACGGCTAACCAATTCCATCAGCCTGTACTTCTTTATTGATCTTTAAAACTAATCCCTGCAATACTTTACCCGGGCCAGCTTCGGTAAAATGCGAAGCGCCATCCGCAATCATTTGTTGTATGCTTTGTGCCCATCTAACGGCACCGGTTAGTTGCCAGATGAGGTTGGTTTTAATTTCATTGGTGTCAGTTACTGCTTTTGCAATAACATTTTGATAAATGGGGCATAGCGGCTCATTAATTGAAATTTGTTCTATTGCTTTAGCCAGCTCTTCCCTGGCGGGCTGCATCAATGGCGAGTGAAAAGCGCCGCCTACCGGGAGAACGATTGCTCTTTTGGCTCCTGCATCTTTTAAAAGTATACAAGCTTTGTCTATTCCCCTTATTGAACCTGATATAACAATTTGCCCGGGACAATTATAATTAGCAGGAACCACAATTTCATCTTCAATTCCTGCACAAATCTCTTCAACCTTTCCATCCTCGAGACCGAGGATTGCTGCCATTGCAGAAGGATTATCGTCACATGCCTCCTGCATAGCTTTTGCTCTTATGGCAACCAATTTCAAAGCATCTTCAAAGCCCAGGCATTCATTAGCAACCAATGCGGAAAATTCCCCCAGCGAATGCCCTGCGACCATTTCAGGCTTATCAACGGCAAGTATCTTAAAAGCGGCGATAGAATGTAAAAATATTGCCGGCTGTGTTATTTCAGTTTCTCTTAAAGCCTCCGGGCTGCCGGTAAACATAATATCCGAAACACGAAAGCCTAATATTTCATTTGCAGATTCATACAATGTTTTTGCAGATTCATAATTATCATAAAGTTCTTTTCCCATTCCTGTAAACTGTGAACCTTGCCCCGGAAAAATATATGCATGCTTCATCGCGTAGTTTTTTTAGACTCATCTTCTTTTTATAAGGTCGGCCTCGATAAGATTTATAAATTCATTCCGGGTTGTTTGCTTTTCAAACTCGCCGAAAAAAGCGGAGGTGGTCGTAACCGAATTTTGCTTTTGTACACCGCGCATCATCATGCAAAGATGCTCCGCTTCTATAACCACAGCAACACCCAAAGGATTTAACGTCTCAGTGATAGCATCGAGTATTTGCGTAGTAAGGCGTTCCTGGACCTGTAACCGCCTTGCAAAAACATCTACCACCCTCGCAATTTTACTCAGGCCGGTGATCCAGCCATTTGGAATGTAGGCAATGTGGGCTTTACCAAAAAAAGGCAGCATATGATGCTCGCACATACTGTACAATTCTATGTTTTTCACGATGATCATTTCGCTGATGTCTTCGTGGAATTTGGCAGAATTCAGTATAGACTTCGCATCGGTTAAATAGCCTTGTGTAGCAAACTGCATTGCCTTTGCCAGCCGTTCGGGTGTTTTTAGAAGGCCCTCGCGGTCGGGGTCTTCGCCAATAAGTTTAATTGCTTCACGATAACTCTTCATTAGCCCTTCCGTAGTGTCATTATCATATTCGTCTATTTTTCTATAAGCCATTTTCTAAAATTATTAATTAAAAATTATGCTGCAGGATATTCTGCAAAATTTCTTGGCGTTTCGTAGAGGCGCACTTGTAAGCCGAGGTTCTTATCAATTTTTTCTCTTAGTATATCATAAATAACCACAACAATATTTTCGGCTGTGGGGTTCAGGTCTGAAAATTCCTTTACATCAAGGTTCAGGTTTTTATGATCGAATTTTTCAATTACATGTTCGTTGATGATATCGCTCAATAATTTAAGATCAATTACAAAGCCCGTATCAGCAGCAGGAATACCGGTAACCTTTACTTCTATTTCATAGTTGTGCCCATGGTAAGATGGATTGTTGCATTTCCCAAATACCGCATCATTTTTTTCTGTGTCCCATAAAGGATTGGTCAGGCGATGGGCAGCATTGAAATGTTCCTTCCTGTAAACAGAGACTTTATTCATTTATAAAAATTAAAAGTATGAAGAATTATTCGCCAAAATATTCAACATAGATACGCGGTGTTTCATACAACTTTATGCAATGCAATTGAACAGGCTGCGGTAAATGAGGCTTCAATTGCTGCCAGATGGCCTTCACAATATTTTCTGAAGAACACATTTTTCCCTTTAAAAAATCCACATCAACATTCAGATTTTTGTGATCGAGCTTGTCGAGAACGAACTGCTTAATTAGCCGGCTCAGTGTTTTCACGTCAAATAAAAAACCTGTCTCTTCCGCCACTTCTCCTTTTATAGTGACATACAACTCATAATTATGCCCATGCCAGTTTTCATTCGCACATTTTCCAAATACCATTTCGTTTTTTTCCTTGTCCCAATCGGGATTATACAGTTTGTGAGCTGCGTTGAAATGTTCTATCCTCGTTAAATAAACCATCGCGGCTATAAATATTTTTTCGCAAAGGTAACTTCAGAAATTTTAAATACGATTCTTAAAACCGAAATTTGCGGAATGAACTTATTAGTGGTTGCAGCAACCGGCCTTGAAATACAACCTTTCATACAGAATAATAATGGTACGGACGTACTGATTACAGGGCCGGGAGTGCCGGCAACTGTTTTCAATCTTATGAAACAACTGGCAAAAAAAAATTATGACCTGGCGATACAGGCGGGTATTGGCGGAGCATTTAATAACAGATATAAAACAAGGCACTGTGGCAATGATTGAAACAGATACATTTGGAGATATTGGTATCGATGAAAATAGGAGCCTTCAAAACACTTTTTGAGGTGGGGCTAGCAGGCGAAAATGATTTTCCATTCGACAAAGGATGGCTTCCGAATAATCACGATTATTTCCGCCATCCTTCCCTTCTTGTAGCAAAGGGAATTACCGTCAATAAAATTATTGATGATGAAATTGAAATAAAACGAGGCCAGGAAAAATTTGGGGCAGATATTGAAAGTATGGAAGGCGCTGCATTTCATTATGTATGCCTTCAGCAAAAAATAAAATTTCTTCAGCTTCGCAGTATTTCGAATAGGGTAGGAGAGAGAGACAAAGCAAAATGGGCAATGAAAGAAGCGATTGCCAATCTTGAATAATGAATTAACAAAACTGGTTAAAAATATTGCGTAGATTATGATTTATACACTTGGATTTTCGCCATGCCCGAACGATACTTTTATTTTTGATGCATTGGTTAACAATAAAATTGACACCGGCGGTATTGAATTTACGGTACGCCTTGAAGATGTGGAAACATTGAATGAACTGGCGCTGAATAACGTGTTGGATTTTACGAAAGTAAGCTATGGAGTTTTGCCACTTATCTTAAAGAATTATAAAGTACTCAACAGCGGAAGCGCACTGGGAAATGGCGTCGGGCCGCTTTTAATCTCAAAAAAAAGAATTTCTTTTGAGGAGGTGGATGATTGCACGATTGCTATTCCCGGAGAAAATACAACCGCTCACCTTCTTTTTTCGCAGGCTTTTCCCAATGCGAAAAATAAAATATTTAAGAGATATGATGAGATAGAAAAATTTGTTCTTGAATCAGGCGATAAGGCGCTCGGAGTGATTATCCATGAGAACCGTTTTACTTATGCTGAAAGAGGATTGCACAAGATTGTGGACCTCGGAAATTTTTGGGAAGAAAAAACCGGCTACCCGATACCGTTAGGTGGCATCGTTGGAAAAAAAAGTATCGATGAAAATATTTTAATGAAGGTAGATACACTCATTAAGGCAAAGCATAGAATATGCTTTTAAAAATTATCCTCTTATTACAGAATATGTAAGAATGCATTCGCAGGAAATGGAACCGGAAGTAATGAAGAAACATATTGATTTATATGTAAACCAGTATTCAATAAATCTTGGTGAGGATGGAAAGAAAGCAATTCAAAAACTGTTGGATGTTTATAACCAGTCGAATGGAAGGATGAAGGAGGGAATTGTTTTGAATGACGAAGAATTATTTGTAAGAAGTGTTGAAATTATTTAAGAGACTTTGCCAAACAATACCCGGTAAGTTTTAAATGAGCGGGCACTCTTTATTTTACCACATAGCAACACAGGCTCATAAAAATACACAGAGGACTTACATTTGAACTAAAGGCGAGATGCTATAGGTAAAATGTGTATATAACTTGTATTATTCTATGTGAGCCTATGCTCCTATTGCTCCTATGTGGTAACAAAATTATTTTTGAGTCAACGCTACTTTATAAGCCTCAAGGCATCGCTCTCTTGCAAAAGCATGGTCAACCATTGGCTTTGGATAAGTAAACTCCTGGAATTCCGGAACCCATTGTTTAATATATTTCAGATCCTTGTCAAATTTTTTCGTTTGCAATTCAGGGTTGAAGATTCTGAAATAGGGAGCCGCATCGCAGCCACTTCCTGCCACCCATTGCCATCCGCCATTATTGGCCGCAAAATCATAATCCAGTAATTTTTCTGCAAAATATGCTTCTCCCCACCGCCAGTCAATCAACAGGTCTTTACACAAAAAACTCCCGGTGATCATGCGAACCCTGTTGTGCATAAATCCTGTTTCATTTAGTTGTCGCATACCTGCATCAACAATAGGATAACCGGTTTGCCCCTTGCACCATTTTTCAAATTCTTCTTCGTTATTCCGCCATTTAATTATGATCATATTCCGGCTTAAATGCTTTATGACGGCCCACATGTGGAAAATGCCACAAAATGGACATGTAAAATTCACGCCAGATTAATTCATTTAAAAAAGTGCTGTTTAACTCTTTTGCTTTTGCAACTATTTCTCTGATGCTAACGGTTCCAAAACGCAAATGAATACCCAACCGTGAAGTGCCGTTTATTCCCGGAAAATCCCGCGTTTGGTTATAGTGCTTTATTAATTCATCCCCAGGATTTTTTGAAGGAAATTCTTTACCGGTTTCATCAAAGCCCATTGAATTCAATGATGGAATTTCTAGCGGGAGGTTGTTTGAAAAAATTCTTCACATATTTTTTTACGGGATATGATTTTATGTAAAAACCGGTAAGCATATCTTTCCACTTTTTACTATAAGGCGTATAAACTGTATAAGGTTTTCCATCTTCTTTAAGCACTTCATCTTTTTCAAAAATAACCTGGTCTTTATAAGATTTAAAACCGATATTCTTTTGTGCAAGCAAATTTTTGATTAGACCATCTCTTTCAATGGCATACGGTTCATAATCATGATTGGTAAAAACCATTTGAATATCGTATTCACGGAAAAGTTTTTCAAAGGCCTGTTCGGGTGTTCCATAAAATACCTTCAAGTGAAGAGCCTGTTTGTACAAGTTCCTCCTGCATTTCAATTAACGCATTGCGGATAAATTCTACTCTTCTATCTTTTTTTTTTTCCAGTTTATCAAGAATAATCGTGTCAAATATAAAAAGAGGGACTACCGGATAATTTCCTTTTAAAGCATGGTACAGCCCTGCATTATCATGAAGACGAAGATCACGCCTAAACCAGAAGATGTTAACTTTTTGCATCAGCTTTTATCGGTTATTAAACACGAGCGAAGTAGAGGTTGCTGCTCAAGACGAGAATATAACAAATTTTTCAGCTAAATGGTTTGAAGGAGATGGTTATAAATCTCTTTTATTTTTTTATTTTTATAATTTTTATCGCGGAATTTTTTCACCCAACGTAAATGAGATATAGCATTTGTAAGGAAAAATTCATCTGCATCATATACATCATTTATAGAAAGTTTTTTTTCAACCACGTGATATTTTTTCAAATCAAATCTTTCCAGCATCCAGCGGCGCATCACTCCAGCAACACATCCTTCCGAAAGAGGCGGTGTATAAATGTTATTACCTTTAATAATAAATATATTGGCAATTGCACTTTCACAAACCCTTTCAAAAGAATTAAGTAAAATGCAATCGTCAAGCTTATTTTTTTTAGCAAATAAGCCTGCCATTACATAAGGCAGATAATTGTTCGATTTTAAATTTGAAAACAAGTCACAGCTTTTCCTGGCATCCGGAAACACATCGACAATCAGGCCGTTTTTATTCAATTGATTTTCATCGGTAAGTAAAGAGGTTTCGATAATAAAATTAGGAAGAGAATTTTCGGGATCAAATATTCCACCATTACCACGAAAAAGCATTAAACGAATCCTGGCAAAGTCATGTGTTTATTTTTTGCAGCGGTCTCTTTAATTTTTTTTTCAAGAAATGCAGCATTGAAAGTTTTTGGAATTTCAAACTGCAACAGGGAAAGGCCGTCGAACAATCTTTCAAAGTGAAATTCTTTATTAAGAATAGAGTCTTTTACCATTTTCATGGTTTCAAACAGGCCGTCGCCATATCGCAATGAGCGGTTTCCAGCACTTATAACGGCAAAATTTGCCGGGTAGAGCTTGTTGTTATACATAAAAAAATGCCCTGCCATAAATGAAATATGAATCAGAAAAAATAAGGCGATGTGGTGAGTAAAATAAATTATGATCTCCTGGTCGAGCAGCTTGTTTTTTACAGCAAACATGATAAGACCGGCTGTACTTTTGGCGCCGGTTTTAGTTTTTAGTTTATCGCGTATGGCTTCAATGCTACGCGGGCTTAATTCAACTGCTTCTGCAATTTCACGGGTGCTTTTTTCTTCACACATCAGCCGTAGCACTGTAATTTCTTTTTCTGAAAGTATGGCATCTTCCTGGTGAAGCTTTATAGAAGAAGGAACTTTCTGGCGCAGGTTATTGAGAAGCGCTTTATTGGTTAGAGCATTGAAATAAAATTCCTGTTCATAACACGTTTTTATAGCTTCATAAATAATTTCAGAATCTGAGGTTTTGGTAAGATAACTATTGGCGCCAAGTTCCATTAATTTTGTTATCATGCTTTGGTCGTCCATCATAGTTAGCATGATGATCTTGATATTCGGATACAATTTTTTAAGTTCAGGAAGGGTAGCTATACCATCCATTATCGGCATTTGAATGTCCAGCAATATGACATCGGGCTGTATACCCCTTAATAAATTTAGAAGGTGAGAACCGTTATCTGCTTCTGCAATTATTTTAACATCTTTTTTCGCGGAAAGCGCCGCTTTTACTCCTGCCCGGTAAAGTACATGGTCATCACAAATTATTACATTTATTATTCCACCGTTTTCTATTTTCATTAGTATATCCACATTTAATTAGAACACAATATGCAAATGTCAGCAAATTAAATGGTAAATTATACAGAATAAATACGCAATTATCATGATCGTAATTCTACTACATGATAAAGTATAATAACTAATAATATGTTCGAAAATTTCCCTACTGGGTAAATAATTCAAGACCCGATACGTATTAATTACATGCGTTAAACAGTAATTAATTTTGCAATAAATTATCGCATCTTATCGCAATGGTTAAGAGAGTATGGCAGGGCGTTTAAGAAATTATTCCTGCATTTTTAGTTCGTGAATTTCCAGCTCTTATAATGAGAGAATTGTGATTATTTTTTCTTTTGGCTCCTCGGAGCAAAGATGGCAAACATTCTTTTTCCTTCAAGCTTAGGCATGCTTTCAAGAGTGCCTACATCTACAAGCCTTTCTGCAAACTTAAGCAATAACAGTTCGCCTCTTTCTTTAAACATGATGGCTCTTCCTTTAAACTGAACATATGCTTTTACTTTATTGCCATCTTTTAAAAAGTTCTCGGCATGTTTCGATTTGAAATCAAAATCATGATCATCAGTATTTGGCGTAAAGCGAATTTCCTTTACTTCAGAAACTTTGCTCTTCGCCTTCATTTCTTTTTCTTTCTTTTTCTTTTCGTAAAGAAATTTATTATAATCGATTACTTTACAAACAGGAGGATCTGCCTGCGGTGAAATTTCAACAAGGTCGAGTCCCTGGTCATTTGCTATTCTTTGAGCTTCTGCGATAGGATAAACTCCTACTTCGATATTTTCGCCAACCAATCGTACCTGGGGTACTTTTATCATGTGGTTGGTCCTGTGTTCCTGTTGTTGTTCTTTTCTGAACCGTGGGTTAAATGCGCCTCTGGGCGGCCTGGGTGGAAATGCCATTAATTGATTTTAGTTTAAAAATTGGTATTCTTGCTATTGGCTTGTGTATCTACACTTGACAGGTTTTGCAATTATCAGCAGCATTATTCAATATTACGGTATTCATCTTCTTTTTTATTAACGATTTGATCATCGATTTCTTTTACTTGCTTTACTTCTTCCTTTATCATTTCTATAAATTCAGGCAATGATTTACGCCTTCATCTCCCTTACCCTGCCTTCTCACCGATACCATTTTTTCATTCACTTCTTTTTCGCCAATAATCAGCATAAAAGGGACTTTAGCAAGTTCGGTATCCCTGATTTTTTTTCCAATCTTTTCACTTCGGTCATCAATTTCTGCACGAATATCATTATTTTTTAATTCAGATAAAACATTTTCTGCATAAGGCAAAAACTTATCACTGATAGGTAAAATCTTTACCTGCACGGGTGAAAGCCACATCGGAAATTTACCTGCACAATGTTCAGTAAGAACAGCAATAAACCGTTCCATACTTCCAAAAGGTGCCCGGTGAATCATTACCGGCCTGTGTTTGGCATTATCTTCTCCAATATACGTTAAATCAAATCGCTCCGGCAAATTATAATCAACCTGGATAGTTCCCAATTGCCATTTCCGCCCAATAGCATCACGCACCATAAAGTCAAGCTTAGGTCCATAAAATGCGGCTTCGCCATATTCAATGACTGTTTTCAATCCCTTTTCTTCTGCTGCTTCAATAATGGATTTTTCTGCAAGATCCCAGTTTTCATCACTGCCGATATATTTCGATTTGTCCTCCTTATCTCTTAATGAAATCTGTGCGGTATATTCGGTAAAGCCAAGTGATCCAAAAACATACAACACCAGGTCAATCACTTTTTTAAATTCATCTTTTACCTGGCCGGGCATGCAAAATAAATGTGCATCATCCTGGGTAAATCCTCTTACTCTTGTGAGTCCATGCAATTCGCCGTGATTGCTCATACCGATAAACCGTTCCAAACTCTGCAAATCGTAACGGAAGGTCTTTATAACTCCTTGGAGAGGATTTATAAATTTCGCAATGATGCGGGCAGTTCATTGGCTTTAAAAAAAATTCTTCGCCTTCCTGTGGTGTTTTTATTGGCTGGAAACTATCCTTGCCATATTTTTCATAATGGCCGGTGGTAACATATAAATTTTTATGACCGATATGTGGTGTAATAACCGGTAAATAGCCTGATTCCATTTGCGCTTTCTGTAAAAATTGCTGAAGCCTTTCCCGCAACATTGCTCCCTTTGGCAACCATAAAGGAAGGCCCATCCCAACTTTTTCTGAGAAAGTAAACAATTCCAGTTCTTTGCCCAATTTTCTATGGTCGCGTTTTTTTGCTTCTTCCAAAAAAACGAGGTATTCATCCAGTTCTTTTTGTGTTGGAAAAGTAACACCATAAATTCGGGTAAGCATTTTATTTCTTTCATCACCTTTCCAATATGCCCCGGCAATACCGGTAAGCTTAATGCCTTTTATAAAGCCTGTAGATGGAATATGCGGGCCGCGGCACAAATCAGTAAATGCTCCCTGGGTATAAAAAGTAATATTTCCATCTTCCAAGCCCTGAAAGCAAATCAAGTTTGTATTCATCACCTTTTTCTTCAAAATATTTTATTGCATCCGGCTTTGAAATTTCTTTTCTTATAAATGAATTATTTTGCTTTGCAAGTTCGCCCATTTTTTTTTCAAGCTTTTCAAGATCACTTTCAGTAATTTGATTTTCACCCAAATCAATATCATAATAAAATCCTTTTTCAACTGGTGGGCCTACCCAAAATTTAACTCCGGGAAACAAGATTCAATTGCTTCTGCCATAAGATGCGCTGAAGAATGCCAGAAAGTTGACTTTGCCTTATCATCATCCCAGGTAAGAAATTTTATAGCAGCATCATTTTTTATAGGCCTTGTAAGATCCCATACTTCACCATTGACTTCGGCAGCCAGGATTTTTCTTGCAAGCCCTTCACTTATTTTTTTTGCGATGTCGAAGGCTGTAGACCCTTCATCATATTGTCTTACAGCGCCATCAGGGAAAGTAATATTCATAATCAAATGACCTCAATAAAGGATTTACTTTTAAGAGCTGGGTTTTTTGAAAAATGCAAATTTAACGAAGTATTAGACAAAGAAGACATTCATTTGAATGATAAACTTTTAATTACATATAATTTTGTTGCTAACAATAAAAGCATCCAACACAAAAAATATTGCCGGTAGTTATGAAAATATTTTACTTTTTATTTTTTTTACTGATCTCTTACTCACTTGCGGCGCAAAATTTTAATGGCCAATGGAAAGGAGGTTTTAATGAATCCAGCTATGGCTTTTCCGGGATGACGGGCAATGGTATTGATTATGTATTGGAATTGCAGACCACAGGTTCCAGTGTAACGGGTTTTTCGTATACTTATTTTAATGAAGGTGCTAAAAGATATTATACCATTTGTAAATTAACCGGAACAGTAAACAAAGCAACAAAAGAAATAGAGGTAACCGAAATTGAAAGGGTTAAATATAATACGCCGCCTGATTTTCAGAATTGCTTTCAAACTCACAAGCTACATTATGTCCAGGATAGCGCCGATATTGAAACACTGCGTGGCACATGGATACCCGCTCCCAACCAAAACGGAAACTGTGGTTATGGAACTACTCTTCTTTCCAGGAGAATTGTAAACAGGATTCCTTTGGAAATTAAGCCGCCGGAAAAAAATACCGTTAAGAACATATCCCTCCAAAAAAGCCACCTGTCGCCAGCGCGCAAAATATACTGTGCCAAAGACATAATAAACCGGTTGCCGTAAAGCCACATGTTACTACCAAGCCACCGGTTGTAAAAAAAGAGGAAACAACAAAAAATATACCTTCGGAAATTCCGGAAATTAAGCAGACAGAATCCTGTTACATCGCCGCTTACAAAATTTGAACCACGGAGAAAAGATATTTTAAAAACAATCCCTATAACACAGGAAACTTCAAAGTTGATTTTTATGATAATGGAGAAATAGATGGCGATTCTATAACTGTTTTTTACAATGGTAAAATTGTGCTTTCCCATAAAATGTTAACGACTAAGGCCATTTCATTAACACTTTCATTAGATGAAAATGTGAAGGAAAATATAATAACAATGTATGCTGATAATTTGGGAACTATTCCGCCAAATACAGCGTTAATGGTAGTAACAGATGGAGATAAAAGATATGAAGTGCGAATTACTTCCGATACAGAAAAAAGCGGGAGCGTAATATTTGTTCATGGCCAGTAATAGAGGATACCATACAAAGGCTTTGCTCAAGCGGAGGTTTCATGACGACCTAAATATATAAATATAGTTACAAGAACTTTGTAATATTAGTTGCACGAAATAACCATTGTGTTTATTTCGTGTAATTGGTTTGTAATTCGTGTAATAAGAGCAATTAATTTCAGCAGTTAAAATTTAAAATTCCATGTTACAGAAGGAATAACAGGAAATAAAGAAACCTGTTTTGCCTGCACTTGTAAAGTACCATTATACGGGTTTCCATTTTGATCAAAATAAATAAAATATGGATTTTTGCGGTTGTAAACATTATAAACGCTGAATACCCATTCACTTTTCAGTTTTCTGTGAGGGATGCTTATTCGGGCTATAAGTAGCCGCAAGATCAAGCCGGTGATAAGCCGGAAGCCGGTATTCATTAATGCGGCTATACTCCTGCGTTAGTACGCCCTGGAAAATATAAAATCGCTGAGGCAAAGTTGCCGCATTGCCTGTACCAAAAATAAATGTTCCTGAAAGTTTCCATTTTTTTGAAAGCTCATAAATACCTACTACAGAAATATCATGCCGCCTGTCATACTTTGCAAAATATTTTTCACCGAATTTAATCCCGGAAATTTCCGGTAGGTCCAGCTCAATGTATAACCAATCCAGCCAGTTAATCTTCCTTTTGTTTTATTAATAAATAATTCTGTTCCATAACTCCATCCTTTTCCAAAAGTGAAAAAATTTTCAGTGTCTTCCAACGTTGACGGTGTATAGCCTTCCTCGTATTCTATCTGGTTTTTTAATTGCTTATAATAAACTTCCACTGATGTTTCGTAAGTGTTATCATTAAAATTTTTAAATAATCCCAGGGCATAGAGCCAGCTTTCCTGCGGTTTTACTTTAAGTGTACTCGGCACCCATAAATCGGTGGGCAGCGTAGTGCCGGCATTGCTTACAAGATGAATGTATTGCAGGTTCCTTGTTACGGCCGCCTTTAACAGAAGTTTCATCATTGATGGCATACCGGATGGTAAACCTTGGTTCAAAACCACCATATGTTTTTACAGGCTGGCCCTTTTTATAAACGGTGCTGTCGATACGGTTGCCATTAGCATCAGTCGTATATAATTTATAGGCACCTACCTGTTGAAATGCACTTTCACGAATGCCTGCATTGATTTTTATTTTATCACTTACATCCCAATCGTCCTGGATATAAACTGCTGCTTCATGCGCATATTTTTGCTGGGCATTGTTTGGCTTAAACTCAACAGTATCCTGGCTTCCGCTCACAACAGATGGGGTAAATGTATGATACGTATATAGTGCGCCGAATTTTATTTTATGATTGGTAAAAGGATACAGATCAAAATCTTCTTTTATATTCCAGTCTTTTATTCCTGAAAGAAGATTGATTTGAAAATTATTTTGATTGGCACCAAAATTAAAATTGTAATCATTATAAACTACCGTTGTATTGGAAAATAACCTGTTATTGAACACATGGTTCCAGCGAAATGTTCCCGTAGAATTTCCCCAGGGTATATTTACTTTAAGAGATTGTTTTCCATTTACAAAATCAAATTTATCCTTTCCAAAATATCCGCTGAGATATATCCGGTCCTTTTCAGAAAACTTATAATTGATCTTGGCATTAAGATCATAGAAATAATAGCCCGAGCCGCTAAATGAACTTGTCTTTTTTATAAAGGGTTTTACAAGCGCATCAACATAAGTTCTCCTGGCAGAGATAATAAAAGAGGCTTTGTTTTTTTTGATCGGGCCCTGGAATGAAATGCGTGATGCTATCAACCCAATGCCTCCTTCCAAAACGAAATTCTTATCATTGCCTTCTTTCATTGAAATATCCAGCACGCTTGAAAGCCGTCCTCCATATTGCGCGGGCATTCCCCCTTTTATTAATGATGTGCTTTTAATTGCATCTCCGTTAAAAATTGAAAAAAAACCAAACAGGTGGCCGGTATTATAAACTACTGCATCATCAAGAAGAATTAAATTCTGATCAGGCCCGCCACCACGCACATAAAGACCGGAACTTCCTTCACCCGCACTTTGCACTCCCGGTAAAAGCTGTATCGTTTTTAATATATCTACTTCACCTAAAAATGCCGGAATCGATTTTACCTGGCCGATTGAAAGATCCAGCTTTCCCATTTGCGCATTCTTCACATTGGCATCTCTTTTTTTGGAAGAAACAACGATTGCCTGCTCGGTAGTGATTTTAGGAACAATTTCAAAATTATACCCGACATTCTCCTTTAAATCGATTGTCTTAATTTGCGGAATATAGCCAACATATGAACAAATAAAATTATAGGTTCCTGCGGGAAGTGTAATTGAATAAAACCCATATTGATTAGAGCTTATTCCCTTTGATTTTCGCAATATAGAAATTGTAGCGCCAATCAAGGTTTCCCCGGTAAGGGAATCTTTGACATAACCGCTGACTGTAAATTTATTTTGGCAAAAACTAAATACAGGAGTTAAAAAAAAGAAAACGGCAATTAACTTTTTCACTTTTCAAAGGGGGATTAAAAATAATACTTACTTCAGGGAATCTTTTGTTTCTCCGCAGCCTAACATAGTAGCTTTATATTCAGGATGATTTTTACCGAGGTAAGGATTTATAATTTCCGAAGTATTGCTAAGCCAGTTTCCTTCTTTATTTTCACCAAAAGCCATCGGGCAATTTTGCCAGTAAAGCTTTTGCCCTTCATAGCCGATCGTTTTCAAAAATGGGTATAAATTTTCAGATACCATACGAAAATCCTCCCGCATTTCAGTTAGGGCATTTTCCTGCAGCATAGCTTCTGCATTGGCTTTTATATCACTTACTTCCTGTTGCGCAGCCAGGAAAATTGTGGAATCATCTTTTTTCAGTTCATTAAGCTTTAGGCTATCAGTTGCGGCGATAAATTTTTGCCCGCTTAATTTTACTGTTGCAGTATCAGCATCAACAAAAGCATTTTTCATATTAAGATAATTGTTGACGGCATCAGCAATACTTTGATTAAACTCTTTCGAATGCTTGCTTATTTTTATAGCTTCTTGTTTTGGTTCCCTTTGATGGGTCTCCTTTTTAAAGAAAATCCACCACGCCACAAATAAAACCGCTGCTAAAAAAATAATTGCCAATAAACTTTTCATACTTCTTTAGAATTTTATTGCGAAGTTAACGTATTAAACCATCAGGCAGAAAACATGCGCTGCATGATTACGCCAAATAGGGCTTAATTTTGCAGGCTTATTAAAATTTTCTATGCTATTAGGTTTACAAAATGTTACGTTTGAATTTGGCGCGAGGGTTATTGTGGAAGATGCTACATGGCATATTCAGCCAAATGAAAGAATCGGGCTTATCGGGTACAATGGTACAGGCAAATCAACATTGCTTAAGGTGTTTACCGGGCAATATCTCCCGTCATCAGGTACTGTTGAAAAAGGTAAAGAAACTACTATAGGTTTTCTGCACCAGGACCTGTTAAGCTTTGACACGGAAGATTCAATATTGCAGGTAGCTCTCGGCGCTTTTGAAGAAGTGCTTTTATTGGAAAAAGAAATTGAAAAAATTGGCCATGAGCTTGAAAAGACCTCTGATGAGGCGTTGGCACACTTGTATGGAGATAAATTACATGAGCTTGAAATATTAGGCGGCTACAACATACATCATAAAACCGAAGAGATATTACAGGGTTTAGGATTTCCAAATGCAGACCTTCAACGCCCCTACAAAGAGTTTAGCGGAGGATGGCGGATGAGGGTCCTTCTGGCAAAAATGATATTGATGCAGCCCGATGTTTTATTGCTTGATGAGCCCACCAACCATCTTGACCTTCCTTCAATTGAATGGCTTGAAAAATATTTACAGCATTACCGTGGATCAGTTGTAATTGTTTCCCATGACCGGTATTTTCTTGATCGGATGGTTACAAAAATTGTTGAGCTTTACCAGCAGCAATTGCATTTTTATACAGGCAATTATTCTTACTACCTGCAGGAAAAAATGCAGCGGATCGAATTGCAAAAAAGAGCCTACGAAAATCAACAGGATTATATTCGCCAACAGGAAAAATTTGTGGAACGTTTTAAAGCAAAGGCATCAAAAGCTGCACAGGCGCAAAGTATAATGAAGCGGCTTGATAAGATCGAACGCATTGAAAATACTGACCTGGAGCGCCCGAATATGCGCATTAATTTCACCATTGGTATTACGCCCGGAAGAGTACTTTGTACATTGAAAGATGTTTCAAAAAGTTTTGGAAATGTAAAAATAGTTGATCATGCAAAAGCCGAGATAAACCGTGGTGATAAGATTGGATTGATAGGCGCCAATGGAAAAGGCAAATCAACCTTATTGAGGATGGTTGCCGGAACTGAAACTTTTGAAGGAGAAAGGATCGAAGGCCATAATGTAAAGGATGCATTTTATGCGCAGCACCAGCTTGAAGCGCTTGATATTAATAACACGGTACTTGGAAGAAATGAAGCTTTGTGGCAGCGGGAAAACCGAACTGGAGTTGAGAACGTTACTCGGATGTTTTTTATTTAGCGGTGATGATGTTGAGAAAAAAATTAAAGTGTTAAGCGGTGGTGAAAAAGCAAGGGTGGCCCTTGCAAAAACTATTGTTAGCAAGGCAAATTTTCTTTTATTGGATGAGCCTACCAATCATCTCGATATCCATTCGGTTGACCTGCTTGATTGAAGCATTAAATAAATATGAAGGAAGTTATATCCTGGTGAGCCACGACAGGTATTTTGTAAACCAGACTGCCAATAAAATATGGGAGATAGAAGATTATAAGATCAGGGAATTTGTTGGCACTTATGATGAATGGGAACGATGGAAGCAGGAAAGAAAATCTGCTGAAACTGAAGCGTCAAAAACGAAAGAAGTACCGGCCGAAAAGAAATCGGTTGAGCCGGCTAATAAGAAGCCTGCTAATCAATACCGCTCAAAATAAAGAGGTACAAAAAGAATTACAAAAAGCACAAAGAAATTTTCAGCAGCTGGAAGAAAAAATAGCCATCCTTACTAAAGAAAAATTATCGCTTGAATCTAATCTTGCCTTGCCTGAAATTTATCTTGAAAAACAGAAATTTGTTGATGCTGAAAACCGGTACCAGCAAAAATCTAATCAGCTAAAAAAAGCGAATGAAGAGTATGAAAAGTTATTTGAAAAAATAATGGAAATGGAAGAGAAGGCGCAGTAAATATAGTTTAATGGCTGTTAATTCACAATTGCTTGTCAATTGCTGTATCAAACGCTTCGTAGTGAAACCTTGATAACCGAATTAAAAACCTCGTAACATATTTACGGGGCTTTCTTCAACTATTTAAAACTTGTTAATAATTTCTCAGCTTCATTTCCACTCTCCTGTTTTTTGCACGGCCGGCTGCAGTTTTATTGTCTGCTATCGGGTCATTTATTCCATGGCCGGTTGCTGTGATGCGGCTTTCATCAATGCCATTTGATTTAAGATATTCTTTTACTGAATTGGCCCTGTTTTCTGATAGTACCTGGTTCTTATCGGCTGACCCGGTGATATCGGTATAGCCATCCACATTTATTTTATAGGTTGGATTATCTTTCAATATCTGTGCAACGTCTTTTAATGAACCGTAAGATTTGGCCAGCAATTTGGCGCTTCCGGTTGCAAAGAAAATATTTTTAGCGGCCTTATTTACTTTTTCCACCACTACTACATCTATTACGGGGCATCCAAAGTTGGAGGCAGGGCCTGCTTCATTTGGACATTTATCTTCCTCGTCATTTACACCATCTTTGTCTGTATCAGGTATCGGGCAACCCTGGTAGCGGGCAACTCCCGGCACATTAGGGCATTTATCTTCTTCATCATTGATCCCATCTTTATCGGTATCAGGTATGGGGCAACCCTGGTATTTGGCAAGGCCGGCAACATCAGGGCACTTATCATCTTTATCTGCAATACCATCGCCATCACGGTCGGGGCAACCCTGCAATGCAGCAAGGCCCGCCTGGTCAGGACAAGCATCGAGGCTATCCACGATGCCATCGCCATCACGGTCTTTAACTTCAACAATCGGTATTGCACTGGTTTAGCCGGTCTTTCCTTACTGATATTTACTGCAACGCCTAATGAATGAAATAAATTATTCGGAAAAACATTTTGTACTTAATGAAACCCTGTATTGGGTTTGTAAAAGAAAATATACCTGGCTTTTTATATTAAACTGAAATCCTAAACCTAAAGGAACATAGCCCCCATATTGATTGGTATAATATCCGCCGCCAATACCCGCTGTAAGAAACGGAGTAAAGAAATGATCATCACTTAAAGGATGAAAATTTAGTGTTCCTTCAAGTTCAGCACCGAACTCGTTCGTAAAAGATTCTCCTGAATTATGTAGTGCGTAATTATAGAAGATACCATTAAATCTTCCGGAAAAATCAAGCAATTTATTTAAACCTTTCCAGTAAGAAATTGATATCGCCGAGCTTTGTTTTAATGGTTTGAAAATATCGCCTTTTTTAAAAACGTGGCTTAATGAAGTACTGTCAATTTCTGTAGGCGAGTTATAATCGGCCAGGGCAAAATGAAATCCGAGAAGCGCAGGTTTTACCGGAGAGGTAAATTTTTGTGCCGCGGTCATGAAGCCAAGACAAACCATTAAAAAAATGTAAGCTAGTTTTTGTTTCATACACTGAATTTGATGTTAGTAATGACTATTTGTATTCGCACTAAAAATAATTAACTTTTTTTTAAAGGTGTGAAGATACAAACAAATAGCAATCTACCACCTGGCGGTTTAAATAATGTGCATGCGATATTTGGAACACAGTTTTGAATTAAGTTATATTTGCGAAATTATTTTTCGGTATTATATACTTCGTTTATATGAAATATTTGCTTTACAAGAAAGACTATTCTAATAAATTTATTGCCAGGCCCCGTAGCTCAGTGGATAGAGCAACAGCCTTCTAAGCTGTGGGTCACACGTTCGAATCGTGTCGGGGTCACTAAGCCTTTTATTTTATTACTGCAAGGGAAATTAACAAGCCGGATTTTTAATCTCTGTCTGAGTACCGCTAATGGGTTTTTGCCATACATATTTAATGATCATATATATGTGTTTCGTACTTTTATCAAAAGGAATATAGCATGGAGGTTGTCATTGAAGAAAGCTGGAAACAAATATTAAAAGAAGAATTTGACAAGCTATATTTTCAACAGATCGTTACCTTTTTGAAAACTGAAAAATCTGCCGGTAAAATAATCTATCCACCGGGGAAATTAATTTTTAATGCTTTCGATAAAACCCCTTTCCCCAAACTAAAGGTTGTTTTGTTAGGCCAGGACCCTTATCACAACCCCGGACAGGCGCATGGGTTAAGTTTTTCAGTTCCTGACGGAATTGCTAAACCGCCATCTCTTATTAATATTTTTAAAGAGCTTCAAAGTGACCTGGGTATTTCGCCATCACAAAATGGAAACCTTGAAAAATGGGCAATGCAAGGCGTATTGTTGTTAAACGCGTCTTTAACTGTAAGAAAAAATGAGCCGGGAAGCCACAGCAAAATTGGGTGGCTTCAATTCACGGATAATATTATCTTAAAAATTTCGGAACATAAAAAAGGAGTTGTCTTTTTATTATGGGGAAAATTTGCGCAAGACAAGCAATCACTTATTGATGAGACAAAACATTATGTACTTAAAGCGGCTCATCCATCGCCGTTCAGTGCAGATAAAGGCTTTTTTGGATGCAGGCATTTTTCAAGAGCAAACGAGCTCCTTGCTATTCAGAATACAGAGCCTATCGATTGGAAACTTTAGTGATTTAATATATAAACATTGAAAGACTTTTTTGCAAGAATTTTTGCTGCCTGGGCACTTATTATTTTCGTAATTACGTTGCTGCCTGTGGCACTTCTTATGTGGATTATTGGGCTCTTAAAAGAACCGCGGCGTACTTATATCTTTCGTATTATCTCAAAAATATGGATGCGCTTTTTTTTCTTTTCAACGGGTTGCGGATTAAAAGTTCTTGGAATTGAAAATTTCAAGCCAGGCGAAAAATATGTCGTTATATGTAATCACAATTCGTTAATGGATGTACCTATAAGCACTCCGTTTATCCCCGGAATTAATAAGACCATTGCAAAAACAGAAATGGCGAAAATTCCTGTTTTTGGATTGGTTTATAAGAGGGGAGCAGTACTGGTTGATAGAAATGACAAAAACAGCCGGCGCGATAGTTTCAGGAAAATGAAAGAAGTGCTTAATATGGGGATGCATATGTGTATTTACCCGGAAGGGACGCGCAATAAAACTGAAATGCCATTAAAAGAATTTCATGATGGCGCTTTCAAACTTGCTGTTGAATGCGAAACCAGTATTTTGCCTGCATTAATATTCAATACAAAGAAAGTGTTGCCACCCGGCAAAACATTTTTCTTTTGGCCGTCAAAAATGGAGCTTCACTTTTTACCACCGGTATTAATAACGAAAGCTGACAACTATGAATTGATGAAGATAAAACTACATAAGATGATGAGTGACTATTATATGCGTCATCTCAAATAGCCGGCATTTAATATTTAGAATGAGCCACTTTTCTCTGCCATTACAATTTTATATATCGACATTGCAACTTGATAACAAGTCAGTGACAACACTACATGCCACAATTTTAAAAAACATAATTAAAACAAGGTTGCCCGCAATCCAGCGATTTTTACCTTCCTTATTATCCGGTTATGCGATACCAACAATACCCGGCTGCTTCTTTCAAATATATATTCCAGTCCAATAACACCGCGGGGTTAGGTAATAAGGATGAAAAAGTAAAACCCGCCCTGCCGGATACGTAATTGCATGGATATGGAACTATTGCTAATCCGGCATGCCTGAACAAAAGTGAAGCCCTTGGTAAGTGATGTGCAGAGGTAATTAGCAAATAGGGGGGCTTGAATTGTGCCGAATCAAGAATTTGTTTGGCATACCGCGCATTGTCTGAAGTATTGTTTGATTTGTCTTCCACTAAGATGGCCGAATCAGGAATTCCCATGATCATCAATTCACCTCTTGCCCAGGCTCCCTCCCGGAATTTTTTTGCTTCTTCCTTTCCATTGCCTCCACTGATCAACAAGTGGCTGATGTTACCGAGTTTATACAATTTTACCGCTTCAATGAACCGGTCTGAAGCTGCATTAAAATATCCATTGTCATTATTATCAGGGCTGGCAAACCCGCCAGGGATGATACCGCAACTGTACACAATACCCGGCCCGATAATCACAGGGGGAAGTTGCCACTTTTTTGCATACCAATTTAGGATCCATGCGTTACTAAAAATAAAAAAAATACCCACGGCCACAATTCTGCAAATTTTTTTAAAAGAAGGTTTACGTAAAAAGAAGCCCGCAATCACCAGCAAAATGATCCAATTTAAAGGTGATAAAACAAATGACAAGACAGAGGAAGCTACCTGGTGCATAGTATTGTATTGGGTGGTATTTAAAAAATAATAAAAATAAGCAAAGTTATTAAAGCCGTTTTGAGGCGGTTAGCTAATGTTGTTAGGCGAAATTGTCACATTAAAAAGCGCTGTTACAGCAGAAAATATTTAGTGTAGAAACCGGGCTTGTTTAGAAAAAATTATAACTCCCCCGTTATAGTTTTTTCTTTAACACGGGAACTGGCTTATAGTTAAAACATTAGAAACGCTAGTGATGCTCCGGTATAAGAATTTTACCTTTATTTATTTGTGAGAACTATCAACGGGTTTTGCAATTGCGGCGTTATCCGGTAGCTGAATTATTATACGAAAATTTTAAAAAAAAATTTCCAAAATGATAAAATAGTATGTACTTTCACACCATCAAAAAAAACAGGCCCTCCTGTAGAAACAAGACGACCCTTACGATTGCTTGATATGAGAATCTTTAATTGTTATCTTGTGCTGAATTCGCAGCTTTAATTCTAATTTTCTTTTAATTTATTTTCTTTCCTGGGTAAAACTAAGCCAAGCATGTAATTCATACGAACGAACTTCTAGCTCTTTATATTATCTCCGAACTGCTTTATTTTTTTTAAAACACTTTGCGGGGTTGTGTTTGCGGATAAATTTGTAATGATGCCCAACCCGTTTGTTGCTATTGGCGTGCATAAATTTTTGCTTCTCCGTTTACACATTCAAATGGACCGGTACGAACCATAAAATAACCGTTTGTAAGAGGTTAATTTTCTGAGGCAGCCCAAAAAATTGAATTTCGGAAAATATTTGTATAGGCAGAATTGTTGAATAATTCGGGTGAGTGCCCCATGAAGATGTAAATATTTCGCGCGGCGTAATTCAAATTTGTCCATATTACGGGATGATCTCCCATTTTTATATTGGAATCCGGATCATAGGTATGTTCGTCAACGCTTGCAATTACATGCACATTTGCACGGGGGCTCTTGTTGTAAGTGTACCACTCTTCTTTTTCAATAACGAATGAGGAGGGAATACCCCGCATGGATGGGTGGCTTGCATCTTCAACATTTACTTTTGCATTAGCAAATGTCGGGATGTAATTTTTATAAATAATATCTCCCATGAAAAGCGAAAACCACTGCCACATGGGATAGCCGTCGAATTCACCCACCAAAGAAGCATGATGAAAACCAATCCAGCCGCCCCTGCCTTCGGCGATATAACGCTGAAAAGCCTGAACCGCCGTATCTCCCCATGCATAAGGCGGGTAATCCAGTTGTATAAAAAGTTGGTATTTGGCTAAAAATTTATCGTCGACCCGGTCAGTATTTTGAATATAATCGATTGAAAAATTACTGTCGGCCGCCAGTTTATCAAGCCACACTTTTGCGGCCTTTGAATATAAGATGTGGTGTCCCCCATTCTCATAAAGTACAACTACTTTGAATCCTGGAACTTTTCGCTGCGGCGGTATTGTACCCGAAAGAACGGCGCAAATACAATATAGCCAGATAGCATGTTTCATTTAGTTGCTGACGTTTTACAAGTGTGTACTTAGTGATTTGTATAAATTTATAATTTCTGTCGCAGAAGTTGGTATCTGCTCGTTTTACTCCAATGGATACTCCAAACGCGGGCCGGGTATTATGCGAAATTAACAATACTCCGGTATCTTTAATTATGCACCTTCAATTTATTGCAACAAGGAGCGGTAAAATATTTTTCTGAGTGATAATTCCGGGCAGGCTTTCTTAGTTTTAAATTTGTTGTTTAAGTAATTGCATACATGACATACTTTTGATAATTTATCCAGGTGGTAAAACCGGAACTGAGAACATACATTATCTGCGTTTGTGCCCTCCGTTAGTATGTGAACTGCCATATTTTAAGTTCCAGGCAGCATTTATTATTTTTTACTCAAAGATAATTGGCTGTTACAACGACGGTCGAAAGGATATCAATTAGCAATCCTAATATTTTATGCCCGCCAGTAGCATTGTCAAACAGACCGTAGTTGAATATAATTCAAAAAAAAAACTTCGAAATCAATTGTTGATTTCGAAGTTTTTTGAATCACAAACCAGTGCAAGATTAGGGATTTTGAGCAAGTGCGCCATTCTGGATAAACTTAATTTGTACCGCTTTGGTTGAATCAGTTTGCCCGGGAATGCCCACTAATAATATGGTGTAAATTTTTCCCTGCTCTACTGTAATGCTACGGCTTGAATTAATAGCAGATTCATTAGTGACTTTTATAGAAACGTCACCAGGGGCAACTCCTTTAAAATCAGAAACTGTTGCAAAAGGAGCGTTATTGCTGAATAGGTTCGTCCCTCCCGCAGAAACAGTAACTAACGGTTGTTGGGTTGAATCGGCGATGGCATTTACATATCGCACATAAGCCTGGCCGGTAGCAGAAGACAAGCTATCCAGGTTATCTTTAACAATAAGATTTTTGTAATTACCGTTTACACCTACGGCAAATACAGAATAATAAGCGCTGTCTGCGAAAAGCTGGCTTGTTGTAGCAAGAGTGTTCCCGGAGTTAAAATCATAGGAAACAACGTCCCTGTTACCAACGTATATGGGCTGGTAAGTTCCCGTATAATTGGTATACGGAAGCGGAAATTGGGTAAGGTTGTTACCTGAAATTGCAAATTTAACAGACTCCTTATCTGGTATAAGGTTGAAGGCCATTAAACCGGCCGCAGGGGTTTGCGTTACCTTATCAAGTGTCTTCTTACAAGCGCTAAATAAAAACATCATCAATAAAAAGCCTGCCAGTGGAATTGTGTGCAGGCGTAAAAAAAGAAATAGCCTTTTCATAGTTTACAAAATTGATTTAAGAGGTTATATAATAATTAATCCACGGGATATTTGAGTAAAAATACTGCTGGCAAATGATTGCTAAAAGTTAAAAGGAGTCTGAGGAATTTGTATTATTATTTCCTTAACAGAAGTTTAGAATACTTGCAACCAAAGCTGTTTTTTTAATTTTTTTTTAAGAGGTAAAGCGTGGTTTATTACGTGTAATAATATAAGCAAATCCCAGGTCAGGCCGTTAAAGCATTTGTTACAAAAACTACGATCTGTGATTTAAGATGCCGCAGGTGACCGGCCACGTTCATGTTCCTTTATTACAGTGACCGGTCTTTGGCCAGGCACCTACAACACCGACTAAATATTGTGAGGTTTAAGTTCCTCCTTCTTCCCTAAATTCTTAAAAGGCCACTTGAAAACTATCTGTGATATAATTTTCCGAAATGAGCTTGAGAAAAAATAAACTGCTAACTTTAAACAGGTCCTGCAATTTTAATAAACACGATATGGTTACTTCAAAGAATAGAGCGCCCTTAAGAAAATTTTTGATTCAAATTTTTGTACATTGGATTATTTATTTTTTTATCATTGGCATACTGCTGCTGTTGACCGTTAATGCCGTTTATAGCCAGGCTGAAGTAGCTCCATGGGGTAACATAAACGGGTTACGGGTTGAAGGCCAGTTAGTAGGATTTGAAAGCAGCCTTTGCCTGGTTGAAAAAGACTGGTCGCAAATAAAAGCCACCGGGAGAGAACGCCAAAGGCCAAAATATATCCGTGATGGAAACAAGCAGGTTATCAACACAAAAATCGATAGCATTACTTTCAAAGAAGTAGTAGAAGATATTGAAAGCGGTACGGCAAATGTAGATGTGCGACTTTCGTCAAATTCTTCAGTAACATTGGAGGGTGTTTTTTTTAGGATTGTGCTTCCGCTTGAAGAATACACAACAGCGATTGTGCATTCAAATAAAAAATTCGCAACCAAAACTCAACTCGCGACGTTGCAGCACGATGTTACTTATACAGCAGGTAACATCCAATTCACTTCTCACACGCGCACGCTCATATTTACTTTTGACGCTCCAACTTCAGTGATCATTAAGAAAAATTCGGGATACTGCAAGTAAGATCGTACAAGTTTATATTCCGATACTAACTGGCGATATTCAAAGTAATACCGTCGCTGAAAAGAAGTTTACAATTAAAGCCAGTGGATATATCGATAAGCGGGCAATAACTTTCAAGCTGCACGCTTCGGAAGAAGGGCGGCCATTTGACGGATTCGGAGGTAATTTCAGATTACAAAATCCCAAAGCAGATCCACAAGTGATCGATTATTGCCTGCAAAATCTTAGGGTAGCATGGGGAAGGGTTGAATTTCCCTGGAGATTTTGGCAGCCGGAAAAAAATGATGATCCTGTTACTCTGGCAAAAAACGGAAAGCTGAATCCCAGGGTTCAGCAGGCAATGGACATGGCTGCAAGGTTAAATAAAATGGGTATTCCTATCATACTTTCAGGATGGTTCCCCCCGCAATGGGCAGTAGTGGGCAATCTTAATTTTAGTCCAACTCCGGGCGGCGTCTGGGGCAATCAATTGGATACGGCCAGTATGAAGGAGATCTATAAATCCATTACCGATTATGTGCTGTATCTAAAGAATAATTATGGCGTTGAAGTCGCTTTGTTTTCTTTTAATGAATCAGACCTCGGTATCAATGTAAGACAAACAGGAGAAGAACATGCAGCGTTGATTAAAGGGTTGGGTGCTTATTTTAAAAGTAAGGGGCTTGCAACAAAAATGCTGCTGGGCGATAATTCTGATGCAACAACTTACCAATTTATTTATCCTGCGATGCATGACCAGGAAGCAATTCCATACATAGGTGCGATATCATTTCATTCATGGCGCGGGTGGGAAACAGGGACGCTTGAAAAATGGAAAGCTGCAGCAGACGAATTAAAAGTGCCGCTGATCGTTGGCGAAGGAAGCATTGATGCAGCAGCGTGGAACTATCCGGCTATTTTTGAAGAACCCACATATGCAATGCAGGAGATCAATCTTTATATACGGCTGCTTTCTATTTGCCAGCCATTAAGCATACTTCAATGGCAACTCACTTCCGATTATTCTCCATTAGCCGGTGGGGGAATTTTTGGCAACAATGATTCGCTTCATCCCACGCAAAGGTTCTGGAACTTTAAACAGCTTGCATCAACTCCCGAAGGATTATTCGCAATGCCAGTGACGTGTAACCGGCCAAATGTTACTTGTGCTGCACTGGGTGATAATACAAAAGGAATTTATACCATTCATATTGTTAATAACGGCGCGGCCCGCGATGCGGTTATTGCCGGGAATACCTGCTAAAATAAAAACGCTTTCTATATATTCAACTGATAAGGCCCATGCGATGAAAAAGGGCGCCTGAAATACATGTATTAAATGGAACGGCGAAATTTCACATGGAAGTTCGGGCTTATACTACTTTGATGGGCGGATAGAAAAGAAAGCATTTGTAGCTGCAATAAAAATCAATTGAAGCGATTTATTTTATGCAATTGAAAGAATACTTAATAGAAGCTTTTCAATTTAACGACGGCGCCAATAAGAAGCTGGTGGAAAAGATAAAGCTGCTTGGTGATCCGGCCCAAAGTGTAAAGCTGTTTAGTCATTTGATCAATACGCAGTATAAATGGATGGCAACAATAATGCAATCCCGGGGTTATGAAAAAATGAGCTGGTGGGAGCCAGTTTACAATCTTGGCAAGCTTGAAGAAGAATGGGATAAGAGCACAACCCTTTGGATCAGATATATAGATGGAAAGACGGATGAGGAATTGTTAACGGAAAACATATCTATTGATTTTGAAAATGCCATTTGGGCTGCAATATTAAAAGACATCGCCCTTCAATTGAATTATCATTCCATACACCACAGGGCACAAATTCAAACCATGATCAGGCAACAAGGCATTGAGCCGGACTTCCTTGATTACATTGGCACGAAGGTTAGAAGGATAGATTAAAGCGTTTATGCCTGGCCGTTATGATGTAAATTTGCTGCTTCTTAAAGCATTACATGCAAGGATCTTACGTAGCAATATCAATTGCTTCTTATCTTAAATACTTTGAATAAATAAATAAACCCCGGAATTACCAATACCAGCCCCACAACTAAGGCGATCAACAATTGTTGTAAAGTGGCAGCAGGGGCCTGTGTATTTAAAAAGGTAAGGTCTGCGCCGCTGTGAAGTTTTATCAGGACAGGAAACTGGATGTAGAACCAGCCAAGAAGGATAAAGGTTACCTGGATACCAACACCTATCCTCAAAAAAACCGTTTTATTTTTTTTCTTATTTAAAAAGTACCATATAACGGGGCAGAGAATAGTTGCAAGCAACAACATTGCAACGCTGGTTATTGAATGAACAAATTCCCGGAACAAATCGTGGCCTTCAGCTTCAGCAGTAACAAATACCAACAGCCCGCAAAGCATACTTAATATCATCGCACGCTTTGAAAAACGGACATACATCTTTCGTTCCTTATCGATCCTGGTTTCTCCCACAAGAAAAACAGCCGAGATGTAAGCAAAAAGACAAGCTGAAAATATACCCATTGATATGCAAAATATATTCAGCCACGGCGACATAAACACTTCATAAAAACTTTTGGTGGTATCAAATGTTATCCTGCCAAGCATCATTGCGCCAAGTATCATTCCCAAAAAAACGGGAGTAATAAAACTTGATATCCTAAAAAGTGATGTATAGTATTTGTGTGAATGGTCGGTTACGACATCATAATGCCTGAAGGTAAATGCCGAGCCCCGGCAAATAATTCCGAGTAACACCAGCATGAGCGGTATGTGTAATACAAGTGATAGTGAAGAGTAGACCTGTGGGAAACCAGTGAACAGGATAACAACTGCCAGTATAAGCCATACATGATTGGCTTCCCATACAGGGGCGATCGCTTTTGATATGGTGACCTCTTCTCTTTTGCCTGCAAAGGTTTCAACGATGCCCGCTCCAAAATCAGCTCCGCCCAATAGCGTATATAAAAGAAAGCATCCACCGAGAATTATAATGATGAGTGTTAGCATTTATATTGTATTAGCGCTTGGATAGTATTGCGTAATAGTGTTAATCTGCCTTTGCATCAGCCATATGATAACAAATGATAACAGCACATATACAACGGTAATAACATAAAACGAATAATGCAATCCGGGCATGGGAGACACGGCATCTTTCGTACGCATGATGCCATAAATAATCCAGGGCTGGCGGCCCGTCTCCGTTACAGTCCATCCGGCTTCAACAGCAATAAACCCAAGCGGTGTTGTAAAAGCAATCAACCGCAGCCACCATTTCTTCATTAAAATATGCCTCCATTTGAGGCTAAATGTAAGATACAATACAGATGTAAGCGCTAATAAAAATCCTATAGCAACCATTAATTGGAAAGCTATATGTGTAATGATGACAGGGGGGCGGTCTTCTTTTGGAAATTTATCAAGGCCTGTTACTTCTGCATTGAAATCTCCCTTTGCGAGGTAACTTAAAGCACGGGGTATATGAATAGCATAGTCAACTCTTTCTTTTGCATCATTTGGAATACCACCAATAATGAGCTCGGCGGGTTTGCTGGTTTTATATAATCCTTCCAGCGCTGCAAGTTTTGCCGGTTGTCTTTTTGCGATGTCTTTTGCAGAAAAATCACCACTTAACGGCTGTAACACCGCGGCAATAGAACCAAATATCAACGCGGTTTTCACGGCCTGTGCATGAAAGGCATTGAAACCTTTTTTCAGAAGAAGATAAGCGTGTACGCCTGCAACCGCGAAAGAGGTTGATACAAACGCAGCCAATGTCATGTGTATGGATTGCGAAAGCCATGCATCATTGAACATAGCTTTTACCGGATCAATGTTTATCGCCTTTCCCTCTACCCAGTCAAAGCCGGCGGGGCTGTTCATCCACGCATTGGCACTCACTACAAAGATGCCTGACAATACACCTGAAATTCCAACAATAATACCCGATATCCAATGCACCCATTTATTCAGCCTGTTCCATCCATACAAAAAAATGCCGAGGGCAATAGCTTCTACAAAGAACGCGGTGCCTTCCCATGAGAATGGCATGCCAATAATTGCTCCTGCATGGCGCATGAACTGAGGCCACAACAGGCCAAGTTCAAAAGAAAGAACGGTACCCGATACAGCGCCAACCGCAAAAAATATAGCTACTCCTTTAGACCAGGCTTTGGTAACATCAAGAAAGACCTGTTTGCCCGTACGGAGCCATCGCCATTCACTAAAAGCCATGAGTACCGGCATCGTCATACCAATGCAGGCAAATACGATGTGAAAGCCAAGCGAAATGGCCATTTGCGTACGGGCAGCAAGAAGATCATTCATTACAATAATTTTTGCCTGGATGAAAGGAGGCCCAAAAAATTTATCTTTCAGCATTATATGCAAAGAAACATCCTATAAGTGTATAATAACGTAAAAATTAATCGAGAAAAAAACGACGGCAATATCATTAATGAATATCAGCCGTAGTTCTTGAACAGACAATTTTTTCAGGTCATTTAAGGTCAAACAATTTTTCTGCATCAAGCCAACTGTTCAACCGTTCATATTTTGTTTCATTTACATTATGCGAAGAAGTAAACATAATCGACCTCCCGTCAAAAACCGATAAATTGAAATCATGATCATCAATAAGTATATCACCTTTTAAAACACTTTTATCGCCACAAAATATCCTTCGTTTCCAATGAATAAAAGGGAAATGCTGATCGAGCCAGTCATTTTTATCAAGCAAAGAATTCGGAAATTCCGTTGCTGCTGACGCCACATATACATCAAAGCGGTTATTAAGTTCTTCCACTACTTCCCTGCTGTTTTCAATCAATGGCAGGTCTTTAAAAAATCCTTTTTGGTTCGGGTATTCTTTTACAATTTTCCGGTGATCTTCCGGCACGATCATATGCAATTTTGTGCCATTCAAATCAGCTTTGGTATAGCGAACGCCAAAATCCCTTTCGTACCATTCCAGGAAACGCTCAATGGCGTCGGCAATCACCTCGTCCATATCAATTAATATCCTCATAAATTTTTGGTTAAGACATCTAAAGTAAAAAATGTGAGCGAGCAAACAGCAGCCGTAGTTGCCCATCTGCCAAACAACCAATAACGTGACTATGTAAAGGCAACAATCTGTTCACACTTTACCGGGGCTAAATTTAAAACAAATCCGTACCGAATAACAAAAGTCCTCCTACCCAAAAAATAACACCCGTATTACTCGCACATGTTGATAAATAGAGGTTCGTATAATTGCATCCCCGCTCACCTCAAGGTTAATAGCCACTAAAATCAAAAACAGCGGGTGAATGTTTTGTAAAGTCTTTATCATTTTGAAATTACTCAGAGCGTTTCTGGCAGCTCCCAAAGGCTGCTTTTTTGCGTCTAACCATGACTGATAGCTAATTTATAAAAGTCTTTTTTTACCAATGACGGCTTTCTAGGTCATGTATTTTGCTTTTGCAATTTAATATTTAAAGTGGCATAAATTATATAGTCAGTAGTTAATTCCCGTTGTTTTATCGGCGCTAAACAATCAGGCCGTAATATTAGTGACCCAATTTTTACCATAACTCTTATATTGATTGTAATTTTAAAATAAAAAATGGAAAATAAAGGGCTGTTGTTTATTCCGGACATTAGCGGCTTTACCCGTTTTGTAAACGAGACGGAGATTGAACACAGCCGGCTTATCATCCAGGAACTTTTGGAAATACTGATTAATGCAAACCAGATCGGTTTGGAAGTTTCCGAAATTGAGGGAGACGCCATTCTTTTTTACAAATTTGGTGAATGTCCAGGCCTGGAAACATTGTACCTGCAGGTAGCGAAAATGTTTTGCGAGTTCCATAAAAGCCTCATTGCATATGATCATCGCCGTTTTTGTCAATGTACGGCTTGCACATCTGCCATCAACCTTACACTGAAAGTAATTACACATTATGGCGAATTCACCGGCTATAACGTAAGAAGTTTTAATAAGCTGATTGGTAAAGATATTATTATTGCCCACCAGCTCCTGAAAAACGACATTGAACAACATGAGTACTGGCTCGTAACAAAAAACCTGTTGCAGGATAATCGCCCGGCCGGCTTTGAACAATGGATGAATTGGAACAGTAGTTCTCAGCAAACAGGAAGCGGTGAAATATCTTTTCATTATACCCAGTTAGGCCAGCTAAAAAATAATATCGTTCCCGAGCCGGTGATAAAACCTGATCTTTCAAAAAAGATAAAGATGATCTCTCTTTCGAGGGAGTATGAAACAGACATTATTACTTTATTTCACGCTACGGGAGATTTTAATTACCGCAGCCGCTGGCAGGATGGAGTACAATCCGTGGAAGAGGTAGGACATTTCCTCCCCAGAATTGGGACGCGTTGCCGTTGTGTGATGGAGAACGGCAAAGTTATGATTTACGCCAGTAGCTATACATATCGTCCCGAAAGAATAGAGTTTACTGAAACGAATGAAAGTGACAAAAGCCTTTCAAGTTATCTTTTAGAGAAAACCGCTGATAATAAAACCAAGCTGACATTTGATTTTTACATAGAAAAGAATTTATTTGATCAAATTCAATTTAAGCTGGCCGGAAAAAAGAAGATGGAAAAGTCTTTTCAAAAATCGCTGACAAATCTTGATAAATTAGTTAGAGAAATGGAATTGCATGGCAGATAAAACTTATCCACTCTTCAGACCCGCACACAGAAGGGCGTTAAAAATAGCATATCCCACATTCATACTAAGTCCAATACTTTCATTCAAAAAATTTGCAGTCACAGAATTTTATCAGCAGACACACATAGAGATTTTCTTCCTGTGTACGGGTACTGTAATCCAAATTTCTATAGTTTTATAATTCTTGTTGGATGGAAATTTAATATGCCCTTTTTTATTCCGGTTATCCTAATTCCTTTTTTGCATCTTGATAAACTTGCTGTCACCCTTATCAAATTAAATAAATCATGAGAGAGTGCTTTTCATGCGATCGTGACTTTTATTCTGCTAAATAGATATCCACTCCGGCAATATAAAACTCAATTTGGAGTTATAGCCGTGTCCATATTATATAATTCCTATGAGAATTAAGTTTCTGTCGCCAATTATTTGCATCCTATGTTTGTTTTTCAGTGTGTCTCCATCTTTTGGACAATTAACGGGTGTAAAAACAATTCCCGGGGATTATACAACTCTTACAGCAGCCGTAGCAGCGGTTAATACTTCAGGTGTAGGTGCCGGGGGTGTTACTTTTAACGTTGCTGCCAACTACAGCGAGACCATTTCTGCAACTATCGCCCTTACGGCAACAGGTACCGCGGCCAATCCCATCATATTTCAAAAAGATCCGTTAACAACAGGAGCAAACCCTGTGATAATAGCATATACAACAGGCGTAGGAACTCCGTCCACAGCAGTACAGGACGGCATCTGGCGGCTGGTGGGGTCTGATTATGTTACGATTGATGGTATTGATGTGAGTGATAATCCTGCAAATACAGCCAATCCGTCAACAATGGAGTATGGGTATGCTTTGTACAAGGCCACTACATCAAATGGCTGCCAGTTCGTAACGATACAAAACTGCACTATTACACTCAACAAAATCAATAATGCTACCGCCGTTGTCCCTATGACCGAAGGTTCTGCCGGTATTATTGTTATGAATGCCTTACCAACGGTAGCCAACGTCGCAAGTTCTGCAGCAGTAGCAGCCGGTTCAAATTCCAACAATAAATTTTATCGCAATACTATACAAAATTGTAACATAGGTATTTCCCTGATTGGGTACGGTGCCGCCAGTCCCTATATATTGGGTGATACCAATAATGATGTTGGCGGAAACTCGGCTGCTACAGGGAATACGATTATTAACTATGGAGGAGCTTCCGGAGCCACTAATCCTGCGGCCGGCATACGTACATTAAATCAGTACGGGATAAATATATCTTATAATACCATCAATAATAACAATGGTTCGGGTATTAATCATTCTAATGCGTTGCGCGGTATTTTTATTAATACGGCCCCGGGTGCCAGTTCAGTTATTACTTACAATAAAGTAACGGTTAAAGGCGGAGGAACAACGCAGCAATTAACCGGTATTGATAATGCATCAGGATCAACCCCTGCAGCCAATACTGTTAATATCAGTAATAATTCTATTACCAATTGTAGTTACACCACTGCAACAACCGGCAACTTTTTTGGCATTAACAATTCCGGTGCGCCCTCTGCCCTTACAATAAATAATGACACTGTTTCAAATAACTCAAGTTCTGCAAACAGCACAGTTACCGCTGCGGGTTTTTTTTATGAAATTTATAACTCCGCGGCGCCTTCCGCGCTTACAATAAATAATAATATATTAACCGGTAATTCCACAGCAACTTCAATAGGCCCGTTCGTTGGTATTTATAATGCAGCCACTGTGCCGGTGCTAAATATAAACGGCAATACTTTAGCCGGTGATTCAACCGCTACTATTACGGGGCTTCGTTATTCCATTTATAATTACGGTGCCACAACAACTGCCAATATCAACTTTAATAATATAGGTACAGCCGGCCTGGCGGCAATAAAATTTACAGCTTTAAATACAGCGGCTCAAACATTCATTTATAGTTACAAAGGCGCAGCTACTTGTGCTTTATCTATCAGTAACAATAATGTTACAAATGTTTTATACACAACAACCACTACTGCAAGCAATACCTATATCTCAAATGCATACGCCACAAAATCGCAGGTAATTAACAGCAATACGTTTACCAATTTAAATGTAAATATATCAGGTGGTGTAACATTTATTTCCAATCCTGTAATTGTTCCTGGCACAGGCACACAAGATATAGACAGCAATGCCATTGTGGGTACCTTTAGCAAAGCGGCCGGGGGAACGGTTACGCTTTGTACGGCTAGTGCGGCTTCCATAACAAACAGTATTATTAATAACAATAACAACAACTTTTCAAATATTACCCTTACAGGCGCAACAACTATGGCCGGTTGGGTTAATACAGATGCGGGCAATTCAACGAAAACAATCCGGAATAACGTTTTTAGCAAATGGAGTATTGGAACTGGTTCCACGACGGTGCTTAATGTAAGCCTTACCGGCATCAATAATGCTACAAACGGTAATATTATAAATAACATTGCAAGTGCAGGAACTATTACAGGTATCAGCACTGCCGGCGGAAATGACAATATCTATTCCAATACGATAGATACCTTGATTTCAACCGGCACAACTACTACAACTGTTACAGGCATTTCTGTTTCAGGCGGGACTACTAAAAACATATATCTTAATACTATTTATGGTTTGCAGGCTAATACAATTACTACAGGGTCTGTTAAAGGAATATATATATCCGCCGGAGCGATAATAAATGCTTTTCAGAATTCGATTTATTCACTGCAGGCTAACGCCCTAACAACGGGCCAGGTAAGTGGTATTTCAATAGGCGCCGGAAGTACGGTGACGGCATACAAGAATAAGATTTATGACCTGTCATCTTCGAGCAGTGCAATAACTGGCGCTGGTTTAATATCCGGCATACAGGTATCGGGAACGGCAGTCAGTATCGTAAATCTTCAAAATAATTTGATCGGTGACCTTCGGGCTCCTTTGTCAGCAATTTCAACAGATGCTATCAGGGGAATGAGCCTTACCTCTACAGGGCTCACTTCTGCTATCAATGTCTTTTACAACACAATTTATCTCGCGGCAACATCAAGTGGAACAAATTTTGGCTCAACAGGTATTTTTCATGCAGCGAGTGCAGTAAAAACTACGGCAACACTTTCTCTCAAAAATAATATTATCAGTAATACGTCTGTTCCAAACGGAAGCGGGCTCACAGTTGCTTACCGTATATCGGCCAGCACTTTGATAAATTACGATTCTGCTTCTAATAATAACCTGTTGTATGCGGGCACTCCGACAGCAAACAAGTTAATTTTTACTGATGGAACGCCCACACCGGATCAATTGCTGTCGGCTTATAAAACAAGAATGTCCCCAAGGGATGCACAGTCTGTTACGGAAGATATGATCACTGTTCCAAAATTCATTAGTACCTCCGGATCTTCGCCTTTTTTTCTTCACCTGGACGCTACAAAAACAACCCAGGCAGAAAGTGGCGGTGTGAGTATTGCCACTGTCACTACTGACTTTGACGGGGAAGCAAGACAGGGGAGTGCAGGTTATACCGGCACAGGCACTGCTCCTGATATCGGAGCTGATGAGATAGATGGTAATACAGCTCCGGCGCTTTCCGGTGCTTTTAATGTAGGCATCGGACAAACCTATACTTCGTTAACAAACGCAGGTGGATTGTTTGCCAGTATAAACAGCCTCGGGCTGAGCGGAAATATAGTAGTAAACATTACTTCGGACCTTGTTGAAGACGGTACAAATGTTTTATACCAATGGGCGGAAAAAGGTACCGGCAATTATACATTAACGATACAACCAGATGCCTCAGTGGCAAGGCTTATTTCAGGAAATGTAATAGCAGGAATGATACGGTTCAATGGTGCAAAGCGTGTAACCATCGATGGTAGTAATGGTACTGCCAACAGTTATCTTACTTTTAGAAATACAAACACGCCTGCAACAACCGGTACAGCATTTACATTTTTAAACGGGGCTGCCAACAATACCATTGTATACTGTAATATAGAAGCCACAGCAAATGCAACAAATGGGGTAATGCTCTTCAGCGCCTCGACAACAGTCGTTGGTAATAGTAACAATATAATCAGTAATTGCAGTATTAATGCAACTGTAGCCGGCGTTTCAGGAAATATATGTATCTATTCCGCTGGAACTGTTGGCAATGAAAATGCGGCAAATACAATCAGCAACAACAAGATTTTTAATTACCGCGACAGGGCATTGGATGTTACAGCTACCGGTTCTAAAGGCTGGGTAATAAGTGGCAATAGTTTTTACAATGGCGATGTTTCCGGTGCAGTTTACACTGCTGCATCAACGCTTCATGGCATTAGAATACTGGGTGGGTCGGGCTACACGATTTCTAATAATTATCTTGGTGGAAACGCAGCACTTGCTTCAGGTACTCCGGCTTCATATTCGTCAACCGGTATTCTATCTTTCCAGGGAATATTGCTTACCACAACCAGTGCCTTACCGGCTTCAGTAATTACCGGAAATACTATAGCTAACATATCCGTTTCTGCTGTTCCCACTGCAACAGGGCCTTCTAATGTTTTTATAGGAATAGAAACCAATGGTTCAGGAATAAATGTTGGCGGAACAGGGTCCGGAGACGGAAACACAGTAGGCTCAAATACAGCAAACGGCTCGGTATCGATAACGACCACAACCGGCACCAGCACATTCCTTTCAATAATAAGGGGGATTAACTGTAATAGCACAGGCGGGCTCGTTAGCGGTAACCAGGTAGGTGGAATTGATATCAACAATGTGGGTACTGCCCCTGCGGCTTCTACTTTTAACGGGATCTACATTAATAATGCCACTGCCCCTTCACAGGTAAATAATAATATTATTGGCAGCTCTGGCACGGGCGCGGCCGCAAACAGTATCAGGGTGCTTTCTACTTCAACCAGCGCAACAACTTTAGTAACGGGAATAGCTGTTGGATCATCAGTAGTTTCAACAATCCAGGTTGATGGCAATTTAATAAAAAATGTAAGCTTTTTAAATTCTGCTGTCTCGACGCTTTCGCCCGGCGGCTTTATTGGCATAAGCAGTGCAGCTACAGGTGCAGCATCGGTAACAATAACCAATAATACAGTTACCCAGGATTCAATCGCAAATTATACTACCGGTGTGTTTTATGGAATTTATAATTCCGGAGCTGCTTCATCCGTTTCAATAAATAATAACACGCTAACCGGTAACAGCAGTAATTCTGTAAACGGGGTATACTATGCTATTTATAATTCCGGCGCCGTCACAGCCGCGATCAATATAAACGGCAACAATATAGGAAACAATACCGCTAGTGCATTTACATTCAATGCGATTAATTCGGGTAACCAAATTTTAGTCAACAATACAGGCGGTACAGCTGCTTCCGCATTGTCTGTAAGCAATAACAATTTCCAAAACATTAATTATGTTGCAGCGGGAACAGGTAATAGTACTTTTATTTTTAATGGTGCTGCTACTCTATCCCAGACTATAAACGGTAATACTTTTACAAACCTTAATGTAAATACAGCAGGCAACGTAATTTTTATTTCGGATAATGTGTCACTGCCGGCATCGGGCGTACAGAACGTCAACAACAATTCTATTGTTACCGGGTTTACAAAAAAAGGAAGTGGTACTATTACATTATTTACAACCGCGGCAACAACCTCTCCAGCCAGTAGTGTTATCAATAACAATAACAATAATTTTTCAAATATTACAGCACTCGCCGGAACAATCATTGCGGGGTGGAGTAACCTGGATGTTGGCACGTCGGTAAAAACAATTCAGAATAATATATTTAGTAACTGGATCGGTAACTCCGGAACGATAACGGCTATTTCGGTAAATAGCTTTGGAACCAACAGCTCTACCACGGGTAATTTAATAAGTAACATTTCAGGCGCTGCAGCGGTTACAGGTATCGCAACTACTGCAGGCAATGATAATATTTTTTCAAATATCATCGATACGCTTACTTCTAATTTTGCAGGTGCAGTTATAGGTATATCTATAAGCACGGCGGGAGCAACAATAAATATTTATAAAAATAAAATTTACGATTTAAGCAACAGCAATGCTTCAGGTATTGTTTATGGTATTTCGGTAGGTTCAGGAACCGCTGTAACTATATACAATAATTTAATTGGAAATTTTCGTGCGCCTTCTTCTTCCGGTGCTGCAGATGCCATACGTGGGATAAGTATAACATCTGCCATTGCCTCGTCGAATGTAAATATTTATTACAATACAATTTATCTGAATGCCACTCAGGAGGGGCAAACTTCAGCACTTCCGGCATCTTTCATACTATAAGTGCAACAGCTACAACGGCCACGCTTAATCTCAGAAATAATAGCATAACCAATACCTCTACGCCTGCAGGAACGGGGAAAACGGTTGCCTACCGCAGGTCAGCTACCGGATTTGCAAACTATGCTTCCACCTCAAACAATAATCTTTTTTATGCGGGCGTTACCGGACCAGGCAATCTTATTTATTATGATGGAACCGTGCCGGGTAGTGACCAAAGTATCGCTGCCTATAAAGGCAGAGCAGGCGTGGCGCCCGCAGATGCTGTATCTATCAGTGAAGACCTCACTTCTAAATTTTTAAGCCTGGTTGGTTCAAGTGCTGTCTTTTTGCATATGAGTTCGACCCTTGCCAGCGGTGTAGAAAGTGGTGGCGCAAATATTACAGGTTATACCGATGATTTTGACGGGCAAGTACGGGCAGGCAATACTGGATATACCGGCACGTCATCCTCTCCTGATATTGGCGCTGATGAAATTTTTGGAATTGAAGCTACACCTCCAACCATTACCTACACTTTATTAACCAATACCACTTCAACGGCTAACAGGAGTGTAACCGGCATTAATATTACTGATGGAAGCGGCGTTAATGTGTCGCCAGGTACAAAACCAAGAATTTATTATAAAAGATTTAGTGATGCGAATGCCTGGCTGGATAATTCATCAAGTAGTAATGGCTGGAAATACACAGAAGCTACCAATTCGGTTTCTCCTTTTACTTTCACAATTGATTATTCATTACTAAATGGCGGTTCAGCCGTTACTGCAGGTGCAATACAATATTTTATTCGTGGCGCAGGATATTGCCACTACAGCAAATGTTGCCATCAATTCCGGAGCTTTTGCAGCTACGCCTTCCAGTGTCGCATTAACTTCCACTGCTTTCCCAATTACAGGAACGATCAACAGTTATACGATTTCTTATTCAGGCACTTACAATGTAGGCTCTACAGAAATATTTACTTCTTTAACAAAAGCAGATGGTTTGTTTGCGTCTATAAACAGCGCTGGCCTGGCAGGTAATACCACGTTTAATATTACATCAGATCTTACTGAGGATGGAAGCAATGCACTAAATCAATGGGCAGAATCAGGCGCGGGAAATTATACACTAACTATTAAATCCGGTGCGGCAACGCTTAGAACTATTTCCGGTAATGTTGCTGCAGGGCTCATTCGTCTTAACGGGGCAGACCGGGTAACGATTGACGGAAGTATCAGTGGCAGCGGAAGTTACCTTAGCTTCAAAAATACCAATACATTGGGTACAACGGGCACTGCTTTTACGTTTATAAACGGTGCGGTAAATAACACGATACGCTATTGTGATGCACAGGCATATGCGGACGCAACCGACGGTGTAATTCTCTTCGGTACCTCTGCCGTGGCGGGCGGCAACAGTAATAATCGTATAGATAATTGTACGATAAACGCAACCGTTGCTTCCAATACAGGCAATGTAGCTATTTTCAGTGCCGGTACAACGGGAAATGAAAATTCATCTGATACACTTTCCAATAACAGTATTTATAATTATAGAGACCGTGGCCTGGATATTACTGCAACAGGTTCCACAGGATGGATTATTTCCGGTAATAGCTTTTATAATGGGAGCGTCACCGCTGCAATCAATTATGCTGCTTCTGCCACGCTTCATGGTATAAGAATATTGGGTGGCTCAGGATATTCTATACAAAATAATTATATTGGTGGAAGCTCAAGCCTGTCAACGGGGGCCAATGCGATTTATGGGTCAACACTTGGCAACGTTTCTTACCAGGGTATTTTATTAACAACAAACAGTTCGTCACCTGCCTCGAATATTAAGGGAAATACTATTGCCGGGATCTCACTTTCTTCGGTTCCGACTGCAGCGAATTCAAACGCGTTCATAGGAATAGAAGCTAATGGTTCGGGAATAAATATTGGAGGAAGCCTTCCGGCAGACGGAAATACTATTGGCTCGTTAAGCGTCAACGGAAGTATTGCTGTTACTACTTCTACTGCTTCCCTGGTAAATACTTCCAACATTACCGGCATCAATTGCCTTAGCAGTGGCGGTGTTGTCAATAACAATCACGTTAGTGGATTTGATGTGAGCAATATAGGCGCATCTCCCGCGCCCTCATCTGTCAGGGGCATTTATATAAATAACGCAGCAGCGCCAACGCAGGTTGACAATAACCTGATCGGAAGTACTGCCATATCCAACAGCATTCGCGTTCTGGCAGCTTCTACTTCTGCAACCACATCAATAGCGGGGATTGTAATTGGTGCAGCAGTTAATGCTCCGGTTGAAGTAAACAGCAACAGGATCGAAAATATTTCCAACCTAAGCACAACGTCTTCAGGAAGTTTTACCGGTATAAATAATGCCGCTTTGTTAAGCAGCGCGGTCATTACTATTAACAGCGACACCATTCAATTAATTAAAACCGCGGCAAATTCAAATGCCGGTTCTACTGTTTATGCAGGGATTATTTCCAGCTCACCTTCAACGATAAGTAATAATCTTATAAACAGCATTGTACTTTCTTCTACAGGAACAAATGCTCAAATAACCGGATTAAATGTATCTGGTGGTTACGCAACTACCGTTTCGGGCAATATACTGTCAAATTTTTCAACGGCGTCAAATAAAGCAATTGCAAATGCTGAAACCAGCAGCCCGGCAGGGTCTGCTATCATAGGGCTTTTGAACTCAACAACGGCTGCCGGCCAGATTATAAATAATAACCGGTTTTCAGGGTTTGCTGCAACGTCAGTTGCAGGCATTAATGTTATGCTAACCGGCATTGGAATAACTGCCGCCGGATCAGGGAATATTTTCAACAACCGGTTTGTTGCATTCACAAATGTAGCGACAGGTGCCGGTGCGGTCATTTCTCACATCGTGGCTGCTAATGGTGCGTTCAATGTTTATAATAATTCATTAAGAATTGGTAATTCTACAAACACAAACAGTATAAAGATTTATGGCATCATCGATGGTTCCCTCACCAATTGGAATTACTTCCATAATACAGTAAGAGTCAATGGGAACTCAACCGGAACCGCAGTGCGTTCGGCCGCATTTTTATTATCGGCTAACAGTTCACCTGTTTTGAAAGATAATATTTTCGTAAATGTAAGAACGGGTACCGGTCTTAACTATGCCGTTAGTAATCTTACTTCGCCTCCCGCCACATGGGCATCGACCGGATCGGATTATAATGATTTTTATAGTATTAATGCAAATACCGCAGGAGAGTGGGGTGTTGGCACCAGTACAACATTTGCGCAGTGGCAAAGTTTGTCCGGCGGTGATGCGCATTCAATAAGTAATGCGATTAGTTTTATTAGTTCTACTTATGACCTGGAGCCGGATAGTATAAGTAATTGCGCTTTTGTTAATGCGGGAACGCCGATTACAACACCGGTTCTTATTAATACTGATATAAATAATAAGCCGCGAAGTCCGGTGACCCCCGGCCTGGGCGCTTATGAATTTAATTACAAAGGATTTACAATTATATCCGGAAATAATTCACCGGTTTGTGCCGGTGATAGTGTATATCTTACGGTGAATCCGGGAAGTGGCATAAGTCCGCACTTCAGTTGGACTAACCCTGCTAGTGTAGTGGTATCAACACTACAAAATCCCGCCTTACTCTTAACGGCTTCAGGAAAGTATAAAATAACTGTAACAGATTCGACAGGATGCTCCGAGATGGATAGCACGATGGTTATCATAAATCAACGGCCAACAGCTCATATCAGTTCACAAACATCCTTGTGTGACAGCGGAATTATTCATCTGAATATTGCGGTCACCGGGATCGGAACAATCACTGCTGTACTTAGCAACGGAGACACTTTGAGCGGGATAGCACCCCTGATCATTGATACACTTGTGGTGACCTCTACTACGGCCTTTAGTATTGTAAGTTTGTCAGACAGCACCTGTACATCCATACCTTCTGACATCCCGGATACGGTTAACGTTACAGTAACGCACTTTGGAGACTGGCTCGGGATTACCACCAACTGGCATGATCCGGTTAATTGGTGTGGAGGAATTGTTCCCACCTCTTCAACAGACGTTACGATACCATCAGGTACGCCTAAAATGCCTTTAATAACCGATAGTGTTTATTGCAACAGCCTTAACATCAACATTGGCGATACGGTAACGGTAACCGCTACGGGTACTTTAAATATTGCCGGAATGCTTACCAACAGCGGCACGTATACTGATAATGGAACAACTAATTTCAATGGTACTTCCGGCCAGCAAACTTTTTCAGGTGCAACCACATTTAATAATCTAATGCTAAACAATAGCAATGGCCTTCTTTTACCGGTTGCTGTTGTTGTGAAAAATAACCTTATAATTTCGTTGGGCACTTTAAATGCTAACAATTTCGGTATTACAGTTCGCGGCAACTGGATTAACAATGTTTCAACAACCGCTTTTACAGCAGGAACCGGTACCGTAACTTTCAATGGTACAACCGCGCAGTCAATTGGTGGCGCATTTGCAACAACATTTAACAACCTTACTATTTCCAATACCGGGTTCATTGTTACATTACAGGCAAATGCCAACATCAGCGGAGACCTTTCAGTATCCGGTGGAACATTTGACCTTGCCGCCTTTACTGCTAACCGTGTAACAACCGGGGGTACATTGAATGTAGCAAATAGTGCAACTTTGAAGATTGGAGGAACCAATACTTTTCCCTTCAATTATACAACCAACTCATTAGGAGTAGGCAGTACCGTGGAATATTCGGGCACTAACCAGGCGGTATCAAACCAAGCTTATGGAAATCTTAAATTAAGCAGTTTGATAGGTGCAGCCGTAAAAACTTTTCCCGGAACATCAATGACTATTTCAGGCAATTTTAGTAGTATTCGGGGTACCGGTACTTCGGTTTCATTTACTGCTGGTTCAAATATTGCGGTTAACGGAAATATTTCTGTCGGGCCTGGCACCACGTTTAATGGCGGCAGCTATACTCATACTATTGGGGGCAACTGGACCAATAGCGGAACGTTTACAGGCAACACCAGTACTATCATTTTTGCAGGGTCTGGAACGTTAGTTGGCGGCGGCGGCGTTCAAAATTTCAATAACCTTACTGTTGCGGTTTCCGGAGTTGCTTTTTCAGCCGTAAATATTACGCTTAGCGGCAACCTTGCAACTACAGGATCCGGTTCGTTTACACAGGCTTCTGGCGGAACACTAAAAATGACGGGAGCCGGAACGACTATCAGCGGCACCGGTATATCACTCGAAAATCTTAACATCAGCGGGACTGTAACCACTTTAATTTCCTTAAACCTTACCGGTAACCTTGTAGTCACGGGAAGCTTCACCGGAAGCACCAACACCGTTACTATGAGCGGTACTTCAAAAACTATATCGGGTTCAGGCGTTATAGTTTTTGGACAGCTTTCTATTACAGGAACTGTTACAACTACGGCCAACTTTGGCATATCGTTGAGCCTTAGAGTTAGTGGAGGTTTTTCTGCAGCAGCAGGAACAGCAACTTTTACAGGCACATCTACTTTGAGCGGAACTGCTAACCTTTTTAATGCGGTTATTAATGGAACCTCATTGCAATTGGCAGCGGGTTCCGTCATGGGTATCGCAAATATTTTTACCATAGCGAGTGGCACTTTCGATGTGGCCACATCTGCCCCCAATACCGTAAATTTTAATGGAACGGGCGCTCAGAATATTAATGCGATAACCTACAGCAATCTTATCTTATCAAACGGTAATACAAAAACGGCCGTTGGCCCTATTGTCTTAAATGCCGACATTACAATTGCAGCCGGCACAACGTTCGATCCTTCAAGCTATACGCATTCCATTTATGGTAACTGGACAAACAACGGAACTTTTATTCCGGGTTCAGGTACGATACAATTTATCGGGCCAGCAACAACGCTGATAACCGGCGCTACCACCTTTAATATTCTTACGAGCAATACCAGCAGTGCATCAACACAACTGATATTACAAAGTAATGTTTCGGCGGCTGTGGTGAATATGATCAATGGTATTATTGAAACAGGCGCAAACACAATTACAATTACAAATACAAGAACCGGTAACGGTTTTATATATGGAAATATTCAGCGCACTCATGCTTTCACGACCGGTGTTGCTTATGCATTCGAGGGCCCTGATAATACGATTACTTTTTCTTCTGTTTCTGCAGTTACCTCCGTTACTGTCTCGGTTGTCGAAGGCTCGGTCAGCGATTTTCCCTTTGGCGGTTCTATCAGCAGGGTTTATAATATATCTGTTCCGGCAGGAACCTATAATGCAACGCTTCGCCTGCATTATGAAGATGATGAAGTAAATGGCAATAACGAATCCTCCATGGCATTATGGCATTATGATGGTTCTTTATGGACCAGTGTTGGTAAAACAGCCAATGATGCAACTTCCAATTATGTAGAACTGAGCGGGTTAACTGATATCACCAACAGGTGGACACTTTCCGATGATGCGAACCTGGTACAATGGAATGGAAGTGTAAGTACCGACTGGAATACGGCGGCTAACTGGACTGTTTTGCAGGGTTCCGGATCAAGGCCTCCTTCTTCAACAGATATCGTCGACCTTGGGACGGCGGCATTTGCGAACCAGCCTACGATTACTAATAATGTAACCGTAAAAAATATTGTTTTCGGAAGCGCGCAGGCGGTAACGCTTACACTTGGCGGCGGAGGATCTCTAACCACGACAGGAAATCTTAACGGAAATTGGGCAGGTAGTGCAACCCATACTATAAATGTAAACAATCAATCTTTAATAGTAAACGGTAACATTGATTTAAGTGACGGTACATACGGCGATGCAATAAATCTTAATATTGGTTCCGGAAGCGTAACAATTTTCGGCTCATTGTCAGAAAGTGGAGGTGCCAACATAAATTTCAGCGCCGCAGGAACATTAAATATTTATGGAAATTTTGCTTATAGCAGTGGAACTTTCACAGCCGGAAGTGGAACTGTAACCTATGATGGTTCAGAAAACCAGGACGTAGCCCACGTCAGTTATAATAATCTAACCATTAATAAAACAGGGGGATTAGCAGTTATTGATAACCCCGTAAATATTGCCGGAAGCCTTTTAGTTTCCTCCGGCGAGTTGGATAATTCTTCAATAACATCCGTGGCAGGTAACGTTACCGTTAACGCAGGTGCAACGCTTCAAAATTACCAGGTGCTTCATATACAGGGTAACTGGAATAATAATGGAAATTTTATTTCCAACGGCTCGAATGAAATTTTTGACGGCAGTGGTACACAAGCTATTTCAGCCTCCACTTTTAATAATTTAATCATTAATAAGCCATCTGGCACTGCCAGCCTTGCCGGCGACGTAACAGTAACGGGAGATTTTAATATCATGTCAGGCACGTTTGATTTTATGAGCTATAATTTTACGAGGGATATAGTAGGGGGTACGGCTACTATTGCCAACGGAGCCACGGCAATAATAGGAGGAAATAACGGCCCGGCTAATTTTTCCGCCAAAGTAATAGGTGTGAACAGTACGATCATTTACAATGGCACATCTCCACAATATATTAGTTCCGAAGGCATAGATTTTGGAAACATTATATTCAGAAACGGCGGAGCCAACTCCAAACTCCTTGTAACTTCGGTTTCGGTAAAAGGAAACCTTACCATTGAAAGTAGTGCTACGCTTGACGGCGCCGCATATACAATTTCCCTGGCGGGCAATTGGGTCAACAACGGAATTTTTATACCATCGGCAAGCACGGTATTATTCACAGGCGTTTCCAAAGTCATCTCAGGTAACACTACTTTCAATACAATGACAGTGTCCGGCACGTACTCTTACCAGGCCAATCTTGCCTTTAATGGATTATACACGGTTACCAATACAGGAATTGTTACCGCCGGGCCGTCCACATTTCTCACCGTTAACGGAGATTTTACAAATAATGGGGGCAATATTAATGACAGCGGCACAATAACATATACCGGCAACGTTGTACAAACATTACGATTGATAAATGCGGTTTATAAAGTGGCAAACATATTTTTTAATGGTTCTGTTTCGCCAGTGCTAAACTCAAGCTCAGGCCCACTATTCGGCAATGTGACCATTAATAACACCGGTGGAGTAACTGCGGTGTATAAATGGACCGTAAATCACTCTTTTACTGTTGGAAGTGGTGCAATATGGAATGGAGACGCTTTTTCGCACGATTTGTATGGTGATGTGACAAACAATGGCACCATCAACAGCAGCGGTGTTTTAAATTTCGTATCTCCGGCTCCGGCTACAATAAGTCTTGGTAATAGTTTTATAAGTACAGGCACAGCGGTCTTTGGAGGCGCCGGTGCCGTGACTATAGCAGGGGCCAGTCCTTTGTCTTTCAATAATGTCGTCATTTCTAATACAAATGCTATTGGAATAACCCCTTCATCGGCCTGGAGTATGTTTAATAATTTTACTATAAATAGTGGTGCCATTTTTAGTGCAGGCAATTATATCGATTCGGTAGGTGGCCGATTATCGAACAGTGGAACTATTAATAGCGGCACATCAACTTTTGTATTGAATGGCGCCGGCGCACAGGATATTTTTACCTTGTCAAATTTTAATAATCTTACCCTTAATAAAACAGCGGGTTTAACTACATTATCGTCTAATGTGACCGTGAACGGAGTATTAAATTTTATTAAGGGAACCATACAAACGGGGAGTAACCTTGTTATTCAGCCTTCATCAGGAACTGTTACAGGAGCAGCACAGAATACCGGTTGGATCAATGGAAATTTGCAAAAAAGCATTGCCACCGGCACTAATGTTCCAAGGGCATTTGAAATAGGGGATTCCACTTATTACACCCCTGCAACAATACTATTTGCAAACGTTTCGGTAAGTGGTAACCTTACAGCAAGGACCACTTCGGCAGAACATCCGCAAATTGACCTTTCAGGGATAAATAAAAATCTCGATGTAAACCGTTACTGGACGCTGACCAATACAGGTGTTGGATTCACAACGGCGGCAACCACCTTAAATTGGGTAGCGCCTGATGTAGATGCGGGTGCAACAACAGCAAATTTTAAAACAAGTGTATACAACGGTACTTCATGGGGTTTTTCTAACGTTGCCTCGCCTCTGCCTACCTCCATCCAGTCAACAGGATTGGTTTCCTTTGGATCTTTTGTAGTCGGCGAAGGGCCTAAAATTACTACCTGGACCGGAGCAGCGGGTACTCCTGATTGGTTTACACCCGGTAACTGGCTTGGCGGCGTTCCTAATGCCAATATCGAAATTCTTATACCGGCAGCGCTCCAGGCCGGCAGATTTTTCCCGGTGATAAGTACAGGAACCGCAACAATTGATACGGCAACTGTACAAAGCGCTGCCATCTTAACAGTTAATTCAACACTGCAAGTGAAGGGAGCGATTATTAACAACGGAATAGTCAACGCCAGCAACGGCACCATCGAAATGAATGGTTCTTCATCACAAACAATTAGCGCCAATACTTTCCAAAATAATGCTCTAAACAATCTCGTTATCAGTAACAGCAGTGCAGGTGGTGTTGTACTTGGCGGAGCCCTGGATCTGTATGGTTCTTTGGCTTACTCCAGCATTGGCATGACGTTAAATACCAATGATTTCTTAACACTAAAATCAACGGCATTGAACACCGCATCGGTTGGAGATATGACCGGTAATATCATCACGGGTAATGTAACGGTGGAAAGATATATTTCAGCCCATAAGGCCTGGAGATTGCTTTCAGTTCCAACCAACACTACTCAGTCTACGCAACAAACATGGCAGGAAGGTTGCGGCGCCAACCTCGACTGCGTGGCGGGTTTTGGAACTCAAATTACCGGCCCGGGTGGCACCCCGGCAGGGTTTGATGTATACACGTCAACGCCTTCCATGAAAACATACAATTCGGCAAGCAATAGCTGGACCGCTGTGCCGAATACAACCGGTACCATTAAGAATGTCAGCGGTTATATAATTTTTATAAGAGGAGACAGGTCTGCCAATGCGTTCACTTCGCCGGTAACCTCAACTATTTTACGTACCAAAGGAAATTTATATACCGGTGATCAGGCGCCTGTGCCGGTGACTGCAGGTAAGTTTGCTTCAATAGGCAATCCGTATGCCTCTTCATTGGATATGCGCAACATAAACAAAACAGGACTCAAAGACTTTTTCTATGTGTGGGATCCCAACCTTGGGGGCGGCAGTGGCTACGGAGGTTACCAGACCTTTTCTTACAACGGAGCTGACTATTTAATTACGCCAGGGCTTGGAAGCTATGGCTTGCCGGGGAGCGTAAGTAATAACCTGCAGAGCGGGCAGGCATTTCTTGTACAGGCAGACAGTAGCGGTGATGGCAGCCTTACTTTTAAAGAAGCAGCCAAAACCAGTGGCAGCAGCCAGGTTTCAAGGCCGGCCAGGTTAACTCAGCCACAACTGAGAACCGGTTTGTATGGAGTAAATGCGGATAACAGCACATATATGGTAGATGGGGTGCTTAATAATTATGATAACAGTTACAGCAACAATGTAGATGATATGGACGCCATTAAATCACCAAATACTGCTGAAAATCTATCTATAAAAACAGCTAACAAATTCTTGGTAATAGAAAGGAGGCATACCATTATTGAAGAAGATACGATCTTCCTCAACCTTACCGGTACTAAAGTTCAGAAATACCGTTTTCAATTTACAGCCGGCCAGCTAAGCACCGGACTGAGTGGATTTTTGGAAGATACTTATCTACATACCAGTACACCGCTCAACCTTAACGGGAGTACCGTTGCAGATTTTAATATTGTAAACATAGCAGGTTCTTATGCCCCGGATCGTTTCAGGATCGTGTTTAAGCAGTTGTCGGTTCTGCCGCTTACGTTCACTTCAATAAAAGCTTACCAGCAAAATAAGGATATAGCGGTGGAATGGAAAGTGGAAAATGAAACGAATATGAAAAAGTATGATGTGGAAACCTCTGCCGACGGCAACCATTATGCCACCGCTACTACTATGGTAGCCAACAATTCTATATTGAGTAATTACAACTGGCTCGATGTACAGCCTTCGGCAGGTTATCATTATTACCGGTTACAAAGCACAGACAACAATGACAGGATAGTGTATAGTACAATTGTAAAAGTGTTGATAGGCAAAGGTACCCGGAGTATTTCCATTTATCCTAACCCTGTTATCAATGGTACGATCAACCTCCAGCTTATCAATCAGCCTGCAGGAGCATACGGAATACGCCTGCTTAATAAATTGGGCCAGGTAATGATATCGAAACAAATCAATCATGCAGAGGGAAGCAGTACTGAAACACTACAGGCAGATAAATATTCAGCTCATGGTATTTACCAATTAGAGGTAACCAGGCCTGATGGAAACGCGGTAAATATGAATGTGATTTTTTGATACAGTTGGCACTATCAGGACAATGATAAAACTAAATAATCGGACAGGGCGTGCGTGATAGTGATTCGAAGATAGTATATCAAAAATTGCGCAGACCTGGCTGGTAAAGGCAAATTATTAGTGCATCAATAAGCTTTCCCGAAAACAATGTTTATAGCCGCGGGTTCGCTAAGAGATAGATCATCGCTTCTAAACAGTTTGTATTGAAGTGTTTCCCTTTGTAAGTTCAAACAAATTCATTTCTTCACCATTTTCAATAAAATTTTTTTCGGGAAGAAAGCCACATTTTAAAAGAACATTTTTCGAATTTTCATTGTACATTTCGGTTATTGCATAGATAGATGAAAACCCTTTAGATTCAAATATCCAGGCAATACTTTCCTTTACAATTTCCGTAGCATATCCTTTTTTCCAATAGTTTTTTATCAGGGAATACCCTATTTCCACCCCTTTCTTTTTATTATTCTTTTTAAGAAGCAGAAGGCCAATAAATTTATTGCTGAGTTTTTCGACAATAAAATACCTGCCGAAAGGAAAATTTCCGCTATAGTGATTTAATTGATTTTCGAAAATAGACCTCGTTTCTTCAATGGTAAGCTGTGGAAGAATAAATTCTTTTATCGCCAGATCATTATATAGCTCATGTAGCGCATTTAAATCTTTCGGCTTCCATTTGGTTACATACAATCTTTTTGTTTCGAATATCATTGTTTTTATTTATGAATTTCACTGGTAAAATGAAATTCAATACCCGGATTATTGGTTCTCTCGGTATTGAGGAACCATTCACTTTGTGCAAGGTACACTATATGCCCATCCTTATCTTCGGCAATATTAGAAGACTTGAATCTTATAAATTCCTGCAGTTTTTTTGGATCTTCAGAAGTGAGCCAGCAGGCTTTATAAAATGGAAGTGAATTCAACTGAACGGAAGCGCTGTATTCATTCAGCAAACGATATTGTATTACTTCAAACTGGAGTTCGCCCACACAGCCTATAATTTTTTTATTACCTCCAAATTGAGTGAATAATTGTGCAACGCCTTCGTCTGTAAGCTGCAACAAGTCCTTTCTCAAGTTGCTTTGTTTTCATGGGGTCTTTATTCACAACCTCTTTGAAAATCTCCGGAGAAAATGAAGGAATCCCGGTAAAATAAAAATCTTCTCCTTCAGTAAGCGTATCACCGATCTTAAAACTTCCTGTATCAAATAAGCCAACCACATCGCCCGGAAAAGCTGAATCGATCACATCTTTATCCCTTGCCAAAAAACTATAAGGATTACTGAACCTAACGTTCTTGTCTAAACGCACATGATGAAAATATTTATTGCGTTCAAATTTCCCGGCGCATACTCTTAAAAAAGCGATCCTGTCGCGGTGCCTGGGATCAAGATTGGCATGTATTTTAAAAATAAATCCGCTGAACTTATCTTCATCCGGCTCTACAATTCTTGTAGTTACTGCCCTGTGCTGGGGTAACGGCGCGATTTGTATAAAAGTTTCCAATAACTCTTTCACACCAAAATTATTAATGGCGCTGCCAAAAAATACAGGTGCGACTTTTCCCTGCAGGTAAAGGTCCCTATCAAAATCTCCATAGACGCCTTCTATTAATTCAACATCTTCCTGTAACCGTGCAGCATCTTTTGCCCCTATCCTTTTTGGCAAAATATCATCATTCAAATCATCAAGGGGTAAATAATCTTCTTCCGTTGCTTTTTGATTTGGATTAAAAAGCAGCAGGCTTTTATCATATAAATTATAAACGCCTTTAAATTCTCTGCCCATATTTATCGGCCAGCTTAAAGGATGCAGGCTTATTTTTAATTCAGATTCAATTTCATCCAAAAGATCAAACGGATTTTTACCATCGCGGTCAAGCTTGTTCACAAAAACAATTACCGGCGTAGCTCGCATCCGGCAAACTTCCATCAGCCTTCTTGTTTGCTCTTCAACACCTTTCACACAATCAATTACCAGCACAACACTGTCCACTGCAGTTAGTGTACGATAAGTATCTTCTGCAAAATCTTTGTGGCCCGGGCGTATCGAGAAGGTTCACTAATATATTCTTATATTCAAAGCTCATTACTGAAGTTGCCACAGAAATTCCACGCTGCCTTTCTATTTCCATAAAATCGGAGGTGGCATGTTTTTTTATTTTATTGCTTTTTACAGCTCCTGCAATTTGGATGGCGCCACCAAACAGCAAAAATTTTTCTGTAAGCGTTGTTTTTCCCGCATCCGGGTGAGAGATAATTGCAAAGGTCCTGCGCTTTTGTATTTCATTAGTATATTTCATAAAGTGCGCAAAGGTAGTGATTAGCTAATTAGCTATCATAATTAGCTAATTAATGTACTTTTACACCCTTACAAGTTAATTATGGAATTCAAACTTACAGAAGAGCAAATGATGATACGCCAGGCTGCACGTGATTTTGCAAATAATGAATGCCTGCCCGGTGTTATTGAAAGGGATGAGCTGCAAAAATTTCCATATGAACAGGTAATGAAGTTGTCTGAGCTCGGGCTTTATGGGCATGATGATAAGCCCGGATTATGGTGGATCAGGCCTTGATGCCATAAGCTATGTACTGGCAATGGAGGAGATCAGTAAAGTTGATGCAAGCACCAGTGTATGCATGAGTGTAAATAATAGTTTGGTTTGCTACGGTATCGAAGCTTTTGGTAGTGAAGACCAAAAGAAAAAATATTTAACCCCGCTTGCGCAGGGCCAAAAAGATGGCAAATTATATATTGGCGCTTTTCTGCTGAGTGAGCCGGAAGCCGGCAGTGACGCCACTTCGCAAAGAACTATTGCCGTAGAAAAAGGTGATCATTATGTTATTAATGGAGTAAAAAACTGGATTACTAACGGCAACAGCGCATCGTGTTACCTGGTTTTTGCACAAACAGATGCCAGCAAAAAAAGCTACGGCATTGATGTATTTATAGTTGAAAAAAACTGGCCTGGTATAACGGTTGGCGCAAAAGAAAATAAATTAGGGATACGCGGAAGCGATACGCACAGCATTTCTTTCACCGATGTAAAAGTCCCGAAAGAAAACAGGATTGGAAAAGATGGTTTCGGTTTTAAATTTGCAATGATGACGCTTTCAGGTGGCCGCATTGGCATTGCTTCGCAGGCACTAGGGCTTGCGTCAGGCGCTTATGAAAGATCAATAGCTTATTCAAAAGAGCGTAAAGCTTTTGGTACCCAAATTAAAAATCACCAGATCATCCAGTTTAAGCTTGCGGATATGGCAACAAGAATTGAAGCGGCACGATTGCTTTGCTTTCAGGGCTGCGTGGCAAAAAGATAAAGGAATTGATTATACAGAAAGTGCTGCAATGGCAAAAGTATTTGCAAGCGAAACCGCAATGTGGGCCACCACAGAAGCCATTCAAATTCATGGAGGCTATGGTTATGTAAAAGAATATCATGTTGAAAGAATGATGCGTGATGCCAAGATCACCCAGATTTATGAAGGTACCAGTGAGGTGCAGCGAATTGTGATCAGCAGGGCGATTTTGAAATAATTAGCTAATGTGCTGATTAGCCAATGTGCTAATGTGGCGTTCTTCACTAATGACTCATTTGCCTTGTCTTCGTTTCCTACTTTATTGAATTTAAAATCACTTACGTAACATTGCCTGTAAATTTAGAATCATATAAAAAAATAAGTGAAGAGCTGTCGGGTCAAAACGTTGCACTTGTTGCTGTTTCAAAAACAAAGCCTGCTGAAGAAATTTTAGAATTATATAACCTCGGACAAAGAGATTTCGGAGAAAATTATGTAGGAGAATTAACCGGAAAATATGAACAGTTACCCAAAGATATCCGCTGGCATTTTATTGGCCATCTTCAATCCAATAAAGTAAAATATATTGCTCCGTTTGTGTCATTGATACAGGGGGTTGACAGTAAAAAATTATTAGTTGAAATTGATAAACAGGCAAAAAAAGTCAATCGTATAATTGATTGCCTGTTGCAGGTTCACATTGCAAAAGAGGAAACAAAATTTGGGTTGGATGAAGATGAACTGGATGAATTAATAGACACGAATTCCACGAATTATACAAATTACGCCAACGTTCGCATTTGCGGCTTGATGGGAATGGCATCTTTTACAAATGATACCAGCGTAGTTAAAAATGAATTCAAATTTTTGAAATCATTATTTGATAAATATTCAGCATTACCTGTTACCAATTGCCAATTGTCTATTCTGAGTATGGGTATGAGCGCGGATTATAAAATAGCTATAGAAGAAGGTAGTAATATGGTGCGGATAGGAAGTTTGCTATTCGGGAAAGGAGATAGATTTATAATGAAAGCTTCAATGAAGAATGAGCAAAAAAAAATTATTATCATAGGTGCAACTTCAGGTATTGGAAGAGAGCTTGCCAGGATTTATGCTTCAAACAAATTTCGTGTAGGCGTTACCGGTAGGAGAATGCAATTATTAATATCATTGCAGGAAGAATTTCCGGAGAATATTTTTATTGAATGCTTTGATGTTACCGGCAAAGAAAATATACCCCACTTTCAAAGCCTTATTGAAAAACTTAACGGGCTTGATATCCTTATTTATAATAGCGGCTATGGGGAACCTTCAAAAGAACTGGACTGGGAAATTGAAAGCAAGACCATAGCCATTAATGTAAATGGTTTTATTGAAATTGTTTGTTACGCGTTTAATTACTTTGTTAACCAGGGCCATGGGCAAATAGCCTGCATTTCATCTATTGCTTCTATTCGCGGCAATGGTATGGCGCCGGCTTATAGTGCAGCAAAATCGTTTGAGAGTACTTATATGGAAGGATTGTATCTCAAAGCAAAAAGATTACGAAAAAATATTGCCATCACAGATATTCAGCCTGGCTTTGTTAATACGCACATGGCAAAAGGCGATAAAAAATTTTGGGTTGCTCCGGTTGAAAAAGCTGCTGCCCAGATTTTTGAAGCGATACAAAAAAAGAAAAAAAGGGCATATATAACAAAGCGATGGGCAATTATTGCGTGGCTTTTAAAATATATGCCCGGCTTTATTTACAATCGTTTTGGATAAGAGTTGTTTCTTTTAACATTTATGAAGTACGTATTTTTTTAACAATAGTATAAATTTGAGGTGAACTAAATAAACATTGTGGAAAGCACAGCAATTAATCATTCTTTCGAATCAGAAAAAAACAGGAAGGCATTTTTGTATACATGCATGCATTTGCGGTATTTTTCTCATCATTGCTATATTTTATACCTGGCCATTGCAGATTCCGCCAGTTCCCACGGTGCAGGATTTGATTGATGTGAACCTTGGAAATGAACAGGAAGGTATGGGTAATATACAACCGCTCGTAAAGGGCGAGAGGGCGCCGGATAATCAAAGTATACAATCGCATCAAAAAGCGGTCAAGGTAACCGAAAGCCCTTCGCGAAGTGTTCAGGCAGATGAAAATAATGATGATAAGGAAGCCGCGCCTGTTGTAAAGGCTGAAAAGCCTAAGGAAGATGCAAAGGATATTAATAAAGCAACTGTTGTTAAAACATCCAGGAATATTAATCCTTCCCCTGTTATTAATCCAAATCCTGCCCCACCTAAAGCCCAAACTTCCTTTGTATAAAGGGGGAAATGGTAATGGTGGTAATGGCGCCACAGAAGATAACGGTTACAGGAACCAGGGATATAAGCCAGGCAATGGTGATGCAGGAAGCCCTGATGGAAAACCAGATGCCTATGGAAATTCACCCGGTGGCAGAAGCGGGGTAAGTGTTGTTCGCGGGCTATCCGGCCGAAGGCCAATTCATTTCCCATCCATGCAGGATGATTTTAATGAAAATGCCAAAGTATATGTTGATATAAAAGTTGATGCGGGCGGTAAAGTAACCGATGCCGGAATAGCCCGCGGAACTACAACCTCAAACAGTTCTCTCAGAACTATTGCGATACAAAAAGCAAAAGAATTAAAATTCCCGCCCAGCCAGAATGATGTGGAGAGCGGTACGATTCTTTTTGTTTTTGTTTTAAAAAGCTAATCTATGTTCATAGGTACATGTTGTGAATTGCAGGCAACTAACGAATTGACTTCATTTCACAATTGGCTATCTTTATATTTGGCTAATTGGCTCATTGCTAATTTTCACATTCAGCATAATTATATTTACTCTACATGACTTACGAGCAAACATACATTACCTGTATAATAAATTACCGCTATACAGCAGCATTGGCATAAGGGCTTACAAAGCAGATTTAAATAATACCCTGGCTCTTTGTAAACACCTTGGAGATCCGCAAAAGAAAATAAAAACAATTCATATCGCAGGTACTAATGGCAAAGGATCGGTAAGCCATATGCTCGCGGCAGTTTTCAGCAATGTGGTTATAAGACAGGCTTATATACTTCTCCTCACTTAAAAGATTTCAGGGAAAGAATAAAGATAAACGGGCGAATGATTTCGAAATCGTTCATTGTTGCTTTTGTAGAAAAAACTAAAACGATTGCCGAAGAAATACAACCCTCATTTTTTGAACTCACTTTTGTAATGTCCCTTGAATATTTTGTACAGGAGAAAGTAGATATTGCTGTCATAGAAACCGGGCTGGGAGGCAGGCTTGACAGTACTAACGTGATTACCCCGCTGCTTTCGGTCATCACTAATATAGGATTTGATCACATGGACATACTGGGAGATTCACTTGATAAAATTGCATTTGAAAAGGCAGGAATTATTAAACAGAACGTGCCGGTAGTAATTGGAGAAGTAATCCCGGAAACAAAAATAATTTTTCAGAAAAAAGCACAGGAAACAAGTCCCCAATATTTTTTGCGGAAGAAAAATTTGAAATAGTTTCTATTCACCTGAAGCATGAAAGCATTACAGGTTGGGTGCTTGATCATAACAAGAAACATTACAATGACTATGCGCTTGATCTTTCGGGGCTTTACCAGTCAAAAAATTTACTAACGGTTCTTACTGCAATTGATTTGCTTAAAAATAATTTTTTATTGGAAGAAAAAAATATTCAAAAAGCATTGCGCAATGTTGAAAAATTTACCGGCCTGCATGGCAGGTGGGAAATAATTCACGACAAGCCCTTGGTGGTTCTTGATGTAGCTCATAATGTTGATGGAATACAAGCAACTTGTTAAGCAAATTAATAACAGCACTTATAAAAAGCTGCACATTGTTTTTGGAATGGTAAAAGATAAAGAAATTGAAAAAGTACTGGAACAGCTTCCTTCCAAGGCGGAATATTATTTTACCAGGGCACAAATTCCCCGGGCATTACCTGAAGATGAATTACTTGAAAGAGCGAAGCGGTTTCATCTGAGCGGATCTGCTTACGATGAAGTAAATAAAGCCCTGAAGGCTGCTATGGATGCTGCATCTCGAAGAACGATCATGATTGTTGTATGCGGGAGTGTGTTTGTGGTGGGTGAGGTTAGATCCGTTGAAGGTTTAAAGGTTGAAGGCTGAAGGTTCAAAGTTCAAGGTTCAAAGTTATTTTTTGTCTTGCGGCTCTATATTTTTTGACGCCAATTTTAGAAGTAGCTCTGCGTCTTTCATAGATTCTACCATCAATAATATATATTCTGTATCCATCTTTTTGCCGGCAGAAGTTTTATAAAAGCTGATCAGTTCGTCAATTTCTTTTTCACTGAAATTTCTTCTATATAAATTAATAAGGCTGTTTTCAATTAGAATACTTGTTTTTCCTGTCGTTACTTCACTAAGCAATTTGTCATAAAATTCTTTTGAATGCGTTGTGTCTTTTTGCTGTTGTTCAGTTAATTTGATTCTTAACACAGTTTCTAAGTTTAATCCACGTTTTTCACTTCTGAGGAGCTTTATTTTCTTTGTCATCCCATCATTGGGCACAGCAGCGGTATCCAGCGCAAGAATATTGGCTGTATCCAATGATTTTATTTTCGAAATGAAAGACGTATCAATTTGGGAAAAAGTTATAGACGGAACTATAAAAAAAAATATGTAAACGATTACTCTCATGATCTTAAAATTTTCCGGTTTGAATTTAAAATTACAACTTCAGATTTGTCCCATCTTCCGTAAGGCATAAAAGATACAATTAGCGTGAAGTGACTGAACAATTTTATTTTCTAAAAACAGGGTTTTTAATTCATCTAAAGAAATTGTTACCACTTCTATATCTTCATTGTGATCCAAATTTTGGCTACTTGTTTTTCTACCTCCACGTGCTAAAAACAGCCTGGTGAAGTTATCGAGTACACCTGGATTGGCAGCAATTTTGCCTACTTCTTCGATAGATGAAAATGCATACCCGGTTTCTTCCATAAGCTCCCTGGCCATAGCTACTTCGGGCAGTTCATTTTTATCAATAAAGCCACCCGGTAATTCAAGTAACACATCGCCAACGGGATGCCTGTACTGTTTTACCATCAATACTTTGCCGTCTTCAGTAATTGCAACAGCGCATGCAGTTGCCGGTAACTCAACCACAAAATATTCTTCTATAATTTTACCTTCGGGTGTCACACATTTATCTTTCCTTGCCGTAAAGTATGGGTGCCTGACTAAGTATTCAGAAGACAGCGTTTTCCATTTCATATGAATGTTATGTCAATGATAAAGCTACGCTTTGAACGTAGAAAAATGGAGACACGAATTTCATTCACGAATTACTCGAATTAAAGAAAAGCATTCTTATAATTTGTGTTTATAATTCGTGCAATGAAAGAACTAAAATAATACAATTGGTACAGTAATAGTGTACGCTAATCATTAATAGCGTTTAGATTGTTTAATAATTTGGAGTTTAAGGACGTCTCTAAACATGTTAAACTTCTAAACCTTCGAACAAGCCTGTCATAGTACACTAACTTGACACTAACTCCATTTCATTCGTTCGCGGAGCCTGGTGACGTGTGCAGTATGGTGCCTGCTGTGCCATGAATAGCTCTTCAGCAATGCCCATAACGTCAAAGAAACTTTTCTTTCCGGGTGATAAATAGTACGCTGCCATTGTTCTTCGGCCATATCATGCATAAGCTGGTACCATCTTGCATGCAAGGCATGAAGGAGCGTTAAAGAAATATTGATGGGCAAATTTTTTGTATCCGGCAATTCTGCCCATGCTGCTTCATCATATGGCTTTACTGTAGGGTTATCTTCTGTTAACCCAAGTTTGAAACGAACCACGGCATTTATATGACTATCGGCGACATGGTGAACGAGCTGGTGAACCGTCCAGCCGCCAGGGCGGTAGGGTGTGTCGAGCTGTGATGCATCCAGGTTTATAACAGCATGCTCCAACAAAACGGGAAGCATTCTTATGTCGTTAAGTAACGCATTTTTTGTTTGCTCGGTATATTCGTTGCCATAAAAACCATCCTCCGTTTCTTTTCCGATAGGATACCGCAAATCCGCGTGTTCTTTTTCCATGCAGGTGTTATTTATTCACAATATCTAAAAGCTCTATTTCAAATATCAATGCTGCCCCCCCGGGAATTGCTCCACCCGCGCCTCTTTCTCCATAGCCCAGGTCGGAGGGAATGTACAATTTCCATTTACTGCCAACGGGCATCAATTGCAGGGCTTCAATCCAGCCACGGATTACGCCAGAGACAGGGATAGTAATCGGTTCCCCTCTTGTGTAAGAATTGTCAAATTCTTTACCGTCAATTAAAGTGCCTTTATAATTTGCTTTTACAGTATCGGTCGCTTTTGGAATTGGCCCCGTACCTTTCGTAATAATTTCATATTGCAAACCACTTGGCAGCGTAATTACTCCGGGCTTTTTTTTGTTTTCTTCTAAAAATTTGGCGCCCGCTTCTTTTTCAACATTTGCTTTTTGCGACATAAAGTCCTGTAATTTTTTTTGAATGGTCACGTTACATAGTTCCGGTGAAATTAAAAGTGTTTTATTAGAAAATACATCATCATATGCTTTTTTAACCATGGCAGTATTGATTTTATCTGCCCCCTGCGTCTTATAATATTGTGCAGTTTGAACGCCCATCGCGTAACTCAGGCTATCGGTTGAAGAAAGGGCAGTTTTTACAGGAGCTTTGGCAGATAAGGGTTTTGAAGGTTTTTTTGCTTGTGCATAGGAAAGCGATATGAGTACGGGTAACATGAATACTATTCTTTTCATTGAGTTTTAATTATTATGATTTTAAGTTTGAGAATAACGGATTATTTGTATTAATATTTCTTAATCTTCCCTGAAATCTTTGCCGGTAAGGTTTATAAAAACATCTTCGAGGCTGGCAGATTTAGTAATTTTTTTTCTTTCGAAACCAGATGCTACAAGATCATCAATTAATTTATCGGGCGATTGCAGTGCAATTATTTTTCCTTCGTCCATTATTGCAACACGGTCGCAAAGCTGCTCCGCTTCATCCATATAATGAGTGGTGATAATTACGGTAGTTCCCCTGTTTCTTATGTTTTGTATAAGTTCCCACAAGTTACGGCGCGCCTGCGGATCAAGGCCTGTAGTGGGTTCATCGAGGAAAATAATTTTTGGTTTATTTATTAAAGTAGTCGCTATTGAAAATCTTTGTTTTTGGCCTCCGCTCATTTCTTTGTACTTGTTTTTTGCCTTTTCTTTCAAATTTACCATTTCCAGCAATTCAAAAGGATCGGCCTTTGTGTTGTACAGACCGCAAAAAAGATCAATAAGTTCGAGAAGGTTAAGGCCCGGATAAAACCCGGATGTTTGCAATTGCACGCCGATTATTTTTTTTATTTTATCCGGCTGCTTATCAAGATCCAGGCCATCAACAATAATTTTACCGGCTGTTTTCTCTCTCAGTGTTTCTATTATTTCCAGTGTAGTGGATTTTCCTGCACCATTAGGGCCTAGCAATCCAAAAATTTCGCCTTCATACACATCAAAGGAGATGCCCTTTACTGCCTCAAATGATGCCGTAATTTTTTATCAGGTCCTTAACCGAAATAATTATTTTTTGCATGTTCTTTTTAAACCTTTCAACAAACTTATCGCCTCGCATCAATCATGATTATAAATGATGATCCGCTTAAAATTTATTGTGTTCTCACCGGCATGTTTACATTGGTCTTCTGTATCCAAAAAGAACAAAAATAGGGCAATTAATTAATTTGATGTCTTATACTTTACATTGCTTAACTATTTTATATCAGGATATGTAATAAATGTTTAAACTGCGATTTTAGAGCCGATGATAATAGTAAAAAATAAAAATTATTTTTTAATAATTGATTTTACTTTGCTTCCCTAAACAGAAATTTTTACAATGAAGGTGTTTAAATTTGGCGGCGCAAGTATCAATAGTTTCGAACGTATTCAGAAATCTGCTAAAATCCTAGGTACCCGGATGAAAAAATTCTTATAGTAATTTCCGCAATGGGAAAAATCACCAATGCACTTGAAAAGGTAGCAGAAGAATTTTATGCAGGTAAAAAAGAAGAAGCGTTGCTGCTTTTTGAAAAAGTAAAGCAAAATCATTTAACGGTATTAAAGTATTCTGTAACCCAGCAATGGGAGACAGCTACAAATGAATTGCAGAATTTTTTTACCGAAGTAGAATGGTTATTGCATGATAAGCCCGTAAAAGAGTACAATTATTATTATGACCAGATTGTATGTGCCGGGGAACTGTTATCAACCACTATTTTAAGCTTTTATCTCAATGAAGAAAAAATTTTAAACACATGGATTGATGTAAGAGATGTATTGCGCACCGATGATACTTTCAGGGATGCAGCAGTAGATTGGATCGTAACGGAAAAAAATATTGAAGAAAAAATTCTTCCTCTTTTTAATGAAACGAATTTAATAATTACGCAGGGTTTTATTGGCAGTACAGATGAAAATGAAAGCACTACGCTGGGAAGGGAGGGAAGTGATTATACCGCCGCAGTATTTGCTAATATTTTAAATGCTGAAAGTGTAACCATCTGGAAAGATGTGGAAGGCGTGATGAATGCAGACCCAAAGGATTTCCCCGATGCAGTAACGATTCCTGGCCTGAGCTATAAAGAAGTAATAGAAATGGCTTATTACGGTGCACAGGTAATACATCCGAAAACAATAAAGCCTTTACAAAATAAAAATATTCCTTTATATGTAAAAAGCTTCCTCGATCAGCGTCTACCCGGCACCGTTATTACGGGAAAAAATCCTCATAACCTGCCGCCAATAGTTGTTTATAAGCGCAACCAGGTATTGATAACACTGCAGTCAAAAGATTTTTCTTTTGTGGAAGGCAAGCCTGTAAATACGCTGCATGAAATTCTGGACAAATCAAAAATCAAGCCCAACCTTACGCAAAATGCAGCGATAAGCCTTTTTATATGTGTTGATGACATTCCCGGTAAAATTGAAGAAATCGCCATACAGTGCGCTGAGATTTTTGATGTGCAGATTGAAAAAAATCTTACCCTTCTTACGATAAGGCATTATACACTGGAATTGATGCAAAAACTTACAGAAAACAAGAAGGTTGTGTTGGAGCAAAAAACCACTGATACAGTACAATTATTGATGAGAGAATTTAATCAATAACATAATCTCCTTTGCGGTCAATTAAAACAACAGGCACCTGCCTGGTATCTTCAAATTTATCAAATGCATCTTTTAATTGCATGCCAAATTTTTGCAGGGAAGGATTATTTTTTGTGCTAATTTGAAATATTCCAGCGATTTTTTTTGATTGTACCTTATAGGGAAAACATGCACAGGAATAAAATCTTCGCCATTTGCTTTCGCATAGCTGCTTATAATATAAATCTCTTCAATCTCATCATCTGTAACAGGGATGCAGCCTACGGAAACGCAGCTTCCATGAATATAAATTCCATTTCCGGGGCGCAGAGAATCACTCAAAATCCTGTCAGATGCATTTGGATAATTCAACCGCAAAGAAAGATGATAATTACTATGAGGATTAAATTCATTGATATAATAAAATCCTTCGGGCACCTGGTAATCGCCCTGTAATCTTTTGGGCCCCATAGTTCCGCTTTGCATACAAACTTTATAAGTTTTAAATAGCTGGTATTTTTCTTTTGCTTCATTTTTTACCCATACTTCAAGCTGCGCATCATATTTAAAGCTACGGATGTAAACATATTTTGCCGGCCATTTAAGGCCTTTTGCCTGGAATTCTTTTTGCAGAGTATCTTCCTTACTGTTAAAAGCGCCTGCAGCCCTGAACGATGATTTTCTGCGATTCGATAAACGAATTTGTGAATAACTACATGGTGATAAAATTCAATATTATTAGCGTTGTAATAAGGAGTTGAAATTTTATTAGTCATTTTTTACAAGAACTTACAGTAACAACGTAAAAATATATTTTTTATTGAACATATAAAAAGAGAAAATATCTTAACTAATTATTATTCGCATATATATAAATTCCAGGCACCTGGTTTTCCGATAGCTTATAAGTTTCCTCTTTCCGCCTGTTCTCTTTCAATTGCTTCAAAAAGTGCTTTAAAGTTTCCCTTTCCGAAGCTTTGTGCACCTTTTCGTTGTATGATCTCGAAAAATAAGGTGGGCCTGTCTTCTACAGGCTTACTGAATATTTGTAAAAGATATCCTTCGTCATCCTTGTCAATAAGAATTCCCAGTTCGCTTAAAGGCGCAAGGTCTTCATCAATATGGCCAACCCGGTCTAAAACTGTTGAATAATAACTGGCCGGAATTTTTAAAAACTCAACTCCCCGCCTTTGAAGTTCGCTTACCGTTTCAATAATGTTATTGGTAGCAATGGCAATGTGCTGGCAGCCTTCGCCATTATAGAATTCAAGATATTCTTCCACCTGGCTTTTCTTCTTTCCTTCTGCGGGTTCATTTATCGGAAACTTCACGTAGCCATTGCCGTTACTCATCACTTTACTCATCAGCGCCGAATATTCAGTTGATATATCATTGTCATCAAAACTGAGTATATTCCTGAAACCCATAACCTCTTCATAAAATTTTACCCATTTATTCATTTGGTTCCAGCCAACATTTCCTACGCAATGGTCAACATATAAAAGGCCCGTACCTGGTGGATTATAAGCTGCTTTCCCATTTACGATAGCCTGGCATAAATACACCGGAATAATTTTTTCTTTCAATAAAAAGATGCACGGTTTCTCCATAAGTACAAATGCCACTCATTACCAATTCACCGTTTTCATCTTTCATTATTGTAGGCTCCATATAGCTGTTACCGCCACGTTTCGTGGTTTCTTCCCAGGCGCCTGTAGCGTCTTCAACCATGAGCGCCAGAACTTTTACGCCGTCACCATGTTTAAAAATATGAGCAGCAATTTCATTGTCATTTCTTATGGGTGTCGTTAATACAAAAGTGAGCTTGTTTTGCCGGATAACATAACTGGCTTTTTCTTTTACACCCGTTTCAGGTCCTGCATAGGCCAGCGATTGAAAGCCAAAAGCGGTTTTATAATAATGGGCGGCTTGTTTTGCATTGCCCACATAAAATTCAACATAGTCTGTACCAAGCAATGGTAAAAAATCTTCGGTGGTATTAATTGTTTTTTTTTCGGTAGATAATAAAGAGGGCATTTTATTTTATTGAAATTTTAGTAATTAGATTTAACATCTATTGAACCATCAATCGTATTGTGTGGCCGCAATTGCAAAGTTAGAATTAAAAGCTTTAGGATTTTGCGAACTAAAAATCGGGTACAGCGGCTTAAACGCTAACAAACGGCTTATCAACGCTTGTTTGCTCTTATTGTTTTGTTAATTGCAATTGCCACTTTGCAAATAAATTTTGATCATTCACCATCACTATAATTTATCGGAATATTTTTAATAAATTCATGGTTGAAGATGGCAATGTAAACTCTAAAAATGTGAGTGACTTTCTTAACTTCGCTTCATGCTAAAAATAGGAATACTTGGCGGTGGCCAGCTAGGGCGAATGTTGTTGCAGGCGGCGGCAAATTATCCCGTCGAAACTTTTGTAATGGAAAATGACCCGGAGTGCCCGGCCGCACATCTTTGCCATCATTTTGTTAAAGGCGATATTACCAACTTCGACGATGTGTATAATTTCGGAAAACATCTTAATGCGCTTACGATAGAAATTGAATCGGTAAATACAGAAGCATTGCAAAAACTCGAAGATGAGGGAATCAAAGTTTTCCCAAGGGCTGCGGCACTGGTAACCATCAAAAATAAAATTTTACAGAAGCAATTTTATGCGTCAATAAATGTTCCTTCACCCTCTTTTGTAATTACCGAAAATAAAAATGATGTAGAGAACTACCCCCATTTTTTGCCGGCGGTTCATAAGATTGCCATGGGCGGCTATGACGGGCGCGGCGTTGTGATTATAAAAAACGGGAAGGAAATAGTAAATGGATATGACGCTCCCGCTGTGTTGGAAAAGCTCATAGATATCAAAAAGGAAATTTCCTTAATTGTTGCAATCAATGAAGCAGGGGAAACGGCATTGTACCCACCCGTGGAAATGATCTTTAATAAAGTTTTAAACTTACTGCAGTACCAGTTAAGCCCGGCTGCAATTGATAAAAGGACTTTATGGAAAGCTGAGGCAATAGCCTTAGCCGTTGTCAGAAATTTGAAAAGTGCAGGCATTTTCGCTGTTGAAATGTTTATCGACCAGGCCGACAATTTATGGGTAAATGAAACTGCACCAAGAGTACACAACAGTGGCCATCATACTATTGAAGCCAACTACTGTTCTCAATTCGATATGCTGTGGAGAATATTGCTGCGGTATCCTTTGGGAAATACCACGGCAATATTGCCTTCCGCCATGGTAAATCTTATTGGCGCTGAAGGTTTTTCCGGAAATGTACAGTACCAGGGACTGGAAGAGGTTTTAAAAATTGAAAATGCTTTTGTTCATTTATATGGAAAAGCACAAACCCGGCCTGGGCGTAAAATGGGCCACGTTACTGTTATTAGCGACAGCATACAGGATCTGACTTATAAAGCTAATATCATCAACCGGGCCCTAAAGCCTAAGGCATAGCGGTCCGTCTTTTAAAAAGGTATCTGGTTGACCAGGCGCTTCAATTCTATTTCTGAAGATTTAGCGGCAAAGCTTAGGTTGGTGAGCGTATAGGCGGCTTGTTGGAAGCTCTGCTGTGCCTGCGTTAGTTCAACGATTGTTGCCTCATGGGCCTGGAAACGAAGCAGGGAAAGATCAATTAATTGTTGAGCAAGATCTACATTTATTTTTTGCGAATCTAATTGCTGTATAGAGGAAATATATGCCTGGTACATTTGTACTGCCTGGGCTGAATAATTTCTAATTAAAATATCTCTTTGCAAAACTCCATTGCGAACATTGATCTCAGCAACTTTTTGCTGGCGCTTATATACGGATCCGTTATAGATAGGAACACCAAGGGTTAAGCCGACAAAAGGCCCGCGGCTTTGATTTAATAATACATTTCCGGCGGCAGTTTGGCTCCGGTTAAAATTATATCCGGCAGATGCCTCAACTGAAGGGTAACGAAGGGCTGCGGTTTCTTTAACAAGAAACTGGTTTATTTTAATTTGATTTTCTGCCGCAAGTATATCTGCATTTTTGTTTAAATTATCTAATATATTTCCAAGCACTAATGTTTTATCAACAAGTATAGTGTCATTAATATCTATAACGGAGTCGGGCCTTAAATTTAATGATAAAAGCAGCCCGGTTTTAGCCTGGTTAATTACAAGCAACTGCGCCTGCTTTTGCTGTAACAGGTTATTTAAGCTTATTTGCGATTGAAAAAGATCTGCGTTGTTAGCCATGCCCACACTTTGCTGCACCTTTACAATATCGAGCTGTTTCTGAGCGACATCAATCGACTTATCAATTGTTTTTATAAATGCCTGTTGCCTTACCACATCGTAATAACCAGTCATTACGGACGCCATAGTATTTTGTACCTGCGAATTAAGATATTGCTCACTTTGCAACTCGAGCTGTTCTAAACGGTGTTTTGTCGCCACGACCCTGGAGCCATTGTACAATAACATCCCGGCGGTAACATTTGACAGATAACTGTTGCCAACCGCGCCATTTCTTTTAATAATTGTTCCGGTATTTAAATGCTGGTTTACGTTAGTGGACTGCTCAACATCAGAAGCGGAGCCGGTAATTTCAGGAAGGCCGCCCGCAATGCCAATATTATTATTAACCTGGCTTATTTCCACATTATTTTTTAGTAACTGGATATCGAGGCTTTTTTTTAAGGCAATATTTATAGCATCCTGCAAAGTGAGTACCTGGCAAAATGCCGTAATGGGCATTGAAAAAGTAAATAGTATTAAAAAAACTTTTTTCATTAAGATTCTTTATCGGCTTTAGCAGGATCGTTGTTGCCCGCAAATTCTCTATCCAGTTCTTCTTCGGTTTTGTGTTTTCCTGAAATGAACGTATATATCGCAGGAATTACAAACAATGTGAAAATAAGTGAAAATATTATGCCGCACACTACTACGATTCCTAATGGCACACGGCTTGCTGAAGACGCGCCCAGGCTAAGTGCTATGGGCAATGCTCCAAAGGATGTCGCAAGGCTTGTCATAAGTATGGGCCGTAAACGTTGCGTTGCTGCGTCTATTACCGCTTCCATTTTTTTAAGGCCATGCGATCTCCGCTGATTGGCAAATTCCACAATTAATATTCCATTTTTCGTTACCAGGCCAATAAGCATAATCATTCCGATTTCACTGAATATATTTAAGGTCTGGTTGAATATCCATAAACTTAACAAAGCGCCGGCAAGGGCAAGAGGAACTGTAAACATTATAGTAAACGGGTCTAAAAAGCTCTCGAACTGTGCCGATAAAACGAGGTAAATTAAAATAAGCGCCAAGCCAAAAGCAAACAAAATATTTGAGGAGCTTTCAGCATAATCCCGTGAAGGGCCTGTTAAAGCTGTCTGGAAAGATTCATCTAATAATCTTTTCGATATATTATTCATTGCCGTAATGCCATCACCAATGGTATACCCGGGCGATAAGGATGCAGAAATCGTTGCAGCCTTGTACCTGTTAAAATGATATAAGGTAGCCGGGTTGGTACTTTCCCTCATTTGAAGTATAGAAGACAGCGGAATATTTTCGTTGAGGTTATTACGAACATATAATTTCGTTATATCCTCCGGCTTATTGCGGTCAGTTCGTTCAACCTGTGCAATTACTGAATATTGGAAGCCGTTTTGAATAAAGTATGCAAGCCGGCCGCCGCTGAATGCGGCCTGCATTGCAGCTACAACATCCTGCGTAGATAAACCCAGGTCCTTTATTTTCATTCTGTCGACAGTTATTTGCAATTCAGGGCGATTGAATTTAAGATTAACATCCACATTTGAAAAAGTTTTATCCTTTTTTGCTTCGTCTAAAAATTTTGGAATGATGTCTTTTAATTTATTCAGATCCTGGTTTTGCAGAATGAACTGAACTGGTAAGCCGCCCCTGTTACCTCCAACAGAGATGGTTTGATCCTGGGTAGCAAATATTCTTGCCTCGTTAAATCGCAGCATTTTTCGTTGCAGGTCAGTGGCAATTTGATCCTGTGTGCGTTCACGTTCCTTTGCAGGTATAAGTCCGATGCGCGGCTGGGAGGTATTAACGCTGGAACCTGCAGGTGTACGTGCAAATACAAAATCACGTTCCGGAACGGAATCATATAAATAGTTAGAAAGCCGATCTGCAAGATTACTCATTGCGCTATAACTTGTGCCCTCGGCAGCAGTAACCGTGAACCGTCACATTATTCCGGTCTTCCAGCGGTGCCAACTCACTTTTTAAAGTACCGGCCATCAGCCATATTATTACCCCACAGGCAGCTATAATTACCCATGCAACCCAGCGGATTTTCATAAATGACCCAATAATCTCCGGTATCCGTTTTCCATTCCGTTGAAGAAAGGCTCGGTTTTATTATAAAACCATCCATGGCCCGCTTTTTTTCGGTGGAGATATACATTCAATACTGGAGTAATGGTAAGCGAAACAAAGGCTGAAACCAGTACTGCGGCAGCTAATGACACCCCAAATTCCCTGAATAACCTTCCTATAAATCCCTCAAGGAAGATTACCGGCAGAAATACAATAGCCAGGGTAATAGACGTAGATATTACAGCGAAAAATATTTCCCTGCTTCCTTCCAATGCAGCTTGTTTTACGGGTAGCCCTTTTTCAAGCTTCTTAAAAATATTTTCAGTTACTACGATACCATCATCTACCACAAGGCCGTTTGCCAATACAATAGCCAGCAAGGTTAAGATATTAACGGTAAAACCTGCCAGGTACATGATAAAAAATGTTGATACCAATGAAATAGGGATATCAATCAATGGCCGTAAAGCTATAAGCCAGTCGCGAAAAAACAGGAAAATAACAATCACCACAAGAATAAAAGAAATTCCCAAAGTCTCTTCAACTTCAGCAAGGGACTGGCGAATATATTTTGTATTATCAATGAGAACTTTTAGTTGTATATCCGACTTGGAATCTTTTTCTATTTGGGCAATACGCTTATTAAATTCGTTGGCAATTTGTATATTATTGGCTCCTGGCTGTGGTATGATGGCAAGGCCGACAGCATCTACACCATTATATTTCCAGCTTTGTTCCAGCACCTCGGGGCCTAATTCAATACGGGCTACATCACTAAGGCGCACAATACCGGAACTGTCTTCTTTTATGATAAGATCTCTGAATTGTTGTTCACTTGTAAGCCGTCCCAGAACATTGATAGTAAGTTCTGTGTTGTTACCATAAATTTTGCCCGGGGGCAGATCTACATTTTCACTGTTCAGTGAATTGCTTACATCATTAAATGCCACCCCATAAGCGTTCATTTTATCAGGGTTAAGCCAAATGCGCATGGCATAACGCTTCTGGCCAAAAATATTGATAGCGCTTACCTGGTCGATGGTTTGCAATTGCTGTTGTAAAACATTTTCTGCATAATCGCTCAATTCAAGTAAACTTTTGGTTCTGCTTTGAACGGCAAGAATTAAAATAAAATCACTGTTTGCATCTGATTTACTGATTACCGGCGGTGCATCTATATCCTGTGGAAGGCTTCGGGCGGCCTGGCCCACTTTATCTCTTACGTCACTTGCCGCAGCCTCCAAGTCAACACCGAGATTAAATTCTACTGAAATCTGGCTGTTACCTAATGAACTTGTCGACGTAATGGTGCGTATACCCGGGATTCCATTGATTTGTTTTTCGAGAGGTTCCGTTACCTGGTTTGCAACAATATCAGCATTAGCGCCCGTATAAGAGGTGCTTACCGAAATAAGGGGAGGATCGATCGCGGGATAATCTCTTACTGCGAGGAATGTAAGGCCGACAATACCAAATAAAATAATTGCCAGGTTCATTACCGTGGCAAACACCGGCCTTTTCAGAGAAAATTCGGATATATTCATACTTGAACAAAACAGTTTGAACCTTTGAAGGAAATCACGGTTATCACTTTCACCTGTTTCCAATAATTGTTTTCTTAATTAACAACGTCTTTAATTAATTACAGATAATATTTCAGCGGTAAATTGCTTAAATAGGATACTATTGCTTACCATTTAATTGTGCCAATGTTTTGACACTTCGTATTTTTACCGCAGTGTTGGGTCTTACAAATAGCACACCAGTTACAACAATTGTATCACCCGCGTCCACTCCTTTGGTAATTTCTACATTATTTGCAAGGCGAATTCCTGTGGTTATATTTACGAAATTTGATTTGCCATTTTTTATTAGTACTAATTGATTATTTACATCATTTGGAATTATGGTATTCGTGGGAACCATTACGGCCATCTTACCCGACCCTTCAGCTCCGATATATACCTTTACAAACGCTCCGGGATTTGCAGGGCTTCCGTCCAGTATTGCCCTAACCAATAAGTTGCGGGTTTGTTGATTGGCTTGTGGTTCAATGGCAATGATGGTGGCTTTCTGCCGCACCTGCTTGGCCGCATCTACTTCCACATCTGCCATTCCGCCTACTTTCACAAGGTTACTATATTGCTCAGGAAGCGTGAAATCAATTTTAACCTTGCCTAATTGTTGCAAGGTTGCTATGACGGAACTTTGTGTAACGTAAGCACCGGGGCTTACCTGCCTCAGCCCCAGGGTACCATCGAAGGGTGCACGCAAAATAGTTTTGTCAATGAGTGTTTGAGTGTAAGCCATATCTGCCTTAAGGCTGTTAACCTGGTTAAGCGCGGCGTCATAATCACTTTGATTAATACCACTTACAGACAGTAATTTTTTTAAACGTTGTTCAGTTAATTGTGCAAGGTCGAGCTGCACTTTACTTTTTTGATATTGTGCAGCTAAATCTGCACTATTAATTTTTGCCAGTATGGTTCCTCTTTTTACAAACTTTCCTTCAGGTACATTTAAATAAGTCAATATACCGCTGGCATCAGGATGTAAATCCACATTCTCATTGGCAATTACAGTTCCACTGGCTTCAACGGTATTATCAACCTTTTCCAATGAAGCAACCATGACATCCACTATAGTTGGCGGATTGGGTGTTTGTTTGGGTACAGCAGGTTTACTTTTGCAGGATGCCGCTATAACGGCCGAAAAAATAATAACCAAAATGAAAGGAAAGCGGGTATTGTTCAAAGACATGCATAACATTTTGAAAAAAAAAGACCAAATATAGAGATATTAAAATACAGAGATATTAAAAAAAATATTAAAATAAAACTCCTGTTCCCGCCTGCTTGCAGGAAAATATTCCATTTGACGCCAAAAAAATAAGAATACTGCGATCATTTTTAAAATTAAAATTTGCGATGGGGAAAACACGCCTGAAAAAGTGTTTCTTTGTTTTTAAATATCAAAAATGCATCCGCTTGTAGGAATTATTATGGGCAGCGACAGTGACCTGAAAGTGATGGAAGGGGCCGCAGAAATTTTAAAAAAATTCCAGGTTGAGTTCGAGCTTACTATTGTTTCGGCACATCGTACGCCTGCGCGCATGGTAGAATACTGCCTCATCGGCCCATAGCAGGGGCTTAAAGGTGATAATTGCCGGAGCAGGAGGAGCCGCTCATTTGCCCGGCATGGTTGCTTCACTTACTACATTGCCGGTAATTGGCGTACCCATTAAATCTTCAAATTCTCTCGACGGCTGGGATTCGGTTCTCTCTATCTTGCAGATGCCTAATGGTGTTCCGGTTGCAACGGTAGCGTTAAACGCTGCAAAAAATGCAGGAATACTTGCAGTTGAAATTTTGGCCACTGCTGATGATGCAATTACTCAAAAGTTGCTTGCTTTTAAGAAAGAAATGAAAGAAGAAGTAGAAGGGAAAGCGGCGAAGATACAAAGGGACATCCACTGATGTTGTAATCCACGCAAAGAAGAGGAAGAAAGTCACGCAAAGGGAAGAGTCACGCAAAGGCGCGAAAGAGAATCACGCAAAGGCGCGAAAAGAGTCACGCAAGATGCGAAATAAAGTCACGTAAGGCCGCAAGTGGGCATGCAAAACGTGAGGATAACTACAAAATTAGGCACATGCTTCTTTGCGGCTTTGCGTGAAAATCAAGATAAATAATATTACTCCATTCAGAGATTATGCCTCTTTGCGGCTTTGAGTGAAAGTTTGCTGCTTTGCGCGAAAGTTCATTCAGGTTATCCTGCTTTCTCTTCTATCACACAAAACTTTTGCTCAAACGATAATGAAATATCATAAAGCATTTCAAAAAAATCATTACCCCATTCAGCAAAATAAAGCATAAAATTTTCCGTACGTTCCTGTAAGTTTCCCTCCGGAAATAACCGGGTAAATATTTTAATAAGTTGATTTTTCTGATCTTCAAATTTTCGCTTTTCTGCCCGGAGCATTTTTTTTTCCAACGCCGACAACTTTTTAAAAGCCTTCACTTCCAATGATGCAACGTGCTGCCCGAGTGTACTGTCGATCTTCTTTACTAATGTTTGTATAGAAGTGTATATTTTTTGCATTTGCAATTTTTCGTCATCAAGTGTGAGACGGTGAGAGCTTTGCCTGCCAACAATTTCATTGAGCAAAACCTCTTCTCCTTTAAAGAGATCGGCGGGAAGTAAATCCAGTTTCTTTAACAGCTCATTAAACTTCTTTCCAACAATCAAAAATGAATTTCTAACTATCAATACCGGGAAAGGAACCTGATAATGAATAAACAGATCTTTTAATTCAAGCCAATACGCAATTTCTCCTCCTCCTCCGATAAAGGCAATATTGGGTAAAATAATTTCCTGGTAAAGGCCTCTTAAAATTACGTTAGGACTAAATCGTTCGGGATGATCTGCCAGTTCATTTTTCAACTCATCCGGTGTAAAAACAGTATTAGTGCCGTGAACTATAAACCGGTCTTTAGATTGTACAATCCTGTTGCGGATATCATCTTTCAGGTAGAATAAATTGATCTCCCTTGGATGAGCCTGCACTTTATAATTTTCCGATAGTTTTTGCGAAGATTTGCTAACAATTTCAGAAGGTACATTTTCAAAAATATCTTCTTCGAAAATTGGACTCATCACCTTTTTTAAAACTGCATTATCAGGTAAAAATACAATAAGGCCAAAATTTTTAAAGAGATGATGGACCAGTAAAAAAGTTGACTGTTCGATCGTTGAATTTTTTTGAAAACACACTTTCAAAAGATCAAGGATGTCTTTCCCATATTTTTCAACAGATAATCTTCCTTCAATTTCATTAATAATTTCCAACAAGTTATCATCTACTTTCATTCTCCCAACTGCACCGGTTTGCTTTGTTTGCCATTCATATTTTCGGCCATCAACAATTACATGATTTAGTTCTTCAAAGTCTGCGTCTTCACTTCCCATAAAAAAAACAGGCACAAAATTATAGTGCGGCAGTCGTTTTTTTAATTCATCGGCAAGTTTTATCGCGTGCAGGATCTTGTATACAAAATATAAGTGGCCGGTAAAAATATTTGGCTGATGGGCAGTGCAAATTGTAAACGTGCTTTCTTCTGAAAGCGATTGGATATTGGCTTTTACTTTGTCTTCGCCGTCCAGTAAATTTTTGTATTGCAACTGTAATTGTTCGGTGAGCAGGCGCCGGTCGGTATCAATTTTTTTTCTTTGCAAAATAGCAGATTGTATTCCTTCAATATCTACGCCGTGCTCATAAAAGTTTTTTAAATATTCAGACTGATTAATATAATCCAAAACAATTTTTGAAAACTTTCCTGTCTCAGAATACGGTATGTAAGTAGAATCGAATGCGATTGACAATGTGAACTTTTTAATATGCAATTTTTTTCCGGTGCAAAGATATAGGGAAAATTTGCTGGGAAAATATGACAGTATTTTAAGAGAACAATTAAAAGTGACAGATGGTTCAAACTTGTTCTTTAAGCAACCAAATAGATTAGTAATTATACTAAAATTTTTAGTATATTGCAATATTGATTTCGAAATGGCAGATTTGAAGTAAGCCCTGAAAGGGCGTTATACACCAACAGAGCGCGCAGCCCTGTAAATCAGCCCTGTGAAAAAGCAGCATAATATGGGACAATCCTCGTAAAAAATTACATCCACATTGTATTTAGTACAAAATATCGTGAACCACTTATCTATGAACCGGTGGAACAGGAACTCTACGCTTATCTGGGAGGTATCTGTAAAATCTTTGAATGTCACCCGATAAAAATCGGGGGATATACCGATCACGTTCACATATTGTGCATGTTATCAAAAAAGATAGCTTTAATGAAGTTGCTGGAAGAAGTCAAATCGCATTCATCAAAATGGATGAAAACCAAAGCGGATGATTTAAAAAATTTCTATTGGCAGAATGGATACGGTGCGTTCTCTGTAAACCCAACAGAGGTTAATAGTGTAATTAATTATATCGCCCAACAGAAAACACATCACGGTAAGGAAACTTTTCAGAATGAATTCAGAGGGATTCTAAAAAAATATGAAGTTGAGTTCGATGAACGATATATATGGGATTAGAAGCTTCGCTGAAGCATGGGATTACATTTATAGCAGCATTAAGTGGCTTTGTTACCTAAGACTGCATCCTATGGCGATATAGCGCACATCAGGTTAGCATGTAGTTACATAGGACTACATCTTATGGCGTATAGCGCCATAGGTTCAGTGTTACATAGGACTACATCCTATGTTGGCATATAGCGCCCTTTCAGGGCTTAAAGAAAGGTTCTGCAAAAAAAGTACCTCTCAACCCCCAAAAAAATTAATAGCTTTAATCATCGGTAAGTCATAAATTTTTACTTTTTAAAACGATTGCATATGCAACAGTCACGACGTGATTTTATTAAAAAAACTGCGATTACGACAGCTGGTTTTTATTTGGGCGCTTCCGCTTTCAGCGCCAAAAGCTATCGGAAAATTCTTGGAGCGAATGACCGCGTAAGGGTAGGCGTAGTGGGCTTTTCCGACAGGCACAGAAGCTCTCATATGCCTTCTTTTATGAATCATTATAAGGAATTAAATTTTGATGTAGTGGCCGTATCTGATATATGGAAAAAGAGACGCGAAGAAGGCGCTGCAATTTGGAAAGAGAAAATGCAGCATGATATAATTGCCTGCCGTAACAATGAAGAGATGTACGATAAAAAATTAGTGGATGCAGTATTCATCAGTACGGCAGATTTTCAACATGCATTACATGCCATAGAAGCAGTAAATGCCGGATGTGATGCTTATGTGGAAAAGCCATTTGCGGAAACAATGGAAGATAACCGCGCTGCTCTTAAAGCCATCAAAGCCTCAGACAAAATAGTGCAGATAGGGTCGCAGAGAAGAAGTGGCGCCAACTACCAGGCAGCCAATGAATTTATACAATCAGGCAAATTCGGGCCTATAAAAATGGTTGAACTAACATGGAATGTAAACCAGCCCGGGCGCTGGCGCAGGCCGGCGTTGGTAGCACAGTTAAGAGAGGAAGATACTGACTGGAAAAGATTTTTATTGAACAGGCCCGATGATGCTTTTGATCCCAGGAAATATTTGGAATATCGCTTGTTCTGGCCTTATTCATCCGGCCTTCCCGGCCAGTGGATGAGCCACCAGATAGATACGGTTCATTGGTTTAGCGGGTTGAAACATCCCCGCAGTGTGGTTGCCAACGGAGGAATTTATATGTGGAAAGATGGAAGAAAAAACTGGGACACCATAACCGCTGTTTTCGATTACGGCCCTGCCGACGATCCGTCAACGGGTTTCCAGGTAACGTTTGCTTCACGTATGGATAATGGCGATGAGAACCCAATGGAGATTTATTATTCAAATGGCGGCGAATTAAATTTGAATACCAATAAAGTTTCTCCCCACGGAGGATTGACAAAAAAATTTGCGGATGAGATGAACATGCAGCCGAACCTGTTACCGGAGTTAAGTTTGTCTGACGTAGAGAAAGTAGTCGCATCCGCAAATACGGGTGGAGATACACTCACATCAAACCACATTCGCAACTGGATGGAATGTGTTCGCAGCCGGAAACAGCCTCATGCGCCGGTTGAAGCGGGCTATAGCCATTCTATTGCAAACATGATGACGACGGCGGCTGCGCACACAGGTTTGAAAGCCACTTTTGATGAAAGCACCCAGGAAGTAATGGCGGGTGGTAAAGTATTTAAGTATTAAGTTTTTTAAACTCACAGATTTTAAGACCTCACAGGTTTTCAAAAACCTTTGAGGTTTGAATAGTAACTATAAAGAATATGAAATATTTTTCACAATTTTTTTCTCTGACCGCATTGTCACTACTTTTCTTTGCAGTATCATTTGCTCAAAAACAGGAAGCGGTAAAGATCATAAAATCGGTCGGGGAGAATAAGATTGATATTCTGATAGGAAATAAATTGTTTACCAGCTTTCTATATCCCGATACCCTGGAAAAACCGGTATTATATCCGGTACATGCGGCCGATGAAACTATGGTTACAAGGGGATTTCCATTAAATACCCAGCCAAACGATCCTACCGATCACCCGCATCATATCGGGATTTGGTTCAATTTTGAAAATGTAAATGGCCTGGATTTCTGGAATAATTCGTATGCAATTCCTAAGGAAAAAAAATATTTATATGGATGGATAAAAACCGATAAAATACTTGAAACATCCGGAGGCGAAAAGGGAATACTTGCGTATCATGCGAACTGGACCAACCAACAGAATAAAGTGTTATTAGAAGAGACCACGCGTTTAGAATTTAGCGGTACACACACCAGCGCATAATAGACAGGGTAACAGTTTTAAAAGCAGATACTGCCGTTCTTTTTACCGATGCCAAAGACGGATTATATGGTATAAGGCTGGCGCATGAATTACAAATACCAACGGACAAGGACCAGAAATTCCAGGACAATAAAGGCAATGTAACATTGTAAAAGGGGGAACGGATCACATTGCCAATGGTAATTATTTAACCAGTGAAGGCAGGCAGGGTGATAGCGCATGGAGTACGAGGGGCAGGTGGTGCAAAGTGTATGGTAAAATGGGAAATGATTCGATAAGTATTGCCATTATTGATCACCCGAAAAATCCTAATTATCCCACATTCTGGCATGCCAGGGGCTATGGTTTATTTGCTGCCAATCCACTTGGAGAAAAAATATTTACAAATGGCAAATCGTTTAAGAACCTTCAATTACAAAAAGGTGAATCGGTTACTTTTCGTTTCAGGATAATAATAGATGAAGGCGATAAAACTCTCTCTCGTGAGGGATTGAATAAGTTAGCGGATGATTTTGCAAAACATGAATAGGGCCTGATCGTGCACCGTAATGTTTTAGCTACAGTTGACTAATTTCATCCCAAACCTTTTTTATAACAGGTATACCATTGGCAAGATTGTTCTTTCTTGTAAGTAGCACCCGTCTCACCCGGATAGATTATTTTCTTTGATTCGTTTAACGGAATGGATTGATGATAATCATTTATAATTCCCTCTATAGTTTTCGCAATAGCTGAATGGTTACCAAGCTTTGAAAGATCGATAGCTATGAATACCTGTGACAAACCATATTCAACTTCCTTCTTACTAATTTCATGCGTTGCCAACCCTCCTGATAAAATCGTTGCCAGCAGGTCTAATAGTAATGCCAATCCTGCGCCTTTCCAGTACCCAATGGGCAACGGCCGGCCCGATGCGAGTATTGCCGATGGGCTTTTAGTGAATGTATCATTATCATCGAATCCACCAAACACAGAAAGCGTTTCATTTTTCATTGCTGAAGATTCCAGCGCTCCATACGAAAATTGGGAAGTTGCCATATCTAAAACAATAGCTTCTTCATTATAGGGTAATGCCATAACCAGCGGAGTATTACCAAGCCTTGCGTCTTTTGCACCCCAGGCCGGCATATTGGCAATAGTATTTGTCCAGCCAATAAATACATAACCTGCTTTAGCTGCCTTCCAGCCGTAGGTACCACCCCGCATCCAATGATTTGTGTTTCTCAATGCCACGCAGCCTATACCATGTTGTCGCGACAATCCCATAGCATTTTCTGTTGCGTGTAAAGCATTCAATATTCCGGGGCCAAGGTTACCGTTCCATTGTTCGATGCCACCATACTTATTTTCCAATGCCGGAGTTGCATTTACTTTAACAAATCCATCTCTTATATAGTGAATAAATCTTGCAAAACGATTTACTCCATGCGTATAAATTCCATCGACACTGGTGCTGGTAAAAATTTCGGCACATTGTAAAGCGTTGGCGTGTGTAAAGCCTTGCTTTTCTAAAATACTGGTGAAACGCTCCTGCATTTCTTTGGATGGTATTGAAATAATTATTGGATTTTCTACCACCTTGTTTTTAAATTAATTTTTACAAAAAGATTTTCTTTGGACAAGTACTGACATATAAAGAACAACCGCTTTATAGATCAACTTTTGAAATGGTAAAAAATAGCAGGATCTTAAATTAAAGGATTCATACAAGCATTTTATTCCGCTACTTCGCCCTCCAGGTCATAATCAAAAGCATTCGTGATTTTTACCTGTACGAAGTCACCGGGAAATAATTTTGTTTTAGAATGTACAATTACTTCATTGTCCACTTCAACACTATCAAACTCTGTGCGGCCAAGGTATTTCCCGGCTTCTTTTTTATCAATAATTACTTTAAAGATTTTGCCTGTTTTGGCTTCATTCTTTCTATAAGAAATTTCCTGCTGAACTTCCATGATTTCCTGTGCTCTTTGTTCTTTTATCTTTTCATCAATATTATCTTCCAACTCATATGCCGAAGTATTTTCTTCATGCGAATACGTAAAAATGCCGACACGGTCAAATTCAATTTTTTTAAGAAAAGCCTTCAGCTCTTCAACATCATCCTCTGTTTCACCGGGGAAGCCACTGATTAGTGTAGTCCTGAGACATATTTCCGGGATTTTATTTTTTACAGCTCCTATGATGTCTTCCATTTCTTCTCTTGTAATTTGCCTTTTCATGGCTTTTAGCATTTTATTGCTCGCATGTTGCAAAGGCATGTCAAGGTAGTTACAAATATTTTCACGTTCACTCATAGCCTCGATAATTTCCATTGGAAATTTTGAAGGGTAAGCGTAGTGAAGCCTTATCCAATGCAGGCCTTCAATGTCTGCCAATGCATGCAACAGCCTGGGAAGTTCTCTTTTCCTGTAAATATCCAAACCATAATAAGTGAGCTCCTGTGCAATCAGCATGATTTCTTTTACGCCTCTTCCAACCAATTTTTTGGCTTCTTCTATTAATGATTCAATCGGGCGGCTTACGTGCTTGCCTCTCATTAAAGGGATGGCACAAAAAGAACAGGTGCGATTACAGCCCTCGCTTATTTTCAAGTATGCATAATGGTTTGGGGTGCTTAATAATCTTTCACCAAGCAATTCGGCTTTGTAATCAACGTCAAATTTTTTAAGAAGAAAAGGCAATTCCATTGTTCCAAAGAAGGCATCTACTTCCGGAATTTCAGCTTCGAGATTTTGTTTATAACGTTCACTAAGGCAGCCTGTAACATAAACTTTATCAAGCCTGCCGCGTCGTTTTAATTCTACCTGTTCTAGGATTGTGTTGATGCTTTCTTCCTTCGCCTTATCAATAAATCCACAGGTATTTACAACCACAATATTGTGATCGTTTTTTCTGCTCTCATGCCTTACATCAAAATCAGCCGCAGCAAGTTGCCCACTCAGCACTTCACTGTCAACAAGATTTTTGCTGCAGCCCAGGGTGATGATATTTACTTTGTCCTTTGTATTTTTTGTTTTCATCAGAACCGGCAAAGGTAAGCACGTATCAAGTGATTTTTTTCATTGGTGTTACGCCTGTGACGGATTGGTGCTGCGTATTCGCAAACCCATTTGCCTGGGGAACCTGTGATTCTGCCCAAAAAATTCACTAATTTTCTAAGGATAATCCGATATGCCGATAAAGCATTTTAACGTTTTCTTTTGAGGCGATGCCTCGGCTTATGCTTCGATGTTCTGGCAATTGCAGTTTTCTTTGAAGTAAGTGAATTAGCATTTTCATTCGTTGCGTTAAATTCCTTTATACCACCGGGCTTCTCTTCATCCTGTAATACAGAAGAAGGGTCAAATATCTCTGCCATTTTTTTAGCCTGGTAGATTCCGCGGTTATATTTATTTCCCAAAACAATTATTGTAACAGAATCCTGGATCATTCTTATAAAAACGGTATTGTTGCCATGCCACCATCCGTTATGATAAATAATTTTTTTTCCATTAGGATAAACATTCATTCGCCATCCATATCCATAATTTCTTATGCCCGGCTTTTCATTACTGTAAGGCGTATAAGCTTCTTCAAGGGTTTTTGGCTAAAGATTTGGTTGGTGTATAATGCCTGGTCCCACTTTAATAAATCTTCGGGCGTGCTGTAAATATTTTTATCGCCAAAGCCGGTATCTAAAAAGTTAATTTTTCCAGCCTGCCCCTGCCAATCAAATGATGGCATTGCTTTGGCACTATCTGTCATATTAAAAACATAAGTATCATCCATGTGAAGCGGTGTAAAGAAAGTAGTTTGCAAAAAATCAGCATAACTTTTCCCGGATGCTTTTTCAATAATTAAACCAAGCAAGTGCATAGTTGGTATTGCAGTATTCAAAATGAGTGCTCCGGCTGGTTAGTAACCGGCGGTTTATATTTAATAAGATAGGCGAGCACGTCTTCATTGCTGCAATATTGCAAACGATTCCAGCCAAGCTTTTCCATAAAATAAATATAGTTGGGAAGCCCGCTTCTATGGCTTAATAATAATTTAACAGTAACATTATTATAAGGAAAAGCGGGAAAGAATTTTTTAACATCATCATCAAGATTTACTGTGCCCATTTCTACCAGTTTTAAAGTAGCCATTGCAGTAAATGTTTTTGAAATAGAAGCCAGATGAAATGCGCTGTGCGGAGTAAGAGAATCTTTTTTGAACAGGTTGAAATAGCCATGGTAATCTTCAAAAATTACGTGCCCTTTTTTTGCAACAAGAATGCCGCCATTGAAGCCATGGGCAACAAAATCTTTTTCATAAAATTCCTTTATTGCATTATAATACCTGTCAAAATCCTGCTGTGAAATGTCGCCTGGACGGTGGCGGAACATAAGCGGGTATAGAATCGGTAACGTTATTTTTTAATTTGCTTTTCTGAACCAGATTTGCAGGCCAAAAAAATGAAAGAAAAAAATAATGGAATAAAGAAGAATCTGCAGGTACTCATTAAGAAAAATTCAATGGATTAAGGGGCTATATTTGCAATATTACAATACAAAATTTATATGACTGATAAAAAAACAACAAGTTATCCTAAAGAAAAAATTAATATTCTCTTCCTGGAAAATATAAACATCACCGCAGCTAAGAAATTTTACTGATGCGGGTTATACTTCCGTTAAAACGAATTTCTGGAGCGTTAAGTGAAAGTGAACTGATAAAGGAAATTAAAAATGTACACCTGCTCGGTATCCGCTCAAAATCAAAAATAACTAATGAAGTATTAAATCATGCTCACAAAGCTGCAGGCAATAGGTTGCTTTTGTATTGGAGTAAACCAGGTTGATATTGCTGCAGCTACAAAAAAGGGAGTTACTGTTTTTAATGCGCCTTATTCTAATACACGTTCTGTCGCGGAACTTGTAATTGCTTCTTCAATAATGCTGATAAGGAAAATTCCTGATAAAAATAAAGCAGCGCATGAGGGTAAATGGCTTAAAGACTCAACCGGAAGTCATGAGTTACGAGGTAAAACTTTGGGGATTATTGGCTATGGAAATATTGGCTCACAGGTAAGCGTACTCGCAGAATCTCTTGGCATGAAAGTCGTTTTTTATGACACGGAAACTAAAATGCCTTTGGGAAATGCTGAAGACAAATCCTCCTTAAAAGAATTGCTGCGGGTTTCAGATATTATAACGCTTCATGTGCCAGATTTACCCACCACCGAAACCTGATAAATAAAACAACTTTGAAGTATTGTAAAAAAACTGCTATCCTTATAAACTATGCAAGAGGCAATGTGGTAGACCTTATTGCTTTGAAAAATTCGCTTAGTTAGTAATGAGCTTGGGGGAGCTGCAATAGATGTGTATCCTGAGGAGCCTGAAAAAAACGGAGATACATTTGTAACTCCCTTGCAGGGATTGAGTAATGTACTATTAACTCCGCACGTTGGCGGCTCAACAGAAGAGGCGCAACAAAACATTGGTGAAGATGTAAGCGCCAAGCTTTTTAATTACCTCGAAAAAGGCATTACTACCGGGTCGCATACAATACCTGCTTTGAGCCTTCCTCCGCAGGAAGGAACACACAGAATTCTGCACATTCATAAAAACGTTCCGGGTGTATTGTCCGAAATAAATACCCAACTTTCCCTGCATAAAATAAATATACTGGCACAGTATTTAAAAACAAATGATGAGATTGGATATGTTGTACTGGATGTAAACAAAAATATTTCCGGCGATGCACTGGAGTTACTCAAAAATGTAAAAGAAACAATTAAGGTAAGATTGTTGTATTAGAAGCTTCATGTTTTATAAATCATAAGGCAGCTGCAGGACAATAAACCTAAAATTAAGTTATGAAAGTAGTAATTATTGGCGGAGGTTTTGGAGGATTAAGATTGGCAAGGAAACTCAGCAATAAAAGGAATGTTGATGTTACCCTTATTGATCGTTTCAATTTTCATCAGTTTCAGCCTTTATTTTACCAGGTGGCGACTGCCGGCCTCGATGCAAGCAATATATCTTTTCCGCTAAGAAAAGCGTTTCACAAGAATAACAATATTCATTTTCGCATGGCGGAGGTGAAATCTATTGATAGTTCTCAAAAAAAAGTGATCACCGACAAAGAGACGTTCGGGTATGATATTTTGGTTTTAGCAACCGGTGCCGACACCAATTTTTTCGGGAATGCTGAATTAATAAAAAATGCATTCCCAATGAAAAGTACGATAGAGGCCCTTCAAATAAAGTATAAGCTTTTAAAGAATATTGATGATTGCCTGTATTCGAAAGATGATAAAGAGTTGCAAAGCCTTATGACGGTTGTAATAGTTGGCGGTGGCCCAACCGGTGTAGAAATGAGTGGTGCCATCGCAGATATGCGCAGGTTTGTTTTACCAAAGGATTATCCTGAACTTGACTTTAGCCGCATGAAAATTTATCTTCTTGAAGGCAGCCCGAAAACTTTGGGCACTATGAGCCCAAAATCGAGCAACGATTCTCTCGAATATTTAAAAAAACTGGGTGTAATAGTAATGACCGGAACAGTGGTAAAGAATTACGATGGCAAAACTGTAACGATGGACAATGGCACCACGATCGACTGTTCTTTAGTAATTTGGGCTGCAGGTATTAAAGGAAACGTGCCTGAGGGAATTGATAAAAATTTTATCGTAAAAGGTAACCGTATTAAAGTTGACCGGTTTAGTAAAGTATTGGGTGTCGAAAATATTTATGCTATTGGAGATGTTGCTTATATGGAAACTGAAAAATACCCGCACGGCCATCCGCAGCTTGCAGGAGTTGCTATTGCACAAGGAAAGGTTTTGGGCTCAAATCTGCTGAAACTAGAGGCACAAGTTTCATCATTGGAAGAATTTGAATACCATGATAAGGGTTCTATGGCAACCGTTGGCCGTAACCTCGCCGTAGTAGATATTCCAAAACCGCGGCTTCATTTTAAAGGCTTTTTTGCATGGCTGATCTGGATGGGTATTCATCTTTTTTTGTTGCTTGGGGTTAAGAACAGGGTTGCTGTTTTTTTTAACTGGATATACAGTTACATTACCTACGATCAGAATTTACGATTAATATTCCGCGGCTTTAGCAGAACTGAAAAACCAACACAATGAAATCACATTTTTTATATGCTGAATGGAATAATCTTATCATGGCAAATTATGTAGTTCCGAAAGAATTGCTCTCGCCATTTATTCCTTTTAAAACCGAGCTTGATTTTTTTGAAGATAAAACTTTTGTAAGCCTGGTGGGATTCATGTTTTTAAACACAAAATTACTTGGCTTCAGCGTTCCCCGCCATATTAATTTTGAGGAGGTTAATTTGAGATTCTATGTGAAGTATAACGACCATGGCACCTGGAAAAGAGGGACGGTTTTTATCAAAGAAATAGTGCCACGGTTTGCTATAAGTTTTTTTGCCAACTCGCTTTACGGTGAAAAATATTCCACTATGAAGATGAAGCATTACCACGTTAATAACGCGGGCGAAACGGAAACCTGTTACGAATGGAAATATAAAAGTAAGTGGAATAAGCTTGCTGCATGGTCACAAAACAAATCGTTTCCAATGCGGACAAACAGTGAAGAAGAATTTATTGCGGAGCATTACTGGGGTTATACAAAGTACGGCGACAATAAAACGTATGAATATGAAGTCAACCATCCACGATGGGAAATTTTTAAAGTTTTAAATTATACGGTTGATTGTGATTTTAACGGGCTCTATGGAGATCCGTTTTCCTTTCTAAGTACTCAGAAACCTTCTTCAGTTTTTATGGCGAAAGGTTCCGAAATTAAGATCCATCATAAAAAAACTTTGGACTAGGGGAAGGCCTTCATGAAAGCTCTTGCCCTGTTTTTAAAAGCAGCGCTTTGATGAGGCAACTGTTCTTCAATAATCAATTTTATTTCTGGGATTATCTCGGCATATCTTTTTGCCAGCTTTGTCAATACTGTTAAGGAAAAAGCTTTAACTGCAACGGCTTCACCAGGTGATTCCAAATATTTGAAACACATTTCCATAACCGCTCCTTCATAATTTTCAGGGATATCCACAGCCTGCAATAGCCGGGTTGTATTTCTTTTAATAGAATCATGAAGATTAGGCCTTTTTAGATTTTCAAGCAGTTCTTCATAATGATCTTCTATCAAACAAGGATGCGCAATTACGCAGTAGCTTAACGGCCATGCAGCTCTTTGATTAACCCGGTATTCGCTGTGTAAAAACAACTTAAACAGCTGATTAAATTTTTCCTGATCAGTGCCCACCCAGTTAACAATTTTGCTGCATTGTGTTTTTGAATGTTCTTTTAAAATTTCCTCTCTTAATTTCATAATCACAGTGTTGTAGGGTGAATTAAAAGGATACTAAATTTAGGTAATTTTCAAGCAAGATGGAATTCGCAAACATAGTGAAAGAAGAAAAAACATGAAGCCATCACAGCTCCATCGGAGCGACATGTTAGTAGTAGAAAAAGGAAAACGCGAAACCATCATAGCTCCATCGGAGCGACATGTTAGTAGAAGAAGAAAAACGCGAAACCATCACAGCTCCATCGGAGCGACATGTTAGTGGAAGAAGGAAAACGCGAAACCATCACAGCTCCATCGGAGCGAAATGTTAGTAGAAAAGAAGAAAAACGTCAAACCATCACAGCTCCATCGGAGCGACATGTTAGTAGAAGAAGAAGAAAAACGCGAAACCATCACAGCCCCATCGGAGCGACATGTTAGTGGAAGAAAAAAGAAAAACGTGAAGCCATCAGCTCCATCGGAGCGGCATGTTAGTAGAAGAAAAAAGAAAAACGCGAAGCCATCACAGCTCCATCGGAGCGGCATGTTAGTAGAAGAAAAAAGAAAAACGTGAAGCCATCACAGCTCCATCGGAGCGACATGTTAGTAGAAGAAGAAACATGTTCAATCGTAAAACTCAAAAAGATATTTATTTTCGTATTTAATTTCAAATTTTTCTAAAAACCCAATATATTCCTGCCTGAAGGCTTTTTTCTTGTGATGCTGAGGTTGATTTAATATATAATTGACCACATTCTGTGATTGTGATTTTGAATATGAAAAAGCACCAAAACCCTCTTGCCACGCAAAGTTTTCTGCAAAGTGCTTCTCTTTTATAAATGAAGAGGAATTGGCTTTTATGCTTCCAACTAAATCTGAAATTGCGATGTCTGGTTTTAAGCTGACAAGGATATGTGTATGATCCGGCATACAATAAATCGCGTATAGCTTTTGTTTTTTCCTATCAATAATGCCTGATATGTATTTTTGGAGCTCAACACGAAAAGATTCATGTATAAAATTTTTCCGGGCTTGGACTGCAAAAACAATCTGAATGTATAACTGTGAATATGTGTTTGGCATAATTTATATATTTTACAATTAACCAAATCTAGCTAAATATATTAGTATTAAACTAAATATTTTAGATAAATTCGTTGGGGCTAGTTTGTAAGACCGAATCAATCTGATGGCAATGTCAATTATTTATATGTCGCTACAACTACTAACATGTCGCTCCTACGGAGCTGGGGGTAAATTTATATTGCTGTTGGGCTGCTGCGAATATGTCGCTCCTACGGAGCTGGGGGAAATTTATATTGCTGTTGTGCTACGACTACTAACATGTCGCTCCTACGGAGCTGGGGGTAATTTATATTGCTGTTGGGCTGCTACGAATATGTCGCTCCTGCGGAGCTGCAAGAGTTTTAACTTGACAAAATGCGAGGTGATAAGTCAGGGCAGTTATGAAATTGTTTCAATAACCCGGCCATCTTCATTATCTCGTTTTTATTTGCAGTGAAAACCTTCAAAGATTCATTCATTGATAAATTGGTGTATTCCATTTTACTTTCTGCATACATTCCTGCCGAACTGTGAAATTCTTTTGCCCCGGAGTTTTCAGCGAGTTGCATAATATTTTCCGAATTTATACCTGAACCCGGCATAATGATAACCCGGTCGTTTGCTTTGGCAACTAATTCTTTAATAATTTGCATCCCATCAATAGCTTTTGGCTGTTGCCCCGAAGTTAAGATTCTTTCACACCCGGTATCAATAACATCTTCCAATGCAATAAATGGATTTTTGGCTCTATCGAATGCGCGGTGAAATGTGACGCCTAACGGATAGGCACAATCGACGAGTTCCCGGCATCTTTTTTTATCTACATTTCCGTCCTTTGTAAGCAACCCCATAACAACGCCATCGCATCCCGATTGCCTGCACATCTTTACATCTGCTTTCATTATTTCAAATTCGCCATTGCTGTAAAAAAAATCTCCGCCCCGGGGGCGGATCATTACATATAATTCAACTGAAAGTTTTTCTCTGGCAGCTTTAATAAATCCGTAGGAAGGTGTAGTACCGCCTTCTAAAGGATTGTTGCACAATTCAATCCTGTGAACGCCTGCCTCCTGGGCCGCTATGCAGCTTTCAATAGTATAAGCTATTATTTCGAGTTTCATTTTTTTACTTTGTTACTTATTCAAAATCAAAAACATCATTGAACGCGAACTTATTAGCTGGTTTTTAATTTTACAGTTCGAGCATAAATTTGGAAGGATAGGTTTTTTCCTCTCCATTACTCTTAACACAAAAAACAAAGCCTTTCTGTATTGCGTAGGCTCCATATTCGCCATTTTTATTAAGTGCTAAAAAGCCGACCTGGAGTGATTTCGCTTTTTGAAGGTCTCGCTTTACAATACGCTCAACAGCTTTGCGGCAGGCCATTTCCGGCGAATTGCCCTGGCGCATAAATTCAACTACCAGGTGTGTGCCACAGATACGGATGACTTCTTCACCGACACCGGTAGACGTAGCAGCGCCTACTTCGTTATCTACGAAAAGGCCGGCGCCAATAATGGGTGAATCGCCTACACGGCCATGAATTTTAAATGCCATTCCACTCGTGGTTACCGCGCCGCTCATATTACCTGAAGCGTCTAACGCCACAAGGCCCATTGTATCGTGATTGGCTGAACCATCATCAAAATAAGCAGGAGCAAAGGGGCCATTCTCTTTTTTATTTTCAATATTTATTACAGGCTTGTATTCGCTTTTGGTTAACCAGTCCTTATATGCCTTTTCAGCGTCGGGCGACAATTCTTTTGGTTCCTTTTTAAATCCATTTTCAATAGCAAATTGTTGTGCGCCTTGTCCAACCAGCATAACATGAGGTGTTGTCTCCATAATTTTCCTTGCAACAGAAACGGGGTGTTTTATTTGTTCCAGGCCGCCTACGGCACCACAATTGGCATGCTCATCCATGATGCAGGAGTCGAGCGTTACAATGCCATCCCTGTCGGGGTATCCGCCGAGCCCTACACAGCAATTAATAATGCCTTCAACCTGTCGGGCACCTGCTTCAACAGCATCGAGCGCTCTTCCATTTGCCGAGAGGATTTTCCATGCTTCAGTATTTACATCCTTGCCGGTTTCCCAGGTGGAAATTACAATTGGCTTCGTTTGTACCTTACCGTTAGCTAACACATTTCTTATAGAAAGAAGCGGGGCAGTTAGTGTTGAAAATTGTAAAAATTTTCTCCTGTTAAGCATATATCAATTTGTGAATGAAATAAAATTGTTAAAGGACTTATAAGTTGCGGTGCAGTGAAAGCTTCTTAATCATGGCATCAGAAATTGGATCTGCATAAACACCGTAGGCGTTTACCAGCACCCCTTTCATATTCGTTGACTTTGATTCAACGCCATAAACAACCGCCTCGTCGGAAGGATTGGTCTCTCCCTCGAAACGATACACTTCCGTAATTTCAAATTCGTCGGGATTGAGACAAACATTTGTTTGACTGCAAATTAACTTATCGAAAGCAATATTAAAATCTGTGGTATATCCTCTTTCTTTTAAGCCGTCAAGTGCCTTAACAACCGTGTCATAGCTTTGCATAAAAATACTTTTCATCAAAAATAAACATTCATATGGTAATGTCTTAATATGAAAATGTGAAGAGGCCGCATTCTGCAATCGTGAAATGAAAATTAAAAGCAGGTGTAGTTTAAGATGCGAACTATATAATGCAAAAAATATATGGGTTGTTTATAGATTTACCCAGAATTTTCCCAGGGAAATTTAGCGTAACTAAAGCAGGATTAAAATTAGAAACGCGTAAATAGTGTAATAACTAGTGTAATAACGTTAGTGAATTCTCTAATTCGTTTTTATTCCGGTGTTTAAAATAATTTAGTAATTGATTTGTACATTGCGTATGGAGATAATTGAACTAATTCAGCTAAGTTGATTTATGAATAAAAAAACAGGGAAGAAAAAACCGGCACATCTGGTAAAAGGCGTTTTGGAAATTACCCGTTCTGGAATTGGTTATGTAATCGCCGAGGGCAGGGACAATGATGTGCTGGTACGGCCTAATGATTTTAACAAAGCAATGCATGGTGATACGGTAAGAGTAAAAATAAAAGAGTCCAATGGAAGGCGCGTTGAAGGTGTTATCGAGGAAGTGCTTGAAAGGAAACAGACAGAATTTATCGGCGATATTGAAGTAAATGAAAATTTTGCTTTTTTTAAAGCCGACAGCCAGAAGCCAATGCCTGATTTTTATATCAGCATTCGAAACCTGAATGGTGCAAAAAACAAGGATAGGGTTGTAGTGAAATTATTGAATTGGGAAAAAGGAGAAAAAAAACCAGAAGGAGAGGTGGTTACGGTATTGCAGGCGAAGGACCGCAACGATATGGCCATGAAGGAAATCCTTATTCAAAATGGCTTTCCCATCCTAGTTCCCCGAAAAAGTGTTGGATGAAGCTAATGCACTAAAAGAAACAGTTGACAGCAAAGAACTGGCAAAAAGAAAAGATTATCGCGACGTACTTACTTTTACGATTGACCCGGTGGATGCAAAAGATTTTGACGATGCGCTTTCAATAAAAAAGTTGGGCAAAGATGACTATGAAATTGGTATTCATATTGCGGATGTGAGTCATTTTGTTAAGCCGGAAACTGCCCTTGATGATGAAGGTTATACCCGCGCAACAAGCGTGTACCTGCCCGATCGTGTAAACCCTATGCTTCCGGAAAAAATTTCGAATGAACTTTGCTCGCTCCGGCCTCATGAAGATAAATATACCTTCTCGGTAATTTTTAAAATAAATAATAAAGGGAAAGTAAAAGATTACTGGCTGGGCAAAACTTTTATTCACAGCGATCACCGGTTTAATTACGATGAAGTGCAGGAAATTATAGAAGCAAAAGACCGGCAAATATGCTGAAGAAATTTTATTCCTTAATACGCTGGCTAAAAATTTTCAGAAAAGAAAGATTTAAAAATGGCGCGATCAATTTTTCTTCGACAGAAGTAAAATTTCAACTGGATGAAAACGGGAAGCCATTAGGAATTATTGTAAAAGAAAGTAAGGAATCACACCAGCTTATAGAAGAATTTATGTTGCTGGCCAACCGCACGGTGGCAGCACATATTGCTAAACTAAAAGTCAATAAGAAGCCTATTCCCTTTCCATATCGCATACATGATACGCCCGATGAAGAAAAACTTAAAGCCCTTTGCTGCGTTTGCAAAAAAATTCGGGTATAAGTTTGATATGAATAATGAAGCGGAGGTGGCTGCGTCATTTAACCGGTTGTTGAAAGATGTTCATGGAAAGCCAGAACAGCATGTGCTGGAGCAATTAGGCATCCGCACTATGGCCAAGGCGATTTATACCTCGGAAAATATAGGCCACTATGGATTGGGGTTTGAACATTATTGTCATTTTACTTCGCCCATACGCCGGTATCCCGATGTAATGGTGCACAGAATTTTGACAGGATGTGATCGAAAATAAGATTTCACCGGATAAAAAGATGGAGGAGAAATGTAAACATTGCAGCGCAAGGGAAAGAGCTGCTATGGAGGCAGAGCGTGCAGGCAATAAATACAAGCAAGTGGAATTTATGATGGATAAAGTGGGAGAAGATATGGAAGGAGTAATAAGCGGCGTTGCTGCATTTGGTTTCTGGGTGGAAACAGTCAATGAAAAATGCGAAGGCCTGGTTTCCGTAAGAGACCTTTCGGATTATGATGACTTCCGGCATGATGATACCGACTATGCATTGGTTGGGCTTAATACCGGAAAAAAATTCAGGATGGGCGACAAAATACAAATCAAGCTGGTTGCGGCAAACCTTGAAAAAAGGCAACTGGATTTTGAATGGATTCCTAATATCGAAAGCTTAAAAGAAAAAGCGGCGAAGGGCAAAAGAAGAAAGCGGTGATGGGATTGGTTAATTGGTTCAAATAGTTAATTAGTTAATTAGTTAATTAGTTAATTAGTTAATTAGTTAACTGGTAAATTAGTTAGATTTTTTAAGATTGATTCTTAATTGTAATTATGTATTTGTTTTCCCTTATGTTTTATAAGAAAAATAGTAATGCATTTATTATTATCTGATTTGGGCAAGCAAAATTCGTTCATATTAGCGATGATTTTTATTCATCGCGTAGTACAAGAAGACAATTGCACCAATTAACCAATTAACCCATAAACCAAATAAACCAATTAACGAATTAACCAACCCAGCAATCAACCCGATAATGTATTCTTTCACTGAACTCTCACAACTTTTTGAAGAAAAGTTCAAAATCCGCCACTTTCCGCAATATCCTGAAAGCCTCTATAGTGCCGCACAATATATACTCACGCTAAAGGGTAAACGCATCCGGCCTGTGATGTGTCTCATGGGTAATGAATTGTTTGATACAATTAACCAGGATGCATGGTTCATAGCAAACGCTATCGAGTTGTTCCACAATTTTACGCTGATACACGATGATATAATGGATAAAGCGCCTTTGCGGCGTGGAATGCCAACTGTGCATACAAAATATAGCGAACCAACGGCATTACTTTCGGGTGATGTAATGCTCGTAGCGGCTTATGAGTATATTAATAAAACAGGCGGTGATTATCTTCACCGGGTATTAACGATATTTAACGCCGCGGCCCAACATGTGTGTGAGGGCCAGCAGCTTGATATGGATTTCGAGAAAAGAGAAAATGTAAGTTTTGATGAATATGTACAAATGATTGGCCTCAAAACTTCCGTGTTGCTCGCCGCAAGCCTCCAACTGGGCGGCGGTGCTTGGAGGAGCCGGCCTGGGTAACCAACAGCATTTGTATGAGTTTGGTAAAAATCTCGGGATTGCTTTCCAGGTGCAGGACGATTACTTAGATGCTTTTGGTGATCCGGAAAAATTTGGTAAAAAACAGGGTGGTGATATTCTTGCCAATAAGAAAACATTCCTGCACATCCAGGCTTTGCATGCCGGTTCTGTTGAACAGGTTGAAGAGTTAAATAGCCTCATACAGGGGAATGCTCATGATAAAATCAACCGTGTTCTTACTATATATAAATCATGTAAGGTAGATGAATGGGCAAAAGACCTTAAGCAAAAATTCATGTCGCTTGCCCTGGAACACCTGGAAGAAATTGCGGTTCTGTCTGCCAGGAAGAAGCCATTACAGGAGCTTGCACATAACCTCTTAGACAGGGAAATGTGAGGATAAAGAATTTGTTCACAAGTAGAAATTCGATCCAATACCTTACTAAAACTACAATGGCTAAAGAAAATACAGGCTTGCATAACACATTGTTTTAAATACAGGATGAGATATGGATGATATGCCCTACTCATAGTAAAAAAGATAGCTTTGTAACTTAATATTTATATTATGTATTACCCGAACACTTTAGTTATCATTCTAATTTATTGCTTTACATCGTCCCCGGCAACATTGAATGCACAAAGCCGTCTTTTTGAGAACAATGACCTGCTCCATTTTAAACTCACGGGAAAATTAACTGAATTGTTCAATGACCGGAAAGAGAATATATCGTATCATCCCCTTTTACTTCAATACATGGAAAAGGATAGCAACCTTTTATCAATACCGGTAATGGCAGAGGCAAGAGGGCATTTCCGCCGCCTTAGAGTTAATTGTAAGATGCCGCCACTTTTACTAAATTTTCCGAAAGGGAAAAGAATAAAAAATTCAGTTTTCGAAAAGCAAAGTAAACTCAAGCTGGTCGTTCCCTGCCAGGGCGATGAATTTGTAATACGGGAATGGCTGGTGTATAAGTTATATAATATCATTACCGAGAAAAGTTTCAAGGCTAAATTAGTGCAGGTTGATTTTGAAGATTCTTCCATGCGCCGCAAAACAGAAACGCACTATTGTATTTTGCTTGAAGATGATAAGAAGCTTGCAGAGCGAAATAACGCTTTTGTGTGGAAGCGGAAAATGCTTGATATGCGAGATATAGATAATGAAGAATTTAAAAAAATGGCTGTTTTCCAATTTATGGTTGGAAATACAGATTGGGGCATTCTTTATTTGCAAAACATTGTCTTAATAACAAAAGATTCTACCATAGCGCCTTTCGCGGTTCCCTACGACTTTGATCATGCGGGCATTGTAGATGCCCCATACGCAGGCCCCGCGCCCGAATTAGAGATTGCTTCTGACCGGGTGCGGTTGTATCGGGGCTTTTGTGAAACCGATAAAAGCAATTTTACACAGCACGTTTGAATTATTCAACCGGCTCAGAAGTGATATTTATAATGTGTATACTACTTGTTCGTTGTTGAAACCTTCATACGTGAAATTTGTAAAAAGTTACCTTGATGAATTTTATAGAACTATCAACAGCAATAAGCAGGTGGAAGATGAATTTGGAAAACCATGCAGGACCAGTGTCCGTGTAGAAATAAAAGGGATGAAAGATTAAATGTCTTCAACAACAAATGGCCAAACCAAAAGCTTTTTATAACTTATAAATCGCGTAAGTTTAAATCGGCATTAAAAGCAATGACATTTTGTTATTGCTTCCGCTTTATGAATAATTAATTGAACCTGTTTCCCCGGTAGAGATTTTAGTTCCACAAGCGAGTAGCTCTTCCCTGCCAATTTTTTTTGATAAAGAAAATCACACATTTTCATCCCGATAAAAGATGTTAATTAAATAGTCATTCAGAGCCACCTTCGTGTATACAAGCTTCTTTTGTAATAACCATTATTTATTTTTATTCTAGTGGGTAAGTAACTAACTTAGTTATAAAATAATTAACGATGCTTGAAAAAAATAGTCTGCTAATAATTCTGTTTATTGCTACAACCTTATTTTCGGGTGTCACTATTGCGCAGTTGCCAAATACACTTACAGCAAAAGAAACATCGGAAGGCTGGAAGCTGCTTTTTAATGGTAAAGATTTGACGGGATGGCATTCATATCTTGCAAAAGTTCCCGGTAAAGCCTGGCAGGTTCAAAATGGAACGATTCTGCTTAATAAACATGATAAAAATGTTTACAAAGATTGCGGAGACCTCGTTACAGATGATGAGTTTGAAAACTTTGATTTTAAAGTTGAGTGGAAAATGGAACCGTGTGCTAACAGCGGTGTTATGTTTTATGTGCATGAATCTCCCGAATTCAAAAACACTTATGAATCGGGGCCTGAAATGCAAATAGCAGACCTGGCCTGTAATGACGATGGCCGTATTTTAAAATGCAGGGCGGGAGATATGTATGATCTTATATCAGCAGATACTGAATGGGTAAACGCCGGCGGCAAATGGAACCGGTACGAAATAAAATCGATGAATGGGCATATTGAATTTATTCAGAATGGACATAAGATACTTGAAACAGAGATGTGGGATGATCATTGGCGTGATATGATCAGTCATACCAAGTTTACAGAATGGCCTGGCTTCGGTACTTTCAAAAAGGGCCACATTTCTTTCCAGGGTACAGAAAATGGAAATCTTTGGTTTCGCAATATTAAGATAAGGAAATTATAAAATAATCAAACAATTACACGAATCAGATCGAATTACACTAATTGAGTTTTTTTTGAGAGGCCGTTAGATGTTCTAACAACCATAATAATAGTTTCTGATGATGAAAATTTATTTCCGTCTTGCCGCCTTGGTTCGTGTCTCGCGAACCACAAGTTGCATAATTCAACAAGCGGTTTAAAAATGTATCTATTCTATTAATTATAATAATGTTTTTGATGATGAAATTTCCGTTTTATTCATTCGTGTAATTCGCTTCAATTTGTGTAATCAAATAAAATAACATCATGGAAGAAAATGAAAAAGCGCCCGTTAAAAACCTGATTAGCCGCGGAAATTTTATAAGAAATACTGCTTTAACAGCCGCGGCATTTTATATAGTGCCCCGCCATGTACTCGGTGGGAAAGGATTTGTTGCTCCCAGTGACAAACTGTATATAGCGGCGGTGGGGTGTGGAGGCGAAGCGGAAAATGATATTCATCACTATGCTACGGCTCCCAAAAAGAATGCGGTAATAGCATTCCTTTGTGATGTCGATGACCGTATGGCGGCGCCGCGGCGAAAGGAATTTCCTAAAGCCGGCTTTTACAAAGATTGGCGCGAAATGTTCCATAAAGAGAGTAAAAATTTTGATGCCGTTTCCGTTGCCATCCCGGATCATAACCATGCTATTGTTGGTTTGAGCGCCATGCAGTTGAAGAAACACCTGTATCTTCAAAAACCATTGACACATGATATTTATGAAGCCCGCATTCTCACACAGGCTGCAGAAAAATACAAGGTAGTTACGCAAATGGGTGACCAGGGAGCATCCTGCGACGGGATGCGGATTATGCGGGAATGGTTTGAAGCAGGATTGATTGGCGACATAGAAAAAGTGTACAACTGGACCAACCGGCCCGTGTGGCCGCAAGGTATACCATGGCCAAATCAACATCCGCCGGTTCCTAAGGAGCTTGATTGGGATTTGTGGTTAGGTACAGCAGAAAAAACAGATTACATTGATAACCTCGTTCCCTTCAACTGGCGTGGATGGTGGAGGTTCGGAACAGGAGCGTTAGGTGATATGGCTTGTCATATTATAGGGCCATCATTCAAGTTGCTGAATCTCGGCTACCCTACAGAAGTTACCTGCAGTGCAACCACTGTTTATTCGGGTATATTTAAAGAAAGTGATTATCCTGAAAGCATTCCTCCGTCAAGCAAGCTGCGTTATAAATTTAAGCTTAAAGATGGCCGCGACCTGCTACTGTATTGGATGGATGGGGGTATCGTTCCTGATCGCCCTGATGAACTCGACCCCGATGTTAATATGAATGAAGCCCTGGCTGATGTACCCGAAGAAAATGATTTTGAAGGAGGCAGCCTGTTTGTAGGAACGAAAGGAAAGGTTTCCTGTGGATGGGGTGGCAGCCATCCGAGATTACTTCCGCTTTCCCGTAATAAGGATGTAAATATCCCAAAAAAATATCCACGGGTAGAAGGTGGCATGGACGGCCATTGGTGGCAGTGGGTTGATGCCTCAATTGCAGGCTATGGTAACGCCGAAGTAGACTCGCCTTTTATTGGTTATGCCGGTCCACTCACTGAAACAGTATTGATGGGTAATTTATTATTACGCAGCTTCAATCTTCGGGAAAAGTTTAAAAGAAATGACCCGGTATATGGAAGCGTCGAGGACTTTAAAACACCCGGCCGCTATATTACTTATAAATGGGACGGAGAAAATATGAGGATAACTAATTTTGAAGCAGCCAATCAATTTGTAAAAAGAGAATACAGGAAAGGGTGGGGTGAATTGAAATTGTAAAGTAAACTTTAGTGTACGTTGTAATGTAACGTACGATGTGAGATGCTCAACTAACATTCATAAACTTCGATACAAATATGTTTTATGAGACTTTTTTATAATTATTGTTTTTGAATTTTCGTTCTCAAGAGTTCCGTGTGGGCAAATGGATTTTCGCTCAACTGGCAGCCCGTTACCTGTCTGCGCCTGATCGTCATCAAGAGCTTCTATTTTCTTCATTCAAATAAAATTACAGATGAAACGTAATTATTACATCGTAAGTCTCATCATGCTTATCTTCTTTGTAATTTCTTTCATCACCAATGTCGTTGGCCCCCTGATCCCGGATATTATCAAAGAATTCAATCTTACCCTCATGCGGGCCGGGCTTCTTTCTTTTGCTTTTTTTATTGCTTATGGGGTGATGTCTGTCCCGTCAGGTATGCTGGTAGAAAAATATAAAGAAAAGAAGATTATGATCACCGGGTTTATTGTCGCCTTCCTTGGAGCTCTTTTATTAGTACTGTCTCCTAATTATTTAACGATAGTGCTGTCTCTTTTTTTTATTGGTTGCGGCATGGCGATGCTGCAGGTTGTATTATTTCCGCTGTTACGAACCTCGGGTGGCGAAGAACATTATGCCTTTACTGCTGTGTTGGCACAGTTAATTTTTGGACTGGCATCTTTTGTTAGCCCGCTGGTTTATTCATATCTTGTTTTGAATATCAAAAATACCGGTAGCAATAAGAATTTTCTTTCTTTACTAAGCGGGTTGGTGCCCGACAATCTTCCCTGGGTATCACTTTACTGGCTCTTTACAGTTATATGCCTGCTGATGGTTCTTATTATTTTACTTTCAAAGTTTCCAAAAGTAGTACTGAATAAAGAAGAAGAGGTCGGGCCTTTGCAAACTCACATTATACTATTCAAAAAACCAATAGTTGTTTTATTTTTTATCGGGATATTTTGTTATGTAGGCACTGAACAGGGAATGAATAACTGGATCTCACAATTCTTATCAACATACCATGGTTACGATCCGCAAACAAAGGGTGCACAGGCTGTAGCGAACTTCTGGGGACTAATGATGATTGGCGGTATTATAGGATTGTTCCTATTGAAAGTAATGGATAGCCGTAAAGTGCTTGTAATTTTTACAGTCCTTGCCCTGGTATGCCTTAGCCTGGGGCTTTTTGCTTCCGCAGGTATTTCGCTGGTAGCTTTGTCGTTTGTTGGCTTTTTCCTTTCTGTTATGTTCCCGGTTATTTTTTCACTGGCATTAAATTCCGTGAACGAACATCACGGGTCTTTCGCCGGTATTTTATTAACCGGTATTACAGGGGGCGCAGTAATACCACCGGTTATTGGCTGGATGGGCGACCACATGGGGCTTCGTTTCGGCATGTGTTTTTTATATCTCACGATGGGTTATATTCTCAGTATAGGATTTTGGGCACGGCCTATTATTACCAATAAAACCATCCGGCTTTCGCGTAAGGATAAAAAGGCAGTCATAGGAAATTCATGAATAAGAATGGCTGCCCGTTGATTGATGTTCGGTTAATTGATCATAGATTGTATCTCAATTGCTGTATTTGCTCATTGCCCATTGTTCTTCACTTTTTATTTAAAGAAGTAATCCACCATACATTCCCGAAAGGATCCTGCACACCACCACTTCTGCCATAGCTTTGGTTGGAAAGTTCCGTTATTACAGCAGATCCTGCATTGATTGCTTTTTTAAAAGTTTCGTCAGCATCATCCACATAAATAAATAATCCGGCAGTTCTGGGACTGAATTTTTCAGTACTGTCAGCCAGCATAATGGTGCTGCCGCCGATCATTATTTCGGCATGCATGATGGTATGCTCATCTCTCATTACATTATCGGTTTCCGTAGCACCAAAGACTTCCTGCGTAAATGCGATAAATTTTCCGGCATCTTTTACTATAAGGTAAGGCATTACCGTTTGATAATTTTCCGGAATTTTAGAACTTTTTGCCATAAGATTTCTTTTATAATTTTAATTCATTATTAAACAAAAGTATTATAAACCGGTTTCCTAAAATGTATTTTGGCAAGAGGTTTTTATTTCGCATTTATTTTATTTCACTTTTAATCCAGGACTGTCTGTAAAACAAGGGGCAGGTATCAGGTAGTCTTAAAATGTGAAGAGTCTCTAAAAACCTTTTCGTTTGATGGAAATCTGATCGAGGATCTGAACAGTTTGCATTCCATGAGAGAAATAATTGCCTGGAAAAGCAGGAGGTTTTATTTCGGTAGTTTTAAAATGAAGACTCCAAAAACTCTTGGTTCTATCCTGTGATACTAATTACTTAGCCTTTAACCGCAGCACCTTTATTAAGAATGATCGTCAGGATCCTGGGGATTCCTGTTTTTTCATTGTTATCAAAAAATTCATTTAAATCGACAAAATTCAATCCATACTTTTTTCCAACTTGAATAAATTGGGAAACGTGATGGTCAAAACATTCTACTATTTGCTGTCTTCCTTCGATGTCAAATCTTGCTTTGGTACCGGAATATTGTTTGTAAGGGTGAAGCTCGCCGAGATAAAGATAACTGCCTGTTTTTAATGCTTTTGAGGCCTCGTTGAAAATGTGATCAAGGTCGTAAATGTGCTCGAGTACCAGGCTGAAGGTTATAAGGTCGTATTGCCTGCTAACGAATTTCCACGGAAGTGTAATGTCGGCTTGTTTAAATTCAACGTTGCAGGAACTGATCTTTTCCCTGGCCTTGGCAAGCATCTCGTCAGAAAGATCCACCGCAGTTATTTTCTTTGCTTTTTCAATAAGCCATTCCGTGTTTTTTCCTGTTCCACAGCCAACCTCTAAAACGCTGTCAAACGGAATATTGGCTAATAAGGTCCGTAAGGCAAGTCCTTCCAGGTCTCTTGTCCTGTTATCATTTGTGTCGTACTGTGATGCCCACGTATCATAAGCTTTTTTTACCTCCATAAATTTTGAACTTCTTTACAATTCATTAGTTTTTTGCTTGTATATAATATCCTTTGTTAAAATAATGGGCCATTTCATTGAAGCCGGCCTGTTTAAGCGCATCCGTAACCTCGTCTATTGAGTATTTATTAAAAATTTCGTCAGGAGATTTTTTCTGTATCAAAAAATCCTTATGAGCCATATAAAAATAAAACGCTCCGCCTTTTTTTAAAAGCGATCTTACTTTCTCAAATGGTTTCTGAAGATCATTCCAGAAATAAACAACATTTATACAAAATACCTTATCATAATTTCTGTCTTCAATTTTGTCTTTGAGAAAATCTCCAAAGAATAATCTTACTCTTTTATCGTCAATATGCTTACGGTTGCGTTCAGTCGCACGCCTGTACATTAGTTTTGAAAAGTCGATACCATGAATAACACACGAATCACATGCATCTGCAATTAAAGTAATGCCCACGCCAGGGCCGTACCCAATCTCCAATATTTTATCACCCGGCTTAATATTCAGATTTTGTATCAAGAGATCATAGTTAACTTTATTTCCCCTGGCCATCAGGTTGGATGTAACTATTCCAAATAAGCCGGTTGGCTTTTTAAATTGTGATGCAATTAATTTTTTAAGCATCTCATTATACTGTAAAGGTTACTAAAGCAGGTCTAGTTGCCGCTTGCACATGTTCATTTATTTACAAAAATAAAATTTTACTTATAACGAAGGAAACCGGACTGATAAAAATCAGCCATAACAAACCTTTTTTTAAAATTGCAAAGTAAAGGCAGTGCCTTCACCCAGCTTCGATTGTACCTGGATGTTTCCTTTGTGCAACATCATAATTTGTTTGCATAAGCTAAGGCCAATACCACTGCCGTTTTTCTTGGTGCTAAAAAAAGGAATAAATATTTTATCGAGGATTTCTTCCGTCATCCCAGGCCCGTTATCGGATACCTTGATTAGAATTTTTCGGTTATTTGAATTAGATGCCGATAAAATAATTCTTGGGTCGGGCTTATCTTTTACTGCTTCCATAGCGTTTACCACCAGGTTGATGAGTACCTGTTCCACAAGGCTGGTGTCTGCCTTTAATTCAAGGCCGGTATCTTTTAATACAATTTCCAGTTCAATATTTTTTTGAGTCAATGTGGGTTCCATCAACTGGTGCAATCCTTCAAAAAGATCTCTTACATAAATCGTTTTTAGATTGGGAGTGGTAATCTTATTAAGATTGCGGTAAGTTTCCGCAAATTTCAAAAGGCCTTCACTCCGTCTTTTAATAGTTTCAATTCCCAACTCAAGATCATGAACGGCCGCAGATTTAATGGTCATGTGGGACATCGATTTCTCGAGCCTGTTTTTTAAGGTATCTGCCAGCGATGATATTGGCGCAACAGAATTCATAATTTCATGCGTCATTACACTCAGCAATTTTTGCCATGCTTTTGATTCAGTTTCATCCAGCGCTTCATTTATATTCTGAAAAGCAATCAGCTTAAATTTTTTTCCTTCTGTTTGAAAAGCGGTTGCCGATAATAATACTTTGAACGAGCCTTTTTCAAGATGCGCTTTGGTAATTTTTCCGTCGCCGGGTTTAAGCGCAACGATATCTTTATAAAGTTCATTATCTCTTTTTGCCAGGGAATGAATGGTTTTTAAATAAGGCACCTGCAGCATTTTTTTCAATGACTCATTCATCCACAGCACTTCACCGCTGTCTCCTTCGTACGATAAAATTCCGGTATCAACCAGTTCAAGTATTTTTTGCAGGTATTGATATTGTGTTTCTTTTTCTTTACTGATAATTTTAAAGGTCGAATTGATTTGATTAAAACCTTCGCGTAGCGTTTGTAGTTCAGCAGGGGCATGCTTTACATCAAAATATCGTGAAAAATCACGGTAATGTACAGACTCAACAAATTGTTGCAATTCGTCCTGCGCTTTGCGTTGAAAGCGATACAATTCCACCAGCTGATAAGCAATTACCGGGAGCACTAAAAGAAGGTAAACATATCGGCCATGCACCAATAAAAATGAAAATGCAGTGAGTGTTATAAACAATAAAAATATTCTTATCGAAAATTCTCCAGCCGGTTTGTTTTGTAAAGGTGCTCGTCATCATGTCATATTAATTTGTGCGGTGCAGGAGCTGTCAGCTATCAGCAATCAGCTATCAGCTAGTTAGCAATGAGCTATAGCAAGACTGTAACGCTGAACCAGCTGCTTAAGCTCAAAGCTCAAAGCTCATATATCATACTTACTTAGTCTCCTGTACAAAGCGGTCCTTGTAAGCCCGAGTTCTTTTGCTGCCCTGCTTATATTGCCGTTATATTTTTCTATTACCCGTAAAATAGTATTTTTTTCCAAGGTACTTAAGTTGAGTTCTGCAGGTTCTGCATCTGCAGGTATTGAAGATTCAAGAGGTGAAAAAATTAGATCGCCTGCCGTTAGTTCTTCGCCATCCGACATTATAACGGCTCTTTCCATTGTGTATTGAAGTTCACGTACATTGCCGGGAAAAAGATATTGCTTCATTTTTTCCAATGCTTTTGCATCAAATACAGGCTCAGGCTTTAAATATTTATTTGCATAAATGCGGGCAAAATGTTTGGCAAGTAAAATAATATCTTCTTCTCTTTTACGCAGTGGAGGCACTACAATCTCTACAGTATTGATCCGGTAAATAAGATCTTTCCTGAAACGGTTTTCATTGGCAAGTTCCGCAATAGGCAGGTTGGTAGCACATACCAGCCGGATGTCAATATCAATAGTGTCATTACTTCCCAGCCGTATAACCTGCCGGTTTTGTAAAACGCTTAGCAGTTTTACCTGTTGCTGCAATGTTATATTTCCAATTTCATCAAGGAATAACGTTCCGCCTGTTGCGGCTTCAAATCTTCCTGCCCTGTCATCCCCGGCGCCGGTAAAAGCTCCTTTTTTATGGCCAAATAATTCACTTTCAAAAATAGATTCTGTTAATGCGCCCGAGGTCAACTTTTACAAAAGGCTTATCGGCACGCAGCGAATGTTGATGAATGGCTCTTGCTATCAATTCTTTACCCGTGCCATTTTCTCCCAAGAATCAGAATGTTTGCGTCGGTAGGGGCAATTTTTTCTATTTTAAAAAAAATATTTTTCATTACTTCCGATTCGCCAATCATTTCTTTGCCAATGACGGGTGCGCAGGGAAGAAGTATTTCCGGATGTTTTTCCTTTTGCTTTTAAAGTTGCTTTTATGGTTTCAACCAGTTTTTCGTTGTGCCACGGTTTTACAACAAAATCTGCAGCGCCTTCTTTTAAAGACCGTACTGCAAGATCAATATCGCCATAAGCCGTAATCATGATAACGGAAGCATCTGACCCAAACTCCCTGATTTTTTTCAGCCAGAACAATCCTTCATTACCTGTATTGATGGAACTGGTAAAATTCATATCAAGCAGTATGAGATCAAATGATTGTTTTGATAAAAGCCAGCGAAGATTTTCAGGATTTTTTTCGGTTACTACTTCTTTTACTTCAGTTTTTAACAACAGTCGAACGGCGGTTAAAACATCTACGTCATCATCAATAATTAATATAGTCGCATTCCTAAGCAGCATCGTATAAATTTGTATAAATGTTATATAAATAAAGATTTTATCTTCGGCTTATGCCGGAATTTGGTAATTTTTATAGAATAATTTCGGCCGGATTGTATAACCTATCATTTTTTTAATCTAAACACAGCTAAGTTCCGGTTCGGTGCAATATAACTGCAATTATACCATAAATACAAAAGCATGGCAATTAATTTTTTATGCAGAAACTGTCAAAAATGAGTGTATCAAAACCGTACACTAACTGTATCGCTAACGAACATCTTCGTAGATTCATTTATTGTAACATATTGAGTATCAAAATCGTTAAACAATGGCATTGTGTTGATAGGCATATGAGGAAGAAGTATTAGGATTTTCTCAGTTAAGTGAAAAGGCCACCGGGTAACCACCGGTGGCCTTTCTTTAAAACTAAAACCTTTAAATATTAATCGTGGATAGAGTTATTGCAAAAAAGATATTGGTCTAAAAAAAGAATTCTCACTATTGCAGGAATTGTTGCGAGTGGTTGTTTTAATTGGCGCCAGTTATTATTTTACATCGGGTAACAGCAAGCTAAATGTTGATACTGAAAGAATTACGATCAGTGAAATAAAAAAAGGTGCCTTCCAGGAATTTATTCCGGTGAATGGTGTGGTATTGCCGCTTACAACTATTTACCTCGATGCAGTTGAAGGCGGCCGGGTTGAAGAAAAATATGTGGACGATGGCGCTATGATGAAAAAAGGAGCAGCCATTTTGAGGTTATCAAATACCGATCTTCAACTGGGGCTTGTTACACAGCAAACCAATGTATACAACCTGCTTACCCAAATGCAGATTTCGAAAAATGCTGCCCAGCAAAATACCGTTACGCAAACTGAATCAGATGACGGATGTGGAAAGCCAGTTAAAAGAAGCCGAGCGTATTTATAAATTAGATAAACATTTGTATGAGGAAAAAGCGATTGGTGCCCAGGAATACCAGCAGGCGGAAAATAATTATAATTATTTAGCTGCAAAAGAAAAAGCTGACCGATACAAATTCTTGCAACAGGATTCTGCTTCCAACCAGCAACAGGTAACACAGGCAAGGCAATCATTTGAAGGATCGCAAACTGCATTAAACGTGATGCGCCAAAAAGTGGGCGACCTTATTGTGCGTGCGCCTGTTGATGGCCAGTTAACTTCGCTGGATGCAGAAGTCGGGCAATCAAAAAATAAAGGCGAACGCCTCGGGCAGATTGATGTATTGAGCGGTTTTAAAGTAAGGGTAGATATTGATGAACATTATATTTCACGCATTTTCATCGGCCTTACAGGTGATTTTGATTTTGCTGAAAAAACCTATAAGCTGATTATTAAAAAAGTTTTTACCCAGGTAACCAATGGCCGTTTCCAGGTAGATATGGAATTTGTAGGTGAAGTGCCCAAAGGGATCCGCCGCGGGCAAACGCTCCAGATACGCCTTGCATTAAGCGATGAAACCCAGGCGATATTATTACCCAAAGGAGGCTTCTATCAGCAAACAGGCGGCAACTGGATTTTTAAAGTGAGTGAAAATGGAAAAACTGCTTATAAAGTTGATATTCAACTTGGCCGCCAGAATCCTGATTATTATGAAGTATTGCAGGGATTGAAACCAGGTGATAAAGTGGTTACTTCCAGTTATGAAAATTATGGAACTATGCAGGAGTTGGTGTTGTCGAAATAGAAGCTGAGCTGTCAGCCGTGAGCTATGAGCTATGAGCTATCAGCTAAGGCTAACAGCTATGAGCTACTGAGCTGAAAGCTGATAGCTCATAGCTGAAAGCTCAAAGCTTATCCCAATATCCAAAAATCATTTTTCTGATATCAACAACATCTGTATGAAGCTCGTTAAAAATTTTTTCGGTTATATAAAAAAGATCTTTGCTAAGAATAATTTGATATTGGAGTTCGGAAGATGAACCGGTAGCTATTTGAAGAAAATTTGCAAGTTGAGGATTGGAATTTCTGCCACAACCTTCAGCAATATTGGTAGGAATTGAAGAAGAAGAACGACGCATTTGACCGGTTAAACCAAATAATTCTTCTTTAGGAAAATATTTTGTGATCTAATAAATTTTTAGAGTTAGCTGATGGCTTCTTTTCCAGATTTCGAGATTCAAAAAATTTCGCATAGTTATTAAATTTAAATGTTAAAAATTGAAACATAAAAATTAAAATCTTAAAACCAAGCTGATAGCTGAAAGCTGATAGCTCAAAGCTGAAAGCTTAATTAAATCAACTGTTATGAAAAAGACATTTTTATTCCGCTTCTTTACTCTTACCTTTTTTTGCCTGGCATCTTTGGCGATTAAAAGTGAAACATCATCCTGCAATATGAAATGCAGCTTACGCAGCCTCAAAAAGCAACCGTTATGCAGTCATTAATATTAAATGACGTTAATGAAAGCCCGTTAAACCATGACGACGGTTTTTTTATTAAAATTTGAAAACAATAAAAAAATTAAACAAAAAAAACAAAACAATGATCAAGATTTCTGAGCTCGAAAAAATTTACCGCACGGAAGAAGTAGAAACCGTTGCATTGAACAAACTTTCATTTGAAGTAAAGCAGGGTGAATTTGTTGCCGTTATGGGGCCTTCAGGTTGCGGCAAATCAACCTTGTTGAACATTGTTGGATTACTGGATGATCCTGATGATGGAAGTTTTTTATTTAATGGTATTGAAGTGGCCGATTTCAATGAACGCAAAAGAGCTGACCTGCGTAAACGCAATATTGGCTTCGTTTTCCAAAGCTTTAACCTTATTGATGAGCTAACGGTTTTTGAAAATGTGGAGCTGCCATTAATATACCTCGGTGTAAAAAGTGATGAAAGGAAAAAGAGGGTAGAAGTGGTATTGGATAAAATGCAGATCATGCATCGCCGCAATCACTATCCCCAGCAATTAAGTGGTGGCCAGCAGCAAAGAGTTGCAGTTGCCAGGGCAGTGGTAAATAATCCCAAATTAATTCTTGCGGATGAGCCTACCGGAAATCTTGATTCATCAAATGGTAATGAAGTAATGCAATTACTTACTGAATTGAATGAACAGGGAACCACGATTATTATGGTAACACACAGTGAACATGATGCACGCTTTAGCCATCGTATTATTCGTATGCTTGACGGACAAACAGTAACGGAGAATATTTTGATATAAAGCTTTGGCAGTAAGCAACAAGCTATGAGCCGTGAAAAAATACTCAGCCATAAGCTGATAGCAGATAGCTCATACCTGAAGCCTTAAAAATAATTAGTCATGCTCAAAAATTATTTCAAAGCAACATTCAGAAATCTTTGGAAAAATAAAGGCTATAGTTTATTAAATATCGGGTGGCCTGGCAATAGGTATTGCCTGCGCCGCCTTAATATTTTTATGGGTTGAAAATGAATTAACATGGAATCATTATTTCAGTAACCGCGATAATCTTATACAAAGTAAAAGATCAGCAAACTTACGATGGCACTACATTTATTTTTGATGCCACACCCGGGCCTTATGGCTCCTGCCATGAAGGCGGAAATTCCCGGAATAAAAAATACTGCCCGCTGCTACCTGGGGCAACCAGGTTCTTTTCTCTTTACAGGATAAAACTATTTATGAACAGGGTAACTATGTTGATTCAGCATTTTTATCCATGTTTCAGTTACAGTTTATAAAGGGCAATGCAGTCAATGCATTTTCAGCCAGTTATATTCTATTGGTGATCACAGAATCAATGGCTAAAAAATTTTTTAGCACTACTGATGTTATTGGCAAAACACTTAAAGTAGATAACAAGCAGGATTATATAATTCGGCGGTGTAATTGAAGACCTTCCTGAAAATGTGTCTTTCAAATTTGACTGGCTGGCGCCTTTTAAAATTTATGAAAATGATAATGCCTGGCTGCAGCAATGGGGTAACAATGGTGTTATAACTTATGTGGAAACGGAACCAAATGCCAATGTTACTGCTATCAATAAAAAATTATATGGTTATATACAAACAAAGTCAAAAGATGCTGTTGCAAAAATGTCTATATATCCAATGAACCGGTGGCGGATTTATAACAATTTCGATACAAATGGAAAAGAAAAAGAAGGCAGAATAAAATATGTAAATCTTTTTAGCTTGATAGCCTGGATCATTTTAATAATTGCCTGCATCAACTTCATGAACCTTGCTACTGCACAATCGGAAAAGCGGGCAAGGGAAGTAGGTGTAAGAAAAGTATTAGGTGCAGTAAAGAAAAAACTTATAACGCAATTTCTAAGTGAAGCCTTATGTCTGTCTTTGATTTCAGCATTGTTTGCTGTTGCTTATAATCTATCTTTCATTACCTTCTTTTAATAGCCTTGTTGAAAAACAACTTATCACTTAATATACTCAATCCATTTCATTTTACATGCCTTGTTGTTAATTGCTTTATTGTGTGGATTGATTGCAGGCAGCTATCCTGCATTTTATCTTTCATCTTTCAATCCTGTAACGGTTTTAAAGGGATTAAAATTAAGAACAGGTGGCAGTGCCGGATTTATCAGGAAAGGATTGGTAGTTCTTCAGTTTTCAATATCCGTAATATTAATTATAAGCACCATAATTATTTATAAGCAAATATCAACATGTAAAAGAACGGACCTTGGTTATAATAAAGAAGGACTTATTTATACTGGTTTAGCAGGGAAAATGAAAGAGAATTTTAATGTTATAAAAAATGATTTGATGAAAACAGGGCTTGTGCAAAATGCAAGTCTGAGTAATAACCAGGTTTTGCAATTGGGCAGCAACTCCGGCAATTTTGAATGGGAAGGAAAGGATCCGACTAAACAGGTATTGATAACAGTTGAAGGAGTTAGCCCTGAATATATCTCCACGATGGGTATGCACTTAAAGAGCGGACGAAATTTTTACGATGATATAAAGGTTGATAGTAATAATGTTATCATCAACGAATCACTGGCCAAATTAATAGGGAAAAAGAATATTATTGGCAGTACTATTTCACGACCGGTGGCAGAGATAAACATACCATTGTTGGTGTTATAAATAATTTTGTTTATAACTATATGTATGCTCCCGCTGCGCCACTTATTTTGTATGCTGATACTTCCAATGTACAATTTTTTAACGGTTCATCTTACGCCCGGCGCTAACATAAAGACTTCAGTTTCTAAAATTGAAACAGTCAGTTAAAACTGATAATCCCGGGCTATCCTCTTGAATTTAATTTTGTAGATGAACAATTCAACCAGTTGTTTAAAACAGAAACATTGATTGGTAAGCTGGCAAGTGTTTTTGCGATACTCGCCATTGTTATTTCATGCCTTGGATTGTTTGGCCTTGCTGCATATACCGCCGAAAGAAGAACGAAGGAAATAGGTATCCGGAAAGTATTGGGTGCAACGCAAAAGGGCTCGCAGGCTTACTTTCAAAAGATTTTCTTCAATTGGTTGCCATCTCCTGTCTCATTGCTTTTCCTATAGCCTGGTGGATGATGAACAACTGGCTGGAGACTTATGCATACCGAATTAATATTAATTGGAGTGTTTTCATTATTGCCGGATTACTTGCATTATTAATCGCTTTGATAACGGTAAGTTTCCAGGCAATAAAAGTAGCCATAGCCAACCCGGTGAAGAGTCTGCGAACCGAGTAAAAATGTCTGAACATGATTAATCGGAAGATTAAGATTACGTAATTCAGCTTAACCGGCAACATCATTCAATCATACAATCCAGGTTCAGGCGATGCTAAAAAATTATTTCAAATAGCCTGGCGTAATTTGCTCAAAAGCAAAGCGTATTCTTCAATTAACATTATATAAAATGAAGTAAACAGAACATGAAGAGTGCGGAACAAATCGTGTCCGGAGAGGGTCGGGGTGAAATTATTAGTCAATGGCAAAATGCTAATAAACAGAACATAGAGAGTGCCGAACAAATCGTGTCCCTCTCCCCCGGAGAAGGGTTGGGGTGAGGTTTTATCGGTAAACGGTCACAGGATATTTAGAATTAGACAAACACTATGCTAAAAAATTATTTCAAAATCGCGATACGCCAATTACGCAAACAGAAAACGTATTCCGCTATCAAAATAGGCGGGTTTGCATTAAGCATTGCTGCTTGTTTATTGATTGATTTATTTATTAAAGATGAGCCGGGCTATGATAAACCATATCCTGATGGAGATCGCATTTATCGGGTTGTAAGCGGCATGACCACTATGCTGTCTAAAGATTTTATAAAGCTTGTTGGGATCTCTATTGCCATCCCTTCACTGATTGCGTGGTGATGCATTGCTCGCAATTGTGGTTGCATCGATTACGGTGAGCAGGCAAGAAAAGCAGAGTTGCTGATTCTGGAAGAATTTGGGGCACGGAAAGATTGAATTACTAACGGGTAACATTAAACGCGAATATAACTTTATGTTTAAAAATTATTTCAAAACCGCATGGCGAAGCCTTAAAAAGAATAAGTTTTATTCTGTTATTAATATCAGCGGGTTAACTGTCGGGCTGGCTACTGCTATTATGTTATTGTTATGGGTAGAGAATGAACTAAGTTTTGACAAGTTTAATAAGGATTATAAAAACATCTACCAGTTAAGTACACATTTTAAGGGCGATGGTGACGATAAAGTGTGGAATGGTGTTCCGGGACCGCTTGCTGTTTATGCTAAGGCTATTCCTTCTATAAAATCCATAGTAAGAATTCAAAGTGAGTTTGATCAGAATCTCTCCAATAAAGACAGAACCAAAATATTTGACGGAAATAAAATCGCTTATGTTGATAACGGCTTTTTTTCCATGTTTGATTATAAATTAATAGAAGGAAATGCTGTTAACCTGTTCTCTAATACTAATTCGGTTATTGTTACGCAGGCAACTGCGCAAAAGCTCTTTGGTAAAGAAAATGCAGTGGGCAAAATTATGGGTTTCAGGAAAGAGCTTTTCACCATTACCGGTGTGTTGCAGAATTTTCCGGAAAATTCTTCTCTTCAATTCGATGCTATATTTCCTATGACTTACTATGCCAGGCAGTTTACGGTATCGGGTGGTAATGGCGACTGGAAAACAATTGATGAAGATTTGGGTGACTTTGCCTTTAACACCTTTGTTCAGATGCAACCCGGCGCAGAGCCGGCAAGGGCAGGCAATCAACTTTCTGCTGCGTATAAAAAGGCAAGAAATGGAGACGGTAGTGCGCAATATAAACTGCAAAATCTTGCGGACATTCATTTGGTGACTGCAGATGGCAACGTGTCATCGTTACGCATGGTGCAGATATTTATGCTGGTTGTTATTTTATTGCTTGCAATAGCAAGTATTAACTATATAAATCTTTCAACAGCCCGCTCACTGACGCGCGCAAAAGAAGTAAGTGTACGAAAAATGATAGGCGCAGGAAAAAAGGAATTGTTCCTGCAGTTTATTACTGAAACTCTTTTGCTGTTTTGTTTTGCCGTAACATTTGCTACTGTTTTAATTTACCTGTTCATGCCCTTGTATAACAACATTTCCGGCAAGCAATTATCATTTAGTTTTAGTGACATGCATATTTGGGAAGCTATTGGGGCTGCTGTGCTTGCTACGCTGCTTGCTTCAGGCGTTTACCCGGCCATACTGCTCTCATCTTTTAAACCAATAGAAGCTTTAAAAGGAAAAATGATATCGGGTGCTGGCATAGCGACTCTTAGAAAGGGATTAGTGGTTTTCCAGTTTTCCATCTCTGTGATACTATTGGTTTGTACGATTATTATGAGCGGACAGGTAAAGTTTATAAAAAATAAAAATTTGGGTTATGATAAGAGTTATGTTTTTTCAGTGCCACTTACCCAGGAAGTAGTTGATCACATGGCTGCTGTTAAAGCAGAATTAAAAAAGCAAACCTCGATTGAGAATATTGGCGCATCAGATGCGTATAGTTTTTCTGATATTAATGGTGAAACAGGCGATCTTAACTGGCCGGGCAAACCTGCTGACAATAATCCAACCATCGTTCAGTTATGTGCCGATAATGATTTTATCCCAACAATGAAAATCAGGTTTATTGAAGGGCACAATTTCTCGGGAACTCCTGGTGACAGTTCAAGTTACATCCTGAACGAAACGGCTGTAAAGATGATGCATCTAAAACAACCGTACGTGGGGCAGGAGGTATCTCTGCATGATAAAAAAGGAACGATAATAGGCGTTACTGAAGATTTTAATTTTCAATCATTAAAACAAAAAATAAAGCCCTTAATATTTTTTACTTTCTGGCACAACCGCAATATTTTATATGTACGTACCACCGCTGAAAAGGCACAACAGGCAGTCGCTGCAGTACGGGATCAATATAAAAAATATGCAGGCAATACGCCTTTTGGGTATCATTTTCTGGATGCCACTTTTGATGCACAATATAAAAGTGATGAACGTGCGGGTAACTTATTTAATGTATTTGCAGGCATTGCTATTTTTATTTCCTGCCTCGGGTTGTTCGGATTAGCAACCTACACTGCGCAGGTAAAAATTAAAGAAATTGGAATACGAAAAGTATTGGGTGCAAGTGTAAGCGGTATTGTGCAGTTAATAAGTAAAGACTTTTTAAAGTTAGTGATCATTGCTATCATCATTGCTGTACCCGTTTCGTGGTGGGCTATGAATAAATGGCTGGCTGGGTTTGCATATCGGATTAATATAGGCTGGGAGGTATTCGCGCTGGCCGGTTGCATTGCTTTGCTGATTGCACTTGCAACCATAAGTTTCCAGGCAATAAAAGCGGCCATGGCCAATCCGGTAAAAAGTTTGAGAACAGAGTAAATTTTAATTTAAGGATTGAAATATTAAGATCATAAACATTCTTAATAACGGCCACGTCTAAACGAATCTTATGCTTAAAAATTATTTAACAACAATCGGCTTTAAAACGGCTTTCCGCAGCTTGTGGAAGAACAGGACCTATAGTTTTCTAAACATTTTTGGACTGGCTATAGGTATTGCCTGCGCGGCATTAATCTTTTTATGGGTAGAAGATGAGGCCACCTTCAACCGCAATTTTGCAAAACGGGACTATCTGTACCACGTTATGCAGAACCAAATGAATGATGGTAAGATATCTACCAGCGGTTCCACACCCGGTCCAATGGCACAGGCATTAAAAGCGGATATCCCAGGTATTAAAAATGCAGGCCGCCTTAGCTGGGCCATGGATGAATTGATGGTGTTGGGTGAAAAGTCCATTAAAGAAAACGGCGTATATGCTGATCCTGCCGTTTTATCAATGCTCACACTACCTTTTATTTATGGTGATGCCGGCTCAGCATTTAAGCAGTTACAGTCGGTTGTGATAAGCGAGACCCTGTCAAAAAAGTTCTTCGGCAATGATAACCCGGTGGGAAAAGTAGTAAAGATGAATATCAACGGCAGCTATAGCGTAGATGGCCTTTTTACTGTTACCGGTGTCTACAGGGATTTCCCCCAAAATTCTTCTTATAGTTTTCAATGGATATCGCCATATGAAACGTGGGAAAATAAAAACGACTGGGTAAAGCCGTGGAGCAATAATCTTACAGAAACCATAGTTGAATTAGATCCGGCCGCCAGCCGCGCAGCTATAGATAAAAAGCTGGCAAATTATCTCAGCACCAAGGTAACCGGTAACACATCAGCATGCTTTTTATTTTCAATGAACGACTGGAACCTGCGCAACCAGTTTGAAGATGGTAAGATAGTGGGGGGCAATATTAAATATGTACACTTGTTTTCCTGGATTGCTTTTATCATTCTTATTATAGCCTGCATCAATTTTATGAACCTTGCTACGGCCCGGTCTGAACAACGGGCAAAAGAAGTAGGCGTGCTTAAAGTAATGGGTGCGGGCAAAGGCGGGCTTGTGGGGAAATTCATCGGTGAATCCCTGGTCATGTCATTTATGGCTGTGTTGCTGGCTGTAATTATGTTGTACCTGCTTATGCCTTCTTATAATGCACTCGTGAAAAAGGAATTGTCTCTTGATATCATGGAGCCGGTGCACCTGTTCTCATTGATTGGTATTGGCATTATCGCGGGTTTAATAGCAGGGAGTTACCCGGCCTTTTACCTGTCTTCGTTCAATCCTATAAGAGTATTAAAGGGTATGAAAGTAAAAACCGGTGCAGGTGTTGCTTTTGTAAGAAAAGGATTGGTAATAACACAATTTGCGGTTTCCATTATTCTTATCATCGGTACCGTCATCATTTATCAACAGGTACAGCATATAAAAACCAGGGATATTGGTTATAGTAAAGATAACCTTATAACGATGAACCTGCAGGGAAAGATGAAGGAACATTTTAGCATTATAAAGAACAAGCTGGTGTCATCAGGCTATGTGGAAAACGCGGCTGTTAGCCTGCACGATGCATTGCACGTATATAGTTATGGCAACAGCTTTGGCTGGCAGGGTAAAGACCCTAACAACAAAATAACCGTTCACTCTAATGCGGTAAGTAACGAATACCTTTCTACCATGCATATGCAGCTTGTAAGCGGCCGGGATTTTTATCCTGCCGGGCCTGACACCAATACGGCCATCATTAATGAGAGTATGACAAAACTAATGGGTAAAGCGGGTAAGATCGGCAGCATCATAACCAGCGGCCCCTTTAGGTTACAGGTTGTAGGCATTATTAAAGATTTTGTGTATAATGATATGTACGGCACCTCTGAACCTCTTATTATGTTTTGCTATACTGGCCCTGCAACCTTGTTAACCATCCGGTATAAGCCCAATGCTGACCTCACGAAGGCCCTGGTGAAAACCGAAGCAATTATGAAGGAGGATAACCCTGGTTATCCTTTTGAATACCAATTTGTGGACGATGCTTTCAACCAGTTTTTTGCTACCGAAACATTAATAGGTAAGCTGGCAGGCATTTTCGCTGCACTGGCTGTTTTTATATCCTGCCTTGGGTTGTTTGGGCTGGCCGCTTATACTGCCGAACGGCGCACAAAAGAAATCGGCATTCGCAAAGTATTGGGTGCTTCTGTACAGGGGCTTGCAGGCTTACTATCCCGGGAGTTTATGCAGTTGGTGGCTTTATCCTGCATTATTGCATTTCCAATTGCATGGCTGGCCATGCATAGCTGGTTACAGGACTATAAATATCGTACGTCAATACACTGGTGGGTATTTGCCCTGGCAGGTATAATTGCACTTGCTATAGCATTGATAACCGTAAGCTTCCAGGCAATCAAGGCGGCGATAGCAAACCCGGTGAAGAGTTTGAGAACGGAATAAAGATCATTAATAACTAATAGCTGATAGTCATTAGCTAAAATAAATTTATGTTTAAAAGTTATCTTAAAACGGCGCTTAGAAATTTATCAAAACATAAAAGCAATTCGGTTATAAATATAGCCGGCCTTACTATGGGCTTTGCAGCTTTCCTCTTAATAGTCCTCGTCGTTCAATATGAAAAGAGCTTTGATGATTTTCATACAGGCAAAAGCAATATTTACCGCGTGGTACGCATCGGCAAAAACCCGGCAAACAGGGAATATAGAACCGGTGTACCTTTTCCTGTAACACAAGGTCTGCGCATCGAGTTACCGCAGTTACAAAATGCTGCCGCCATTTTTGGAGACAATAACATACAGGTAAACATAACCGCCGCAGATGGCTCGACATTGAAGAAATTCAAAGAAGCAAATGTTTTTATAGCTGAGCCGCAGTTCTTTAAAATTTTTGATTTTGGTTTGGCAGAAGGCGATGTCAATACCGCTTTAAATGAACCCAATTCTGGTTTGCTTACAAAAGATATTGCTTCAAAATATTTCGGCGAATGGAAAACCGCATTGAATAAAACAGTCAGGATCTATGGCAGTGCTATGAAAGTAACAGGCATACTCAATAATCCACCATCCAATACAGATTTCCCATTAAGAACAGATGTATCCTATGAATCACTTGCACAGAACATTAACAAGAATGACTGGGGCAGCATTTCAGACCAAAACCTGCGAAGAGTTTGAGAACGGAGTAAAACAGATGTGAAAATGTGCAAATGTGAAAATGTGAAAATGTGTAAATTTCAGATAATAAGAAAACAGGCGTTATAAGTAAATTTTATGTTTCGTAATTATTTCAAAACGGCGTTGCGCAACCTTTACAAAAATAAATTGTATTCTGCGATTAATATTTTTGGATTGTGTGTGGGATTGGCTGCATGCCTGTTAATCGGGGTGTATATCAGCCATGAACTGAGTTATGATAAATTCAATATAAATGCTGACCGTATTGTGCGTACTACGATGGAATACAGTGGTGCCGGAACTGTTAATAAAATTGCCACAACAGGAACTAAAGTTGGTCCACAGTTTAAACGCACGTTTCCTTCGATAACAACCTATGCACGTACTTTTATAAGCCATAATGTAGTTAAAGGCAATGGTAAGATTTTTGATGAACCACGCATCCTGTACGCCGATCAACCTTTTTTTACCATATTCTCTTTTCATTTGATTGAAGGTGATGCTGCAACAGCTTTGGATGCCCCTGATAAAATTGTCATCACGCAAGCTATAGCTAAAAAATATTTTGGAAATGATGAGCCGCTTAATAAAGTTCTTACCAGCGGTGGAAAAGACTTAAGAGTATCTGCTGTTTGTGATGACATACCGCAAAACTCCCAAATAAAATTTGATTTTGCCACACAGTTTCTAAACCTGGGCAATGGTGTAAAAGAAGAACAATGGTGGACTGCCAACTGGATCACCTACTTTTTATTACGCGATGCAAAAAGCATCCCGCAACTGCAGCAACAGGTAACTGACTATATGAAAACATCTGCGGTAAGAACAGAGGCCGGCTTAAAAGGCAGTGATTATCTCACGTATCATTTGGAGCCACTCACCAAAGTACACTTATATTCTTCCCTGGCAGGCTTCGAACCAAATGGAAGTATTGCTTACATATATATGTTTGTAATGATCGCATTATTGATATTGATTATTGCCTGTGCCAATTACACAAATCTTGCCACTGCACAATCGGCCGGGCGCAGCGGCGAAATCGGGATGCGTAAAGTAATGGGCGCATCAACACACCAGGTATTTATGCAATTCATCGGTGAATCTTCAATAATCACTATGGTAGCTGCTGCATTTGCACTTGTGCTAAGTATGCTTTTAATTCCATATTTCAACCACATTACCGGAAAGCAATTCACTACCGCAATATTGCTGCAACCGATACCTGTGATTGCATTAATCGTATTTTCCTTACTGGTAAGTTTTTTTGCAGGTTTGTATCCTGCTCTGGTTTTATCAGGCACTCAAATTATGGGTGTTCTCAAAAAGGGCTTCGCATTTACAGGGGGCAACAACATGCTGCGTAAAACATTAATAGTAGCACAGTTTGGCATTTCCATATTTCTAATTATTTATACAGTTATCATTTTGCAGCAAATGCACTATACGCAGACAAAAAACCTGGGGTATGACAAAAGCCATATAGTCGTGCTTCCTATTGGCGGCAGCATGTTGCAAAATTTTCAAAATATAAAAGACGCAATTGCGCAGGTACCTGCCGTAGAGGGTGTTACTGCCTCTTATGAAACTCCCGAATATGTGCAATGGGGCGATGGCATCACAGCGATTGATGAAAAAGGAAAACATGATATATCCTTAAACGCCATGCCTGTTGACCTTGACTTCATCAAAACAATGAAGATGCAATTAGTGGCAGGCCGTGACTTTCAGCAATCGGATTTTGCATTGTTAGATACCAGTAACAATAATGCCAATTTACATCAGCCCTATATTATTAATGAAACGCTTGCAAAAAAAATAGGATGGACGCCTCAGTATGCTATCAACAGAACCATTGAAAAAAGTGTAACCGGGCCGGTTGTGGGTGTGGTAAAGGATTTTAATTTCAGCAGTCTTCATAATCCGATAGGCCCCCTGGTAATGTTTCTTGGCCGCAATTTTTCACGTGATTTTATGGTTCGTATTGATGGTAATAACATGCAAGGCACGTTAAGTCGCCTCGGAAAGGTTTGGAAACAGCGTGTGCCGGACAGGCCGTTCGATTACCATTTTCTCGATGAAGACTACAACAAACTTTATCTCGCAGAACAACGGATTTCATCTCTGTTTTCTGTAGCAGCCGGGCTTGCCATTGTGCTGGCGTGTCTTGGTTTATTTGGGCTTGCCGCATTTACAACCGTACAACGCACCAAAGAAATTGGTATAAGAAGAGTGCTGGGGGCCAACATAAGCAGCATTACAGCGCTTGTAGCCAGAAATTTTTTACAGTTGGTTATTATCGCGATAATTCTTGCCGCTCCGCTGGCATGGTGGGCCGCCAATAAATGGTTGCAGAATTTTGCTTACCGCATACCCGTGCACGCATATGTATTTGTAATAACAGCACTGATAACTGTGTTGATTGCGTTATGCACAGTGGGTTACCATACAGTAAAGGCCGCGTTGAGGAACCCGGTGGAGAGCCTGAGAACAGAATGATCCGGTAGATATCAAGAGTGAGTGGTGAGTAGAGAAGACAATGTGTCAAATGGTTAACAAATCAAAAACAATAAAACAAAAATAACATGATGAAATATTTCTTTCTACTACTGTTTGCAAATATTTGCCTTGCAGTAAATGCGCAAACCAAATCAGGAAAAGAACCTTTTTTAACCAAATCGTTATCCGGTGAAAACGTAAGTAATGTTATGGCAGAAACATCCGGTGGTAATATAAGTGTTTCCGCAGTGGAGCCCTCTAACGCCCGTGTCGAAGTATTTGTTTCAACGAACGGCAACAAGGTAAAGTCGCTTTCTGACGAAGAATTAAAAACAAGAGTTAACGAAGATTATGACCTCGACGTTTCCATTAAAGATAGCAAGCTCACTGCTACGGCCAAGTCCAAACACAGAATCAATGACTGGAAGAAGGCTTTAAACTTTTCCTTTAAAATCTATGTCGCTAAAAATGTGTCAACCGATTTAACAACGAGTGGCGGTAACATAGAACTGTCGGGTATTTCAGGGGACCAGAATTTTGAAACCAGTGGGGGCAATTTGATGTTGCAATCTTTGGAAGGAAAGGTAAAGGGAACGACGTCAGGAGGTAATATTTCTTTAAAAGATTCTAAAGACGAGATCGAGCTTACAACCAGTGGGGGTAGCATTGATGCAAAGAATTCCTCCGGTAACATCAAACTATCTACTTCGGGCGGATCAATACGATTAAAAGACCTTACCGGCAGTATTAAGGCATCAACCAGTGGCGGAAATATCCAGGGAGCAAGTATTGGAGGTGATTTGATCGCACAGACTTCCGGCGGAAATGTTTCCTTGCATGAGCTCAACTGCGGCCTCAGAGCTGGTACCAGCGGCGGAAATATTGATGTTTCAATTAAGAATCTTATAAAAGAAATATCGATAAATAATTCTGCCGGAAACGTCAAACTTGAAATTCCTAAAAACAAGGGAGCTGACCTGAAATTATCAGCAAATAAAATTTCAACTGAGACACTGCAGGACTTCAAAGGAACCAATACAAAAGATGAAATAACCGGATCTGTAAGCGGAGGAGGAATACAGGTAACCGTAGACGCAGGTAGCGGAAAAATAAACCTCGTCTTTAATTAATAGCTGATTGCTCACTTTACCTACTGCTACCGCCCGTTGCCTGGTATGCCATGAACAAATGGCTGCAGGATTACACTTATCGTGTAAACATTGGTTGTGGAATATTTCTTATTGCTGGGCTATGGCAAATCCTGTAAGAATGTAAGAACTGAATAAATGCAAAGATGAATTTTTGACTTACTTATAGCACTAAAAAATTTATATGTTTAAAAATTATTTTAAGACTGCCTGGCGAAACATCCGTAAAAACAAATTGTTTTCAGGTATCAATATCCTTGGTTTATCTATCGGCATAGCAACCTGCTTTATCATCATGCTATACGGCCTGTTGGGTTATCTTCCTATACCCTGCAACAGCGCACTAAAGAAATCGGTATACGAAAAGTGCTTGGTGCCAGTATTGCCGGCATAGCGACATTAGTTGCCAAAGATTTTATGATCCTCGTATTTATTGCCTTTGCAGTTGCCGCACCAGTAGCCTGGCTAACAATGAATAAATGGCTTCAAACTTATGCTTACCGGATAGACATTAGTTGGCTGACATTTTTAATGGCTGGTTTTTTACTAGTTATTATCGCTTTGATTACCGTGAACTTTCAATCAATCAAAGCGGCAATGGCCAATCCCATAAAATCATTGAGGACCGATTAATAAAAAGAAATATTTATATTACTAAAATATCGTTCGTGAAATGCTATTTCATTTTTATTTTATCCTTATCAATCTCTTTTGTTTTTGCACAGACAGAAATACCCCTTGAAATTGACGATGGCGGTTATATCTTCCTCAAAGTAAAAATAAATGACAAGGATACTGCCAGGTTCATGCTCGATACCGGCGGCGGGGTAACTTGTTTTTCTTCAGTTTTATTGGGGAAATACAATTTGCAGAAAGCAGGCTTTCACACTGGAACCAGGCATAATGGCGAAGTAATTACAGGGACGCTGTATAAATTGACTTCTCTTTCTATTGGAGACTTTACTAAGCAAAATATAATCATCGGCTCCTTTGACGCACTTCATAATTGTGATGGTCTTCTTTCAATGGATTATTTCCGGGATATACCCTTTACTATTGATTTCAGGAGCAAAAGATTAATTATAGAAACCGCTGAAACAATCGCTGCAATTTCCAGGAAAGCTGATAAGCTCCCAATACAGGTACAAACGAACGGAAAATATGAGATTGGTTTTTTTGTAACCATCTGCGTTAATGACAGTATTTCCATGAAAGCAGAATTTGATACCGGCGCAGGCTTTAACATGTTGATGCTACAGACGAAATACTTAAGTAAGCTGAATATTAATTTGAAAGATCAAAAAAAACAGGATTATGGATATTATGTCTATTCGACTTCGCTTCCCCTGCTTACCTATTGCGGCTCAGTTAAGCTTCGGCAGGAAAATATTTTCGTCGGTTTCAAAGAGGGACTCATTTATGACGCGTTAATCGGATCCGGCATGTTTCGTGACCATAAGCTTACGATTAATATACCCGGATCCGAAATACTGGCGCGATAATAATTTTAGTATTTTGTTTAATTTCAATCATGATTAAAAAATTTTTCAAAACGCACTGCGTAACCTTGTACACGACAAGGTTTAGAGCCATTTGAATATTCTGAGCCTACTACGGGGATGACGGTTGCCTTGTTAAATTCGCCCGGGTAAATTGCCAATTTTCTTATAATCGCTTTGCCACTTTATGAACAGGATATAATCATGCCTTCCGAAGACATTTAATCCTGCCGAAACCGCACATCTCCTGTATCAAAACCGGACAATTACGCCATATACGAAAATGTTAGTAGCTGATTATCATCTTACTAGGATAACGGCATTGGCATTGTACCAATGCAAATGTTATTTGCATCATCTCATTAATGCCAGGATATGCTCCAGAAAGTATTTTACAAGTGCACCGGTAACCGGGGAAGAGATAAGGTGTATCCATTTATAAATATCAGGGCTATGTGTGGGCCTTCATGCGCTATATTAACCCATTTTAGATATGAAGATGAAGCATGCGGCCACCGTTAATGATCAGCAATCTGAAAAAGGCAGTCGCCATAAATATAATTGTAATCAATAAGCCGATAAACAAATTATCATGTTTAAAAATTATCTGAAAACCGCCTGGAGAAACTTACTTAAAAATAAAAGCTCATCCTTTATCAACATTGGCGGCCTTGCAATTGGCATGGGAGTGGCAATGCTCATTGGTTTATGGATCTGGGATGAGTTATCATTTAATACGGGTTTTGATAACTACAGCCGCATTGCCCAGGTAATGCAAAATCAAACTTTTGATGGAGTCGTGGGCTCGCAAAAATCCGTCCCTTATTTAATGGGCGATGAATTGAAGAAAACCTATGGAGGTGACTTCAAATATATTTCTATGGCATCCTGGACGAACAATCACATCTTATCTTTTGGCGAAAAAAACATCACTCAAAGCGGGAATTATTTTGAGCCCCAGGTCACCGAAATGCTTTCCCTGAAAATGATTAGAGGAACACGTGCCGCTTTACAGGATAATCATTCCATTATACTTTCTTCAACAACAGCAAATGCTTTATTTGGCAACACAGACCCGGTAAACAAAATATTGAAAATCGATAACTGGCTCACTGTAAAAGTTTCCGGCGTTTATAAGGACCTTCCTTACAATTCTGATTTTAAAGACCTGGCATTTATTGCTCCATGGCAATTGTATATGGACAGCTCGTCATGGAACGAGAAGTATACCAATCCCTGGCGCAGAAATGCGTATCAAACTATTGTGCAAATTGCTGACAACGCGATTATGCACAACATTTCAGCAAAAATAAAAGACGTAAAACTGAAAAGAGTTTCAAAGGCTGATGCTGCATTCAAGCCTTTAGTTTTTCTGCACCCGATGAGTAAATGGCATTTGTATTCTGAATTTAAGAATGGAATAAATATTGGCGGAAGAATCCAATTTATTTGGTTGTTTGGTATTATCGGCATCTTTGTTTTGCTACTGGCATGTATTAACTTTATGAATCTTTCGACAGCACGGAGCGAGAAGCGCGCAAAGGAAGTGGGGATCAGAAAGGCAATCGGCTCTTTACGGTCTCAACTCATCAGGCAATTCTTTTCTGAATCAATACTTGTTGCAGCATGCGCCTTTTTTTTATCATTACTATTGGTTCAACTTATTCTTCCCTACTTTAATGAAGTTGCTGATAAAAAAACCGTTATCCTTTGGACAAATCCTTTCTTTTGGATATCGGGCGTTGTATTTATTTTAATTACAGGATTCATTGCAGGAAGCTATCCTGCTTTGTATTTATCCTCTTTTAAACCGGTAAAAGTTTTGAAAGGAGCTTTTCGTGCAGGGCGCCTGGCAAATATTCCACGTAAGGTTTTGGTTGTGCTGCAGTTTACAGTTTCTGTCATTTTAATTATCGGCACCATTACCGTTTTTCGCCAGATTGAATTTGCAAAGGACCGCCCTGTTGGTTATGATCGCAACCGGTTGCTGATGATCCCAATGATCACCAATGACATTCATGATCACTTCGATGCAGTAAGCAATGAATTAAAGAGATCAGGAACAGTTGCAGAAATGTCAGAATCTTCTGCTGCTACAACTTATATCGGGGAAGTTGATAACGGCTTCGACTGGCCCGGTAAAGATCCATCTGTACAGGGAAATTTCGGGGCGGTATTTGTTACGCCGGATTTTGGTAAAACGATAGACTGGCAGCTTAAAGAGGGGCGCGATTTTTCAAGGGATTTCGCTACGGATTCTTCTGCCATGATATTAAATGAAACGGCTGTCAAATTTATGGGGTTAAAACATCTTGTAGGTGAAACGGTAAAATGGGATGGCAGGTCTTATCACATAATTGGCGTGGTTAAAGATATGGTAATGGAATCGCCGTATGAACCGGTTTTTCGTACCGTTTTTGTTTTAGATAAGGGAGCGCAGAACATTATTAATATAAAAATTAATGCTGCCAAAGGTACTCATGAAGCATTGAGCAAGATAGAAGCTGTCTTCAAGAAATACAATCCCTCGCAGCCATTTGAATACAAATTTATTGATGAAGAATATGCCCGGAAATTCGGAGATGAAGAACGTATTGGTAAGCTCGCAAGCTTCTTTGCAATACTGGCCATCCTGATCAGTTGCCTTGGTTTGTTTGGCATGGCTTCCTTTATGGCAGAGCAACGCACTAAAGAGATTGGTGTAAGAAAAGTATTGGGCGCATCAGTATTTAATTTGTGGCGCTTGCTTTCAAAAGAGTTTGTAGTACTGATCATTATTTCATTATGTATTGCAAGCCCCATCGCTTATTACTTCATGCACAACTGGTTGCAAAATTACCAGTACCGGTCTGAACATTTCATGGTGGATTTTTGCGGCAGCTGGTATGGGCGGTTTACTGGTTACGTTAATAACGGTGAGCTTCCAGGCGATAAAGGCAGCAATAGCAAATCCGGTAAAGAGTTTGAGAACGGAGTAAAACGTCTGAACTATGATTAACTTGATTATATGATTATCATGATATAAGCAGAGTTGAATCATAAAATAAATTAATCAAAAAAAAGAAAGCCCGGACAAAAGAAGAAATCAAAATCATTCAATCATAAAAATCAAGGTCCAGACAATGTTTAAGAATTATTTTAAAACTGCATGGCGCAGCTTATTAAACGACAAACTGCATTCCTTCATTAATATTGCCGGCTTGTCTATTGGTATGTCAGTGGCTATACTCATTGGCTTGTGGATGTATGATGAGCTATCATTCAATAAGAACTTTGATAATTATAATCATATTGCGCAGGTAATCCAAAACCAAACCAATAATGGCGAAGTTGTAACCTGGACGAATACGCCTTATCCGCTGGCTAAAGTAATTCGTACCAGTTACGGCAGTGATTTTAAAAAAGTGGTGATGGCGGTGGGTATAAAACAAGATCACCTACTTACCTATAATGATAAAAAATTAAAACAGAAGGGCGGCTTTTTCGAACCAGGCGCACCTGATATGTTTAGTTTAACAATGTTAAGTGGCAGCAGGAATAGCCTCGATGATCCTTCATCCGTATTATTATCAGCATCTGCTGCCAAAGCATATTTTGGAGATGCAGACCCTTTGAATAAATTAATTAAGATTGATAATATGCCACCGTTAAAAGTCACGGGCATATATAAAGACTTCCCGGTTAACTCTTCCTTTGCTGATTTAAATTTTATGTCTACCTGGGATTTTTTTTATAATAATACAGAATGGGTAAAAACCATTGCCGATCCATGGCGGCCTAATTTTACGCAGTTGTTTGTTTTGCTGAACGACAATGCTAATATCAGCCAAATTGATGCGAGAATAAAAGATGCCAAACAAAAAAACATTAATGCCGATCTCCAAAAGAAAAAACCCGAACTCTTTTTACAGCCAATGAGCAAATGGCATTTGTATTCAGAATTTAAAAATGGCGTAAATACCGGCGGCGCTATTCAATATGTATGGATGTTTGGAATTATCGGTGCATTTGTATTGCTCCTTGCCTGCATTAATTTCATGAACCTGAGCACAGCACGCAGTGAAAACCGGGCAAAAGAAGTGGGCATTCGTAAAACAATTGGCTCCTTACGCAAACAATTAATCATCCAGTTTTTTAGTGAATCACTTTTGACCGTGCTTTTGGCATTTGTTTTATCAATATCCGTTGCCTGGTTTCTACTTCCATTCTTTAACCAGGTTGCCGATAAACAAATGCATCTTCCATGGAATAACTTTTTCTTTTGGCTGACATGTTCGATTTTTATAATAATTACTGCATTAGTTGCGGGAAGTTATCCTGCGTTTTATTTATCATCTTTTAACCCTGTAAAAGTTTTAAAAGGAACTTTTAAGGCGGGGCGCTATGCTGTTATTCCGCGCAAGGTACTTGTGGTATTGCAGTTCACGGTTTCGGTTACACTTATTATTGGAACAATAGTCATATACCGGCAAATACAATTTGCCGGCGAACAGGCCTGTCGGCTATTCACGCGCAAATCTTCTCACTGTTCCCATATCAAATTCATCTATTCACGATCATTTTAATGTTGTAGAAAGTGAATTAATGAAAAGCGGAGCTATTGAATCCGCCGCTGAAGCGGGAACTCCCGTAACAAGTATCTGGAACAGTACAAGCGGCCTGAGCTGGACAGGAAAAGACCCAAATCTTTCACTTGATTTTGGGATGGTCTATGCCTCCCCTGATTACGGCAAAACAATAAACTGGCAGTTAAAAGAAGGCAGGAATTTTTCCCGGGATTTTGCAACAGACTCTTCGGCATTAATTTTAAACGAGGCCGCCGTACACTTTATGAATTTAAAACATCCGATTGGCGAGAGGGTAACGTGGTTCGGCCAGCCTTATACTATCATCGGTGTTATTAAGAATATGATCATGGAGTCGCCGTATGATGAGCCAAAGCCTGTTGTATATGCCGATTTAAACGGCCAGGGCGATGTGGTTATTATAAAACTCAATCATCTTTCCGGTCCACAAAGTGCAATCAGTAAGATTCAGTCAGTTTTTAAAAAGTTCAATACAGAACAGCCTTTCGAATATTCGTTTGTTGATGAGGACTATGCAAAAAAATTTGATAATGAAAAACGTGTTGGAAAGCTTGCAAATATATTTGCTGCGCTTGCGATCATCATTTCCTGCCTGGGTTTATTTGGATTAACATCATTTGTAGCTGAACAACGCAAAAAGGAAATCGGCGTGCGCAAAGTGCTTGGTGCATCTGTATTTAATGTATGGAGTTTACTTTCTAAAGATTTTGTGTCGCTGGTGATTATCTCTTTTATCATTTCAGTTCCATTATCCTTTTATTTCATGCATACATGGCTGCAGAACTATCAGTACAGGGCGGATTTGTCGTGGTGGATTTTTGCAGCAGCCGGTGTAGGTGCTTTGGCAATTACTTTGTTAACCGTAAGTTTCCAGGCAATAAAAGCGGCCATTGCAAATCCGGTAAAATCACTTAGAACAGAATAACAACAACAAGGATACCGTGTATGCAAGGTGAGGAATTGGCGAACCGAATGAATATTAGACTCATAATTTTAATTTAAAAAATAATATACCATGATAAAGTTTACATGTTTTGTACCAGTGCTTGCGATGCTTGTTTTTGCAAACACATTTGCACAAACTTCAGTTGTCAATCATTTCAATGAAGTAATTGTGAGCCCTCATATACAAGTGACTTTTGTGGAAGGCAATGAAGAAAGTGTAGCGATCGAAAAGAGTACGGTAAGTAATGAAAAAATACACATCGAGGTAAATAATAAAACGCTTCGTGTTTACCTGGAGGGAGCCAAAGAAATAGAAAAGAGCAAAAAGGTTTATGAAAACGGGTACAAAGAAAAGCAACCTCTTTACAAGGGAACGGTTGTAACTGCCACCGTAACTTATAAAACGCTAAGTGAATTATCGGTGCGCGGTGAAGAAACCCAGGTTTGCAAAAGTTTATTAACAGGAGATAGGTTCCTGTTGAAAATTTACGGCGAATCACATGTGATTCTCAATGCTGTAAACCTGGGAGAACTTCATGCTATTACTTATGGTGAAAGCGAAGTAGTAATTAAATCCGGATCTATAAAATTTCAGAGATATACTGCTTATGGCGAAAGTAAAATAAACAGCCTTGGTATCAGCGGAAACAAGGGCAGCATAACTGCCTACGGTGAAGCCGATTTTAAGGTGAATGTTTCAGATGAAATTAGAATTACCGCTTTTGGTGAGGCGAAGCTTCAATACAAGGGTGATCCTAAAATAAGCAAGGGGCTGCATTTTGGTGAAATGCATGTGGATAGAATTGAATAGGAAAGTGATGATAAAAAAATATACTCATTGTCAGTGGTTGTTAATTCTATGAAGATCTTAAGAATGGAATGGAACTGGAATTAAATCTAAATGAAAGTTTTAAACGGAAGCTACAATTATGATAAAAAATTATTTCAAAATTGCATGGCGAAACATAATGCGCCATAAGGCTTACTCAGCCATTAATATTTTTGGATTGGCTATTGGCATTGCGTCGTGCCTGCTCATTTTGCGATATGTATCGTTTGAATTAAGTTATGAAAATTTCCAGGTTAAGAAAGATAGGATTTATCGTATTCAACAGGACAGGTATGATAACGGTAAGCTAAGTACACAATGGGCGGCTGGAGCTTTCGCAGTCGGCAACTCTTTCAAAGATGCCATACCGGAAATAGAAGATTATGTGAAACTTGTTCAGAACGGCCGCGTTATCACAGAGGTAAGCAACCAGCCTGTGAAAATTGAAAAGGTATTTTTTGCAAGCGGTTCTTTCTTCAACATATTTACCTACCCTTTACTTGCCGGAGACCCGAGTACAGCATTGAAAGAACCTTTTACTGCAGCTCTGTCAGAAACAACTGCGCGCAGAATATTTGGTAGTACGAATGTCATCGGGAGGCGGCTTGAATTAAACCGGAATAGTAATTACGCCATAACAGCAGTATATAAAGATGCACCTGTTAACACGCAAATAAAACCGGATATACTTCTCTCTTATGCCACGTTTATAAAGATGAGGGGCCCTGATAACAACCCGGAAACCGCCTGGGAGTGGGACGGATGTCTTACTTATGTTTTACTTCGTAAAGATGCAAATCCTTCGGCTGTAGAAAAGAAATTTCCACCTATAGTTGAAAAATTTGTGGGTGCTGATATGAAGAAATACAATGCGGCTGTCACTTATCATTTGCAGCCGTTAAAAGATATTCATTTGTATTCTCATTACATGTTCGAGCCTGGTGAAAACAGCGATGGCAAAACAGTATATCTCTTATTAGGGATTGCGTTCTTTATAGTAATAATTGCCTGGGTAAACTATATTAATCTTGCGACAGCCCGTGCTATAACCCGGGCAAGAGAAGTGGGTGTACGTAAGGCTATAGGTTCACAACGAAAGCAACTTATTATTCAGTTTCTTTCCGAATCAGCCGTGATGAATGGAGTTGCAGTAGTGCTTGCTTTATTGATCCTTATGGCTGCGATTCCAGGTTTCAACGCACTTTCCGGCCAGCAAATTTCTTTTTCTTTATTTGGACAGAGCCAGTTCTGGGTATCGCTTGCCGCACTACTTATAACCGGAATATTTTTATCCGGCTTATACCCTGCGTTTGTTCTGTCGGGATTTAAGCCTATCGAAGTATTGAAAGGCAACATGGGCAGCGCAACACGGGGATCTTTGTTAAGGAAATCATTAGTTGTCTTTCAATTTGCTGCGTCATTGTTTTTGTTAATTGGAACTGTTACCGTTTACCGGCAAATACAATACATGCGCAAACAATCATTAGGAATTAATATTGATCAAACATTGGTCCTAACAGCTCCAAGCGTTGGAATTGATTCTACTTTTTTACAAAAGATGACTGCGTTCAAAAAGGAATTGCAACAGCAGTCATCAGTTAAAGATATTACAGTGTCTACAAGCATTCCCGGCGAGCCCGTTGCCTGGAATGCAGGCGGGATCAAGTTGGTAGGTACTGATGAGAATACTCAAAAGCAATACCGTGTAATAGGCGTTGACTACGACTATATGAAGACTTACGGGTTGAAGCTGATCGGCGGACGTATATTTTCAAAGGATTTTAGCACTGATGATAGTAGTGTGATATTTAACCGTAAGGCAATTGAGCAATTAGGATTTAATAAACCCGAAGAGGCGCTTAATAAAAGAATTGATTTCTGGGGACGCCGATATACTATTGTTGGCGTAACTGAAAATTTTCATCAACAGTCTTTGCATGAGGCATACGAGCCATTAATTCTTCGGCTAATTCCTGATGTGAATGGTTACTTATCTGTAAAAACCGATGCTGCACAGGCAGCGAAAACTATAAATGTTGTGAAAACGGCGTGGGATAAATTTTTTCCGGGAAATACATTTGAATATTTTTTCCTGGATGATCATTTTAATGATCAATATAAAGCAGATCAGCGCTTCGGGCAGGTGTTTGGCCTGTTTACGGGACTTGCTATATTAGTTGCATGCATGGGATTATTCGGCCTCGCTTCCTTCACAACGCTACAGCGCACTAAAGAAATCGGGATACGAAAAGTGCTCGGAGCATCAGTTATCAGTATTTTGAGACTTCTTTACAGTGAGTTTGCAATTTTACTGTTGGTTGCCTTTGTTATAGCTGCCCCTCTTGCCTGGCTTACCATCTCAGGCTGGTTACAAGGTTACGCTTTTCGTATTAAGATACACTGGATTTACTTTGTATTTCCTTTCATATTCATTATTGCTATTGCGCTAATCACAGTAAGTTATCAATCTATAAAAGCAGCAATTGCAAATCCTGTGGCAAGTTTAAGAATGGAGTAAGGATAGATTCAAGGTTGAAGGTTAAAGGTTTGAAGGCAATGGCAAATTTGCAAAAGAAAATAGTCCATATTAAACAGAACAACTAATACATGATAAAAAATTATTTCAGGATTGCCTGGCGCAACCTGTCTAAAAACAGTGTGCTTTCATTTATTAATATTGCAGGACTGGCATTGGGTATGGCTGGCGCAGTGTTGCTGATAATGAATATACAATATGAATCAGGAGTCGACCAGTTCCATTCGAAGAAAGATTACATCTATAAAGCATATAATAAAGATATAATCAATGGTAAGCTGGAAGCATGGAACGTAACATCTGCTTCATTAGCTCCGGCTTTAAGAAAAGATTACCCGGAAATAAAAGAAGTGACGAGGGTTGCGGGAACAGAAAAATTATTCAGTTATAAGGATAAAAAAATTAAGATTCAGGGGAATTACGCTGATCCTAATTTCCTGGACATGTTCAGCTTCCCATTATTAAAAGGAAGTGCCCAAAGCGCTTTAAACGATGCACATTCAATCGTGATTACCGAACAACTGGCAAAGAAGATTTTTGGTGATGATGATCCCATGAATAAAGTTATCCGGGCTGATAATACGGATAATTTCACCGTTACCGGCGTGCTGAGGGATTTGCCTTTCAATACAGATTTCAGATTTGAATACCTGGTTTCATGGGAATTTTTAAAGGCGAAAGGCATAGAGAACGCTTCATGGGATAATAACTATGTAAGCACTTTTGCGGAGTTACAGCCTGGTGCGGATATAAGGCTCATTAACAAAAAAATAAGCGATGTTGGAACAAGATACAGCAAACAGGATAAACCCAAAACCTTTTTGTATTCATTTGCCAAAGAGCATCTGTATGGTCATTTTGAAAATGGGGTGGCTACCGGTGGTAATATAGATAATCAATATATGCTTGGTGTACTTGCAGGCATTATTTTATAATTGCCTGTATAAATTTTATGAACCTGAGCACGGCGCGCAGTGAAAAAAGAGCAAAGGAAGTAGGCGTTCGTAAAGTAATGGGCGCTGTTAAACGCTCGCTCGTATTTCAGTTCATCATTGAGTCAATATTACTTTCTTTAATTGCCGGCATCATAGCATTGATTATCATACAACTGTTATTACCTGTATTCAGTTCCCTTGCAAACGTGCATTTGATAATTCCATACACCTCAGTATTTTTCTGGCTGCTTGCGCTTTGTTTTGTATTGTTCACAGGTATTTTAGCAGGCAGTTACCCCGCTTTTTATCTTTCGTCGTTTAAGCCGGTGAAAGTATTGAAAGGCGTTTTAAAAAATGGCAATGCTTTGGTTACACCACGAAAAATATTAGTGGTCCTGCAATTTGTTCTTTCGATATTCCTTATAAATTTTACGATCCTTTTTCAAAAACAAATCAGTCATTCCCAAAACCGGGAAATAGGATATGTAAAGGAAAATTTAATTTTTCACCCGGTTACGGATGACCTTCGTAAAAATTATACACTGCTAAAAAATGAACTGATCAATACCGGAACGGCGACATCAGTATGTGAATCAAATACACCCATCACAAGGGAAAGAGGACAGATAACAGGTTTGAAATGGGAAGGAATGGATCCAAAGGCAAACGTCGCATTTGAGCTGGTAACTACAAATGGTGATTTCATTAAAACGAATGGTTTAAAATTACTGGCAGGAAGAGATATTGATATTAACGCTTTTCCAACAGATACTGCATCCTGTATGATTAACGAAACGACTATGAAGATAATGAGTTTTGCAAATCCTGTCGGGCAGGTTATAAAAGATGGAGATGTAAACTGGAAAATTATTGGTGTGGTGAAAGACTTTTTAATCGGGCCTGCGGACCAGGCTACAAGCGCTATGTTTATCAGGGGAAACAAGGATGGTGATTTTATAAGCATCCGGTTGAATGATAATAAGCCTGCTTTGCAAAACTTAAAAAATGCAGCGTCTATTTTGAAAAAATACAATCCAAATTTTTTGACCGAATATGAATTTGCCGATCAGGATTATGCTTTCAAATTCATGCATGCCCGCGGTGTAGCAACCCTGGTAAACAGTTTTGCATTTATCGCGATTTTTATTTCCTGTATGGGATTATTCGGGCTCTCAGTGTATATGGCTGAAAATCGTGTAAAGGAAGTGGGTATTAGAAAAGTATTGGGTGCAACGGTATCGCGTATTACTTTTTTACTTGCAAAAGATTTTGTTAAGCTGGTAGTGATTGCCATTCTAATTGCATCTCCACTGGCGTGGTTGTTTATGAATTCCTTTCTTCAGCATTTTTCATACAGAACCACTCTAAGCTGGTGGATATTGCTTGCCTCAGGCATAATGGCCATTTTAATCGCACTTTTTACCATTAGCTTTCAATCGGTAAAAGCAGCAATTGCCAACCCTGTTAAAAGCTTAAGAACGGAGTAGAAAAAAGGTTGAGAGTTGAGGCTGAAAATTGAAAGGCTGAAGGTTCAAGGTTGGAGTAAGGTTGAGGTTGAAGCTTCAGGGGTTAATACAAACAGAAAAAACTCGCGAAATGTAAGTTCTAATTATTAAAATCACTCTGTATGTTTAAAAATTATTTCAAAATAATCGTGAGGAATCTCTGGAGAAATAAGTTGTATACACTTATTAATATCATTGGCCTTGGGGTTGGGATCGCTTCTATTGTATGGGGCTTTCAAAACTATCGCTTCAGTTTTAGCTATGATAATTTTCATAAGACCCAAAAAGATTTTTCGTGTGCTTACAAAAGCAGAAGGGAAGCGACAACCTGAAAGGCGTATGCCCGATGCCTTTGGCCGCGGCTGCAAAAAATGATTTTTCGGCAGTAAAAGAAACAGTGAGATGGGATAGCCGGGGCCTTGCATGTTAAAGCAGGCCAGAATGAACCTTTCGCGGCTGAGGCGCATTTTACAGATCCTGCATTTTTTGACATTTTTAATTTCCCGCTTTTACGGGGAACGGTCAATTTAAATGATCATGCTACCGTGGTAATTACTGAAAAGGCGGCAAAAAAATTTTTTGGAAACGCAAATCCTATTGGAAAAACTTTGCTTTTTTATTCTGATGAGCCTTTTAAAAAGCCATTAACTGTTACAGGGATTCTAAAAGATCCGCCGGTTAATTCTTCCATTCAGTTTGAAGTGATTACTCATTTTGATAACCAGTACAAACCGGATGGCTCTATAATTAAAAATGATGACTGGAGCTGGTTTGCAGATGCGGTTTTCATAAAGCTGTCTGAGCCGGCAGAGGCCGCAAAGCTAGCAAATGATTTTAAAAAATATCTTCCACTTCAGCAAACACGCAAATAAAGATGTTAAGCTTACTTCTTTTATTATGGAGCCACTTTCACAAGTTGCCAACCATAGCAGGGAAATGGAAAACAATGCATTGTATCCGCGTCCCGAGGATTCCGCCGCCTACGGGCCATTGATACTTGCGATACTTATATTGCTATCTGCCTGTTTGAATTTTGCCAATACATCTGTAGCGCAAAGTAACCGCCGCCTTAAGGAAATCGGTGTGCGAAAAGTGATGGGAAGCTCATATCGCCAGATCATGTTTCAGCAGTTGCTTGAATGTGCATGCATTGTTTTGCTTGCAATTGGTTTGTCTGTGGTTATTAATAATTTCTGGTTACCTGCTTTCAATGCCATGTTTACTTTTGTAGATGTTACGGCACATTATTTTACAGATTATACATTGCTTGCTTTCCTTGCTATCATACTGGTAGGTGTAACCTTGCTTGCAGGCGCTTACCCTGCATTTTATATCAGCAGGTTTAATGCTACAAAAATTTTCAGAGGTTCCGTAAAATTTGGCGGCAGCAATCTTTTTTCACGGGTATTGCTGGGCTTGCAGATTGTTATATCATTTATCACAGTAATTGCAGGTGTGGCTTTCTCACGCAATTCCGAATTTCAGCGCACTTACGATTTTGGTTATGATAAAGAAAATATCGATCGGAATGAATTTGCAAAATGAACACGCTTATGCATCCGTTCGTGATGAGCTCAGCAAAATTCCGGGCATTGATAAAATGGCAGGTACCAGGGACCAGGTTGGATTTTCCTACCGGGGCATCACACTTGAAGCAAAAGGAGAAAAGAAAAAGAGCAATTATATGGAAATAGGAGAAAATTATTTGGATGTAATGAATTTGAAACTGGTTGCCGGAAGGCCATTTAATACATCCGGGAAAGGCGACTATGGCCAATCAATGTTAATCAATGAGAAACTTGCATTTGAAATTGGATGGAAGCCGGAAGAAGCGATTGGTAAACAAATAAGAACGGATGATCTACCGTTTGCACAGTAGTGGGTGTATTAAAAGATTTTACACAAAACAGCCTTTTTGAGCCGATAGTTCCGGTTGCCATGTGCCTGGTTGCGCCTGAAAAATATTCCCAGATAATCATCCATGCAAAGCCCGGTTCACTCAACGATACTTACGACCAAGCAAAGGCGGCATGGGCTAAACTATATCCCATGAAGCCTTTCAGGGGATATTACCAGGATGAAATTGCCGCAGAAGCATCGCGTGTTAATAAAAGCATTGCTACCATATTTTTTTGGTTCGCTATTATTTCTGTGCTCATGGCTGCAACAGGCATGTTTGCATTGGTATCATTATCTGTATTGAAAAAAATGCGGGAAATAGCCATTCGCAAAGTTGTGGGTGCAGAAGGCAGGCATATTTTCCAGCTGGTATTAAAAGGCTATTTCTGGATATTTCTCCTGGCCGCAGGCATTGGTTGTTATGCAGGCTATATGCTTTCCAAACTGTTGATGGATATGATATTCAGGATAAATTCAGGTGTAAGTATTGCTTCACTGGTTCTTTCCTTTATATGTGTATTGATTATTAGCGCCGTCACTATTGGCTCAAGGGTTTGGTATGCAGTGCGCAAAAAAGCAACCGATGTGCTGAAGGCGAATTAGCAATGGCGAAGGCTCAATGCTGAAAGCTCAATGCTGAAAGCTCCATGCTGAAAGCTCCAATGCTGAAAGCTCCAATGCTGAAAGCTCCAATGCTGAAAGCTCTAAAAAATAACTTATGATAAAAAATTATTTAAAAATTGCCTGGCGCAACTTAAAGAAAAATAAGATTTTTTCATTCATTAATATTCTTGGTTTAACCATCGGTATTACCGTGTGTATGATGATCTTTCTTTTTATCATGAATGAATATAGTGTTGATAGCTTTCATAAGCAGGGAAAAAATATTTATCGGGTAATGCGCGGCTTTGAGGATAATGGTTCAATAAAAATGGTATCTTATCTTTCCGGCCCTTATGCCCCGGCTTTATTAAATGATTTTAAGGGCGAGATATTAAAAGCTGTTCGCGTGAATCCTACCGACGGATTGGTAGCAATTGGTGACAGATCTTTCAATGAAAAAAAAATGTATTCGGCTGACCCTGATTTTTTCGATTTGTTTTCTTTTCCGTTAATCAAAGGGAATGCCTTCGGATGTGTTAAAAGATCCGGCAAGTGTTGTGCTTACCGAAACAACCGCCAAGAAATATTTCGGAAGTGTAGATGATGCAATGGGTAAAGTGATCGAACTGGATAAAAGCCTTCAGTTAAAAGTTACCGGTATTGCCAAAGATGTGCCTTCCAATTCTCACCTTGATTTTGATCTAATTGTGCCTATTTCAAATTATTCAAACAAGGATTATTTTAAAGTTTGGATCAACAATGGCATGTTTACCTACGTATTGCTTTCCCCTAATGCAACACAGGCACAGGTTGAAAAACAATTCCCGCATTTTATGGATAAATACATGGGATCGGATATGAAGAAATTTGGCTTTCATTTTACGCTGTCACTTACACCATTATCGGCTGTTTATTTTGAGGATGCCGCTTTTGACAATGTAAAACATGGCAGTAAAACGGTAGTGTACATTTTTCTTTCCATTGCTATTCTTATACTCCTGATTGCGTGCATCAATTTCATGAATCTGTCTACCATACGTGCAGTGGAACGTTCCAAAGAAGTCGGCTTAAGAAAAGTTATGGGCGCTTTGCGCAATCACCTGGTATGGCAATTTATTGGAGAATCAATTTTATTAACTCTTATATCATGTATCCTTTCTGTTGGCATGTTATTTCTCCTGATGCCTTTATATAATCAGTTGCTTGGCTATACATTAACTGTTTCATGGAATACCTGGCCACTATATTTATTCTTACTGGGTATAATAATAGTTGTTGGATTTTTAGCCGGAAGTTATCCTGCATTTTTTCTTTCGGCATTTTCGCCAATCCAGGCATTAAAAGGAAAATTAAAACTTGGCAAAGGTGGCTCCTTTTTCGGCAAACACTGGTAGTAGTTCAGTTCAGCATTTCTGTTTTGCTCATCATCGGCACTATCATTATCATGAACCAGATGAATTATATAAAGAATAAACAGCTGGGCTATAATAAAGAACAAACTGTTATTGTGCCAATAGATAACAATGACATTTATAATAATCTGAATCTTTTTAAAACCGATTTGCAAAATGAAAGCAATATTGCGTCGGTGTCGATGATGTCGGGCGAGCCAGGTGGTTTTTTTGATGTACACATGTTTGATGTGGAAGGCCATAATGAAAAATGGAGATCAAGAACTGAGTTTGCCGATTTTCAATTTGTAAAAACCCTTGGATTAAAAATTATAGCCGGAAGAGATTTTTCTCCTGAATATCCGACCGATACAACAGATGCTGTTTTAATCAACCGCACTGCGGCCGCAAATCTCGGCTGGACTCCCGCCCAGGCTTTAGGCAAATGGATACAAAATACAGTGCGTGATAATAAAAAAAGAACTGTTATAGGTGTTATTGAGGATTTTAATTTTTTATCGCTAAAAGAAAATATGGATGCATTGGTAATTTCACCTGCCATGGACCGCAGGGTTACTTTGATAAAATTAAAGCCTGGAAATATCGAAGCTGCATTGGCATTAATAAAAAAAGATTATAATAAGGCGGCGCCTGTTTATCCATTTGAATATAGTTTTCTTGATCAGAAATTTGATGAACTATATAAAACTGACATAAGACAACAAACCATACTTGGCTATATTTTCGGGCCTGGCAATATTTATTGCATGCCTTGGTTTGTTTGGCCTGGCTTCGTTCACAGCAGCAAAACGTATTAAAGAAATTGGTGTAAGAAAAGTACTGGGTTCATCAATACAGGGTATTGTACTGCTTATTATCAAAAGACATGCTTAAGCCTGTACTTATTGCAACGGTTATTGCGATACCCCTGGGTTATTATGCAATGAATAAGTGGTTGCAGAACTTCGCTTACCGTACACCGTTACATTGGTGGATTTTTGTTATAGCCGCCGCAATAACATTCGGGATTGCATTATTTACGATAAGTTTTAAGGCGGTTAAGGCGGCAATTGCAAATCCTATAGAAAGTTTGAGAACAGAGTAGCGAATGGTATGTAGTCAATGGTCAATAGGCGATGTGAGCCCGGGGAGTCTAAATAGATAATGTCCCCCCGCGTTGTTATCGGGAGGGTTTGGGGTGAGGTTATAAAACAAAATCATATGATAAAAAATTATTTTAAAATAGCGTGGCGAAATTTAATAAAAAGCAAAGTATATTCTTTTATCAACATAGCCGGGTTAGCTATTGGCATGGCAGTGGCTGTGCTTATTGCCCTCTGGATATGGGATGAGGTTTCTTACAATAAAAATTTTCCCAATTATAATCGAATTGTAAGAGCAAAGGAAAACTCGAGTTCAGGAGCGGATATACGTACTTTTAATTCGATGCCTGTTCCTTTATCTGGCTACCTGCGCTCAAAGTATGCTTCCGATTTTAAAAAGGTTGTAATGGCTTCATGGAACCTGCCGCACATACTTGCTGCCGGTGAAAAAAAATTAAGCAGGCAGGGCATGTATGTACAGCCTGATTTTGCCACGATTTTTTCTTTCAACATGATAAAAGGTTCATTGAATTGTTTAAATGATCCTTATTCAATTGTACTGAGTCAATCGCTTGCCAAAGCCATTTTTGGCAATGATGATCCTATCAATAAGATCGTTAAGATTGATAATAAAAACAGCCTTAAGGTAACTGGTGTGTTTGAAGATTTTGCGCACAATTCAGAATTTAATGATGTCACATTTTTTACTACCTGGGAATATTACATGGCCGATCAAAACTGGGTTAAAGACGGGCAAACGAATTGGGATGACAATTCATTTCAAATATTTGCGCAACTACAGGATAATGCAGACCTCAATAAATTGTCTGCTAAAGTTAAGGGAAGCCTTAGTGGCCATGACAGGAAGGATAAGCCCGAAGTTATATTGCATCCTATGAGCAAATGGCATTTATATACTGAGTTCAAAAATGGTGTAAATACCGGCGGCAGCATACAGTTTGTGTGGATGTTTGGTATCATCGGCTTATTTGTGCTGTTCCTTGCCTGCATCAATTTTATGAACCTGAGCACAGCACGTTCAGAAAAGCGGGCGAAAGAAGTAGGCATCCGCAAAGCAGTTGGTTCTTTGCGCAACCAATTGATCATGCAGTTTCTCAGCGAATCTGTTTTAATAGCGTTCCTCGCATTTATACTGGCAATTGTGGCCGTCCAGCTTTCATTGCCCTGGTTTAATCAACTGGCCGATAAACAAATGAGTATCTCATGGAGCAATGGATGGTTTTGGTTATTGGCAATAAGTTTCACACTTCTTACCGGCATCATTGCCGGAAGTTACCCGGCTTTTTATCTTTCTTCATTTAATTCAGTAAAAGTTTTAAAAGGAACTTTTAAAGCGGGACGCTTTGCGTCGATGCCCCGGAAAGTGCTGGTAGTGCTGCAATTTGCCGTATCCGTGTCATTGATCATCTGCACCATTATAATTTATCAGCAAATACAATATGCAAAAAACCGGCCTGTAGGTTATTCGCGTGAAGGATTGTTGACTGTAAATATGAACACACCTGATCTCTATGGACATTATGAAGCGATACGCAATGATTTAATTAATTCCGGCGCCGCAGTAAATATGGCAGAATCATCAAGCCCAGCAACAGATTTGTGGAGCAATCAAAATGGCTTTGACTGGAATGGCAAAGACCCGGCGCTGAATGCTTCATTTGGTGTTGTGCGGGTAACGCATGATTTTGGTAAAACAATTGGCTGGCAATTCAAGGATGGCCGTGACTTTTCGAGGGAATATACGACAGATAGCAATGGAATGGTGATGAATGAATCGGCTGCTTCATATATGGGTTTAACCAGGCCCGTAGGAGAAACAATAAAGCATGATGAAGGGAATAATAAATATAAAAGCTATAAAGTGATCGGGGTAATCAGGAATATGATAATGGAGTCGCCTTTTACGCCTGTAAAGCCCATTCTTTATACGATGGATTATGAAAATGCAAACGTGGTAATTGTGAAAATAAACCCTGCGCTGAGTGCAGGCAGTGCCTTGTCAACAATTGAACCTGTATTTAAAAAATATAATCCCAGCGCACCATTTGACTACACATTTGCAGATGCTGAGTATGCAAAGAAATTTACTGAAGAAGAACGCATCGGCAGCCTGGCAACATTCTTTGCGGCCTTTGCAATTTTTATTAGTTGCCTTGGCCTTTTCGGTCTGGCATCTTTTACCGCAGAACAGCGCATCAAAGAAATTGGTGTAAGAAAAGTATTGGGTGCATCGGTACTCAGTCTCTGGCAACTTTTATCAAAAGACTTTTTAGCGCTTGTATTTGTCTCTTTCTTTATTGCAACGCCCATAGCCTATTATTTTATGGACGGGTGGTTGCATAATTACGAATACCGTATTCATATTTCTGCATGGATATTCATTATAACTATGATAATAGCGATGCTTATAACATTGATTACAGTAAGCCTCCAGGCAATAAAAGCGGCGGTTGCAAATCCTGTAAAGAGTTTGAGAACGGAATAAACTTATAATTATGATAAAGAATTATTTAAAAATTGCCTGGAGAAACCTGATGAAAAATAAGATTTTCTCATTCATAAACATATTTGGCTTAAGTGTAGGGCTTACCTGCTGTATGCTCATTTCAATTTATTTATACAACGAAGTGAGTTATGATCACTATCATAAAAATATTAAAAGCCTATACCAACTGGCGACAGTATTTATTAAGGACGGCAAGGAAGACAAAACGCTTAATACACCTTCACCCATGGCTGCGGCAATGAAACAGGAATTTCCTGAGATCAATGAAACAGCCCGGCTAATGGCTTTATTTACAGAGGACAAAACATTGCTGCAATATAAGGAGGGTAATGGCACGCCAAAATCTTTTTACGAAACAAAGGGGTTCATGGCCGATGCCTCCTTCTTTAAGCTATTTACCTACAATTTTATTGAAGGCAATGCCCTGACCGCCTTGAAAGAACCCAATAACATTGTGTTAAATGAAGAACTTGCGAAGAAATTTTTTGGCGACCAGCCGGCGTTGAATAAAATTATTCACGTGAACAGTAACACCAATGGCGAATTTGACTTTAAGGTGGCGGGAGTTTACCGCCCGGTTAATAAGCCTTCACAAATAGATGCAAGGTTTTTTATATCAATCAATGGCGGCGGAATTGAACAGTTCATGAAGCAACAAACCGACATGGTGAGCAACAACATGTTTAATACTTTCTTTCTACTAAAGCCGGGTGCTAACGCAAAGCAACTGGAAAAAAAATTTCCCGCCTTTGTTGATAAGTATATGGGTACGGCTCTGAAAGCGGCAGGATTCTATAAAAAGCAATTTTTAATCCCTGTAAGCGATCTCCACCTGTACCCGGGCCTGAGCAATGATATATCATCAACAGGTACTGCCAGTGTAACTTATTTATACATTCTTGCTTCAATCGCCCTGTTCACTTTACTCATTGCATGTATCAATTTCATGAATTTATCGACAGCACGTTCCTCGAAACGTTCTGCCGAAGTGGGTATACGCAAAGTGCTGGGCGCACAAAAAAAAGCACTGATAAAACAATTCCTGGGCGAATCTTTAATGATGAGCCTGTTAGCTTTTGTAATTGCGCTGTGTACGGCAAGTTTGTTGTTGCCGGCATTTTCGCGTGCTTCAGGCCGGAATTTATCGCTTGACCTTTCACAGCAGTGGTTCATCATACCGGCCTTCCTGGGCCTATCTATATTAACGGGTTTTATAGCTGGCAGCTACCCGGCATTTTATCTTTCATCTTTCCGACCGGTAAAAGTTTTGAAGGGAAAATTTACCAATTCTTTATCAGCAGTTGCCTTAAGAAAGGGATTGGTAGTTTTTCAATTTGTCATTTCGGTTGTGCTCATCATCGCCTCAGTTGTTGTCATGGATCAACTAAAATATATGCGCTCTACCGACCTTGGATTTACAAAAGACCAGCAAATAGTGATACCACTCAGAAGCACAACGGCAAAGAATATCTATGTCTCCTTAAAAAATGAGATCAAAGCTAATCAGCAGGTACAGAACCTCGGGGCGGCGTTGTATTACCCGGGTATCATAAATCCAAGCGATATGGGCATTTACAAAGAAGGCAAGACGGTGAACGATGCAAAATATGTACACACGAATTGGGTTGATGAATCTTGTCTCCAAACCCTCGGAATCAAAGCGGTTTCCGGAAGATTGTTTTCCAAAGATTTTCCTTCCGATACCAGTTACCGTATCATCCTTAATGAAGAAGCAATAAAGCAACTGGGATTTACGTCAGCGCAGGATGCAGTTGGAAAAAAGGTATCATTTGATTGGCGCGGTAAGAGTTTTTCATGGGCGATCATTGGCGTTGTTAAAGATTTTCATTTCCAGGATCTGCACGTACCGATTGCTCCCTATGCATTCCAGTTAAACAACCAGCCCAATTATAACTATCTTATCATTCATGCAAAAGCCACAGGCATTTCTTCGCTGTTAAGCTCTATTGGGGCAAGCTGGCACAAACTGAATCCGAATGAACCATTCGAATATAGCTTTCTTGACCAGGACTTCCAAAAAAATTATGACGCAGAAAACAGGTTGTTAATGATGGTTGGCTACTTTACAATTATTGCGATACTTATTTCTTGTTTAGGATTGTTTGGCCTGGCCACATTCAGTACAGAACAGCGTATAAAAGAAATCGGCATACGTAAAGCGCTTGGTGCAACTGTACCCGGCATTGTTTCACTTTTATCAATAGATTTTTTAAAACTGGTTGTTATTTCAATCGTTATCGCATCCCCGATCGCATGGTTTGTAATGAATAAATGGCTACGGGACTTTGCCTATAAAATACATATTACCTGGGAAACGTTTGCGATCACCGCTATGGTTGCGTTAATAATTGCCTTGATAACAATAAGCTTCCAGGCAATAAAAGCGGCTATGGTAAACCCCGTGAAAAGTTTAAGGAGTGAATAGGAGGCGGGCAATAGGCAATTGGCATTGGGCAATAGAACAACGAGTTTATAAGAATAAAGTTATCAATCAATTCTTCGTAAATAGGCAAGCATGATAAAAAATTACTTTAAAATCGCCTGGAGAAATCTAATTAAGAATAAGGCATTCACAATTATTAATGTCCTCGGGCTTACATTAGGCATAACCACTTGCCTGATCGTTTACCTTATTACAGGCTTTGAGTTAAGCTATGACACTTTTCATCCAGACAAAGAACGTATATACCGTGCCGTTTCAACATTTCAAAAGAGCTCTGGCGATAAGAATTACAATACGGCTGTTCCTGAACCCATGGCCGCAGCAATCCGGAATGATTTTACGGGAGTTGAAAAGGTGGTTCAATTTCATAATTATTATGCCAAGGTAAATATTCGAAATGGCCATAGTGAGTCAAAGAATTTTGATATTGCGAGGGAAGGGGAGGAGCCCTCGGAGATCATTATAACCGATCCGGAATATTTTGATATTTTCAAATACCAATGGCTTGCAGGAAGTGCAGCTTCAATGAAAGAACCCTTGCAGGTAGTGCTTGCTGAAAGTAAGGCTATTAAATATTTTGGCCCCATACCATTAAATACAATTATTGGAAGGGAAATAATATATAATGATTCCTTACGGTTATCCGTTTCAGGCATTGTAAAAGATTACCCTGAAAATTCTAATTTCATTTTTAAGGACTTTATTTCGTCTGCCACAATCAACTACAGCTTTCTTAAAAGTGAATTTCGTTTTAATAATTGGCGAGGCTGGAGTGGCTACTCTCAGACATTTGTAAAACTTTCGAAAGGTGAAAGCCTTGCCCGGTTTGAAAAACAGGCTGCGGTATTGGTAAAAAAGAACATGGAGATAGGCCATGGAGTAAAAGTTTATATTGGATTACAGCCGCTTTCTGATATTCATTTTAATACTTCTTTTGAAGCTGCTTATGGAAGACAGGTTCATTTACCAACCCTGTACGGTTTAATGGGTATTGCGCTTTTCATCTTGCTTATAGCCTCTATTAATTTCATTAATTTATCCACGGCACAATCATTGCAAAGGGCAAAAGAAATAGGCATTCGCAAAGTCCTGGGAAGCAAAAGAGCGGGACTTGTATTACAATTTTTAAGTGAAACGTTTATCCTTACCTTGTTTGCCGTAATTCTTTCGCTCTTAGTTACTCCGCCACTTATTGCTGCATTCCGCACATTTATACCCAATGGCGTTACTTTAAATTTTAATCCACAAACGCTGATTTTTCTTTTACTCGTAACCCTAATTACTTCTCTGCTTGCCGGTTTGTATCCTGCAAAAGTTTTGTCTTCTTACCGCCCCGTTGTTACGCTTAAAGGCACGGGCCTGCAAACAGGCGGTGGGAAGAATTACTTACGACGGGGATTAATCGTATTTCAGTTTGCTATATCACTGGTGTTTATTATCTGTACGATAGTTATAGGCAATCAAATTCATTATGTGCTTAATGCCGATATGGGCTTTACTAAAGATGCTATCATTAATATTCCAACCGGCCGCGACTATGCGAAGGACAAAGAAGAAATTTTAGCCCAACAGGTGAAACAGGTACAAGGTGTTCAAATGGTGAGTGTGGATATGGGGACACCAGCAGAAAAGGATCATTGGGGTACAGTAATAAAGTGCCGCGCCGTGAGCGATGATGAAGTGGAGTCGCAGTTTCAAACAGGCGATGAAAATTATATCCGGCTTTACAATCTTGCCCTGGTTGCTGGTCGCAATCTACTACCCAGCGATACAATGAAGGAGGTGCTCATTAATGAAACCTGCGCGAAAAAACTGGGATTCAAGAAACCGGCAGATGCAATTGGTCAGCTGCTTGAAGCAGGTATGAGTGACGGCGCTGACAACAAACAACTTCCTATTGTGGGTGTGCTCGCAGATTTTCATTCGCAGTCACTGCATGACCCGATTTCGCCAACATTCATGAGCACATCAAAAGAATTTTCCAGCGTTGTCACGGTAAAGCTTTCTACACAGGGTAAACAGGTCAGTAACTTGAAACAAACGTTAGCAAAGATTGAAGGGCTTTGGAAAGATATTTATCCCAATGAAAAATTTGAATATAAGTTCTTCGATAAAACCATCGCAACTTTTTACGATAAAGAACAAAAGACCGCTCAACTTATGAATACAGCAATGGCCATAGCCATTTTTATTTCATGCATGGGCTTATTCGGCCTTGCTACATTTGCCGCACAACAACGAACAAAGGAGATTGGCATCCGCAAAGTATTGGGTGCAAGCGTCACAGGAATTGTTTCTATGCTGTCAAGAGATTTTGTAAAGCTTGTGTTTATCGCCATTGTAATTGCTTCGCCTGTTGCCTATTTATTTATGCGTCCGTGGCTGCAGGACTTTGCATACAGAATAAATATAAGCTGGTGGATCTTTGTGATATCGGGCTTATCCGCAGTATTGATTGCCTTGGTTACCGTAAGCTTCCAGGCCATAAAAGCGGCGATTGCCAACCCGGTGAAGAGTTTAAGAACGGAGTAGCGATAATCCCTGCGGCTTTCCTGCTAGTAGTTAAAAGCGATCTCATTCTAAAAATAATAATATGTGGAATCATAACTTAAAACTCGCCTTTCGCAACTTGTTGCGGCATAAAACATTTGCGCTTATAAATATTCTTGGCCTTACGATTGGTTTGGCAAGCTGTATCATTATTGGATCGTATGTATTCAGTGAGTTATCATTCGATCATTTCAATGAAAATCATAGCAATATTTACCGTGTAAATAAAATAACCAATGCAAAAAATAAACAGGCGCAGTATGATGGGCTTACACCTGGCCAGTTGGGGCCTGTTTTAGAAAAGGAGATTCCTGAAATACTTGCCGCTACACGCTTCCGCCCCTGGTTCAGTGATATGCTGGTAGGTTATGACAGCATAAAATTAAAGCTCAAAGATGTTTCTTATGCAGATGCATCTTTCCTGACGATATTTGATTTTCCACTGGTGAAAGGAGATAAAAAAACAGCGCTCGTTGAACCATTTACCGCTGTAATAACCGAAAAAACTGCACATATTTATTTTGGTAATGCCAACCCCCTTGGCAAAATACTAACTACGTTAAATGATATGCCGGTAAAGATAACCGGGGTTGCAAAGGACATTCCTTTCAATTCTTCATTGCAATTTCCAATGCTGATCTCATGGAGCACGCTTACTTCAAAAACAAATGCCGATAATTTTTCGTGGATGAATAGCTGGAGTGCGCAGGTTAGTTTCACTTTTGTACAATTAAGAGAGCATTCAGATGCTATTCAAACCGGGAACAAAATTTCGTCGTTATTGCATGCGCATTTTCCCGAGAAGGAATTTGGCTACAAAACATACCTGCAATCATTGGATAAAATTCATCTTCATTCAGGAAATATTTTATATGCAGATCAGTTTCAAACCGGCAGCGATACGATTGTATATACGTTGCTCCTCGTTGCAGCCTTTATAGTACTAATCGCATCTTTCAACTTCATTAACCTTAGCTACAGCGGGCGCTTTAGGAAGGGCTAAAGAAACCGGCGTAGAAAAAGTGCTGGGCGCAAAGCGAAGGCAACTCATAACGAAATTTTTAAGTGAATCATTTGTATTGTGTTTATGTTCTTTGTTGTTTTCATGTTTGCTGGTGGTATACTTACTCCCATTGTTCAATGATATTGCCAATAGTAATTTGTCTGTAAAGGTATTGTTTCAGCCAGGCTCTGTTATCGCCATGCTTGCTTTGATCCTGCTCATCAGTTTATTTGCAGGATGGTACCCGGCTGTTTTTTTATCGGGATTTAAAACAACGGATATTTTTAGAAATGTAATTAAGTCAGGGAAAGGTAAGTGGCTGCGTAAATCACTTATTACCACTCAATTTGCATTGTCTGTCATATTAATTGTTGCTACAGTTGTTGTAAATAAACAGGTGCGCTATCTCGCCGGCAAAGACCTGGGTTTTAATAAAGAACAGGTAATTGTTTTGCCTGTTGCAAATACAAATCTTGCCAACAATCGCTTCATTCATTAATGATTTAGAAAGATATCCTGGTATTGGAAATGTTACTGCTACTGATAATATTCCCGGCCAGGGATTTAATGGTTATGGTATAATTCCGGAAGGGCATACACTGCAGGAACATTTACAGGCAAGCGTATTGGAAACAGATGCAAATTTTGCTTCAGCATATAATGTGCAAGGTAACCCAGGGTAGATTTTTTTCTCCTGGCTTTCCTTCTGATACCAGTAACTCGATCGTGATCAATGAAGCAATGTGCCGCTATCTTAACTGGAAAAACCCTGTAGGAAAACAATTCGAAATATACGAGGAAACAAAGGGCAGAGTAATCGGAGTTATTAAAGATTTCAATTTTGCATCGCTTCGTGAAAGTGTTCAGCCGTTAGCGATACATGCTGAGAAATAATCCCCAGTATCTGTCTGTGAAATTGAGGCCCGGTAATTCACAGGCGGCATTGGATTATATAAGTAGAAACGTGGAAACAAGCTGACGCAAAATATCCATTTGATTATTTTTTCCTGGATCGAAAAAATGGAACGCAGTATTATCAATCTGATATCCGGTTACTGAAAGTTTTAGGTATTTTTTCCGGCCTTGCTATTTGTATCGCGTGTATGGGATTGTTTGGCTTAAGCATCTATACTGCAAGGCAACGCACCAAAGAGATAGGTATTCGCAAAGTGTTGGGAGCATCTGCTGTGCGGGTAGCAACATTGCTTTGTGAAGATTTTCTGAAGCTGGTTTTGCTCGCAGCCGTTATCGCATTTCCAATTGCATGGTGGGCAATGAATAAATGGCTGCAGGATTTTGCTTACCGGATCAATATATCCTGGGGTGTATTTATGATTGCGGCAAGTGCGTCAATTTTTATTGCATTGTTTACAATAAGCTTCCAGGCAATAAAAGCGGCGATTGCAAACCCGGTTGAAGAGTTTGCGAACAGATAGTAAATCGATTGTTGCATAGTGATTATTTTAAAAGTGAGATCTTGTTGAAAATGCAGCACAAAATTTTAGGATACAAACAAATAACGCTTCTTCATGTTTAAAAATTTCCTGAAAATATCTTTCCGCCATCTGTGGCAAAGCAAGCTTTATTCTATAATCAATATCATTGGTTTGGCTATCGGGATAGTCTGCATGCTGCTGGCGGTTTTGTACTGGAAAGATGAGCGGAGTTATGATGCGTTTCATAAAAACAATCCTTACCTCTATCGCGTCACCACGACTTTGATGGAAGGAAAAAGAGATAAGATACATACGACTGGTGTTACGGGCCAGGTGCAAGGGCCGGCTTTTAAAGCACAGGTACCGGAATTGCAAAATTATACACGCATTTTAGGAGGCGATATTTACAGTGATGTTATTGCAAATCATAAAACCTTGCACCTGCAATCTCTTTTTGTTGATGAGAGTTTTTTTGATGTGTTCACTTTTCAGTTGTTACGTGGAAATCCGAAAACCGTTTTAAGTGATATAAATTCGGTAGTTATTACAGAAAGCACCGCCAGGAAATTTTTCAACCGTATTGATGTGCTGGGCAAATTGATTCAACTCGACGCTGATCCTTCTTTTCAAAGATTAGGGAAGTCATTGGTGATTTCAGGGGTTGTGAAGGACCCGCCAGTCAATTCATCTCTGCGGTTTGATGCGTTATTTGCATTTAAGTTTATGCAGCTTTCTTTTGAAGATAATAACTGGCTCAATGCATATCTCGGTACTTATGTTGTACTTAATCCGCTTGCCGATGCAAATATTGTCATTCAAAAGCTCAATAACATTTATGCCTTTCATGCAAAGGAACAGTTGGCACAAAATTTTAAAAGGTATGGTTATGATCCCCGGATCACTTATGGTTTGCAGCACATGACAGATATACATCTAAACCCCCTTATGCCTGGGAACGGCAGTGCTGAAGGTGGGATTATCAATGGAAGCAGTCCCGTTTATTCTTATATGTTCCTGGGCATTGCGGCTTTTATCTTATTTATGGCGGCCATTAATTTTATCAATATCAGCATAGCCAACTCTCTTAAAAGAAGTAAAGAAACCGGGATAAGGAAGATAGCAGGCAGCAGCCGTTACCAGATCATTATGCAGTTCTTATGTGAGTCTGCCCTGTTATGTCTTTTTGCATTTACAGCAGCAATTATTTTGACAGATATTTTGCTGCCGTTTTTCAACAATTTAGCTGGTAAAGGAATTTTGCTACGCGAAGCTTTTGACATGGGCCTTGTTTCTTATTTTATAATTATGTTTGCGATTATTATTTTGCTCACTGGTTTCTATCCCGCCTGGGTTTTGTCTGGCTTCAAGCCTGCAGAAGTGCTTTACAACAGGCAAAAATTATCTGGTCATAGTTTATTTGGACGAAGCCTCGTTATTATTCAGTTTTCAATAGCTATTTTCCTTTTGATTGCGACGCTTGTTTACTCGGGACAAATGAAATATATAAGAACAAAAGATTTAGGCTATGAACCTCACCAGGTCATTCATACTTCCGTTAGTGGCGCCAGGGAGTATAAACCTGTAATGGCATTTTTAAAAAGTGAACTTGCGAGTGAATCTTCCATAAAGACAATATCATTTAGTGGTGATGTCAGCCGCGATGAAGTGAAAGTGGACAACCGGCAAGTGGTGGCAGCACATAAAATCATTGATGAAAATTATTTGCCTGCTTTGGAAATACCACTCAAAGCTGGCCGCAATTTTTCACTTTTGTTTCCCACCGATAAAACAAATGGGGTAATAGTAAATGAAGCTTTCGTAACGGCTGCAGGAATTGAAAACCCTATTGGCAAGGAAATAATGGTCAATGACAATTATGACAGCAAAATGAAGACAATCACCGGAGTTGTAAATGATTTTCATTTTGGTTCGTTGCGGGAAGCTATTCAACCCCTGGTTATGTTTATGGGCGATTGGAATGGCGCCGGTATTTGGATAAAGTTTGAACAAAGCCAAACAGCAGGAAGCCATTGCAGCCCTGGAAAAGGCTTATAAGAAAGTGATTCCCGAAGCAGTATTTCACTACGATTTTCTCGATGAACTAAATGCAAAACAATATCTACAGGAACAGCGTTGGCAACAGGTGATAAATGTTGCTGTAGTGCTTTCGTTCGTTATATGTTGTTTGGGATTATTCGGGCTTACTCACCTTGCGACACATCAGCGTGTGAAAGAAATTGGTATAAGAAAAGTGTTGGGTGCTTCCGTTGGCCAGGTCATTGCATTGCTGTCGGGTGATTTTTTAAAATTAGTGCTCCTGGCTTTTGTAATAGCGGCTCCGCTGGCATTATTTGTCATGAATAAATGGCTGCAGGATTTTGCTTACCGGATCAATATATCCTGGAGTGTGTTTATACTTGCAGCAAGTGCGTCAATATTAATTGCACTATTCACAATAGGCTTTCAGGCAATGAAGGCGGCGATTGCAAACCCGGTGAAGTCATTAAGGACAGAATAATAAATAATCAGCCGCAGCGGCAACGGCCAACAGAGTGAATCAACAAAATCATACATCATGAAATAATCACAATGGTTAAAAATTATTTCATCGTTGCATTCAGAAATTTCCGGCATAATAAAATTTTTTCGCTCATTAATATATTGGGCTTAGCTATAGGTATTAGCGCATCGCTGGTTATTTATTTGCTCGTGAATTACCATTTTACTTTTGATAAGTTTGAAAAGGATAATGATCGCATTTATCGGGTTGTTTCCAATTTTACTTTTTCGGGAGAAGTATTATCGCAACTCAGGTGTAACATCGCCTATGGGCCCTGCCGTAAAAAAAGAATTAACCGGCCTTGATGCTGTAGTGCCTTTTCGAACCGCTGATGAAGATTAAAAGCAAGCATTCCCGACAACAAAAGACCCGGTTATTTTCAAACATCAAAAAAATATAGTTTTTGTCAATGAAGATTTTTTGAATCTCATCGGTTACTATTGGCTCGCGGGTTCTGCCAAAACATCTTTGAGCAACCGTTATCAAACTGTATTATCTGAGACAACCGCCAAACTATATTTTCCAAAGCTATCTCCGCACGAAATTATTGGCAAGCGAATTTATTTTAATGATACAGTTCTCACTACTGTTACAGGAATAGTAAAGGATATCCAGCAAAATACTGATTTTACTTTTGTAACTTTTATTTCAAGAGCCACATTAGAAAATACCAGCTTGCAACCCGAAGACTGGACGCAATGGGATAACACAAATTCAGCATCGCAATTACTCGTAAAACTTTCTCCGGGCACTAATCCCAAAAAAATTGAAACAGGCATGCATACGACCTGTATCAAGAAAAATCATAAGCCTGATCCTAATGATAACAGCAAGTCATACTATAAGCTACAGCCTTTAAGTGATATTCATTTCAATTCCGACTATGGTGGCTACGATCTGCCACTTGCTAATAAGACCACTTTATATGGTTTGCTTGCCGTTGCTGCTTTTTTATTATTGCTCGGCTGTATCAATTTTATAAATCTAACTACGGCTCATGCCTCACAAAGAGCAAAAGAGATTGGCATTCGTAAAACTATGGGCAGCTCAAAGAGACAATTAATAGTCCAGTTCCTTAGTGAAACATTTTTACTTACCCTTATTGCAACGGTCTTATCTGTGTTTTTAACCCCGGTAATTTTAAAGGCTTTCTCCGGGTTTATTCCTGCAGGGCTTACATTTCAGTGCAATAAAGCAGCCCGGCGTAATACTTTTTTTGATCCTGCTAATCATTAGTGGTTACACTGTTATCCGGTTTTTATCCTGCAATGATTCTTTCCGGTTATAAGCCTGTATTGGTTTTAAAGAACCAGGCTTATTCAAACACGGGCAAAACACGCAATGCATGGCTTCGCAAATCATTAACTATTTCCCAGTTCATAATTGCACAGGTCTTTATAATGGCAACTATTCTTGTAAGCAAGCAGATAACTTATTCTCTTAATAAGGATATGGGCTTTAAAAAAGACGCCATTTTACATGTGAGCTTAAATTATTATGATACTGTAAAAAGCCATAAATATGTTTTCATGGATAAGCTACGGAGCTATACCTGGCATTTCTATGATCAGCTTAAGCAACAATCCTCCATCATCAAACAGCACATGGAGTAATACTGTTAAATATAAAGATGGAAAAAAAGAAATAGAGACGGATGTGCAGGTGAAAATTGCCGATACCAATTATATAAAATTATATCACATCAAATTGCTTGCAGGTAATAACATTACCCAAAGTGATACAACCAACAAATTTCTTATAAATGAAACCTATGCCCATATTCTTGGCTTTCAAAAACCGCAGCAGGCAGTTGGTAAATATTTATATTGGAATGATAATATAGCCTATAATGATAGCAGGGGTAGTTAGCAGATTTTAACCAGCATTCACTTCATGAACCGGTTAAACCTCTGATGATAGCAAATGGAACCGATCGTGCCCGCACAATTAATATTGCGCTGCAACCGCAAAATGCAGAAGGTACTGCATGGAAATCTACTATCAATGCAATTGAAAAAGCATGGAAAGAAATGTTTCCGGATGATGATTTTGATTATGCGTTTTTTGACCAGGACATAGCAAAATATTATGATGATGAGCAACATATCTCCAGCCTGCTGATGTGGGCGACAGGCCTTGCAGTTTTCATCAGTTGCCTTGGATTACTTGGACTGGTTATTTATACAACTACACAACGTACAAAAGAAATTGGCGTAAGAAAAGTTCTGGGCGCATCGGTTTTACAAATTGTAACCATGATCTCAAAAGATTTTATGATGCTCATTATCGTTGCATTTATAGTTGCTGCGCCGCTTGCATGGTTTGGCATGAATAAATGGCTTCAGAATTTTGCATATCGTACCAATATAAGCTGGTGGGTATTCCTGCTTGGAGTCGGTGTAATGTTAATTATTGCATTATTTACACTGGGCTTTCAAACTATTAAAGCGGCCATGGCTAACCCGGTGAAGTCGTTGCGGACGGAATGATGTTGTGAATGGTGAATGGTGAATAGGTCAATGGTCAATAGCAGATGTCATGAGTATGATGGAGTAGTAAACAGATAACGTCCCTCTCCTCTGGAGAGGGGTTGGGGTGAGGTTAAATAAAACAAAAAACTTATGATAAAAAATTATTTCAAAATCGCTTTCCGCAACCTTATTAAAAATAAGTTTTCCTCTTTCATCAATATTGGTGGACTGGCAATTGGTATGGCAGTAGCTATTCTTATTGGCCTTTGGATCTATGATGAATTGTCGTTTAATAAAAACTTTAAAAACTACGACCGTATTGCCCAGGTGATGCAAAAGTACTACCATGAATGGCGAAACAGGCACAGGTATCAACGATCCCTTTTCCTATGGGTGAGGAACTTCGCAAAAGTTTTGGAAGCGATTTTAAATATGTTACCATGGCTTCCTGGAATGAAAGCCATATCCTGGCATTTGGTGAAAAGAAGCTTACCAAAAAGCGGTCTTTTTTTGAACCGCAGGCCATTGAAATGCTTATCACTGAAAATGCTTGAAAGGCACAAGAGATGGTTTGAAAGATCCTTCTTCTATTCTGCTTTCCGAATCATCTGCCAAAGCTTATTTTGGAAATGCCGATCCGATGGGTAAGAGTAATGAAAATTGATAACAAACTAGAATGTAAAAGTAACAGGAGTATATGAAGATCTTCCTTACAATTCTTCATTTGCCGATGTAAATTTATTGCGCCATGGGAACTGTTTGCAACCAGCCAGGGATTTACAAAATGATACAGATCCCTGGCGTTGTAATTGTTATTTGAGCTATACGCAAGTGGCTGATAACGCTGATATCAATAAAGTATCTGCAAAGATCAAAGACATTAAACTTAAGTAAAGTAGATAAAAGTGAATTGAAGCAGAAGCCAGCAGGTATTTCTTCATCCAATGAGCAAATGGCATTTGTATTCTGAATTTAAAAATGGAGTAATTGCCGGCGGGCCGCATTCAATATGTATGGTTATTTGGTATCATCGGTGTATTTGTATTGCTGCTGGCCTGCATCAACTTTATGAACCTGAGCACGGCCCGTTCGGAAAAACGCGCAAAAGAAGTGGGTATCCGAAAATCAATTGGTTCATTGCGTTCACAGTTGATCTCTCAGTTCTTTAGTGAATCATTGCTGGTAGCAGTTTTTGCATTTATCTTATCATTATTATTGGTGCAACTTGTATTGCCTTTCTTTAACGAAGTAGCTGATAAAAAAATGTCCATATTATGGGGCAGTCCTTTATTCTGGCTGCTTGGGTATTGGCTTTAGCATTATTACAGGTTTAATTGCCGGAAGTTATCCTGCCTTGTATTTATCATCATTTAACCCGGTTAAAGTATTAAAAGGCACATTCAGAGCGGGCCGTTTTGCAGCTGTTCCGCGAAAGGTATTGGTGGTAGTTCAGTTTACGGTTTCTGTTATTTTAATCATCGGAACCATCATCGTTTTTCGCCAGATTCAATTTGCAAAAAACCGGCCCGTTGGTTATAGCCGCGATGGCCTGGTTACATTGCCAATGGCTTACAGGAGAAATCCATAAACATTTTGATGTTGTAAAGAATGAATTGGTAAACAGCGGCGCTATTGCATCAATGGCGGAAGCAGGAAGCCCGACAACAGCAGTATGGTCAACCAATGCAGGCTTTGACTGGAAAGGCAAAGATCCCGGCCTTGGCCGTTGAATTTCCAAACACTGAAGTTTCGTATGATTATGGTAAAACAGTTGGCTGGCAATTTAAAGATGGCAGGGATTTTTCAAGAGAATTTCTTACAGATTCATTGGGTTTTGTGCTAAATGAAACTGCTGTAAAATTTATGGGGCTAAAAAATCCGGTTGGTGAAATAGTTAAATGGGATGGTGATTCCTTTAAGGTTATTGGTGTGATTAAAGATATGGTTGTTGAATCGCCTTATGCGCCGGTAAGGCCATCGCTTTTTCACTGTTATCCACGATGCCGGGCAGTGTTGTAATTGTAAAAATAAATCCTGCAGCAAGTGCCGGCAAAGCATTAAGTAAAATTGAAACGGTTTTCAAAAAATATAATCCTGCCCAGCCATTCGATTACCAGTTTGTTGATGAAGAATATGCAAAAAAATTTGGTAATGAACAACGTATTGGAAAACTTGCAAGCTTCTTTGCCATCCTCGCCATTTTTATCAGTTGCCTTGGATTGTTTGGCATGGCATCTTTTGTTGCAGAACAACGCACCAAAGAAATTGGTGTGCGTAAAGTATTGGGCGCATCGGTGTTTAATCTTTGGCGATTGTTATCAAAAGATTTTGTAGTGCTGGTTCTTCTTTCTTGTGCTGATAGCTATCCCGGTAGCATATTATTTTTTGCATGAATGGTTGCAGAAATATGAATACCGTACGGAAATATCATGGTGGATTTTCGCGGTAGCAGTTATAGGTGCATTGGTAATTACTTTACTAACCGTAAGCTTCCAGGCAATAAAAGCGGCGATTGCAAATCCTGTGAAAAGTTTGAGAACGGAGTAGTGAATGATGAGTGGTGAGTTGATGACTAACGAGTCAAAGTCATAGTCAATAGTCAATGCTAAGTAGTAAATACAATGAAGTCAAACAGATAACGTCCTTCTTTCCTGAGGGTTGCGGCGAGGGAAATTCTTTTTGTTTGTCAGGAAACATTATTGGCTTGTCAACCGGTATTGTTTTACTCTATTGATTAGTGCGTAATGTCTGGAGCGAATTGCAGTAAATAAGAATTTAAAAGATGCCGGACCGGGTTGAATTATCAACTTAAAAATATAAATCAGAATATATGGCCAGGAACTTTTTTATAACCGCGTTCAGAAATATTACGAGGTATAAAGGTTTTTCATTCATCAATATCGCCGGCCTCACTTTGGGGCTTACGGCATGTATTTTAATCGGCCTTTTTGTATGGGATGAACATCAGTACGATAGATTCCTGCAGGGCGGCGGCCAGGTATATCGGGTGTATGATAAGTATACCAATAACGAAGGCACGCAAACATTGGCTGTTTCTTCTCCCATGTTTGCTGTAACCCTGCAGCAGGATTTTCCGGAAGTAGAGCAGACGGCAAGAGTGATGATGACGGCAGAGTATAAAACGCTTTTCGAAGCAGGTAAAAAAAGGTTCTATGAGCAAAGTGGTTTTTTTGTTGATTCAACATTTCTCAATGTCTTTCCGCTGAAGCTAAAATATGGTTCCTCAGCCAAAGCGCTCGGTGATCCGGCATCGATTGTGATCTCGCAGGAAATGGCTGAACGCTTTTTCGGAAATGATAATCCTGTAGGTAAACAAATACTAAAAGATAAAACGCCTTACCAGGTAAAAGCTGTGTTTGAAAAAAATTCAAAATTTCACCTTCAGTTCAATTATCTGATTCCTTTGGCGGCAGCACAGATACCTGCTGAGCGTATGCAAAGCTGGGGCTGGCACCAGTTTTTTAACTATGTAAAACTTAAAAAGGGAACTGATGTGCATGCACTGGAATTAAAATTTCAGAGTGATGTAAAACAAAAAGCCAGGGCATCAGCTCCTGATGCATCCTCAACTGATAAGCCATTTTTCCAGGCATTGAAAGATATTCATTTATATTCTGCTGATTTCAAATTTGATATGGCGCAAAGAGGGAATATTACTTATGTAAATGCGCTGACAATCATTGCAATTTTCATATTGCTGATAGCTTGCTTTAATTTTATAAACCTTGCTACCGCAAAGTCATTTCAAAGAGCAAAAGAAGTAGGCGTGCGTAAAAGTATAGGCGCTGGTAGAAAACAATTAATGCTGCAGTTCATCGGAGAAACAGTCTTGCTAAGTTTTATCAGTATGATTATATCGGTTTGCCTTGCGTTATTATTGATTCCATGGCTGAATCAATTTACCGGTAAGAATATCTCATTCACGATGTTTTTAAATCCAGCTGTACAAGGGTTATTGCTTGTGTTAATGTTAGTGGCAGGAATCGCTGCAGGGTTATACCCCGCAGTTGTTTTATCGGGCTTTAAACCTGTGAAAGTTTTAAAAGGGGGCATACCCAATGATGATCAACCCGGAAAAATTCCCTGGTTGAGGCATAGCCTGGTCGTAACACAATTTGCTTTATCGGTTTTATTGATCATCAGCGCAATTGTCGTCTTTAAACAAACAGATTACCTGCACAATAAAGATCTTGGCTTTAATAAAGAGCAAATTATGTTCTTTCCCATGAGGGGTGATAAAATGTTCAAAAATACTGACGCATTCAAAAATGAATTGTTGAAATCGCCGGGTGTTTCTTCGGTATCAATTGGCTATGGTTTTCCAGGTGATGCTGTTGCGGGCGATGAGATTATAGTACCGGTAAATGGTGTGCGAACAACTCAATCTGCGACACAAATAATGGCAGATTATGATTATATAAAGACGCTCGGTTTACGGATAGTTGCCGGTAGAGATTTTTCAGAAGAAATGAAAACCGACAAAGACCACGCCTGGATAATTAATGAAACCGCAGTTAAACAATTAGGTTTTGGAACGGCTCAGAAAGCGCTGGCCCGGGATCTATATTGGCATCCCTGGGGAGCTGCAAATCCTGATTCGCTTAAAACAGGTAAAATCATCGGCGTCGTAAAAGATTTCAATTATAAAAGCTTATATGATAAAGTTGAAACAACGATAATACAAATTTTTCCCGATGCGGCGTGGAAAGTAGCGGTGAAAATGAAAACAGCCGGAATTGGAAATACGATTGATGCGGTGAAAAGCGCCTGGAATAAATTCACGCCCGAATATCCCATTGAATACAAATTCCTGGATGAAAACTTTCAGGAAATGTATACAGCAGAAGATAAATTAAAATCGCTTTTATGGGTATTTACCGTTATTGCAATTTTCATCGGATGCCTTGGTTTGTTTGGCCTCGCAGCGTATACTGCAGCGCGCAGAAAGAAAGAAGTAAGCATAAGAAAAGTACTGGGCGCAAGCACACGAGGCATAGTGTTATTATTGTCAAAGAATTTTATCAAACTGGTGCTGATCTCCTTAATCATAGCTTCCCCGGTTGCCTGGTTTTTTATGAACAAATGGTTGGAGGATTTTGCCTATCGTATCAGCATTGAATGGTGGGTGTTTGCTGTAGCCGCCATTATTGCGCTAAGCATTGCATTTCTAACAGTAAGTTTCCAGGCGGTTAAAACAGCGATGGCAAACCCGGCTAAGAGTTTGAGAACGGAATAGGGGGCATTCATTTGCTACTACTTTGAAAATAAACAATGTATCTGTTGCTGCTATTTCGGAAGCTTTGGGTCATGCTTCTACGATGACTACGGAACATTATATGAAGTCCTTGCCAAATGAAAACTTAAAGGTGATGTCTCAGAATCTTCTTACCTTTTGATTAAATGAAATTTGTTTTTCTTCCAGTTGAAAGCCCTGCTTGAAAGAGTGGGGCTTTTATTTTTCTCTTTAAAGTTCTATCTTCATTAGTGATAATTACCTACTAATATGTTTAAAGATAAAGACTTACGAAAAGGAATAATAGCTAGTGTTTTAGCTTCATTTATATTTTTAATATTTATTCAACCCATTTTATCTTTTGCATGGAAAAATATCGTAACGCTGTCTATTCACACGTATACGGGTTATATTGATAGTATTTATGAAAATGCGGCATTAGGTAAACGAAATTGGATTGATTTTTTGATACTTGGTTATTTTTTATTTTTTCTTTTCCTAGTTCTTTTTGCGTTTTCAATGATATTTAGACTTTTTATGGAAGATTTGGATGAAAGAAAGCAAATGAGACTAATGACAGAAAAAGAAAAAGAAGACTATATAGTTAAAAGACGGTCCTTAACATTAAAGAAGGTATATGTCTTCGAAAAACATGCTAAGAAGTTAATTATTCCTACATATGTGTATCAAGTCCTTATTTTTTTAATTTTTGCTAATGATATTTTTAGTTCATATGTAGATTTAAAATTGAACACTTCTTTTGCCCAACGCTGTACAGTAATAGCTCCATATATAGATGACCAAACTCAAAAAATTCTTCAATCTAAATGGGCTTCAATGAAAAGCCGTAAAGATTATGAAGTAGTAAATAAATACTTAGAAGATATTGCAAAATCAAAAAATGTAGTTTTGCCGGAAGTTTTATTAAAGTAAACTCGTTTTAACTTATCCACCTAATGTGTAAAACATTTAAATCTGCTGTAAAAACAAGTTGTAAATTTATTTAGATTTCGAAATCACAGGTGAATATGGCTATTCAACTGGAACGGCAGGACGCAAGCCACGGACTGCAACACTTAATATGTCAGGCTGACTCATAATAGTTGGGGCAGACTGAAACACTATAAAGCCTCAATAGTTAAGAATCCCCTATTCCAAGAAAGGACTGATTATTGAGGCTATTTTTTTTATTATGAAAACGGTAATTTTCTTTTTCTAACATTCTTTTCTTGGTGGGGTTTCATCCTTTTTGTAATAGCTGATTTCTCTAAACTAATCCCCAATAAATGGTATATTGCTATACCTGCTTTTCTTGTTGCTGTCGCCTGGGCTTTCGGTGTTAGAACTTTTGCTGAAAATTTGAGAAAGCGAAATTATTAGTTTATAATTACTGCATCAGGAGATACTTCTTGAAAGTTGATACCACTTTTTTGATAGGATTTATCTTCTTTGATAAGATTGCTTGCCATGTTAACTAATATCTTTTTAGCAAATTGAAAGGCTTCAATTTGTTCTTTAATACTATCCAAACCTTTTTGACTATATTTTACAGTTACCTTATCCAAACCTGTTTCATTAGGAAAACATTCTTCCCATCTTCCTTCTTTCAAACTTTTTTCTTCATAAGCAAATTGCTTTTCTAATTCAAGTATACCTTTTCTGAGGTAAGCTACTGCCGTAAATACTTTTCCGTAATCTTCCATTAATTTATTTGATGTTTAATTTTTTTTACAAATTTATTTATCTCTTATCTCAATGTCTATTCCTTTGCTAATGTTGATGTATTGACAGGGAACTAAATAATCTTCTATATCTATCATTAATAGCCAAGACAGCTGCTATTCCTACTGGTGTAAATACAGTTTGTAAACCTTCCGCATTAACCTCAAGACAATAATATAAATATGAATTCCGTTTAAAAGATTAATTTCCCCCGTATGCACGTACCTCAATTCAGGACTATATTTTCGTTTTGTTCAATAATTATTCTACTTTATGCCTGTAAAAAAAATGAAACGTCTCGTGTACCTGTAACACCGCCCGTTGTTATTGATACAATTCCAGTTGTTACTGATACAATTGCAGCTACTTGCAGAATTGACACCTTAGCAGCAGAAAATGGTTTAGCTTTTAACCTTTCTACGATAACATATAATGCCTCTGGCAAGCTTTCAAAAGTTGCGGTTAGTTCTCTCGCCGTCAGCTTTGCAAGATATTACACTTACAATGAAAGTTTTATATATATCTATACTGATATGGGAATGAATTCCTATACTGACACAGTTACATTAAATAGCATGGGTTTGGTTTCTAATGTTAAACAACAACAAAGTGGGTATGGTGTTATTCGTGTTAGTTATACTTACGATGCTGATAGTCTTTTAACATCCAGTGTAATTCAACAAGAAGGTATTAGCCCAACAACTACTACTTATACCTATATCAACGGAGACCTTACATATAGGCAGGATTCCGGGGTTCGACCAGATACATTATCTTATTATACGGACAAACTTACAAGTATAGGCGATTTGAATAATTTTAATCAATTATATTCTTGGGGCGCATATTATGACAAAAGTAAGCACCTTTTGAAATCGGAAAAATCTGGTAATTACATTAATAATAATTACAGTTATACTTTTGATACCGATGGGAAAATAACTTCAAACATAATCGATAATGGAAGTCATATTGTGACCACTAACATCAAATACCATTGTCCCTGATTTTTCGCTCCTTGCATATTTTGTAAGTCCATTTATCCATGCTAATGATGTTTTGATAACAGGAATTTACTTAACTAAAGCATCTTTTATATCAATAAGCAGAACCCATATCACTGCTATCCCTGATGCTGTCAAAATGGTAAGGATATAATCACTTACCTATCCATCATTCATAAATAGGAAATATGCTATAGTCCCCCAATATGGTGTTTGATATATAGGGCAGGCATATATTGGTTTATATAAATTTCCTGTAGGTTTAATTATTTTTTTAACTCCGGCAAATATCATCCCATCCCATGTTGGTGAGTGAAAGAATAATACTATGAGTGAAATTATGAGTGCGTGTTGTAATATCATTCATCTTCTAAATGAAAACTATGATATAGGCTTCTTCTTTAAGTTGATGCCTACCGTAATGAATAATTTCTGTTCCTACATTTTTTAATCTTAAAAAAGTATCTCTGAATAAGTAAGCATTTTTGAATTCCAAATACCATATCTCAGGTTATAGGCACAAGTGCTACCACAGACCTTTTATATAGAAAGACCTCCTTTTTCCCTCAGCCTCTATCCCTTTCCCTGTTGATGCCATACATTAAATAGAGCTTAACATCCCTGTAGTATCATCTATCCCATACTGCCATTCATAAAAAGGCTATTGTTAATGTGGGGATATAGATTTACTATTGATGCACCATTCTAAACCAATCAATACACTCAATAAAATAATCTAAATAAGCTTTTCCATGCTGACTAATCATTATTTGAAGATAATATGGCGTAACCTTAAAAGAGATAAATCATTTACTTTCCTGAATCTTGTGGGGCTGTCAACAGGTTTGGCATGTACTTTTTTTATTTATCTATGGGTCAATGATGAATTGCATGTAGATAAGTATAACAAAAATGACCAGCGGCTTTACCAGGTGATGGTCAATCAGCCAGGTGAGGATGGTATAAAAACAGGAGCTTATACACCCGGTCCTGCTTGCCAACGCAATGGCAAATGAAATTCCGGGAATTGAATATGCAACAACTGTTCTACCGGCATCCTGGTTTCCTAACAAAGGTGTAATATCCATCGGGGATGCGCATATTAAAGCAGGGGGACAATTTATAAGTAAAGATTATTTTAATGTCTTTTCCTGCAAGTTTATTGATGGAGATAAGAACCGGCGTTGTATCAGATAAAAATAGTATTGCTATTTCCAAAGAACTCGCCATGAAGCTATTCAATACAACTAAAGGAGTTGTCGGTAAAACTGTGCAATGGGATCTCCAGGAATTCAGCGGGCCATACCTGATCTCCGGTGATTTTTGAAAAGAATGCCTGCCAACGCCACAAACCAGTTTGACGTTTTGCTTAATTTTGATCTTTACGTACAGAAAGGCGCCAGGGCATGCTGGAATGGAGCAACAGTGATCCTAATACTTATGTAATTGTAAAACAAGGCACAAATGTCAATCAGCTGAATCATAAAATCAAAGGATTTCTTAAATCAAAAGATCACCTCATCTCATACAGATTTATTTCTTATAAAATATTCAGACAAATACTTATATGGCCAATTTGAAAACGGTGTCCAGGCAGGTGGCAGAATTGCTTACGTGAAGTTGTTTTCAATTATTGCATTATTTATTTTAATTATTGCCTGTATCAATTTCATGAATTTGTCAACCGCAAAAGCGTCGGGCAGAATGAAAGAGGTTGGCATCAAAAAAGTAGTCGGCGCCCGCAGGGGATCGCTTATTTTGCAATATCTCGGAGAATCGATGTTGCTCACTTTTTTATCACTCATTTTGGCGATAGTGATCATCGTATTATTACTGCCTCAGTTTAACCATATTACAGGGAAACAGATATTTCGTTGGCATTCAATTCCAAAATAATGTTTGCTACAATTAAGCATTACGCTATTAACCGGTATTATTGCCGGAAGTTACCCCGCATTTTACTTTCACGGATTCAAGCCGGTAGTCGATACTTAAGGGAAAGTTCAAAAGCTTCTTTGGCGAATTATTGATCAGAAAAGGATTGGTCGTATTTCAATTCTCATTATCGGTTATATTTATTATTTCTGTTTTGGTTATTTACAAGCAAATCAATTATATACAATCTAAAAATCTCGGTTATAACAGGGACAACGTGATCCATTTTGAAATTCCCTTTAGCAATGGATTCTTTAACGTTGCGTAAGTCGGCTGCGTTCTTAGAAGAATTAAAAAATATACCGGGTGTAATTAATGCATCCAGCTATTACCACAATCTTACAGGTGATCATGGCTCTATCGGCGGTTTTCAATGGCCCGGAAAGGATCCTGGCAGGAATATTGAATTTGCCAATCTTGAAGTTGGTTATAATTTTATTGAGACGCGGGTATTGAAATAAAAGAGGGCCGCAGTTTTTCCAACAATCGAAAATGCTCAAAATGAAATATATTTAATGAAGCGGCTATTCAAGGTATGGGCTTGAAAGACCCGATTGGCAAAACCGTAAAATTTTGGGACCAGCAAAGACAGATCGTCGGCGTTGTGAAAAATTTCAATTTTGAATCATTATATGAAACGGTGAAACCTTGCTTTTTCCAGGTATATCCCGTCATGCCAAACATCATGGTGAGAATTAAAAGCAGGAGCAGAAAGGCAGACCATTGCGCGTGTTCAGAAAACTTTCCAGGCATATAACAAGGGTATCCCTTTCGATTATCAATTCCTCGATGAAAATTATCAGGCGATGTATGCATTCAGAAATGAGGGTTGGCGTTTTATCAAAATATTTCGCCGGGCTTGCCATACTGATATCTTGTCTCGGACTTGTTTGGCCTCGCAGCGTTTACTGCTCAAAGAAGACAGAAGGAAATTGGCATCAGGAAAGTAGTGGGAGCTTCTGTAAGCAATGTTGTGGTAATGTTATCAGGAGAGTTTTTAAAATTGGTGTTGATTGCAGTTCTCATAGCATTCCCGGTAGCATGGTGGGCGACGAGCGAATGGCTTAATAATTTTGCATTATCGCATACATCCCGGCGTTAGTATATTCATAATTGCTGCCCTTTGCACTATTATTATCACTTTATTTACAATAAGTTTCCAGGCAATAAAAGCCGCGATTGCCAATCCGGTAAAGTCACTAAGAACAGAGTAAAGATATATAGGGCGATTGTTCAATCGGCAATATTTTGAACTTGTGATCAGGGCATTTATACTTCAGAAACTTTTCGCGATGAGGTGAATTTCACAAGTCAGCAGCGATATTATATTAGGAGCAATGAGTTGAATTTTTAAAGTCTTGAGTATAGGGCGCTAATATTGTTAAATAGAATGAGTTTAAGATTTTGTAAGGACACAATATCGGTTACTTCCTGTAAACGGCCTGCCCTTGGCCAGAGGTAAATAATAAAAAGCGTACAATTTTAAATTAAGGTGTTCGCAAACGTACACTTGCTACAAAAAGATAGAATGCTACCGCTCTGTTTCAGCGGAGTATGCAATTGGTATGAAGGTTGAAACCTTATAGCTGCGTGCTGTAGCATCAAACGGAAACGTTGAATGCTGCACCGGTTCCTCTCTCATCAGTAAGACAGTAAAAATGTTAAAAAATTATTTGAAAACCGCATGGCGCTCGTTGAGTAATCATAAGGCTTATAGCCTAATCAATATTCTCGGGTTAACATTGGGAATTGCATCTTGCCTTATTATTTTTTTAGTAGTGCAATATGAACTCGGTTACGATAAATTTTATAAAAAGGCTGATCGTATTTACAGGGTTACTTTAAATGCCATCGATTTCAATCCTTGTGTTTCCCTGGCCGTAATTCCGGCACTTCGCAATGATTTTCCGGAACTTGAAGTGGCATCGCAGGTTTGGCTTCATGAATCGGGGCTGATAAATGTAAATAATGACAAAATACCAGGAGAAACGGGTATTGATTGCTGATAAATATTTCCCATCTGTTTTCGACCAGCATTGGCTGGAAGGTGATTCCAAAACTGCCTTAGCTGAACCAAATTCCATAGTTCTTACAGAAAGTATTGCCCATAAATATTTTGGAAATAAAGAAGCAATGGGACAGGTTATCAAATTTGAAAATAAGTATACTTGTAAGGTAACCGGGGTAATTAAAGATGTTCCCGGCAATACACATTTGCCTTTTAATTTCATTGTTTCATTTGCAACTATTGAAAATGATGTCAAAGGGGATGATGTCGCAGTTCTATGCGATCGCGGCGGAGTTTTGCTTACATAGTTATTCCTGAAAATTATAGCATTGCACAAATGCAAAAAAGGATGCATGGCTTTATAGAAAAGAACTGGGGAAAAGATATAGCCAATGGTGCAAGATTGCCTTTACAGCCACTTACAGATATTCATTTTGATCAGCGATATCTTAATAATACCATCAGCGCTACTACATCAAGGGAAACATACTATGCGCTTGGCGGCAGTTGCTATTTTAATCATAATTATTGCGTGTATCAATTTCATTAACCTCGCGACGGCACAGGCTATACGCCGCGCAAAAGAAGTAGGTGTAAGAAAAGTATTAGGATCGACCCGCGTTCAGTTAATTTCTCAATTTCTTGGTGAAACAACTTTAATGGTATTGGCAGCCCTGGTACTTGGCTCTCAGCGTTACCGCGTTTTTTTTACCCTTGTCAGCAAACTGGCTTAATATAAAAATCAGTACAGGTCAATTGCTACAACCATCCGTAATTCTTTTAATTTTTGCTGTAACAATTTCTGTCATCCTGCTCGCCGGCATATACCCTGCATTTGTACAGTCTGCCTTCAGCCCTGCGGCGTCTTTAAAAAGTAAACAGGTAATGTCTTTCCGCGGCTTAACATTACGTAAAAGCCTTGTTGTTGTTCAGTTTGCTATCTCCCAGGTTATGATCGTTGGTACGCTTGTGGTTGCCTACCAAATGGATTTCTTTGAAAACCGGGATCTCGGCTTTAATAAAGAAGCCGTAATTTCTTTTGGCATTCCTGACAAGGGTAAAACGGAGGTATTGAGGCAACAATTGCAAAGTGATCCTGGTGTCAAAGAAATAAGCTTTTCTTCGGGTGCGCCGGTGTTTACTAATATTTTTACGGGTTTCATATCCCCGGAAGCTGGCATTACAAAAGATGATGTGACAGAGATGAAGTTTATCGATGAACCCTACACAGATATGTTTGCGTTAAAGATGCTTGCCGGTGAAAAAGTAAAGCGGACGAATGCTTCAGAGAATGATACAATATACAATGTGGTCGTAAACGAAACAATGATACACAAGCTGGGAATACAGGATCCTAAACAGGCGATTGGCAAACATATTTTAATAAATGGCAACTGGCATACAACCATTACCGGTGTTGTACAGGATTTTCAAAGTGAATCAAAGCATAAGAAGATAAGGCCTTGCGTATTGCTGTATCGTCCCGATGTTTTTTTTATGGCCAGTGTGAAACTGCAGCCTGCAAATATGAAAAAAACGATTGCAGGTATTGATAAAATATGGTCGGGCCTTTTTCCCGAAAACATATTTAGCTATGAATTTCTCGATGATCATATTGCTGCATGGTACAGCCAGGAACAAAAAGAATACACCGCGTTTAGGTTGTTCTCCGGTGTTGCCATACTCATTGGTTGTTTGGGTTTGTACGGGCTTGTGTCGTTTGCAGCGGCGCAACGCACCAAAGAAGTTAGTGTAAGAAAAGTGTTAGGCGCTTCTCTTTCAGATATTATTTTTCTTTTCTCAAAAGAGTTTGTGCTAGTTGATAGTAGTAGCATTTATAATAGCAGCGCCCGTTGCTTATCTGGTAATGCATAGCTGGTTGCAAACTTTTGCTTACCAGGTAACGATAGGAGCCAATATTTTTATAATTGCTATTCTTTCATCATTCATAATTGCGGCATGTACTATTGCTTACCAGGCGATAAAGGCGGGTATTGCAAATCCTGTAAATAGTTTGAGAACAGAGTAAAATTAGGTTAGTAAATGTGCAAATTCTCAGTCAGGTTACGGGTGTTAAATTAAAGTCGTCGCATCTAAATAAAATATCATGCTAAAACACTATTTAAAAATCGCCTTCAGAAACATGTCGCGGCAGAAAATGTATGCCGCTATTAACATTGGTGGTTTCGCAATTGGCATTGCTGCCTGTTTACTTATTGCATTATATATTCAACACGAATTAAGTTATGATACACAAAATGCCAATGTAGATCGTGTCTATAGAATGATTGGCATAGCCAGTATGAATGGCGTTGAGCATAGTGCCACCAATTTTCCCTCACCAATGTCAAAGGCGCTGGTAAACGATTTTCCGGAAGTTGAAAAAGCCGGCCGTATTATGTCAAGCAGCCTTTTCGGTGGAGCGGGCAGCAACCAGATAAGGAGAGCTGACAATCCAAATAATAGTTATGAAGATGGTTTTTGCTTTGCGGATCAATCTGTTCTTGATATTTTAAACATACCGATAATACGGGGCAATAAAGAGCATGCGCTTACAGAACCTTTCAGCATGGTAATTTCAAAAAGTATGGCTGATAAATATTTCCCCGGTGAGAATCCAATTGGAAAAGTTATGTATTTTAACGATAGAACTAAAATGCCGGTTCATATAGGTGGCGTTATGAAAGACTTCCCCTCAACATCACATCTTCAATATAAATTTTTCATTTCACTTGCCGGGGTTTCTTTTTGGGATGGTGAACAGGAAAGCTGGACGGCAAGCAATTACGGAATTTATCTGTTGCTGAAGCCAGGTGCCAATATTGAGCCGCTTCAGAAAAAGATGACTGCTGATGTATTAGATAAATATATGATTCCGGCAATGGAAGCCGGGGGCCGAACCGATGCAAGAAAAATGTTAGGTACCGCTCATTTGTATTTACAGTCGCTGAGAGATATTCATCTTAAATCTTATAATATCGAAGACGACAATGTTAAGAAAGGTGATATCCGTATTATCTGGTTATTTGCCGCTGTGGCATTTTTTATCCTTGTGCTGGCATGTATCAATTTTTTAAATCTTGCCACTGCAAGGTCCGCCAACAGGGCTAAAGAAGTCGGGCTTCGTAAGGTTATTGGCTCACAGCGTATTGGCCTTATCAAACAATTTCTTACGGAATCATTATTATACAGTTTTCTTTCGTTTAGTATCGCTCTTATATTCGCTTATATACTGTTGCCGTTTTTTAATAAAATGTCAGGCGCTGAATTAACAATACCATGGTTGCATTGGTGGTTGTTGCCGCTTTTGTTGGCATCTGCTATCATCATCGGGTTAATTGCCGGCATTTATCCCGCGTTTTACCTTTCGGCTTTCAAGCCTGTTAATGTGTTGAAGGGGAAATTAAGCAGTGGCAGTAAGAATGGAGGATTGCGAAGCGCCCTGGTAATATTTCAATTTACAACTTCCCTGATTTTAATAATAGGAACATTGGTTATTTACCGGCAAATGCAATTTATTCTTAATAAAAAAGTTGGCTTTGATAAAGACCAGGTCGTTATGATACAAGGTACAAATACATTAAATAAACAGACTGCATCATTTAAAACTGAGTTATTAAAACTTCCGGCGGTTAAAAGCGTATCTGTAAGTGATTTTTTACCTATAAGAGGATCTAAAAGAAATTTCAATACTTTCTGGAAAGAAGGTAAGATGAAAGAAGAAGCAGGAGTGCATGCGCAAAACTGGGTGGTGGATAACGATTATATTTCAACACTGGGAATGAAAATTATCGCCGGAAGAAATTTTTCAAAAGATATGCCTACCGATTCACAGGCGGTCATCATTAATAAAGCAATGGCCGACCAGATGGGTTATACAAACGCGTTGGGGAAAGTAATTACTAACGGCGTTAACCATACGATCATAGGAGTTGTAGAGAATTTTAATTATGAATCTATGAAGCAGGAGATAGACCCGCTTTGTATGTTCCTGGGCAGCAGTAACAGTGTTGTATCTGTGAAAGTAAGCGGCGCTGATATGAAAAAGGCCATTGCATCCATTTCCGGTGTATGGAAAAAGTTTTTACCCAACCAGGCGATGCGCTATGATTTTCTGGATGAAAGCTATGCGGCTATGTATGCAGATGTACAGCGTACAAGCCTTATTTTCACTTCGTTTTCAGTCCTTGCGATTTTGATAGCGTGTCTTGGGTTATTTGCATTAGCCGCTTTTATGGCTGAGCAACGCAGCAAGGAGATAAGCATTCGAAAAGTATTAGGTGCATCCGTCAGCAATTTATTTGCATTACTTACAACTAATTTTTTAAGACTGGTTTTTATTTCTTTACTCATAGCAATCCCGGCGGGTTGGCTACTGATGCGCAAGTGGCTCCAGGATTATGCTTATCGCATATCTATAACATGGGATGTATTTGTTTTCTCCGGCCTGGCTGTTCTGGCAATCGCTTTAGCAACTATATGCTTTCAGGCAATAAAAGCTGCGATTGCCAATCCCGTGAAGAGTTTAAGATCAGAATAATCCCGATGGCTACCCGGAGTGAGTAGCCCAATGGCCGCGGTGCTGCTAAAAAATGGCATAATGAAATTCTAAAAAATCTACATGTTTAAAAATTATTTGAAAACAACAATTCGTAACCTTTGGAGAAATAAGGGATATAGTTTCCTGAACATTTTCGGTTTGGCAGCAGGTATTGCTTGCGCCGCACTAATATTTTTATGGGTGGAAGACGAGAGAAATTACGATAATGCGAACATAAAGAAAGACAGGATCTATGCAGTTGCAAATAACCAGGATTTTGACGGTAAGGTATTTACCTTCAACGGGGTCAACAGTAACGCAACTCCCGGCCCACTTGCCCTGGCAATAAAAACGGAAATACCTGGTGTGGTAAATACAGGCCGCATAAGCCATGGTAGTAATACCCTGTTTACACTGGGCGATAAATCGGTCTATGAAAATGGGTGCTACATCGATTCTTCTCTCTTTAGCATGTTTACAATAGCGTTTATACAGGGTAAAGCTATAGATGCATTCAGGCAACTGTACTCGATCGTAATTACGGAAAAAATGGCGAAGCATTTTTTCGCCGATGGTTCTGGTAGCTATGGGGAAGTCGTAGGTAAAACGCTGAAAGCAGATAACGATAAAAGCTATGTTGTTACCGGTGTTATAAAAGACCTGCCGGAAAATTCTTCCATCAGGTTCGAATGGATTGCACCATTCGAAATCTTCTTTAAGCAAAATAGTTACCTAACAAGCTGGCAGGCAAATAGCATCAACACATTTGTCGAATTATTACCTTCTGCGAACATTGCTGCGGTAAACAAGCAACTATTTGGCCTCATACAAACAAAGGAGCCTGCATCAAACACACGCCCGTTTTTATTCAGCATGAATGACTGGCGGCTTCGGGACCGTTTTGAGAATGGCAAACAGGTAGGAGGCAGGATCGAGTACGTACATATGTTTACTATTATCGCCTGGATTATATTACTTATCGCCTGTATAAACTTTATGAACCTTGCGACTGCCCGCAGTGAAAAACGTGCAAAAGAAGTGGGCGTTCGAAAAGTAATGGGAGCGCGGAGGGCGGTATTGATAGCCCAGTTTATTGGTGAAGCCCTTTGTATGGCGGCGCTCGCTGTTGTTGCAGGCATTGCTATCGTTATAGTAGTGCTTCCGTTCTTTAATACATTGGTCGAAAAGCAACTCGTTATTGGATTAGGCAATCCGCTTCATATTGCAGTGATGATGGGTATAGCTGTGGTATCAGGGCTTATTGCCGGCAGCTATCCTGCATTGTATTTATCTTCATTCAACCCGGTATACGTGTTTAAGGGAATTAAAATAAAAAATGGCAGCGCAACTTTTGTACGCAAAGGGCTTGTCGTATTTCAGTTTACTATTTCTATCGTGCTTATTATAGGTTCCGTCATTATTTACCAGCAAATACAACATATTAAAAGCAGGGACCTTGGCTATAACCGTAATAACCTTCTAACAATGCCCGTGCGAGGCGACATGCTAAAAAATTATGCGGCCCTAAAACAGGATATGTTGAGCACGGGTGCCATCCAGAATATTGCGCTCAATAGCATGAACACCATAAATACCGGTGATAACGGCTCTGTTAAAAATCTTGAATGGCAAGGCAAAAATCCGAACCTGAATGTATTGGTTTCTTTCAGGTCTGTAAGCCCGGGTTTTATCGCTACTACCGGTATGAAAATGACTGAAGGAAGAGAATTTATAAATGAAATAACAGACAGCTCAAACGTGATGGTTACCCAATCTTTTGCAGCGTTGATGGGCGGTGGGAATGTAGTGGGTAAAGTTATTACAGCGGGCAACCAAAAACTTTATATAATCGGTGTCGTAAAGGATTTCATTTATGGAGATATGTACGGTAGGCCTGATCCTGTTGTATTTTCATGTATGCCTAACGAAGCGAGGCTTATGTATGTGCGTTTAAACCCCAGGCAAAATACAGAGCAGGCTTTGGGAGAGATGAAAGTTGTGATAAAAAAGTATAACCCTGCCTATCCTTTTGAATATAGCTTTGTGGACGACCAGTTTAACCGCACCTTCTCCGGTGAAACGCTCATCGGGAAGCTATCGCGCATATTCGCAGTCCTTGCTATTATCATTTCCTGCCTGGGCTTATTTGGTTTAGCCGCTTATACTGCCGGGCGCAGAACAAAAGAAATAGGCATCCGCAAAGTGCTGGGCGCAAGTGTAACGAATGTCACCGGTTTATTGTCAAAAGAATTTTTGCAACTGGTATTTATATCCGCTGTTATCGCATTCCCTATAGCGTGGTGGGCCATGAATACCTGGTTGCAAAATTATGCTTACCGTGTAAACATAAACTGGTGGGTTTTTGCTATTGCTGGTATTGCCGCGATTGCAATCGCGTTGATTACGGTAAGTTTCCAGGCAATAAAAGCGGCGATAGCCAACCCCGTAAAGAGTTTAAGAACGGAGTAGAAACTGTTAATGGTAGTGAACGCTGGTGATGAATGGTAATATCGTCAATACCAAGTACTGGTACCTTCGCCTTATGCCTGATAATTGAACTTTCCCTTAGATTGTATCAAAATCGTACACCCGATTGTATCAAAAACGAACAATTTCGTAATTCACTTACGAAAACTGTCTTGTAAACCACCTGCATTTCAATCCGGCATGCGGTTGGCGGATTTTAGAAAGCTGTTTATAAAGCTCATACGTAAAAACGTTTAGCCTAAATTAATTTAATGATAAAGAGTTATTTTAAAACCGCCCTCAGAAGTATCCGTCATAATAAAAGTTACGCCGCAATCAATATGCTTGGCCTGGCGATTGGCATTGCAGCCTGCTTTTTAATATTCCTGGTAGTCAGGTTTGAAACAAGCTTCGACAATTTCCATTCAAAGAAAAATAGTATTTACCGCCTTGGTACCGAATTCCACGGACCAGGATGGTGTAAGTTATGCCGACGGGATTGCATTTCCGGTGGCCGCTGCGCTCCGGATAGATTTTCCCCAGCTAAAGGAAGTGGCTTCTATTTTTAAACAAGGTGGCCAGGTTACCACGGAAAATGGTAACGGCACATTAAAAAAGATAAATGAAGAGAACTTTTATTATGCAGAGCCCGGTTTTTTTACCATGTTTGATTTTGAGTGGTTGTCTGGTAGCCCCGCGACTTCATTGAAGGAACCCAATAGTGCCGTAATTACCCAGTCAACTGCAGAAAAATTTTTTGGTAACTGGAGATCTGCAATCGGCAAAACAATTAAACACGAAAACAAAAACCTTTATACGATCACTGGTATTTTAAAAAATATTCCAGCGAATACTGATTTTCCACTGAGCATTGTGGTTCCTTACACAGCGCTGAATAATACTTATATAAAAAATAATTTAAATGACTGGGTAAGCACATTTGGCGGCGCATACACGTTTGCCGTATTACCTCCCGGGTTCTCAATTGCAAAGTTCAACGCTGATCTCAAATCGTTTGCAAAAAAACACAAGCCTGCCGAATATGCGCAGGATGTTTATGTAGCACAGCCCTTGGCTGAAATACATTACGATGATCGCTTTGGAAATTTCAGCGGCCATACTTTTAGCCATTCATTAATAAATGCTCTGGTGTTAATTGGACTTTTCCTGTTGGTAATTGCCTGCGTAAACTTTATCAATCTTGCAACTGCGCAGGCTGTTAACCGATCAAAGGAAGTAGGTGTAAGAAAAGTTTTAGGAAGTAAACGTTATCAACTTGGCTTACAATTTTTAAGTGAAACGGCACTGATAATTGTAGCAGCACTGATGGCGGCTGTAGCTATTGCAGCAATTGCTTTACCATTTTTAAACAAGCTTCTTGAGATTGAAATATCTTTGAATTTTGTCTGATCCTTACTTGATTGTATTTGTATTTGCAGTTGCTATAGCCGTTACTTTATTATCCGGTATTTACCCCGCAATTATTTTATCAGGCTTTAATCCTATAACGGCTTTAAAAAGTAAGATTTCGGCTAAAATGGTGGGCGGTATTTCTTTGCGAAGAGGATTGGTGATTTTACAATTTGCAATAGCCCATGTACTCATTATCGGGATGCTTATAGTAGTGAAGCAAATGGATTATTTTAAAAATGCCTCATTGGGTTTCGAAAAGGCCGCCATTATAAATGTACCTCTTCCCGGTGATAGTATTAAACCATATAAAAATTGATTACCTGCGTAACCAGTTGCTTGCAAATACTGATATACAAAATGTAAGCTTCAGTTTGGGAAGCCCATCCTCAGGAAATAACTGGAGCAGTGATTTCAAATATAACCATGCTGCAAAGACTACAGATTTTAGTGCCAATCTTAAATGGGCGGATGCAGATTATTTTAAAACATATCATCTGCAGTTTGTAGCGGGGCGCCCATATTACCCTGCCGATACTGTTCGTGAATTTGTCGTAAATGAAACACTGCTTCGAAAATTAGGTGTCCGCAATCCAAAGGATGCAATCGGCAAGGAAATTAATTTTTGGAATGGAGGTAAAGTGGCCAAAATTGTTGGGGTGATAAGAGATTTTAATTCTTATTCTTTGCGCAAGCCGATGGCGCCCGTAGTATTAAGCACATGGAAAGATGTTTATCAAACCATTAACATTAAAATTAAACCCGGCCGTAGAAAAACCCACCTTGGCTTATATTGAAAAACTATGGAACCAGGCCTTCCCGGACTATGTATACGAATACAAGTTTCTTGATGAAACCATCAGGAATTTTTACAAGCAGGAAAACCAGCTTTCACAATTGTATAAAATTTTTGCGGGGATCGCAATTTTTATCAGTTGCCTTGGTTTATATGGCCTTGTTTCTTTTATGGCTGCACAGCGTACAAAAGAAGTTGGTATACGCAAAGTACTTGGTGCATCTGCATCAAACATCGTGTATCTCTTATCAAGAGAATTTACATTGCTTATAATTATCGCCTTTGCGATCTCTGCCCCCGTTGCCTGGTACATTATGCATCAATGGCTTCAAAACTACACTTATCGTATCCCGTTAGGAGCGTCCATATTTATATTGGCCATAATAAGTTCGGTAGTTATTGCCTGGATAACAGTAGGCCACCGTGCAATAAAAGCGGCAATGGCTAACCCGGTAAAAAGTTTAAGAACGGAATAGCAATAGCAATGGCCATAATAAATATCAATCTGTAAAACAATTAATGATCTATGTTTAAAAATTATTTCAAAATTGCATGGAGAAATTTATTCAGGAATAAAGGTTTTTCATTAACCAATCTTCTTGGCCTCACCATTGGGATGACTTGTGCTATCCTGATCCTGTTATGGGTAAAGGATGAAGTATCCTATAATAAATCACAGAAAAATTATAATGAGATATACCAGGTGATGGCCAACCGTGATTTTAATAACCAAATTTTTACGGATCCAAGTATGGTGTTGCCGCTTGCAAGGTCAATAAAAAATGACGCTCCCCAGGTGAAAAATGCCGTAGTAACTACACACCTGCAACCCATGAACCTTGCGTACGGAGATGTGAAATTGAAAAAGAATGGCTATACAGTAAGCGAGAATTTTTTTGATATTTTTTCCTGTTAATTTTATTAAAGGAAATCCCGCAGGCGCTATTAAAGATCCATCTTCTATAGTGTTATCACCCTCTGCCGCAGCCGCTTTATTCGGCAATAAAGACCCCATAAATAAGGTAATTAGAATTGATAACGATCATGATGCAAAAGTAACTGCTGTAGCGGATATGCCGGAGAATACGACTTTGAAGTTTGACTATATACTTCCTTTTAACTATTCCAATGGTGATATAAAACGAGCTATGGGTGAATGGAAAAATTCTTCATGGCTGGTGTTTATACAAACGGTGCCGGGGGCAAATATTGCTTCTGTTGAAAGAAAAATAAATGATATTAAAATACAACATGACCCAAGCGATAAAAAGATAAGTACCTATTTTACTTTCCCCATGAGTAAGTGGAGGCTATATAGTGATTTTGAAAACGGGAAAAATACCGGCGGCATGATTGAATATGTCAGGATGTTTTCGATAATTGCCATAATCATTTTATTAATCGCCTGTGTAAATTTCATGAATCTTTCAACCGCCCGTTCAGAAAAAAGGGCGAAAGAAATCGGGATAAGGAAAACATTGGGCTCAGGAAAAAGACAACTCGTATTACAATTCTTTTTTGAATCCATAATTCTTGCTTTCATAGCATTTGTACTTTCAATCGGCATAGTTTATCTGTTAATACCTTCCTTTAATACTTTAGTCGATAAGCAACTATCCTTAGATTTTTCCCAACCGGCTTTATGGCTGGGAGCAGTTGTAATCATTATGTTTACCGGCATTATAGCCGGCAGTTACCCTGCTGTATACCTTTCGTCATTCAACCCGGTAAAAGTTTTAAAGGGGACTTTTAGTGCTGGCAAAAAAGCAGTTTTACCAAGGCATATTTTAATTGTATTTCAATTTGTAATTTCTATTTTACTGATCTCGGCAACGATAATAGTCTTCCAGCAAATACAGCTTATTAAGAACCGCGACATGGGTTACGATCCTAACAATCTTATTACCGTGCCAGGAACACAGGATACGCAGAAGAATTTTGCGGTAATAAGACGCGAACTGCTGCAAACGGGCATGGTCAATGCCATTACAAGGACGATGTCTCCGATTACTGAAATATGGTGGAAATCGCCATCGCCAGACTGGAGCGGTAAGCCGGCAAATATGAATATAATTTTTACCGGCTTAACTACTGATAATGATTTCACAAAAACAATGGGTATTAAAATGCTGCAGGGAAAAGATTTTTCGGGAATGCCTGTTGATTCATCCTCCATGCTGTTAAATAAGGCCGCTGTTGAAGCAATGGGTTTGAAAGACCCGGTCGGCATGAAAATGCACTATGGTAGAGATTATACAGTTATAGGAGTAACCGATAATATAGTCATGGAATCACCTTTCAAACCTGTAAGCCCATTGATGATATATTATAATCCGGATAATTCGAGTTTCGTGAGTATCCGCTTAAATAATGGGGTGAAACCTCAGCAAGCGCTCACAGCCATCCAAACGATCTTTAGAAAATACAATCCCGCCTTTCCGTTCGAATACCAGTTTGTCGATAAGGAGTTTGGGAAAAAATTTTTAACGGAAGACCTTATTAGTAAAATAACCAACATTTTTGCAGCCCTTGCTATCCTGATCTGTTGCATTGGTTTAGCGGGCCTGGCATCTTTTACCATAGAAAAAAGAATTCGCGAGATAGGGATAAGGAAAGTTCTGGGCGCAACCGTTCAACAACTGCTGATGCTGATTTCAAAAGAGTTCCTGAAGCTGGTACTCGTAGCTTTTGCAATTGCAGTCCCCGTTGCCTGGTGGTTTATGCATAGCTGGCTGCAGAAATATGAATACAGGGTTAATATCAGTGCATGGATGTTTGGCATAGTAGGGTTGGTAATTCTTCTACTGACATTGGTTGTAGTAAGTGTTAACACAATGGGCGCCGCAATGCGTAACCCGGTGAAATCGCTGCGGACGGAGTAGAATATCTGAACCACGATTTATCGGATGAGCCGATTAGATATGATCAAAAATCAGTAAACTCATTTTATTAAAAAAATTATAACAGAGACAATGATAAAAAATTATTTTAAAATAGCCTGGCGCAACCTGATGAAATATAAATTCATCTCGTTCATTAATTTATTTGGACTAACGGTTGGGCTTACCTGCTGTTTGCTTATCACGACTTATATCCTTAATGAATTAAGCTATGACCGGTATAATAAAAACGCGAAAAATATTTACCGCGTTACAAGAAGCTTCAATAGCCAGGACGGTGTGGTTTCTCTTAACTTAAGTACAGTGTCGCCACCTTTCGGTTATTACTTTCCGACTGATTTTCCGGAAATACAAAAGATGACGCGGCTTTTAAACAGCGGTACAACTCCGTTAAAATATAAAGAGAAGCTTATTAATGAACCGGATGTATATTTTGCCGATGAAAACCTGTTTGATGTTTTTACACTTGATGTTGTAGCAGGAGATCCGAAGACGGCATTAAAAGATCCGTTTAGCGTAATGCTTAGTGAAGAAGTGGCAAAAAAATATTTTGGCAACGAAGATCCGCTGAATAAAGTTCTAAGAGCCAACAACCAGTTTGATGTGAAGGTAACCGGTGTTTATAAAGCATTTCCTGCAAACTCTTTTATGCACCCGGGCACATTGATTTCTTTCAATACATTAAAAGATTCTGCGGTGTATGGTGAAAAAAACCTTCAAACAAACTGGGGCAATAATTCTTTCTTTACTTTCCTGGTGCTTCCTGAGCATTATGATCCCAAAAAAATGATTGCGCGTTTTCCGGAATTTCTTAATAAGAGAATGAGCAAGGAATATGGCGGAATGCAGCCATCAAAACTTACAGCGCTCAACTTGCAAAAACTGACTGATATTCATTTGTACTCGCATACCGATTATGAGGCCGAGCCAAATGGCGACATTAGCCGTGTGTATATTTTTGGAGCCATTGCTTTGTTTATTTTACTGATTGCGTGTATCAACTATATGAATCTTTCCAGCGCCCGTTCAGCATTGCGCGCAAAAGAAATTGGCATCAGAAAAGTGGTGGGCGCGAGGAAGAAAGAATTGATATTTCAATTCCTTAGCGAATCGGTATTGATTTCCTGGTCAGCAATTATAATTGCATTTATCTGCTTATTTTTTACGCTGCCGTGGCTTAATAGCATTTCGGGCCAGAGCCTCTCTCTTTCTATTTTAATGAAGTGGCAGGTATTGGTTCCGGTTTTCCTGGCTCCTTTTATTGTAGGTATTTTATCAGGTATCTATCCTGCATTGTTCATGTCATCTTTTCAACCGGTACAAACGTTAAAGGGATTGTTTAAGGTGGGCGGTGCAAGTATTTCTTTCCGGAAAATCCTGGTGGTTGCACAGTTTGCAATTTCTATCGTTCTTATCATCACTACGATCATTGTATTTCAGCAATTGCGCTACATGCAGGAAACTTCATTGGGGTATGATAAGGAACACCTTATTACGCTGCCTTATTATAATTCAATAAATAATCAGTATGAGAGTTTTAGGAATGAATTAATGCAAAACGCAGCGATCAAAGATGTAGCCCGGTCTTCACGTATTCCGACCGGGAGGTTATTGGATGCGAGTGGCGCCTCAGCTATGATAGGCGATTCCATGCGACCTGTTATCGCAGATATAAAATTCGTAGCTGCGGATTATGATTTTATTCCAACTTATGGCGTGCATGTTATTGCCGGTAGAAATTTCTCACGGGCTTATAGCATGGATACTACCAATTTTATTTTGAACGAAGCGGCAATCCATGCGATTGGATGGAAGTCGCCAGCGGAGGCCATTGGCAAAGATTTTAAATATGATTCAAAGAAGGGGCATGTAATTGGTGTTATCGGGGATTTCCATTTTGAATCATTGCGGCAGAAAATCGTTCCAATCGTTTTAATAAACCCGCCGGTTACTGCCGGCAACTCTTTCTTTAATAGCTTGTCTGTAAAAGTTGCCGGCAATAATATTCCGGGGGCACTGGCAAGTCTTGAAAAAACGTGGCAAAAATATTTGCCGGAAATCCCTTATCAATATACATTTCTCGATGAGAAATTTACGAAGCTGTATGAGTCTGAGCAAAGACAGGGAACCATTTTCACAATATTTGCATGCATAGCTATATTTATTGCATGTCTTGGCTTATTTGGTTTATCTGCGTTTGCCATAACACAACGCGTAAAGGAGATAGGCATAAGAAAAGTTCTTGGGGCAAATATCAGCGGTATTGTCGCACTACTATCAAAAGATTTTTTAAAGCTGGTATTGATCGCTGCAATCATAGCCTTTCCAATTGCATGGTACGCGATGTCACACTGGCTTCGGGACTTTGCATATCGCATCAATATTCACTGGTGGGTGTTTGTTTTATCGGCCATACTCGCATTGATTGTTGCTTTGGCAACGGTGAGCTTCCAGGCAATAAAAGCCGCGGTTGCAAATCCAGTGAAGTCGCTGAGAACAGAATGAGGTGGTGAGTGTGAATAGGTCAATAAGCGATAGGGTCAAGAAGCAAGAAGCGAGAAGCGAGAAGTAAGAAGCAAGAAGCAAGAAGCAAGAAGCAAGAAGCAAGAAGCAAGAAGCGAGAAGCGAGAAGCAAGAAGCAAGAAGCAAGAAGCAAGATAATAAAGATAAGAATAGAACAAGAGTTGACAAACAGATAACGTCCCTCCCGATGTTATCGGGAGGGGTTGGGGGTGAGGTTTAAAACACACAAAAGACATGATAAAAAATTATTTCAAAACGGCCTTTAGAAATCTGCTCCGTAACAAAAATTTTACAATCATTAATATTTCCGGGGTGGCTGTTGGTATTGCGGTTTGTATGATGATCTTTATCATTATACAATTTCAAACAAGCTTCGATAATTTTCACTCAAAGAAAGATCGCATCTATCGTGTGTTAACTGAATATCACCATGCAGATGCAGCAAATATTTCTTATGGCCAGGACGTTCCTTTTCCGATGCCCACCGGATTGAAAACAGCTTTCCCACAAATAGAACAGGTAGCTCCGATTTTTGCAAGTCACGATGATAAGTTGCTGATTCCTGGCGATAACGGAACAACAATAAAGCAGTTTAAAGAAGGCAAAGGTGTATTTTTTACAGAGCCTTCATTCTTTAAGATGTTTGATTACCCCCTGCTCGCGGGTTCGTATGCCTCATTAAAAGAACCAAACAATGTATTGCTTACAAAGGAGATTGCGGAAAAATATTTTGGTGACTGGAAAACAGCAATAGGTAAAACCATTAAACTGGAATTAGGAGGTTATATATTCGAGCACGGCACTGATATATTGAAAGTGTCAGGTATTCTTGCCACCATACCTTCCAATACAGACTTTCAGCTAAAACTTGTTGTGGCTTATGGAACAGGTTCTACCGGAAGTGTTATGGGCAAGGTCACAGATTGGGAGGACAGAACGAATTCAGGTTTTGGCTGCTATGTTTTAATGCCACCAAATACTTCTATTAGTAACTTTAATCAGCAGTTAAGTGCTTATTCCAGAAAAGTTGAATCGCCTGATGATAAGGATGGTCATATTTTTCAACCACTAAGTGCGGTGCATTACGATACACAAACAGGTAATTACAGCAACAAAGTAATCAGTCATCAACTGCTCAATGTATTGTGGCTGATTGCGGCATTCATCCTGTTAATTGCTTGCGTAAACTTTATTAATCTTTCCACCGCACAGGCTGTTAATCGTGCAAAAGAAGTTGGCGTAAGAAAGGTGTTGGGTAGTAATAAATCTCAATTGCGAATCCAGTTCATCATTGAAACACTTTTGATAGTTACAGTTGCTGTAATACTTGCGGTGGTTATTACGATTCTTGCATTGCCTTTTTTAAATCAACTTTTAGAGCTTTCGCTTTCCTTCAACATATTAAGCAATCCTGCCGTTATTTTGTTTCTTTTAGCTGTAACACTTGTCGTAACAGCACTTGCCGGTTTTTATCCTTCCATTGTTTTATCACGTTTTAATCCTGTTAATGCTTTAAAGAGTAAACTCACAGCAAATGCGACACAGGGAATTTCATTAAGAAGAGGATTGGTAGTATTTCAATTCATTATTGCGCAGGCACTCATCATCGGAACACTCATCATTTTACAGCAAATGAATTATTTTATGGATAAACCTTTAGGCTTCGATAAAGATGCAATTATAAATGTTCCTTTCCGTGTAGATAGTGCCTGGTTCAGCAAGGCGGATTTTTTAAAGCAGCAGTTATTGTCACTAAACGGTGTGCAGGCAGTAAGCTTCAGTTCCAACACCCCGGTTGAAGATGCGAATGATATGTGGAGCACATTCAAGTTTGACCATGCGACAAAAGAAGAAGATTTTAAAGTTATTACCAAATTCGCCGATGACAAATACGTGCCGGCTTATAAACTACAATTGGTAGCTGGGAGGAATTTACAGCCCTCCGGAATGACACGGGAATTTTTGGTGAATGAATCGCTTGTAAGAAGTTTGGGATTTAAAAAACCGGAAGACATATTGAACAAAGAAGTAAGCATATGGAGTGATCGAATAAAGTGCCCTGTCGTTGGTGTATTGAAAGATTTTAATGACAGATCTTTTCGCCAGGATCTTGCACCATTGCTTATTACCACAAACGTTACCATGTACAACCAGGCCGGGATAAAACTTGCAACGACAAATATTTCTTCTACACTGCAATCTGTTCAGCAAATATTTGAGCAAACATTTCCAAATTTTATTTATGAATACAGGTTTCTTGATGATAAAATTGGAAATTTTTACAAACAGGAAAACCAGTTAGCGCAGTTGTATAAAATTTTTGCTGCAATCGCTATATTCCTTAGCTGTCTTGGGTTGTATGGTTTAGCCTCATTCATGGCAGTGCAGAGAATAAAAGAAGTCGGCATTCGTAAAGTACTTGGTGCTACCGCAGGCAATATTGTTTATTTGTTTTCAAAAGAGTTCATCATGCTTATTTCAATCGCATTTGTAATCGCCACACCCATTGCATGGTACTTTATGCATCAATGGCTGCAGAATTATCCTCTTAGAATTGAATTAAGCTGGTGGATATTTTGCCTCGGGGGGGCTGTTTCAATAATTATTGCCTTGGCCAGCGTCAGCTTCCAGGCAATTAAAGCGGCAATTGCCAATCCGGTGAGAAGTTTAAGAACGGAATAAGGGAAACCCTTGCGGTTGCCCATCAATGGCAATTGATAATAGTCAATGGTCAAAAGTAATGGGCAATGGGTAGGTAACGTGTATAAAACTAAAGATCGATCTATAAATAAAGACTAATGATAAAAAATTATTTCAAAATCGCCTGGCGCAATATTATCAAAAGCCGTTTTTACTCTTCTGTAAATATCATTGGCTTATCTACAGGTATTGCTTTTACATTATTGATAAGTGCTTATGTATGGAGTGAGTTGCAGGTAAATACCCACCTGAAAAATGCCGACAGGCAATATATCATTCAAAGCAAATGGAAGAATAGTAACGAAGGCCTCGAACTTACTACGGCTGGCCCGCTGGCAAAGCAGCTTAGAGAAAATTATCCCAACCTGGTTGCCAATTATTACCGCTGGGACGGTGTTACATCCACCGTGTCAAAAGGTGATAAAAGTTTTAGAGAAGGATTGCAAATATGTGACAGCACTATGCTTAATATGTATGGCTTCACTTTGCTACATGGAGATTCTAAAAGTGCTTTCGATGGCCCTTTTTCTGTTGTGATCACTACCGATAAAGCAATTAAATATTTTGGCAAAACAGATGTAGTCGGACAAACACTCACAATAGAAGATTTCTCGGGTTCAAAACATGATTTCATGGTAACCGGTGTTTTAAACAAACCATCTAAAAATTCTGCCACTTACGTTAATGATGAAAATAACAACCAGTTTTATATATCTTCCAATAACCTGAATTATTTTGGCAGAAATATGGATTGGCCTAATATTTATATTGTTGGATATCTTGAGTTGCAGAAAGGGGTTACACCGAAAGATCTTGAAAAGCCGATGCAATATCTTATTAAGCAAAATGCACCGCCGCATATTGCTGCTGATATGACGCCTTATCTTGTTTCATTAAAAGACTATTATCTCTCTGCCAATAACGGCCTGGTAAAAAAAATGCTGTATGCATTATCAGCTATTGCATTATTTATTTTGTTGATGGCCATTATCAATTTTATCAACATGTCTGTGAGCAGGTCTGCTACCAGGATGAGAGAAATAGGAATACGCAAAGTCTTGGGAGGATTAAAAAAGCAATTGATTGTGCAGTTCCTTATCGAGTCAATAATTATTGTATTTCTTGCTACAATATTTGCCATCATAATGTATCTCTTAGCAAGAAATTTATTTAGTAATATCTTAGGCAAAAACATTCCGTCATTGCGCGATTTTCCTTTATACTTTATTGCTTTTCCTTTTTTCCTTATTTTAATTATTGGTTTTATTGCAGGCATCTATCCTGCTTTTGTTTTGTCTTCATTAAAATCTGTAGAGTCATTAAAAGGCAAGCTTTCTTCAATAAAAGAAAATGTATTGCTGCGAAAGTCACTCGTGGCGTTTCAATTTGGCACTGCAACAATCGCATTTTTTGGCGCTATCATTATTTCCGCACAAATAAATCTTTTCTTTGGAAAAGACCTCGGGTTTAATAAAGATTACATTATAACCGCACAATTACCACGTAACTGGACACCTGCGGGCGTACGAAAAATGGAAGCCATGCGTAAACAATTTGCAGGGATGCCACAGGTTAGTAATGTGACTCTTTCTTACGAAGTGCCCGATGGAAATAGTGGTGGTGGCACCGCCCTTTATAAATCAGGTGCGGATTCGGCTACTGCTATAACATCGCAATTACTAATGTGCGATGAATACTATGCTTCGACATTTGAGATACCTATGAAAGCGGGGTTGTTTTTTAGTGCACCGGGAGCCTTTACTGATTCTTTCACGGTGGTAATTAATGAAACCCAGTCTGCGGCTTTTGGCTGGAAGAACCCACAGGACGCGATTGGAAAACAAGTGAAATTCCAGGGAGGCGGAGGACAAAATTTTACCATTGCCGGGGTTATAAAAGACTTTCATTTCGGTTCAATGCAGAGCGCCATACAACCTATAACCTTTTTACATGTAAGCCTTACCAATGTATTCCGCAATTTTTCATTTAAGCTAAAATCCGGTGATGTGGGCAATTCTATTGCCGCGCTTCAAAAGAAGTGGTTAGTATTAATGCCCGGGATTCCATTTGAATATACGTTCATGGATGAAACATTAGCGAAACTCTATACATCAGAGTTGCAATTAAAAAAAGCTTCTTATACTGCAACCGTATTAGCGTTGATAATAGTACTGCTTGGCGTACTTGGCCTGGTTTCGTTAAGTATACAAAAAAGAACGAAAGAAATCGGAATACGAAAAGTATTGGGTTCCTCTGTAGCGGGTATTATATCACTATTTCTGAAAGAGTTTTTGGCGGTAATCTTAATCGCCGGCGCTGTTGCCTGCCCGTTGGCTTATGTGATTATGCATAAATGGCTGGAGGCTTATACGTACAGGATAGACATTACAGCTCAGCCCTTCGTGGTATCTGTGTTGGGCCTGGGCCTTATTACTGCAATACTAATAGGAATACAAACGATCAAAGCGGCTCTTTCAAATCCGATAAAGAGTTTAAGAACAGAATGAATCAATATTTAAAATTGAATATAAAGGCCAGGTAATGGAATAAAATTTTTATTCAAAAATGAATTGAATGTATTCTAATTTGTCGCATAACCAAGGATATTGTGGGCGGTGGAGACACCGCCCACGCCGGTGTGCCCCGGTTGGTGTCTCCACCAACCGGCGACAATTTGGAATGCATCCATTGAATTCTCATTTATACTTGTAACGTATGTTTAAAAATCATTTTAAAGTAATTCTTCGCAATTTTATAAAGAATAAAACTTTTTCTTCGATTAATATTGCGGGCCTTTCTATTGGCCTGACAAGCTGCCTGCTCATCACATTATATATCCAGCATGAATTGAGTTATGACAACTTTGAAAAGAATGGCGACAGAGTTGCACGGGTAATTATGGAATATAGTTTCGAGGGAAGCAATGCCGTAAACAAGGGCAACTTTACCAGCGTTCGTGTAGCGCCTGTATTTCAGAAAACTTTTCCTGAAGTGGAGTCAGCGGTGAAGATGATGCGAACACAACGGATAGTTGAATATAATAACAAGCCCTTAAACGAAAAACGTTTTATGTATGCCGATCCAACATTTTTCGACATATTTAGTTTTAAATTATTGCAGGGAAATCCACGCACAGCTTTGTCTGCACCTCACGATGTAATTGTTACAACATCCACTGCAAAAAGATATTTTGGCGATGAAAATGCTATTGGCAAAACCTTGCACTTAATCAATGACAGTAATCTTTACCGGGTTACCGGCATCATGCAGGATTGCCCGGCCAACTCGCAGATTAAATTTGATTTTCTTGCTTCTTTTTCTTCATTAGGCATTACTCCTGATTATGAAGAAACTTACTGGGATGCTAACTATACAACTTTCTTATTGTTAAGTAATAAAAGCTCAATCAGTTCTTTGCAAAGAAAGCTTCCTGCATTTATGAAAAAAGAAATGGCAGGGCAACATGCAACGGTCAATTTCTATCTTGAACCCTTTAATAAGATTCATTTATACTCTGAGTTTGATTCGTTTGAACCCAACACAAGTATTACTTACATTTATATTCTTGCGGCAGTTGCTTTGCTGATATTGATTATAGCCTCTTTTACTTATATTAATTTAAGTACTGCACGTTCAGTTGAAAGAGCAAAAGAAGTGGGCGTAAGAAAAGTTATCGGCGCTGAAAAGAAACAAATCTTCTGGCAGTTTATCGGTGAGTCAGCGGCCGTTTGTTTTATATCAGTTGTGTTGGCTATAATGGCGGCCATAGTTATATTACCTGGTTTCAACCAATTGACGAATGAGCGGTTACAGGTAAGCTCAGTAGTTTCTTTGCCCTTTCTTTCTGTTGCGCTTTTAATCGTTATCGTTATAATCTTTGCTGCTGGTAGTTATCCAGCCGTTATTTTATCCGGCTTTCAGCCGGTAAAAGTTTTAAAAGGTGCACTTAAAAATACCAGCTCAGGCAAGTGGCTGCGTAAGTCGCTAATTGTATTTCAATTTGTTATTTCCGTTTTTCTAATTATTTCAACGTTCATTATTCAGCAGCAATTGTATTTTATTCAGCATAAAAAGTTAGGGTACGACAGGGAGCATGTTTTGGTGTTGCCGATTGGTAATAAAATGCCCGGTAATCTTAATTTAATTAAGCAGGAATTTAAATCAAACATTGATGTACTTAGCGTTTCCAATTGCGTGCGTTCACCCGTTGAAGGTGGCGGCGGTTATAATATGCGTTCCGCCGTTATGCCTGAAAACTCGCAAATAGCGGTGACAGCAAACCCTGTTGATGAAGATTTTATTAATACGGTTGGCTTGCAATTAATTGCAGGAACAAGCTTTACCCCACAGGATATAAAAGATGTTTCGGTTGATAGCCAAAGCCAAAAAGTGTATCATTTTATTTTAAATGAGTCTGCCGCGAAACAATTAGGATGGGCACCGCAGGAAGCCGTGGGCAAAAAAATGTTTTTAGACCCTTCCCGCCCTGGTTATGTAAAAGGGGTAGTAAAAGATTTTAATTTTGAATCACTGCATTCAGCGATAAAACCATTTGTATTATTTACGGAGCTAAGAAGTGGAGAGCTGCTGGTGAAATTAAACGGAGAACATCTTTCCCAAACTATTTCTTTTTTAGAATCAAGATGGAAAAAAATTTTTCCGGACCGGCCTTTTGAATATCGTTTTCTGGATGAAGATTACAACAATTTATACGCGGCTGAGCTAAGGCTTGGTAAGATAATGAGCCTCTTTTCAACAATAGCTATTGTATTGGCTTGCATTGGCTTGTTTGGACTATCAGCTTATGCTGTGCAACAACGCACAAAGGAAATTGGGGTACGCAAAGTGCTTGGCGCCTCTGTTAGTAACATCGCGGCCATTTTATCTGGAGATTTCATAAAGCTTTCGGCCCTTGCAATTGTTATTGCATTTCCAATTGCGTGGTGGGCAATGCACAATTGGCTGCAAAATTATCAGTACCGCATCAGCATCAGGTGGTGGGTATTTATAATTACAGGTATGGCCACATTGCTAATTGCGTTGTTGACGGTTAGCTTCCAGGCAATAAAAGCCGCTATTGCAAACCCTGTGAAATCTTTGCGGCAGAATGATTGAACAGTGACCAGGCTTAAGCGTTTGATAAAAGGCCTAAAATAAAAATAAGTTGACCGAAGCAAACGCGGGCAAAATAATTATAAATAAAAATTATCTAAAACTGGCCGCGCCTATAACTAAAACCAATGTTTAAAAATTATTTCAAAACAACCTGGCGTAACCTCATCAACAATAAGGTTCATTCATTTATCAACATTGCTGGCCTTTCGGTAGGGTTGGCTTGCAGCCTGCTTATATTGCTATGGGTTCAAAATGAATTAAGCATTGATGCTTTTCATAAAAATGATGCGCGATTATATAAGGTCTATGAACGTGAGTATTATAAAGATCATATCGATGGCAATTATGATACACCCGGGCCACTTGCTGAAGAATTGAAGAGAAAGATTCCTGAAGTGGAAGATGCCGTAATGCTGCAGGAAGAAAATGACCATACCACTTTACAGGCTAATAATAAAATACTAAAAGTAGAAGGTACCGGTGCAAGCGCTGGTTTGTTTAGCATGTTTAGTTACCCGCTTTTATCGGGCACCGCCGGCAACCGCCTTAAATTCTACAGTAAGTATGGCCATCTCTAAAAAAATTGCGGATGAATTTTTCGGCAGTTCTCAAAACGCTATGGGCAAAACCATTCGATTTGATAACAGGAAAGATTTTAAGGTTACCGCTGTATTTAATGATTTGCCTGCAAATGCCTCAAGGAAATTCGATTATGTTATTAGCTGGGAAGCATTACAGCAGGAACAGCCGTGGATAAAATCCTGGCAAAACAGCGGACCGTTAACCTATGTGTTATTGCGGCCCGATGCTAACCTTACTTTAGTTAATAAAAAATTAAGTCATGTTCGTGACTTATATATTAAGGACAGCAGCGCTGCATACCACGTAGAGCTTGGCTTACAAAAGTTTGCAAAGGTTTATTTACACAGTCATTTTGAAGAAGGGAAAGTATCAGGGGGCCGTATTGAATATGTCCGCCTCTTTAGTATCGTTGCTATTTTTATTTTGCTGATCGCATGCATCAATTTTATGAACCTTACGACGGCCCGTTCTGATTAAAAGGGCAAAGGAAGTTGGTGTTCGGAAAGCCGTAGGCGCTTTGCGTTCTATATTAATCAAACAATTCATAGGAGAGTCTTTATTGCTTACCACGTTCGCTGTTGTTATTGCATTAATGCTTATGATTTTGTTGCTGCCTTTATTTAACGGCATAACTCAAAGGCAAATACAATTACCTTTCAGCCAGGTTTATTTCTGGGTGAATATCTTTATCATAACCGTTGTCGTTGGATTAATTTCAGGAAGTTATCCTGCTTTATATTTATCTTCTTTCAATCCTGTAAAAGTTTTAAAGGGCACTACCAAACTTACCGCCGGTGCTATATGGTTTCGTAAAGGCCTTGTAGTATTTCAGTTTGTTCTTTCTCTTGTTTTAATTATTGGTACTATAGTAGTTTCAAAGCAGATTAGCTTCATTCAAAACAGAAACCTGGGATACGACAAGGAAAACCTGGTGTATGTTCCCATAGAAGGTGACCTGGTAAATAAATATCCAACCTTTAAAAGCGAAGCATTAAAAATGCCGGGCATACAAAATATAAGTTGTATATCTGATAATCCTGTCAACCTTGATCAGTGGACCAATAATGTTGACTGGGAAGGAAGAAGCCCAAATACAATGATCTCATTCGAACATCCCGAGGTTGGTTACGATTTCGCAAATACGATGAAGCTGAAATTAGTTGAAGGCCGTGAATTTTCCAGAGATTTTCCAACAGGCAACGATGGCTATATACTTAATGAAACTGCAGTAAAAAATATAAATTATAAAAATCCTGTGGGAAAATTTATAACGGTAAATGGCCGCAAAGGCATGATAATCGGCATTTTAAAAGATTTCAATTTCAGATCGTTGCACGATCCGATACAACCTATGATTATACAATTTGGTGAGAAAGAAGTGTATGGTAATATCCTTTTGCGTACACTGCCAGGCAAGACCAAACAAGCGATCACAAGCCTTGAAGCGCTTTGTAAACAATTAAATCCGAAATTTCCTTTTTCGTATTCTTTTACTGATGAAGAATATCGAAAGCTGTATAGAAATGAAGAGGTAATCGGCCGGCTGTCAAATATTTTTGCATTCCTTGCCATTTTTATTTCCTGCCTGGGTTTGTTGGGGCTGGTGATTTTTACTGCCGAGCAGCGCACCAAAGAAATTGGCATTCGAAAAGTGCTCGGGGCATCTGTAAGAAGTATCATACAATTACTGTCGGGTGATTTTTTGAAACTTGTTTTTCTTTCAATTCTGATCGCTTCGCCCCTGGCATGGTATGGAATGAACCGCTGGCTCAATGATTATGCGTATAAGATCAATATCAGTTGGTGGATGTTTGCTGCCGCAGGAGTATTGGTTGTGTTGATAGCGGCTCTTACGATTAGCTTCCAGGCAATTAAAGCAGCGATTGCTAACCCGGTGAAAAATTTGAGAAGTGAATAGGTGACAATAGTCAAATAAACAGGATGACCGATAGATCATAAAATTCGCAAACAGATAACGTCCCTCCCGATAATGTCAGGAGCGGTTGGGTGAGGTTTAAGTCAATAATAAGTAACAAACTATAATTATGATAAAAAATTATTTCAAAATCGCACTGCGGAAACTCTGGAAGCACAAAGTTTTTTCGTCTATTAATATTATGGGATTGGCCGTAGGAATGACGGCTTGTTTTCTCATTTACCTGTATGTGCATTTTGAAACCAGCTATGATGCTTTTAATACAAAAGCCAACAGGATATATAGAATTATAAGTGATATTAAAACGCCTTCAGACCTGCTGCAATGGAGCTCAACATCAGGGCCGGTTGCTATTAATATGCAACGGGATTTTCCTGAAGTGGAATCGGCTGTACGCATATCAGGGCAAAGTTTCCTGGTGCGTAAAGGAAATGAGAAATTCCAGGAGAACAATTCCATTATGGCGGATTCTACCTTGTTCAAAATATTTGATTTTCCACTGATATATGGCGATAAAAATACAGCGCTTAAAGAACCGATGAGCATTGTGTTTTCGCAAACTGCCGCAAAAAAATATTTTGGCAATACCAACCCTGTCGGGCAATCAGTGTTACTAACGGGCGGAGCTATAAACGCAACGATAACGGGAGTGATGAAAGACATACCCGAGAATTCACAAATTAAGGCGGACATGATTGTATCCATGTCTTCTCAAAAACAAATCTATGGAGGCTCTTTAGATAGCCAGTGGACCAGTTTCAACCTGGTTTCTTACGTGCTTTTAAAGCCGGGTACAAACCCAAAAGTTCTGCAGGCAAAATTGCCTGCCTTTGTTGACTTTCATACCGGCAAGCAATTAAAGGATGCGCAAATGAGCATAAAATTTATTCTTGAACCGTTGAGAGATGTGTACCTGTACTCAACAAGAGATGGCAGTAAAAGCGGTAATATGAATAATGTATATATCTTCTCAATTATTGCCGTGTTTATTTTACTGATCGCCTGTATAAATTTTATCAACCTTACCACTGCACGAAGTGCAGAGCGGGCCAAAGAAGTTGGTATTCGAAAAGTAGTAGGTGCTGCGAGGTTTCAACTGGCAAGACAGTTTATAGGCGAAAGTGTTGTTATATGTTTTATGGCATTCATAATAGCGCTGCTATTGTGTTCATTACTTTTACCATTGTTTAACCATCTTGCAGGTAAGCAGGTAAGTACTCCGTTTTTTTATCATCCCTTGTATATAGTAAGTTTATTTTTTATCGCAATCGCTATTGGCTTTGTTGCCGGTTTTTATCCCGCACTGGTATTGTCTTCATATAAACCTGTATCTGTTCTGAAAGGGCGCTTTTCCGGTGGAACAAAGGGCATACTGTTAAGAAAGGGCCTTGTTATTGTTCAGTTTACTATTTCAATTATTTTAATTATAGGAACCGTAATTGTTTATACGCAACTTAATTATATGCGAAGCCAGGACCTTGGATTTAGCAAAGACCAAACGATGGTTATTGATACAAACCAGGATAAGAATAAAGATGCCTTTAAAGAATCGCTTTCAACTATACCCGGCGTACTATCTACTACATTTTCATCGGCCGTTCCGGGAAGCGGCACCAGTACCGCCTACTCAAAAGTACAGAACAAAGCAGGCGACATGCAAACTGCCAGCCTCGACATTTATTTTGTTGACTTCAATTACATCAATCAATATAAAATGAAAGTGATTGCCGGCCGCGGATTCTCTAAAGAATTTGGCACAGATACAACCCAGGCGATGGTTGTAAATGAAAGCACCGTTAAATTATTAGGTTATAGCTCGCCTCAACAGGCCGTTGGTAGAAACTTTGACCAATGGGGAAGAAAGGGTAAAATTATCGGTGTGGTAAAAGATTTTCATTACCAGGCTTTGCAGGTACCTATAAGGCCCTTAACGCTTCGCATTGAGCCAGAAGGTTACCAACTACTTTCTATAAAAATAGCTACTAATAATTTGCCATGCCATCGTTAAAGCCATCCAATCAAAGTGGAATCAGATTATACCGAACCGCCCGTTTGATTATAGTTTTCTTGATGAAAGTTTTGATAAGCAATATCGTGCGGAAGACAGGTTTGGCAGTCTCTTTTTCAACTTTGCTATTTTGGCTATTTTTATATCCTGCCTCGGCTTACTTGGTTTGGCTTCTTATAGTACCATACAACGCACCAGGGAAATTGGTGTACGCAAAGTTCTGGGAGCGAGTGTTTCTAATATAATTAACCTCCTTTCCATCGATTTTTTAAAGCTCGTATTGATAGCATTTATCATTGCCTCTCCCATTGCATGGTTTTTTATGAGTAGATGGTTGGGAGATTTCGCCTATCGAACCAACCTTGCGTGGTGGATGTTTATATTTGCAGGCATTGCTGCCGTAGTGATCGCTTTTGGAACGATAAGCTTCCAGGCGATAAAAGCGGCGATCGCAAACCCTGTGAAAAGTTTGCGAACGGAATAAATTAATTAGCTAACAGCTAATGGTGAGCTATTAGCCAAATCAAAATCTATGTTAAAAAATTATTTCAAAACTGCATGGCGCAATCTGAAGAAGAATAAAATTTTTTCCTTCATCAACATTGCAGGGTTATCTATCGGTATTTCTGTTTGTTTTATCATCATGTTGTATGTACAGGATGAACTGAGCTTTGACCGGTTTAATAAAAACTCAGACAGGATTGTACGTGTTGCTTTTAAGACAGATATTAATGGCGGGAAAATTTTTGAAAGCAATGTAATGCCACCGGTCGCTTCAGCCATGAAGAATGATTATCCTAAAGTGCAGGATGCTACAAGAATTACTGTGGCAGGCGCACCCAAAATTTCTTATAAAGGCCGGAGTTTTAAAGATGATGAACTTGCATTAGTTGATCCTAATTTCTTCAGCATATTCACATTCCCTTTTACAGAAGGCAATGCCTCCATAGCATTGCAGCAGCCGAATACAATTGTCATTTCAAAAGATATTGCAAAGAAATATTTCGGTAGTGAAGATGCAATGGGAAAAATGCTGAGCATAGTTGTTGGAAAAACTGCTGCGTTTAAGGACAGTATTGAATTCTATAAAGTAACGGGTATTATGAATAATATGCCTGCCAATTCACATTTTCATTTTGACTTGCTGGCTTCGATGATGGGCTTCAAGGATGCGAAATCAGATTCATGGATGGGCTCTAATTTTTTCACTTATATATTATTGAAACCGGGAGCTGATTATAAAAATTTAGAGTCAAAGCTGCCTGGCATGGTTGAAAAATATATGGGTCCGCAGATACAACAAAATATGGGCATAAGCCTAAAGCAGTTTAGAACGAAAGGAAATGAATTGGGTTTCGTGCTGCAGCCATTAACATCAATTCATTTGTATTCGCATTCAAACTTTGAATTGTCACCTTCAGGCGATGCAAGTTATGTGTACATCTTTGGTGGCATCGCGGTCTTTATGTTGCTGGTAGCTTGTATAAATTTTATTAACCTTTCAACAGCAAGCGCATCAAAACGCGCAAAAGAGATTGGCGTACGAAAGGTAATCGGTTCAGGCAAAAGTCAGCTTATCAAACAATTCTTGATTGAATCTGCATTGTTGGTATTTGCTGCGCTGCTTATTTCATTTATTATTATTCAGCTAACGTTACCGATGTTCAATAATATTTCAGGTAAAGATTTAAGCTTTGACTTCAACATAAAAATTATTGCATCGTTTATTGGTTTAGGGATTTTGGTAAGTTTTTTTGCAGGTATTTACCCGGCGTTTTTTCTTTCATCGTTTAAACCTCTTTCAGTATTAAAAGGAAAGTTTACAGAAAACAATAAAAGCTTTGGTTTACGTAGCTCGCTTGTCGTGTTCCAGTTTTTTATTTCTGTTGGATTGATAATAGGAACCATCGTTGTATGGCAACAAATGAAGTATATACAAAATAAGAATCTGGGATATGATAAAGAGCAATTGCTGACGATCCCTAACTCTTATGCATTAGGAAAAAATGAGCAGCTTTATAAGCAAGACATGTTACAAGATCCGCGTATTGTTAGCGCAACGATTTCTTCTTATAAACCGGCCGGGCCAAGCAGCGGCGGTAATGCATTGTCCTATCCCGAGGGCCATGCTAATGCAATTATGAAAACGCAGGAATATCATGTGGATGAACAATACATCCCCACTTTTAATATGCATGTTGCGGCAGGAAGAAATTTCTCTAAAGCTTTTGCAACTGATTCAACGGGGATTATAATTAATGAAACAGCGGCAAAAGCGTATGGATGGAATACCCAGCGCGCGATCGGTAAAATAATTATAAGACAAAACAGCAACAGGGGAACGAATGTTCCATATCATGTTATTGGCGTAGTTAGAGATTTTAATTTTCAATCCTTGCATGAGCCGATCACTCCTTTATTGATGACTTTGGAACCTGATTGGGGCCTCATATTTAAAGTAAAAACAACAGACGTCCGGGGATTGATAGCTTCAATGAAAAAGGAGTGGAGCAAATTTAATACTGATGAACCTTTTACGTATAATTTTATGGACGACCTGTATAACAAAACATATTCGGCAGAACAAAAGACAGGAACAATACTCAACATTTTTACATGGCTTACTATATTGGTTGCATGCCTTGGATTATTTGGCTTAGCTACTTACACAGCAGAACAACGTACCAAAGAAATCGGCATACGTAAAGTACTTGGCGCCAGCGTGACGCAGGTAACACAGATGCTTTCAAAAGATTTTATAAGGTTAGTTATTATTGCTTGCATTATTGCGTTTCCGCTATCATTCTGGGCAATGAATAAATGGCTGGAAAACTTCGCATACAGGATAAATATGAGCTGGTGGATGTTTGCGCTTGCCGGGTTTGCTGCATTATTTATAGCAGTATTTACGGTGAGCTTCCAGGCAATAAAAGCAGCAATAGCAAATCCGGTGGCGAGTTTAAGAAGTGAGTAACGGCAGCCATTGCGGTTGCCGGTCAATTGTTAATTGACCAAAAAAGACTTTCCTGTATTAATTAGTAAATTGCGTTATGTCGCTGGCCCCAAAAGCGCGCAATACACCGGCACCGGCTGAAGTCTGATGCTTTTTAACCGGTGGCAACTTCGCTATGCCAGCACGAGTCACAGTGTATCAAAATCGTACACACCCTGTATCGAAAACGAACTGATTCGTATACTATCCACGGGCTTCACCTTGTAAATCATTCATATTTATTCCGGCATGCGTTTGGGGCAGTTTTTCGAGATAGGCCATGGTATGCAATTAATCGTCAAAGTATATTGTATGTTTTGAAATATGGTTGCAAGAGAAACTACAATTTGATATTCAATTGATATGTAAAGACTGTTCATTAAACCGGTTTATGATTAAAAATCATTTCAAAACAGCCTTTAGAAATCTAATTAAAAGGAAATTTTATTCGGCGATCAATATTTTCGGGTTATCATTAGGGATAGCATGCGCTATATTTTTGTATTTATTTATAAGTTACCATTTAAGTTTTGACCGGTATCATAAAAATGCATCCAGGACTTACAGAATATTAAACGAAGTGTATTTCGATAAACCGGTTTATGAGAAAGGCGCCTCCATGGGCATGTATCGCGCATTGGCAGCGGGTGTTGCAAATGTTACAGATGTAACCGTGATACTAAGCAATTATACTTTCACCGTAACGGTTAATTCATCAAAAACGGAAAGACGTTTTAAAGAAGATAAGAACGTTGCTTTGGTGCCACCCAATTGGTTTAAAATGTTTGATTATAACTGGATAGCGGGTAATGGCGACGAATTAAATTTACCCAATACAGCCGTTATTACCCAACAGGAATCCCTTAAGTTTTTCGGCAATTCAAATCCAATGGGAAGAATACTGCTTTTCGATAACAGGCAACCGGTTAAAATCGTTGGGTTACTACGTGATAAGCCCGCCAATACCGATTTGAAATCCGGAATATATGTTTCATTGTTATCATTAAAAAATCTCTATCCCAATACTGAGGACAAGTTTTTTACAGACTGGGGTTGGACGAATTCCACGACATCTTTATACCTGGCTTTGACCGATAAAAAATCGAAGCCTGAAGTGGAATCTGAAATTGCCGCACTGGCAAAAATTAACCTGGGCGACAATGCAAAATATTATCATTCGTGGTTACAACCACTCGCGGACGTGCATTTTAATACCGATTACGGAGGTGCCATTCAAAAATCTTTGTTGGTGACGCTTATGATTATAGGAGTGCTTATAATATTAATCGCAAGCTTTAATTACATAAATATCTCGATAGCCCAACAGTCCCGGCGCATGACGGAAGTTGGAACACGTAAGGTTTTAGGCGGAACGTCGTGGCAACTCTTTATGCAATTCATAACAGAGACCTTTATCATGGTTACCATAGCGGCAATAATTGCAGTTATGCTGGTAACTTTAATTTTACCGCTTGCCAACCAATTTTTGTTTTCACAGGAGCCTGTTCATTTACTTTCCTATAAGAATATTATCATATTCATCTCCGGTTTATTGGCAGGGCTGATTTTACTTTCAGGCTGTTACCCGGCTTTTATTTTGAGCAGGATAAATGTTTTTAAAGCATTAAAAAAAGAAGCTGGTACATGGAAAGCTGGAATGTTAAGAAAGGTACTGGTAGTTATCCAAAATTCCGCAGCATATATACTTATTATTTGCGCCTTCATCATGGTGTTGCAAGTGCGGTATCTCATACATACTGATATTGGTTACAAACGCGATGCCCTGGTGTTGATCCCATTACCCGATACTTCGCAAATAAAAAGAGATTTGTTAAGGGATCAGCTTAATAAAATGCCACAGGTTGAATCGTTTACATTTTGCTATAAACCACCTTCTTCGGAAAATAATTTTGGAGGTTCTGTTAAATTTGGTAACAGGCCGGATTGGGAAAAGTGGCCTGCCGGATCTCCTGTAGGTGATACTTCCTACGTAAAGTCGTTCGGCCTCCGGATTATTGCCGGGCGAAATATCAGGGAATCTAAAGAATCGCCTGAGTACCTCGTAAATGAGACCATGATCCATAAATTAGGATTAAAGAATCCAGGTGAAGCTATCGGGGAGCCATTAGTTGCAGGACAGTTTGATGACCAAAAGGGAATTATTGTAGGAGTAGTAAAAGATTTTAATGCCCAATCACTTGAAGTGCCCATAGGGCCTGAAGTTATTGCCAGTGTGCCCGGTAAGTTTAGGACTATAGGCGTAAAGCTAAACGGAACAGATCTTCATCAGGCAATAAACAACATCCGTGAAAAATGGGAACAGGTTTATCCTGAGGAAATATTTGAATATCATTTTTTCGATGATCAGATTGCGGGTTTATATAAAAAGGAAGAGTTACAACAAAAAATAATTTCCATTGCCGGTTCATTGGCTGTCATAATCAGTTGCCTGGGCTTACTGGGGCTTGTCTCGCTGGTTACTTTGCAAAGAACGAAAGAAATCGGGATAAGAAAAGTCGTAGGGGCCTCTGTCGGCAATATAGCCATTATGTTGTCTAAAGATTTTCTTAAACTTATTTTTATTTCAATTGTAATTGCGTCTCCCGTTGCGTGGTTGATTATAAATAAATGGATAAATAATTTTGCACACAGGATACACATAGAATGGTGGGTATTTGCTGTTACAGGATTATTTTCTGTTTTAATTGCACTGGTCACCATCAGTTTCCAGGCAATAAAAGCGGCGATAGCAAACCCTGTTAAGTCTTTAAGGACAGAGTAGGGGCAGCCCCTTGCGGTTGTCAATGGTCAATTTTCAATTTTAATAGTCAATGGTCAATGGTCAATAAAAAGTAAAGAAATTATGTTTAAAAACTATTTCAAAATTGCTTTTAGAAACCTGCGCCGGAATAAAATTTATTCTTTCATCAACATTGCGGGTTTAAGTATCGGCCTGGCTTGCGCCATGCTTATTATTTTGTACGTAAAAGATGAAGTAAGCTTTGATAAGTTTCATAAAAACGTAAGCAATGTATATCGTATTGTAGCAAAGTCAAAACATAACGGCATTGAATATAAAGATGGCAATACAGGTTTTCTGCAAGGCCCGAGATTTGCACAAAACATCCCCGGCATACAATCTTTTGTACGTGTGCAGAGCGGCGCCGAAGACATAAAAACCGGGACAGAAATTCAGTCACAGGATTTGTTATATGTTGATTCATCTTTCTTTTCTGTATTTAGTTTTCCATTACTCAGCGGTAATCCCAAAACCTGTTTAACTGAACCACATTCTATAGTACTTTCTGAAGATGCTGCAAAGAAGCAATTTGGTACCACAGATGCTGTTGGCAAAATAATAATGCTGAAAGACGATAGTGTGTTTGTGCCCTATAAAGTTACTGCAGTAGCAAAAAGATGCCCGCAGAATTCTTCTATAAAATTTGATGTACTGCTTCCTTTTAAAGAATCTGTGGCTGATGCGCAAAACAATGATAATTGGTTCAGTTTTTTTCTAAACACATTTATAGTTGTTAATCCAAAAACGAATGTCGGGGTTGTTGAAAATCAAATGCAGAAATTTTACATCGCAGACGCTAAGGCAACGTTTAAAAAAATGATTGAAAAATATGGCGGAGGCGCCGATGCAAGTATGGGCACTTATTTTTTACAGCCATTCACCAACATGCACATGAATACGGAATTGCCTCCGCAAAATGGATTATCTAATGCAAGCAATCCAATGTATTCGTATATACTTTCAGGCATTGCGCTATTTGTATTACTGATTGCATGCATCAACTTTGTAAACTTAACGGTCGCCCGCTCTGTAAAACGTGCAAGGGAAATCGGCATACGCAAAGTTGTTGGTAGTAACAGGAAACAATTAATCTTTCAATTCCTGGGCGAATCATTTTTGCTTTGCTTTATTGCATTTGCATTGGCTATAGCATTGGTACAACTTATACTTCCTGTATTCAATGATCTTTCTAACAAAGCGCTTGCTATTTCTTACTTGTTTGATGTAAGGTTGATTGCTGGCTATGTGTTGTTGTTTCTTGTTACCGGATTGCTCGCAGGTTTTTATCCTGCCTTGGTATTATCAGGTTACAGGCCTGTTGAAGTTTTATATAGCCGGTTTAATCTTACCGGTAAAAACTATTTGCAAAAATCATTGGTAGTATTGCAGTTTGCGCTGGCTTCATTTTTAATTATAGCAACGTTTACCATATATGCCCAGTTTAATTTTCTTACTAAAACAGATTTAGGTTATGACGACAGCAATATAGTTGTAGTGAAAAAAGACCACATAAAACACAGTGAAGCCGCTTTGTTTGAAAATGAATTGTTGAAGAACCCAAATATTGTTGATGTAGCCGCAAAGAATGGCGGCCAATGGATGACTGGAGCGAAACTCGCTAACGATTCCAGCATCAGCTTTAACTATGAAACCATTGATGAATCTTACATACCCGAATTAAAGATCCCTATAACGCAGGGAAGAAATTTTTCGAAAGCTTACCCTGCAGATTCGACTAATTCTGTTTTGGTAAATGAATCGTTTGTAAAACAGGCGCGATGGAAAAAACCGGTTGGTGAAACCGTCAACTTCTTCTATAATAATAATGAGATTTACCATGTGATCGGTGTAGTTAAAGATTACCATTACCTTTCTTTAAACCAGAAGATCGGTCCGCAATTGTTTACTATGAAAAATGACAACTGGTATGGCATGTTCAACATAAAAATAAAGCCGAATACAGAAACTGAAAGCCTTAAGTATATACAAAAAACATTCAAACAATTCTTTGCTTTAAGCCCGTACTCCTACGTATTTAAAGACCAGCAAAAGCTCAAAGATTACGAAGCTGAAGCAAAATGGAAACAGATAATATTATTTGGCGCTATACTAACCATATTCATTTCCTGCATAGGCTTGTTCGGCTTGTCAGTGTTATCGGCTGAAAAACGAACTAAAGAAATTGGTATACGCAAGGTGCTGGGCGCATCTGTAAACAGCGTTGTTACTATTCTTTCGAAAGACTTTCTTAAAGCTGGTTGTAATGTCTCTTGTTATATCGATTCCACTGGCATGGGTAGCCGCAGATAAATGGCTGCAGAAGTATCCTTATCGTATTGCATTAAGCTGGTGGCTGTTTATAGCAGCTGCAATATTGGTGGTCTTTATCGCTTTGGCAACGGTAAGCTTCCAGGCTTTTAAAGCGGCGGTTACAAATCCTGCTAATAGCTTAAGGACAGAATAGCAGGATCGGCAACAAAACATCGTTCATAAATATATTTTATGTTTAAAAATTATCTAAAAACAACTTTCCGCAATCTTTGGAAAAATAAAACGTATAGTTTTATAAATATAATTGGCCTTGCAATTGGCACATTATGCTGCCTGTATATTTTGTTGTACGTGGAAGATCAATACAGTTATGACCGGCATCACAATGATGCAAAAAACATATACCGTATTACTACTTCACTTTCATTAACCGGAGACAGGCATAATAATGCCACTTCCTCGCCGCCTATTGCTCCGGCAATAAGGAAAGATTTCCCTGAGGTAAAGCAGTTTGCCAGGGTAATTGGTACCGGCTTTATGGGTGCCAAACAACACCTGCTCAGGTATAAAGAAAAATCTTTTTATGAGAAGGATGCGGTTTTTGTAGACTCTACTTTTTTTGATTTATTTAGCTATCATTTTACTAACGGCAGCCCCGTAAACGCATTGCTAGAGCCGTATTCAATTGTATTGTTAAAACCAGTTGCAGATAAGCTCTTTGGGGCCGATGATCCAATAAACAAGGTGATAGAGATAAATAATAGTTACGGCAAACATGATTTTAAGGTAACCGGAGTTGTGGATGAAAGCCTGGGCAGAACGCATATTACGGCCAATATGTTTATTACCATGAACAGTGGTGGTATCGGGGAATATGTCCTGCAAAACCATTCATGGGCGGGTAACAATTTTGCCAACGAGTATATAAAACTAAATCCCGGTGCCGATGTTGCCGCCCTTGAAAAAAAATTGCCGGCGTTTCTTGATAAATACGGTGCGCAGCAATTAAAGGAACTTGGAATGAAAAAGCAACTGCACCTGCAGCCCATAAGCTCAATCCATACCACTACAGGCTATGAGAATGAAATGGACAAAACGGTAAGCCCGTCTTTTCTATATATTTTAATTTTGATTGCCATATTGATACAGGTTATCGCCTGTATCAACTTTATGAATCTCTCCACTGCACGTGCCTCTAAAAGGGCCAAAGAGGTCGGTGTAAGGAAGGTAGTCGGTGCCGGAAAAAATGACTTGATAAGACAGTTCCTGGGAGAATCATTTCTATTATCATTAACAGGCGTTTTAATTGCATTGCCACTATTATTGGTTGCGCTTCCTTATCTCAATACAATAACAGGCGCACATATTCATCTGTCTTTTTTTACTGATTACAGGCTTTGGTTAATGCTGGCCGGGCTTGTGATTGTTACGGGCTTGATTGCCGGAAGCTACCCGGCTTTTTATCTCTCCGCTTTCCAGGCTATAAAAGTTATAAAAGGAAATTTCAGTACACATGCTTCGGCCGCAGGTATCAGAAAGTCGCTGGTAGTTTTTCAGTTTGTGTTGTCGATAGTGCTTATCGCCGGCATTATTATTATATATAACCAGTTGCATTATATTAATAATAAAGATTTGGGGTTTGAAAAAAGCCAGCGTCTTATTTTTAGTTTCTATACAGAAGATGCCAAAAATAAAATGCCGGCACTTATAAGTGATTTGCGGCAGATGGCTGATATAAAAGCCGTGAGCAAATCCAATAATTATCTTAGCCAGTTCGTTCCCCAGGATTATGGAGTTTATCTTGCAGGTGGCACCGAGGCCACGGCGACTGATGCACAAAACATTACTACTGATGAGTATTTTGTGAAAGCAAATGGTATTAAATTAATAAGTGGCAGGGATTTCAGGTTATATGATTCGGGCAAGGTATTAATTAATGAAACGCTCATGAAGCGGTTGGGTTTGCATCCTGAAAATGCGCCGGGTACAAGGTTGTATTCACATTATGAACCCGACCCCGAGACTTATGTTGAAGTTGCCGGTGTAATGAAAGATTTTAATTATAACTCATTGCATAGCGATGTAAAGCCATTTATGCTAATGTATAATCCGGCAAGGAACGATATCTCCAATTTAACCGTTGCAGCAAATAGTAAAAATTATAAAAGCTTATTGGCAAAGATCGGTGCAGCATGGAGCAAAGATCTGCCGGGGATCCCCTTTGAATACGCCTTCCTTGACGATGAGGTTCAAAAGCAATATGAAACAGAAATCACACTGGCTAAAATCATAAATTCATTTACGCTGATTGCGATTCTTATTTCATGTTTGGGTTTATTTGGACTTGCAGCATTCAGCGCTGAACAGCGAAATAAGGAAATAGGCATCCGGAAAGTTTTGGGGGCAAGTGTACCCGGCATCGTGCAATTACTATCAAAAGAGTTTCTAAGATTAGTGCTGATAGCAATCGTTATAGCAACTCCTGTTGCATGGTGGGCCATGAACAAGTGGTTGCAAAATTTTGCCTATAAAATAACTATTACCTGGTGGATGTTTGCCATTGCAGGGTTAGTTGCCGTTTTTATTGCACTGTTTACGGTAAGTTTCCAGGCGATAAAAGCGGCGATTGCTAACCCGGTGAAGAGTTTAAGAAGTGAATAGGGGATAATTGACAGTTCGCAGTTGGCGGCGGGCAATGAGAATGAGTTTTGCCAGATGCTGATACTTGTACGAATACCCGATGCTGATAGCTGACCTGATAGCTGACGCTAATAGCTGATACTGTAACAACAAAAACTCATGATAAAAAATTATTTAAAAATTGCTTTAAGAAACCTGTGGAACAATAAAGGTTTTTCTGCCATCAATATTATAGGGCTTGCCGTGGGGCTGGCAACCTGCCTTCTCATGCTGTTTTACGTAACTGATGAATTGGGTTTTGATAAATACAATGACAAGGCAGATAGGATCTACCGTATAGACGGCGATATAAAGTTCGGGGGCAACCATTTCATATTAGCGGTTGCGCCTGATCCCATGGGGCCTGTATTAAAAAAAGATTTTCCGCAGGTTGAGCAGTATGTGCGTTTTCGCGATTATGGTGGTTTTTTGGTAAAAAAAGGTTCACAAAATATCAGTGAAGACCGCGTGGTATATGCTGATTCTTCTTTATTTGACGTATTTACGCTGCCTATGATACAGGGTGATCCCAAAACTGCATTAGTAGAACCTAAGAGCATGGTAATAACGCAAACCACCGCAAAAAAATATTTCAATTCAACGGATGTAGTCGGGAAAAATTTAATAATAAATGACACCTCCAGTTATAAGATCACAGGGGTAATAAAAGATATTCCCCTGCAATCGCACTTCAATTTTGATTTTTTTGTGTCCCTTTCTTCGTCCGGTGAAAGCAGGGAAAACAATTGGGTAAGCAATAATTTCAATACCTATATTGTTCTGAAGAAGGGTACAGACCCCAAGAAGCTGGAGTCGCAATTTGGTGCAATGGTTCTAAAATATCTTGGCCCGCAGGTAAAGCAGCTCATGAATATCACTATGGGCGATTTCACAAAGAGCGGAAATTTCGACACTTATAATTTAACACCGCTCACCAGCATCCATCTGCATTCTAACAAAACTGCTGAGTTGGGCATTAACAGCAATATTGAATTTGTGTATATTTTTTCTTTTATAGCTATTCTTATTTTATTGATCGCCTGTGTAAACTTTATGAATCTTTCTACGGCACGTTCTTCTAACCGTGCAAAAGAAGTTGGTGTACGCAAAGTATTAGGATCTTTAAAAAGAAATCTGGTTTCGCAATTTCTTACCGAATCGATTCTTATAAGCATGCTTGCATTGATAATAGCAATCGGTATTGCATTTTTATTGCTTCCTTATTTTAATCAGTTATCAGGTAAGCAAATCAGTATAAATATATTCTCCAAGCCATGGTTGTTTCCATCACTTATTGGCTTGATGGTCATCGTTGGCATCATTGCCGGAAGCTATCCTGCATTCTTTCTTTCTGCATTCAACCCTGTAGAAGTGTTAAAAGGAAAGATTATCGAGAGGTTTCAAAGGCAGTTGGCTCCGGAGCGGGCTTGTGGTTTTTCAATTCTTTATTTCTATTGCTCTTATTATCGGTACGATCATTATTTATAATCAATTGAAATATATCCGCAATAAAGACCTGGGATACAACCGCAGTCATGTTCTGGTGATTAAAAATACATATTCGTTGGGCAATAGTGCACGAGTATTTAAGGATGCTGTGCTTCAAATATCAGGAGTGCAAAAAGCAACAATGACCGGCTTCTTACCAACATCCGGTTCACGTAACGATAGCCCCTTGTTTCCAGATGCAACCCTTGATCAGAAGAAAGCGGTATCCATGCAAATATGGGCGGTTGATGAAAACTATATTCCAACACTGGACATGCACATTGTAAAAGGAAGGAATTTTTCAAGAGATTTTCAAACAGATTCAACAGGGATCATTCTTAATGAAGCAGCGGCAAAATTATTTGGCTTCAAAGACCCGTTAGATAAGCCGCTATATTATATGAACAACTTCCACAACGGTAAAGACCTTACTGCATACCACATCGTAGGTATTGTAAGAAATTTTAATTTCAATACCCTGCGTGAAGAGATAACACCACTCGCATTGGTCTACCACGAAGAAAATGGAAATATATCATTTCGAATAAACACGACAAACATTGGAGGACTCATTGCACAGGTGGAAAACAAATGGCGGACAATGGCTCCCGGCCAGCCATTTAATTATTCTTTTATGGATGATGACTTTAATAATATTTATAAATCAGAACAGCAGACGGGAAAAATATTTATTTCCTTCGCAGCTTTTGCAATCTTTATTGCATGTCTCGGCTTATTCGGGCTCGTAACCTATGCGTCAGAACAACGCACAAAGGAAATTGGAATCCGGAAGGTTCTTGGCGCTTCGGTAAGTACAATTGTCAGCATGTTATCCAGGGATTTTTTGAAGCTCATAATTATCGCGGCAATCATTGCATTTCCCGTAGCCTGGTGGGTGATGCATAGCTGGCTGCAACATTTTGCTTACAGGATTTCAATAACAGGATGGGTCTTTGTAATTGCCGGAGGGCTGGCGCTTGTAATTGCATTGCTAACTGTGAGTTTCCAGGCAATAAAGGCAGCCATTGCCAACCCGGTAAAGAGTTTGAGAGCCGAGTAAGACAGAGCGGTTAGTATAAAGTCAATAAGTCGTAAGGTTAATGGGAATGCGATTATTAAGCCACGATAATCAAAATCGTTTCAGAATTATTTATTATAAAAAGTTCTTTCAAAAATCGCGTGGAAGAAATCCTAGTCATAAATAAATTAATTATGATAAAAAATTATTTCAAAACTGCTTTCAGAAATCTCTGGAAAAACAAAGCATTTTCTTTGATCAATATCATGGGCCTTGCACTGGGTTTGGCATGCAGCCTGCTGATCATGTTGTGGGTGAATGATGAATATAAAGTGGATGCCTTTCATAAAAATGGTTCGCGATTGTATAGTGTATATGAAAGACAAATATCGTGACGATGGAGTAAATGCTTTTCATGGCGGCCCTGGCGTAATGGCCGATGAAATGAAAAGAGTTTTGCCCGAAGTGCAATATGCAAGCTAACTATGCGTGGAATGAGCTAAGCACTTTTGAAGCGAATAATAAAATAATTAAAGAAGAGTGGAAACCATGCGGGACAGGATTTTTTTAAAATGTTTACGTTATCCATTGCTGGAGGGCAATGCGATAACGGCATTGCAAACGCCATTGGATATTGCCATATCAAAAAAGATGGCAGAAGAATTTTTTGGCTCGCCTGCCAAAGCGATTGGAAAAACAATACGATATCAAAACAAAAAAGATCTGAAGATAACCGCGGTGTTTGATAATGTGCCGAAAAACAGTACAGCCCAATTCGATTATATCTTAAACTGGCAAAGCTTTGTTGGAAGACAATGAGCTGGGCAAAGGACTGGACCAATAACGGCCCGGCAACATACATCATGCTGCGATGAGGGAACAGATGCCAAAGCTTTTGAAAAAAAGATTGCCAGCTTTCTCGATAATTACAACAAAGAGCAAACTGCCTCATTCTTATATTCGGCTTGGGATTCAACGTTATGGCGATATTTATCTGCATTCCAATTTTGACAAACAGCGGAGAATTGTCGGGCGGCAGAATTCAATATGTGCAACTTTTCAGCATCGTTGCCATTTTTATTTTATTGATTGCCTGTATCAATTTCATGAACCTTACTACGGCAAGGTCAGTAAAACGTGCAAAGGAAATTGGCGTAAGAAAAGTGGTTGGCGCTATGCGCTTTGCCTTGATAAGGCAATTTATCGGTGAGGCATTGCTGATCGTATTAATGGCGGTAATTATTTCACTGGTACTTGTAATGCTTATGCTGCCGCAGTTCAATCAGCTTACATCAAAACAAATTCAGATTCCGTTTAATGATCCGGCATTCTGGTTGGCTATTAGCAGGCTTGTTATTGGTAACAGGATTTATTTCCGGAAGCTATCCTGCATTGTACCTGTCGTGCATTCAAACCTGTGCGGGTATTAAAAGGCTCATTAAAATTTTCAAGAAGCGCTTTATGGTTTCGCAAAGGGCTTGTCGTTTTTCAATTTATGCTTTCGATCATATTGATCATCGGGACCATCGTCGTGAGCAGGCAGGTGAATTATATACAACACGCTGAATCTTGGCTACGACAGGGAAAACCTTGTGTATGTTCCACTGGAAGGTGACCTCACCGCCAAATATCAGTTATTTAAGAACCAGGCGTTACAAATGCCGGGAATAAAAGAGTATCTCGCGTATAACAGATGAATCCGACACAAATAGAAAACGGAACCGGCGGTGTTGGTGGGAAGGTAAAGATCCAAATGCTGATATTGAATTTACACAGTGCAGCAGTAGGATATGATTTTATAAAAACAATGCACCTGCAAATGGCGCAGGGCCGTGATTTTTCAAAAGATTTTGCCACAGATTCTGTTGGTTATATTATTAATGAATCGGCATTGAAAATTATTGGTTATAAAGATCCGATCGGCAAGCCGCTTACATTCTGGCAAAAGAAAGGAACGATCATTGGCGTGCTGAAAGATTTTCATTTCAATTCGCTGCACACAAAAATAAATCCGATGGTGCTTCGGCTGGGTGAAGATATAGGATGGGGCGCTGCGCTTGGTAAGAACAGCACCTGGCAAAACAAAAGAGGCCCTGGCGGGTCTTGAAAAAATCTGTAAAGAGCTCAATCCGAAATTTCCATTTACTTACAAATTTTCGGATGAAGAATATCAAAAACTTTATGCCAGTGAACAGGTGGTAAGCCAGCTTGCCAATTACTTTGCATTTCTTGGGATATTCATTTCCTGTCTTGGCTTATTGGGCCTTGTGATATTTACCGCAGAACAGCGCACAAAGGAATTTGGCATACGAAAAGTATTGGGGGCGAGCCCGGTTTCATTATTCAATTTACTTTCAAAAGAATTTTTGTTGCTTGTGCTGATCGCAATGTTGATTGCATCGCCGCTTGCATGGATGGCGATGAATAAATGGTTGCAGAATTATGAGTACCGGGTTGATATTTCCTGGTGGATGTTTATGGCGGCAGGCGTGCTCGCTATCTTGATTGCATTGGCAACGGTAAGCTTCCAGGCAATAAAAGCGGCGGTTGCAAACCCGGTGAAAAGTTTGAGAACGGAATAGGAGCAATGTTTGGGTGCCGCTTCAAAACAGTTAGAGTAATCAGATAAAACAATCATATCAGGAATACAATTTTCATGCTAAAAAATTATTTTAAAATCGCATTAAGAAATCTTAGAAAGAATAAGATTTTTACTGCTATAAATATTCTGGGGCTGGCTATTGGCCTTGCCTGTTTTATGCTAATTGCTGTATTTGTTTATGATGAATTGAGTTATGATAAATATCCTGCCGATGCAAGCAATATTTATCGTGTAACGTTGTCCGTAACAGGAAATGGCAACGTGGCTGTTTATCCTGACGTGGATGCAGGCGTTGGAGAAGGCATCAAAAATGCATTTCCCGGGGTGAAATCAATAACCAGGCTTTCGCCCGCCAGTGATTTTATAAAATATGCCGACCGGCAGTTTAAAGAAGCGCATCTCGCCTTTGCAGATTCAAATTTTCTTAAGCTGTTTTCTATCCCACTTATTGCAGGTAATCCAACAGATGCTTTGTTGCAACCTAACAGTATCGTTATTTCTAAAACGTTTTCAAAAAAATACTTTGGTAACGAAGATGCTTTAGGCAAATCTTTGGCAGTCGGTACGAGAGGTATCCTGTACAAGGTCACCGGTGTTATTGATAAAGTGCCTGATAATTCGCATTTTCATTTTGATGCGTTTTTAAGTCTTTCCTCATTTCACATTACAGGCGGTACATGGAGCAATCTCGGTTATTTTACGTATTTGCTTTTGGATAAGAACACTGATCCCAAAAAACTGGAAGCAAAATTTCCCGCAACTTGTTGAAAAGTATGTTGTGCCGGAAATACAGCATGATATGGGCGTGAGCCTTGCCGAAGCCCGTAAGTCGGTAAATACCTTTGTTTTTTCGTTACAGCCGCTTACAGATATTCATTTATATTCCAATACAAAATATGAACTTGAGCCAAACGGAGACATTCAGTATGTTTATATTTTTTCCGCATTGGCAATATTTATATTATTGCTTGCATGTGTAAATTTCACGAACCTTTCCACAGCGCGTTCTGTAAAAAGAGCAAGAGAAGTAGGCATTCGCAAAGTGATGGGCTCAATAAAAAAACAATTGATTTTTCAATTCCTTACCGAATCCGTTTTGCTCACATTTTTTGCGATGCTATGTGCTTTCGCATTAATATTTCTTTTACTGCCTTATTTTAACCAGCTTGCAAATAAGAAGATCAGTTTTGGCTTTTTACTGCATTACCAGTCCGTGCTGGTGATCTTATCATTAGTTTTTTTCGCAGGAATTTTGGCCGGCATTTATCCCGCCTTTTTTTTATCATCTTTTAATACGATCAAAGTATTAAAGGGTTCTTCATCTGCACAGGGCTCGCAGAGAAAGCCTTTACGCAGCACCCTGATCGTGTTCCAGTTTTTCGTTTCTATCGCATTGATTATCGCTACTATAGTCGTTTACCGGCAATTGCATTATATGCAAAATAGAAAACTGGGCTATGATAAAGAACAGTTAGTATATATACCCGATGCAAGACTATTGGGCAAAAATCAAACTGCATTCGAACAGCAACTCTTGCAGGATAACCGTGTTGTTTCGGCAAGCATCACAAGATCAGTTCCCGGCGATCCTTTTATGGATGGAACAGAAGTTTATCCAAAAAATGAATCGTCAAACGGAACCGAAATACACGCGAATATTTATCATGTGGATTATGACTACCTGCGTACACTCGGAATTCATGTTGTACAGGGGAGAAATTTCTCCAAAGATTTTCCCACCGATTCTTCCGGAATTGTTATTAATGAGGCGGCTGTGCGTGAATTAGGGTGGAGTGCGGCTAACCCGGTTGGAAAAACTATTGTTCGCTCTGGTCAGCATGAATTAAAGGTAGTGGGAGTTGTCGCAGACTTCAACTATGCGTCTTTAAAACAAAAAATTGCTCCGCTCATGATGGTCCTTGGAAATAATTTCGGCGGATTATTAATAAAAATTAAAACCGCTAATGTAAAAGATTTTCTCGCTGATTTAAAAACGAAATGGGATACTTTTAAGCCGGATGGACCGCTTAGTTACAACTTTCTGGATGATACGTTTGCCACATTATATGAAAGTGAACAGCGAACCCAAAAGATATTTTCTGCGTTTACAATTATCGCAATCATCATAGCAAGCCTTGGGTTGTTCGGCCTCTCTGCATTTGTGATAGAACAGAGGGCCAGGGAAATTGGGATCCGCAAAGTACTGGGGGCTTCGGTGCAACAAGTGTTGCTGCTTGTTTCAAAAGAATTTTTATTGCTTGTTGGTATTGCCTTTATTATTTCGATACCTGTTACGTGGTGGGCAATGCACAGGTGGCTGCAGGATTTTGCTTACAGGACTAATATAAGCTGGTGGATTTTTGCAATAGCAGGAATAGCTGCAGTTACAATTGCATTACTAACGGTAAGCTTCCAGGCGATAAGGGCAGCGCTTGCCAACCCGGTTAAGAGTTTGAGAAGCGAGTAAAGGCAAGCCGGGGGTGCGCAAACATATTCGGCAATGATCATTTGGTAATTGGTAGTAACAAAGCCAGCGAAAGATGCTGACTGCTGACTGCTGACATCTTTAAAGAAAAACTCATGATAACGAATTTTTTCAAAACAACATTTCGCAGCCTCTGGAAAAATAAAGGCTATAGCTTTCTGAACATCTTCGGCCTTGCGATTGGCATTGCCTGTGCAGGATTAATTTTTTTGTGGGTGGAAGATGAAGTGAATTATGACAATAATAATCTGAATAAAGACAGGCTATATCTTGTTAAGACAAATGATAATGTTGATGGGGGTGTCTTTACACATTCTTCAACCCCCGGGCCACTGGCGCCGGCAATGCTGGCAGTGATGCCAGGGATTGCAAGAACATGCCGTGCAACGGAAGGGCAAACTTCAGCATTGTTCCGTATTGGAAATAAAGCGATATATGCTTCAGGCAGGTATGCGGAGCCTTCTTTTTTCAGCATGTTCACCTTACCGTTTATACAAGGTAATGCCGGCGATGCTTTCGCGCAATTATATTCTATAGTAATTACTGAAAAAGCGGCGAAGAAATTTTTTGGCAATGAAAAAAATCTCCTCGGGAAAACATTGCGTATGGATAACAAACAGGATTATGTGGTTAGCGGGGTCATAAGAGATATGCCCGAAAATTCTTCAATCCAGTTCGAATGGCTTGCTCCTTTCAAGGTGTGGTATAATGAGAACCCCTGGGCCGCAAACTGGTCTAATTTCGGCCTGTCAACCTATGTTGAATTAAAGCCGGGAGTTGATGTGGCTGCCTTAAACAGGCAATTAATAAACCCGTTATATGACTTTACCACGCAAAAAAATGAATCCTCTATATCTACAGTGCATGTGTTTTTATTTGGCATGAATCACTGGCGGTTACGAAATGATTTTGAAAACGGAAAAGAAACAGGCAGCGGGCGCATCGAGTATGTGCATCTGTTCACAATCATTGCATGGATCATTTTATTTATCGCCTGCATAAACTTTATGAACCTGGCAACTGCCGGAAGCGAAAAACGTTCAAAAGAAATTGGTGTTAGAAAGGTATTAGGCGCAGGAAGGAAAAGATTGATTTTTCAGTTCATTGGCGAGGCAATATTTATGGCTGTGTTTGCCGCCATTGCTGCAATTTTTATCATGGTACTCGTATTGCCGGCATTTAATGTTATTAGTACAAAAACATCTGTCTCTGGATTTAACCAGGCCATCTCATTTCACCGGGTTGTTATTACTCGCGTTGATCTGTGGAATTGTCGCAGGAAGTTATCCTTCATTTTATTTATCGTCGTTCAACCCGGTATTTGTTTTAAAAGGAATAAAATTAAAAACGGGAAGTGCGGCAATCATAAGAAGAGGGCTGGTGGTCGTTCAGTTTGCCATTTCAATTGCGCTTATCATCGGCACTATTATTATTTATCAGCAGATACAGTATGTAAAAAACAGGGATCTTGGATATAATAAAAATAATTTAATACAGGTAAATGCACAGGAGGACGTGGTAAAAAATTTTTCTGCAATTAAGCAGGACCTTTTAAATACAGGTGTCGTAGAGAATACAGCACTGGCAGATCATGAAACAATTTCAGGCGGAAATAATACAACCAGCATTTATTGGCAGGGTAAAAACCCAAGCAGCAATATTGTTATTTCACAAAGATTGGTAAGCGCCGAATTTATGTCAACAACAGGCATGCACATTGTCGAAGGCAGGGATTTTCAGCCCACCGATTTAATTGAGTTTGGGGATAACCACATGCCAAAGGATTCAACACAGGTCCTCAATGTTATTGTTACGCAATCGATGGAAAAATTATTAGGTGAGGGAAGCGCTATTGGTAAAACAATGGAGCGCCAGGCTAATAATGGAACCTTTCACATGAGAATTGCCGGCGTTATAAAAGATTACGTTTATGGCGATATGTACAAGCAATCTGCGCCTGTTATTTTTTACTATATACCACAGTCGTCACGTCTGCTCTATATAAGAGTAAAGCAAAAACGCGATCCGGAACACGCATTAACAAAAATAGCAGCAGTGATGAAGAAAGACAATCCTGCTTATCCGTTTGAATATAAATTTGTAGATGACCAGTTCAATGAAATGTTTTTGAGTGAAATGCTTATTAGTAAACTATCACGTGTGTTTGCAGCGTTGGCAATTGTTATTTCGTGTTTAGGCCTGTTCGGCCTTGCTGCTTATACAGCAGAAAGAAGAACTAAGGAAATCGGCGTACGAAAAGTGCTGGGGGCAAGTGTTCAGGGGATTACCGCCTTACTCTCAAAAGATTTTTTAAAGCTGGTTGGTGTGTCTTGTATTGTTGCTTTTCCGGTTGCATGGTGGATGATGCACAGCTGGCTGCAGAACTATCAATACAGGATTGAAATAAGCTGGTGGATATTTTTAATTGCCGCAACCGTTGCCCTGATGATTGCATTAGTAACGGTGAGTTTCCAGGCAATAAAAGCTGCGATTGCCAACCCGGCGACGAGTTTGAGAAGTGAGTAGCCAGCAATGAATTACGAACATCGACTGATTGAAGTACGCGGTTTGATTGTGTGTTTTTTGAGATGCCTTGCAAATATTCGTAGTGATGACATCTTAAATAATTAATCAGTTTTTTTTCAAATAATTTAATCAGCTTAAATAAAGACAACCAGGATACAAAGCCGGAAACGTATTAGAAAATGTGGTTATTGAATTTCGAAACCAGCTGCGGAAAGTACATCCCTGCGGCTTGAATGATATTTAACTATTGGCTCGTTAAGGAAATGTATTGGAATAGCCAACAAGTATTGGGCTGCACTTTTGGATGAAAGTAAAAAATATAATCATATTTTCGTTTTATGACTAATTGCTGCTACCTGTTCATTTCTATGATACTTGCCGCTGTTTTGGCCTCTAATAGAACAAATGGGCAAACTTCTTCTCCGGATCAATTAGTTTCTTTTAAAAATTCAATCGCATATTTTCAAGACGAAATGGGCGCAGATATCCATTTATACACCGGGAAAGAGTATACCCCTTACGAAAAAGTCATAAAAGGAAATCCATTTTTCTTTTCCGCTGAAATGGAAAACAGCGACGTTTTTTACGATGGTACTTTATACACAAATGTCCCTCTGTTATTTGACATTGTGCGGCAGGAAATTGTTGTCAATCGTTATAACCAGAATGTGAAAATGACATTGCTCGGTGAAAAAGTGAAATACTTTACCATTGCAGGCCACCACTTTGAAAATATCGCTTTAAGCCAGGGGAAAGGCGAATCCGCAGGCAACATGATATATGACCTCGTCTTTGACGGCAGGGCAAGCGTATACGTAAAGCGTTCCAAACGAATAAAATACCCGGTAAGGGCAGAAGAGCCCCCTGAATTTGTTGAAGAAGACCAATTCTATCTCAGGAATGGCAGCATCTTGTATGCTGTTGATAACAAAAGCTCACTTCTACAGGCCTTGAAGGATAAAAATGAATTGATAAAAACATATTTAAGGAAAAACGGGTTTAGATTAAAAAGGAATTTAGAAAAAGAACTTATAGCGACAGTTGCTTATTATTCAACCTTAAACCAATAAACATGCGCGGTATTATGCGTACCTGTATTACCGGCCTTACCTTTATACTAATTGCTTTTTCTGCCAAAGGGCAAAATAACCGGATCAGCGGGGAATTTTATAATACGGCATTTCCCGATTTTGTGCGCCAGGCAGAGGCAGGTAATAACTTTCATTTTTATTACAATGAAGCAGACCTTGATTCTTTTATAATAAACATAAAAATTGTTGATAAAACGCTCCCCGAAGCACTAAAACTGGTGTTTGACAATACAAATTACCGCTATTCAATAGACCCCCTGAACCATATATTTATAACAAAGAACATACCGCTGCAAACAACTCTTTCCGGGGATTTCTTCAACCCTGATAACACAAAAACCGCTGCCGTTACCGATACGTTACCAAGTGAAATCGTAAAAAAAGAAAAAAATAAATCTTCTTTCGAAGAGAACAAATTATTTGAGATAGGTTCGCGCTCGTCTCAGAAAAAAAATGCAGTGCTCACAGGTTTTGTAAAAGATATCAAAAACGGCGAGGCTATCCCCGGGGCATCAGTGTATATCGATAGTTTATTTACAAGCGTTGTAACAGACCAGTTTGGTTATTACTCACTTACTGTTCCACAAGGCATACATACACTCGAAGTTACCAGTATTGGCATGAAAGCAACCCAGCGCCACATTATGGTTTACTCTGATGGAAAATTAAATATCGAGTTAAAGGATTATATCCCTAGTTTAAAAAACGTTATTGTAACTGTAGAACGAAGATCCAATATTAAAAGCACGCAAATGGGCATCGAGAGGTTGTCCATTAAATCAATAAAGCAGGTACCTGTTGTTTTTGGTGAGGCAGATATACTGCGGGTTGTGCTTACATTACCAGGTGTTACTTCCGTAGGTGAAGCCAGCACAGGGTTTAACGTTCGCGGTGGATCATCAGACCAGAACCTGATCCTTTTCGATGATGCCACTATTTATAACCCTTCGCACTTGTTAGGATTTTTTTCTGCTTTTAACCCGGACGTGGTAAAAGGAGTGGAATTATACAAAAGTGTTATACCGGTAAGATATGGTGGCAGGCTTTCATCTGTTCTTGATGTTTCTACTAAAGATGGCAACGATAAGAAAATTTCGGGCACGGGAGGTGTAGGTTTGCTCACCAGTAAATTCACTCTTGAAGGGCCAATTAAAAAAAATAAAACATCGTTTATTCTTGGTGGCCGCACCACGTATTCAAACTGGCTGCTAAAGGCTGTTCCCAATTCCGCTTATAGTAACAGCAAGGCATCATTCTACGACTTAAATATTCACATCAGCCATACGATTAACTCGAAAAACAATCTATACCTCACTGGCTACCTTAGCAACGATAATTTTAGGTTTGACAACGACACTACTTACAAATATGGAAATAAAAACCTTATTGTAAAGTGGAAGCATATTTACAATAATAAATTATACAGTATTATTTCTGCCGGTACTGACCACTATGATTATAATGTAAGCAGCAACTCAAACCCAGTAAACAGTTATAAGCTTACCTATGACATCAATCAAACAAATTTTAAGGCCGATTTTACTTATACAGCTAACAACAAACACTCTTTCAATTTTGGTGTGAATGCCATTTATTACAAGCTTCATCCCGGCAGTTTCCTTCCGATGGGTAGCCAGTCGCTGGTAGCAAGAAATGTTTTGCCGGCCGAACAGGGCGTTGAAAGTGCCGCGTACCTTGGTTATAAATACAACATTTCGTCAGACCTTTCTCTCGATGCAGGTATCCGTTATTCAATCTTCAATTATTTGGGGCCGCACGATACCTATGATTATGTGCGTGGATTGCCGAAAGAAGCTGCAACTATTGTTGATACTGTTTCTCATGGTTCGGGGAAAATCATAAAAACTTACCAGGGGCCAGAGTACCGGGTTTCACTGCGGTATGCTTTATCCACAGACGCATCATTTAAGCTGGGCTATAATACACTGCGCCAGTACATACACCAGCTATCGAATACAATTTCAATATCACCAACTGACATCTGGAAACTTTCTGACGCGAATATCAAACCCCAAACAGGGCAGCAATATTCACTTGGCTTTTATAAAAACTTTCACTCAAACAACATCGAGACATCTCTTGAAGTTTATTATAAAGATCTTAAAAACATGATTGACTATAAAAGCGGCGCTACGCTCTTGTTGAATCACCACATAGAAACTGATATTATCAACTCAAAGGGAAAGGCGTATGGCGTAGAACTATTAATTAAAAAACTTTCGGGTAAATTAAATGGATGGTTAAGTTATACCTGGTCGAGAACATTTTTAAAAACCAATGATTCACTTGCGGGCGAAAAGGTAAATAAAGGCGCCTATTATCCTGCCAGTTACGATAAACCCAATACCGTAAATTTTATAAGTAATTATCAATTTTCTCATCGTTTAAGCCTTTCTGTTAATATTGTATATAGCACAGGCAGGCCAATCACCCTGCCGATAGCGGTTTTTTATTCCAATGGCGCGGAGCGGTTGCTCTACTCTGATAGAAATGCTTACAGGATACCTGACTATTTCAGAACTGATCTTTCGGTAAACCTGGATGGTAATTATAAATTAAAACAGGCATTGCACAATTCGTGGTCTTTTGGAGTCTATAACCTTACCGCACGGAAGAATGTTTATTCAGCGTTTTTTGTAACAGAAAATGGCGCTGTGAAAGGATACCAGTTATCTATTTTCGGAACAGCGATACCCTTTATCTCATACAATTTCAGATTTTAAAATGAAAACTTTACCATATATCATCTTTCTCCTGAGCTTTTGCATATTTACCTGCATAAGTTGTAAAAAGCCCTATAGCCCTCCTGCAATTAAGGTTGATAATAAGTTTTTGGTAATAGATGGCTCATTGATCAGCAGCGCCGATTCACCAAGTGTAATTACTTTAAGCCGGACGGTGAAACTGACAGATTCAACGTTTAACTTTTTGCCTGAAAGCGGTGCATCTGTGTCTGTAGAAGACAGCACTGGCGGAACGTTCACTTTTATCGAAACGGCTAATGGCAAGTATACATCAATCCCTTTATCACTAAATCCCCGGGATAAATACCGTTTAAAGATTGCTACATCGACAGGTGGCCAATATGCGTCAGATTTTGTTGAGTTGAAGGAATCGCCCCCGATAGACAGTGTGTCCTGGAAACAGCAAAATGACGTGATGATTTATGTAAGCACACATGATCCTCAAAATAATACCAGGTATTACCGTTGGGATTTTGCAGAAACGTGGCAATACAGGGCTCCTCTTGAGAGTGAGCTTGGAGTAGAGAATGGGCTCATTTACTATATCGTGCGAAGGCCCGATGCTCAAAAGTATAATTGCTGGAGTACCGACTACTCAACCGATTTATTACTTGGTTCTTCTGTGGCGCTTAGCCAGGATGTGATCAGTATGGCACCTGTTGCAGTGGTTCCTCAAAATTCGGTTAAGATAAATCTGCGTTACAGCATTTTAGTTAAGCAATATGCAATCACCGATAAGGCTTACCAATATTTCCAAATACTGAAAAAAAATACGGAAAACCTGGGCTCAATTTTTGATGCGCAACCCACGCAGCTTATAGGAAATATCCATTCAATCAAGAATCCTTCCGAGATTGTAATTGGTTATTTCACGGCTTCTTCCGTTCAGCAAAAAAGAATATTCATCAGCAGCGGTGAAGTAACCGACTGGCATTATGTATATCAGGGGCGTACCTGTGACGAGCAGATAGTCATCGATCAGGATCCAACTAATTATTTATTATATACTTATCCTGATCCCGAATATTCGCCCTACTTTTTTTCCGGTTCAACAGGCATTGTTCTTAACAGGGTATCCTGTTTAGACTGCACCTTGCAGGGTGGCGTCAATCAAAAACCTTCTTATTGGTAAAGTATAATGAAAAAAATAAATAAAGGATTTGCTGAAATAATAAATTACAAAAGCTGGTGCTTTGCATGTATGTTTCTCCTCTGTGCGGGTGGTACTTTTTCCCAGGATAACGCATCGGCAATTCAACAACAATTTCAAGCCTACAATAATAATAATTACCAGGAGAAAGTTTTTCTGCATACAGATAAAACGGTTTATATTTCAGGTGAAATATTCTGGTTCAAAGCTTATGTAACCAATGCTGCTGACAACAATTTTTCCTCCTTAAGCAGTATTTGTTATGTGGAAGTTTTCAATGCAGATAAGAAACCTTTATTACAGGCCAAAATAGACATTGATTCGGGGAGGGGCAGCGGCTCTTTTGTGATACCTTCTTTTATGAGGACCGGTAACTATTTAATAAGGGCGTATACGAACTGGATGAAAAATTTTGATTCTTCATTTTATTTCGAAGAACCCCTTACGATTATTAACGTCAACAAAAAAGCACAGGCTGCAGATACAACGAGTACAGGAACATATTCAATCCAATTTTTTCCTGAGGGAGGCAATATGGTATACGGACTTGACAACACGGTTGCTTTTAAATTAACAGATTATCACGGCAAAGGCATGGAGGGAAAGGGATCTGTTGTAAATGAAAAGAATGAAACGATTGCAAATTTTGAAACGGAACGTTTTGGTATGGGTAAGTTCACCTTCAATCCCATGAAGGGGAATAAATATCATGCCGTAATTAAAGTGGATAATAAAACACTAGACCACGACCTGCCTGAAATTTATAACAACGGGTGGGTCTTGCACGTAAAGGATACGGGTGATGCTATTATAGTGAACATAACAAGTAATTTTCAAACAGAACACAGTGTTTATCTTTTTGCCCAAACACGACATTCAGTAAAACTTGCCAAAATGCAAACACTGATCGCTGGGTCTGCGGATTTCAGGATTAACAAGTCAGACATTGGAGAAGGCATCACTCAGTTAACTGTTTTTAACCAGGAAAAACAACCGGTTTGCGAAAGGCTTTATTTTAAAAAGCCCACAAATCTTTTACAGGTAAACCTCGGCCAATTGGAACAGGGCTACTTGCCGAGAAAGAATGTACAAATGAGTGTAACTACGGGTAACACTAACGGCCAGGCTGTAAACGCAGATGTGTCGGTATCGGTGTACCTTACTGATTCCCTTCAGCCCGGCCCGCAGGTAAACCTGCTTAATTATCTGTGGCTCTCTTCGGAACTCAGGGGCACCATTGAATCACCTCAATATTATTTTGAAAACTCCGGGCCTGAAGTTGCCAAGGCAACCGATAACCTTATGCTCACTCAGGGATGGAGAAGATTTAAATGGGAAGATGTTTTTAAGAATACCAATCCCTCCTTTACTTTTCTGCCTGAGCACGAAGGCCACATTATTACAGGAAAGCTCTCGCCGAAAATACCGGGCCTTGCAGATACAGGCGTGAGTGTTTACCTGTCAGTACCGGGAAAAAATTTCAGGTTTTCAAATAGTAACTCTTCCGCTTCCGGCTATATAAGGTTTAATGTCCGGAAATTTTATGGAGCCCATGAAATAATTGCGCAAACAAATTCAGCTGATAGTAACTACAGGGTACTTATTGATAACCCTTTTTCGGGAAGTTCTCCGGATAAAGAAATTCAACTCTTGATCTTGGAACCATCCCTTTCTAATAAAATTTTGTTGCGAAGCATTGGGTCGCAGGCGGGCAATACCTATCAGCCTGAAAAGAAAGAAATTTTTGCGCTGCCCGCCTCCTACGATACTACGGGCTTTGCCGGCACCCCTTCAAAAACATATTATCTTGATGACTATACCAGGTTTCCGACGATGGAGGAGGTCATGAGAGAATATGTAAAGGAAGTACACGTGAAAAATCGCCAGAAAAGTTTTCATTACGAGGTGCTCAATGCGCCTCTTTTAAACTATTTTTCAAACGAGCCTCTTGTTTTAATGGATGGTGTTCCCGTCTTTGATGTGAATAAGGTAATTGAGCTTGATCCGTTAAAGGTTAAGAGAATAGATGTAATAACAAACAGGCTTTTTGCGGGGCGTAACCAATATGATGGTGTGGTAAGTTATTCAACCTACAATAACGATCTCGACGGATATCAGTTGGACCCTAATTCTCTCGTGATTGAATATGAAGGTCTGCAATTAAAAAGAGAATTTTATTCTCCGCAATATGAAACCGCGCAGCAGGTATCGGGGCGTATACCCGACTATAGAAATGTTTTGTATTGGTCGCCTGGTTTACAAACTATAAACGGCAAACAGGATATTTCATTTTATACTTCCGACCTTCCTGGAAAATATGTTGTGGTCGTACAGGGAATTTCGGCCTCAGGGCTTGCCGGTTTTGCAGCCACAACGTTTACAGTTGCTACCGAAAAGAGATAACAGTTACACCGGTTCTAATCCTGCGCCTTATTAAACTGCTTGTTCTCCAAAAAATTATACTGTAACGTGGATTAAATATGTCAAAGGCCGTTGGCTAACCTGGCTTTTCTATAAAGCAGGCAGGCGCATTTTGAAAGGAGTATAATTCCAGCTACAATTGAAACTAACCACCTGCGTCAATAATTATTTTCTTTAAAATATATATGACTCCCATACGTCATTGTAAACAGGTACTTCATACAATTACATTATTACTTAGAAAAATTGCAAATAAATGGATGCGATTAAAAATAAAAATATAGGGATTGTGGGCGGTGGGCCGGCGGGATTAACGCTTGCAAGACTTTTACAATTACAGGATCTGCATGTAAAAGTGTACGAAAGGGATTTAAACAAGGATGTAAGGGTGCAGGGCGCTACACTTGACCTGCATGAAGATTCGGGTTTAAAAGCCCTGGAAAAAGCGGGGCTGATGGATGCCTTTAAAGAAAATTACCGTCCTGGTGCTGATAAGATTCGTATCGTAGACCATAATGCAATTATTTTTTACGACGAACACACCGATGAAAGGGAAGAAGAAACATTTGGCAGTGTTTTTTTTCGGCCCGAAATTGACCGCGGCCCCTTAAGAAAAATTTTGTTGGAATCATTAAAGCCGGATACAGTTGTATGGAACAGTCAGTTTCTGTCTATGTCCGCATTTGACGGAGGCTGGAAGCTTGACTTCCAAAACGGCACAGCTGCTGTTGTGGATATAGTAATTGCCGCAGATGGAGCAAACTCGAAAATCCGGCCTTTTATTACACCTGTTAAACCTTTTTATACAGGTGTAACCGCTGTAGAAGGAAATGTATATGATGCGGAGGTTACAGTTCCCAACATTTATAAACTTTTGAAAGATGGAAAAATATTCGGCTTTGGCGACAAAAAAACTTTAATTGTAAGTTCAAAGGGAAATGGTAGCCTGGCTTTTTATACAGGTTTCAGAGCCGATGAAAATTGGGCAAACAATAGCGGGATAGATTTTTCGGATAGAATACAGGTTTTTTCCTGGTTTAAACAACATTTTTCAGAATGGGACAGTGTTTGGCATGAATTATTTGTAAATGATAAAACTTCTTTTATGGCAAGGCCTCTATATTCTATGCCCCCGGGTCAAAGCTGGGCGGCTTTATCAAATCTCACGATGTTAGGAGATGCAGCGCACTTAATGCCGCCGTATGCTGGTGAAGGTGTAAATATGGCGATGCTTGATGCTGTGGAATTAAGTGAATGTCTTATGAATGAAGAATTTCAAGACATACGAACAGCAATAGCACAGTATGAAAGGGAGATGCGTAGAAGAGCCGCCGCTGCAGCAAAAAAGTCATTAGAAAATACAGAATGGATGCACGCTGAAAATGCAATAGATAAAATGTTGGTGATGTTTAAACCGTAAAAAAAGTCCACCGCGTGAACAAATCAGTTATGTTGTGCGATAAGCCCGGCCACTACTACAAAGGGATCCTGGGCATAAACAAGTATCGCAGAGGCCGCTAAGCAAATGCAAAGGACCTACTCTGACAATCTTGGTGCAGGGCTCCAACCTGTTCCAGGTCTTACTAGATTGCAATTATAAACGCTATAAAATATTTATCGATTCTTTCCAAAAAATAAATCCTAGCGAATTTGTAGAGCAATCAATCTCCTGGTCATAAAACCAGTTTTGTCGTGCTCTGACAAAGCCCTCTCTCACCGGATTTTCATATAAATAAATCAAAGGTTGCTTAATCTTGCTTGCCTATCTAAAGGTATTGGCCAATTTTGGGGCTTAGTACAGCGTTATGAGTAATATACGTACGTTTTCGTACTTTAAGTGTCCGTTTCCGCACACCTTATGGCAAGCGTCGCTTCTAAACCGCTTAGGCACAAGGTGTTTTGATATTGGCGCAACGGTTGAGATATTTAGTAAGCCGTATTAATAAGAAATGAAAACATAGGTCTCTGGAAGGAACATTTTCCGTAAAAAAAACAGTAACTGTAGAAAGAACAAATCTCCTTACATGATAAAAAATTTTTTCAAAGTTGCTTTCCGTAACCTTATCTGGAACAAGGTATTTTCAGTTATAAATATCAGCGGCCTTGCAATTGGCATGGCGAGCGCCATTCTTATTTTCCTTTGGATACAAAATGAAATTAGCTATGATCGTTTTCATACAAATGGAGATCGTTTATACGAAGTATGGAGCAACGATATGATAAATAATACGGTGCGGTCATTGGTAAATACGCCCGAGATAATGGCACCTGTTCTAAAAAATGATGTTCCGCGAAATAGAGCAGGCCTCACGTGTAAGTGATGAATTTAATCTTCTGGCTGTAAAAGACAAAAGTTTAAATGCCAAAGGCAACATGGTTGATCCGAATTTCCTGGGCATGTTTAGTTTTCCATTGTTGAAAGGAAACGATCAAACGGCTTTGAGCGATCCTTATTCTATCCTGCTCACAAAGGAGCTTGCAAAAAATATCTTTGGTAATGAAGAGGCTATGGGTAAGATTATTAAGGTAAATAATGGTACCGGCTATAAGGTTACAGGCATTTTGAAAGACCTTCCCAATAATACACAATTCGATTTTCAATACCTTTTGTCTTATGAAAGTACAAGCGGGCATATTGATAGTGACTGGACAGATATTTCGATAAGAACTTTTGTGTTATTGAAACCGAATGCATCTTTGAACGCAGCGAATGATAAAATAAAAAATGTTATTGTGCAGCATTCCGGGCAGCAGGGCAAAAACAACAGAATTCCTTTATCCTTTGAACAAATTAAGGTTGTACTCCAATTTTGAAAATGGTAAAGCCGTAGGTGGCCGCATTGAAAGAGTAAAAGTATTTAGCATTATTGCAGTATTTATTTTACTGATTGCCTGTATCAACTTCATGAATCTCTCGACTGCAAAAAGTGAAAAAAGAGCCAGGGAAGTAGGCATCCGTAAAGTAGCTGGTGCAGGAAAAAAATCTCTGATTGGCCAATTTCTTGGGGAATCAATTCTCATGGCCTTCATCGCAGGAGTATTCGCAATACTAATTGTCCAGCTTTGTTTGCCTTCTTTTAACCATCTTGTAGCGAAACAGTTATTTATTGATTACACTAATGTTTATTTCTGGCTCGCCGGTATCGGTTTTGTTTTATCTTACGGGGATTACTTGCAGGCAGTTATCCCGCGTTCTTTTTATCAGCATTCAAACCCATATTTGTTTTAAAAGGAACCTTTAAAAAAGTGAATGCATCGATTACGCCACGCAAAGTGCTGGTGGTGCTTCAATTCACATTTGCTATAGCACTTATTATTTGTACCCTGGTTATTGAGCAGCAAATAAAGTTTGCGCAAAGCAGGGAAACCGGTTATGATAAAAATAATTTGGGGTATGTTTTTATACCAGGGCGATATTGAAAAGAATTATGCCGTTGATAAAAAATGAGCTTTTGGCTTCCGGCATTGCAACAGCGGTAAGTAAAGCGCAGGCTCCCTTAACGCAAAACTGGAGTTCAGGTATCAGCATGAACTGGCAGGGTAAAGATCCTAACAGTAAAATACAAATCAACCGGTATACCGAAGATGGAGACCTTGTAAAAACTGCAGGAATGAAATTGGTACAGGGAAGGGATATTGATATAAAAAATTATCCGTCCGATTCCACAGCTTGTTTAATAAGTGAATCTGCAGTGAAAGCAATGGGATTCAAAAGCCCTGTGGGCCAGCTGATTTTCGATGATCCGGACAACTGGCATGTAGTAGGGGTTATAAAAGATTTTATTTTGGAATCGCCTTATGAAACCATAAAACCTTTTATGATAAAAGGCCCGAAATACGGTGGCAATGTTATTTATATGAAATTAAGCGCTGCCAATACTACCTCCCAAAATTTAGCAAAGGCAGAAAAGATTTTCAAACAATACAATCCGGCTTATCCGTTCGAATTTCATTTTACAGATGAAGAGTATGCACAAAAATTTGGTGATGAAAAACTTACCGGAACACTTGCTTCGCTCTTTGCAGCACTCACCATTTTTATTTCATGCCTTGGCCTGTTTGGCCTTGCAACTTATATGGCAGCGAACAGGATCAAAGAGATCGGTGTCAGAAAAGTTTTAGGCGCTTCAGTGATAAGTATCACAACACTTTTGTCAAAAGATTTTATAAAGCTCGTTACTCTGGCTATTGTAATCGCATCGCCTGTAGCATGGTGGGCAATGAGCAAGTGGCTGCAGGGATATGATTACAGGGTTACGATCAGCTGGAAAACATTTTTTATTGCTGGCCTGCTATCATTACTTATTGCATTGATTACAGTAAGCTATCAGTCAATTAAGGCGGCAATAGCCAATCCGGTTAAGAGTTTGAGAACTGAATGATGGTCACCAGGCAGGTGCCAACAAGCGAGAACCAAAATGTAAATAATAATGTAAAAGGATGAAGGCACACCGGGTTAATGTGCATTTCTGTTTTAGATGAAGCAGTATATCTCACAAGACAAAGACAAATACACATCATATAATTATTATGTTGAAAAATTCTTTTAAACTCGCCTGGCGCAATCTTATTAAGGACCGTCAGTTTACACTGCTTAATTTACTGGGATTGTCTACAGGTTTAGCCTGCGCGTTATTGATTTATTTATGGGTAAGTGATGAATTGAATGTTGATAAGTTCAATGAAAAGGACAGCCGGCTTTACGAGGTGATGAAAACATCACCAAACTCCGATGGTACCATTGGTATGTACGAAACTACGCAGGGCCTTTTAGCACGGTCGATGGCAAGTGACCTGCCGGAAATTGAATATGCGGTAGCAGTGAGGAAAGAGAACGATATGGGAATCCTTTCTGCTGCCGATAAACATATCAAGGCAAGCTGGGAATTTGCTGATAAAGATTTTTTCAATGTATTTTCCTATCACCTGGTGCAGGGAAATAAAGGCAATGTCTTATCTAATAAATATGGAGTGTTATTGTCTGATAAGCTCGCCTTAAAATTATATAATACCACAGATATTATTGGCAAAACAATAAACTGGGACCATGGAGGCGAGTTCAATGGGACTTATACCGTTACCGGGGTTTTTGAAGCCCCGCCATCCAATGCTTCCGACCAGTTTGATATGTTATTCACCTACGCATTATATGTAGAGAAAGAACTTGGTACTATGGGCGATGTATCATATTGGGGGAGTAATATGGCTAAAACATATGTAATCCTAAAAAAGGGAACTAACGTTCAGCAATTCAGCAATAAGATCAGTGATTATACTAAACAAAAAATAAAAGCCATTAGTGGAAGCGATGACTTGCTGAAATACGAAGGCAACGTATTTATTCAGCGTTACTCCGACAGGTATCTTTACAACCGCTTTGAAAACGGAGTGCAGTCCGGAGGCAGGATAGAATATGTAAAGCTTTTTTCAATTATAGCGATGTTCATACTGGTTATTGCCTGCATTAATTTTATGAACCTCTCAACTGCAAAGGCGTCGAGAAGGATAAAAGAAGTTGGCATAAGAAAAGTAATAGGCGCACGCCGGCGAACATTGATTTTGCAATACATAGGAGAATCGATGTTAATGGCTTTCTTATCGCTGATTGTTGCGATATTCTTTGTTGCACTTTTGCTACCGGCATTTAGGGAACTTACAGGAAAATCTCTTTTATTAAATTTTAATCCGGGCTTTACTTTTTCTATCGTGTGCATCACAGTCATCACTGGTGTCATTGCGGGCAGTTATCCGGCCTTATATTTATCAGGCTTCAGGCCCGCACTGGTATTGAAAGGCAAGTTTACCTCTGCCGCCGGCGAATCATGGATAAGAAAAGGCCTGGTGGTATTTCAATTTGCTATCTCTGTCATACTTATCATATCGGTTGTTGTAGTTTATAAACAAATGGCATTAGTTCAAACTAAAAACCTTGGTTACAGTAAAGATAATATTATACGCTTTTCAAGTGAAGGCAAGCTTAAGAAAGGGCTTGGAACCTTTCTCACAGAAGTGAAGAATATACCGGGCGTTCTAAATGCATCCGGCATGGAAGGGGACTTGTTTGGAAATGCAGGCCATAGCGGTGGTGGTATCAGTTGGGAAGGAAAAGATCCCAACCTTGGAATCGAATACTATGGCATTGGCGTGGATTATGATGCGATGGAGATGCTTGGTATTACCCTGAAAGATGGCCGTTCATTTTCAAAAAAATTTGGCTCAGACAGTGACAAGGTTATATTTAATGAATCTGCTATCGCAGCTATGGGATTAAAAAATCCGGTGGGTAAAACGGTTTCACTTTGGGGCAAAAAGAACCAGGTTATCGGAGTGGCTAAAGATTTTCATTTTGAATCACTATATAAAAAAGTAGGCCCTTTATTCTTCTATTATTCCGCGAACAATAATAATGTACTGGTTAAAATCAAAGCAGGAACGGAGCAGGAAACGCTGGCAAAACTTGAGAATTTCTATAAACGATTTAACCAGGGATTGCCTTTTGAATACAGGTTCTTAAATGACGATTACCAGGCGTTATATTCTTCAGAACAAAGAGTGGCTGTTTTGTCCCGCTATTTTGCCGGAATAGCTATTATCATTTCATGCCTCGGTTTATTTGGCCTCGCTGCTTTCACTGCTCAAAAAAGACAAAAGGAAATTGGCATCCGTAAAGTAGTGGGTGCTTCTGTAAGCAATATTGCGACGATGTTATCGAAAGATTTTCTTAAGCTGGTTTTAGTGGCATTATTAATAGCCATACCATTGTCCTGGTGGGCTGCCAATCAATGGTTGCAAAGCTTTGCTTATCGCGTTACGGTAAGTGCCGGTGTATTTGTTATAACGGCAGCGTCGGTGATTCTTATTACTTTATTAACCATAAGTTTCCAGGCAATAAAAGCAGCAATTGCAAACCCGGTCAGAAGCTTAAGAACGGAGTAAATAAATCTGCAGGTGAAATCATGAGTTAATCAAACACAAAAAGTTTATTTATGATAAGGAATTATTTCAAAATAGCATTTCGGAATATTTTTAAAAGAAAGGGATACGCTCTGTTGAACATCGCAGGATTAACAATCGGCATGAGTTGCTGCCTGCTGATTTTCCACTACGTGTCTTACGAAAGAAGCTATGATGATTTTGAGCCTGCTTCCAAACAAATTGTTCGTATAAGGCTTGACGAATATCAGAAAGGTGCTCTTGCTTTTAAGTCGGCAACTTCTTATCCGGCTATCGGCCCCACAATGAAAAAGGACTTTCCCGAAGTGGAAAATTTTTGCCGGCTTATTGATAATAATTTGTTGCTGTCTAATGAAGCGCAGGATAAAAAATTTATAGAAAATAAAGGCTATTATGCCGATCCTGCCACAGTTACTATGTTCGGCCTTCATTTTATAAAAGGCAATCCAACTACGGCGTTAAACGGGCCTGACAAGATTATTCTTTCTGAATCAACCGCAAAAAAATATTTCGGGAATGAAGATGCGCTTGGCAAGATATTGATTAGCCGCGGTGGTGAGCAGGTGCAACCGCTTGAGGTAACGGGTATTTATAAAGATTTTCCAGGCAACTCTCATCTTATCCTGCAATATCTTGTTTCTTATTCAACACTTGGCAAAGAACTAAGAGCGTCAGGTGATACGAGTAATAGAAGTGAGACGGCATGGGGCTGGTATGATTTCTACGTTTACATTCAATTAAAGCCCGGAGCAGATTATAAAAAACTTGACGCCAAACTTGCCGCATTTACTGACAAATACATCAATAGCGGGCAGTGGGCTAAAGCAAATAACAACCATACAGAATTACATCTTGTGCCCTTAAGTGACATACATCTTTACTCCAATTATAACCAGGAAGCGGAAGTAAATGGAAACGGGCAGGCGGTATCTTTTCTTTTTCTCATCGCGATATTTATCATCTGCATTGCATGGATCAATTATATAAATCTTGCCACTGCACGGTCTGTCGAGCGTGCGAGGGAAGTGGGGATGCGCAAGGTATTGGGGGCCCTGCGCAGCGGTTTGATAAAACAATTTTTAACTGAGAGCCTGGTATTGAACCTTATTTCTTTGATGTTATCGCTTGCTGTCTTTTTTATCCTGCTTCATCTCTTCGATAGCTTTACGGGGCGGGATAGTTTTACAGGTTTTGCATTGACAGGAAGTTACTGGCTGATATTTTTTTACTTGTTTGCCGCTGGCACGTTACTATCGGGCTTATATCCTGCATTTGTATTATCCGGCTTTAGGCCAGTGCTTGTTTTGAAAGGCACTTTTAAAAACACTTCAAGCGGATTGCTGCTGCGCAAAAGCTTAATTATAGCGCAGTTTGTAACATCTGTTGTGCTGATAGCAGGGACTGTTATTGTTTTACAGCAGGTAAATTATATGCGCAATCAAAGCCTCGGCGCCAACATTAATCAAACGCTGGTAGTAAAAGGCCCGCAGGCCGTGTCTGATTCATTGTATCAAAATACTTACCAGCCATTTAAATCTGCTGTGCTGCAGCAAAAGGGCGTAAAAAATATTGCCGCCTCCAGCAGTGTAATGGGAGATGAAATTTATTGGACCAATGGTTCAAGGAGATTGGGTGTAGAACAGGCGGCGGTTACACTGTATAACCTTGGCATCGACTACGATTTCATTCCGGCTTATGGTATTGCCATGGCTGCCGGAAGAAATTTTTCAGAGCAATACGGCACTGATAAAAAAGCAGCGATACTAAATGAAAAAGCGGCGGCATTATTAGGTTTTAAAGATGCCGCCAGTGCTGTAAACCAAAAGATCATTCGCGGTGGTGGAGATACATTAACAATAGTTGGCGTTACTGCAAATTTTCACCAACTGGGCCTGCAAAAAATTATTGATCCGATGATCCTGTTGCCGCGGCCTAATTCCTCGGGATTTTATTCCTTAAAAATAGAAGCCGGCAATACACAGCAAATAATTGCTTCACTGAGGCCGATATGGAATTCTTACTTTCCTAAAGACCCTTTTAATTATTTTTTCCTGGATGATTCGTTTGGGCAGCAATACAAAGCAGACATGTTATTTGGCAAAGTTTTCAGCGTCTTTGCATTTCTTGCTATACTGATTGCATGCTTTGGTTTGCTCGGGTTATCCGCATACAATGTATTACAGCGCACCAAAGAAATAGGCATCCGCAAAGTGTTAGGCGCTTCGGCTCAAAGTTTACTGTTGCTTTTATCGCGTGATTTTTTAAAACTCATTTTCATCTCGTTATTACTTGCAATACCAGCCGGATGGTATATTATGCATCAATGGTTGCAGGATTATGCATACCGTATTAACATTGCCTGGTGGGTGTTTTTATTTGCGGGCAGCGTGGCGCTAATCATTGCAATTGTTACAATTTGTATCCAGGTTTTGAAAGCAGTCGTTGCAAACCCGGTTACTAGCTTAAGGACCGAATAAATCATAAAAAATAAAAGCTTACTTGTTGCCCGGCTTTTTATGAAATAGAAGTAGCATATATGCAGAAAAAGTATTTTTTATTAATTGTGCTTGTATTTATTCAACATACATATGAAGCACAAAGGCGGCTTTGCGCTTTAAGTAGGAAATAATTCGGGTGGAAGCTTTGGTAATCTTAGAATTACTGGTTCGGTTCTGCAAACGGTACTTCGCAAGCTGAACAATCACTTAAGCAGGCAGATAACGCGATGTTATTGGAGTTGGTTGCGACGAATTAACAATAAATATAAACATGCAATTTTAAAATCAATGTTCAAAAATTATTTCAAAACCGCCTGGCAGAAATTTGCTCAAACGCAAAGCCTATTCTGCTATTAATATTTTCGGGCTTGCTGTAGGTATAGCTACCAGTTTAATTATTTTCCTGGTGATTCATTATGAAATGAGTTATGATAATTTTCAATCCCGTAAAGACAGAATATGCCGTGTGGTAACTGACTTATCTGAAACAGGGCAATGGTGAGGTTACGGGACATGAAAGTGCTGTGCCTATTACACTTCCCGCTGCGTTACGTGCAGATTTTCCACAATTGGAAAAAGTAGCAGCGGTGTGGAATATAGGCGGCGCCCAGATTCATATTCCTATACCCGGCAAAGACCTTGCAGATGAAAAGAGGGTTAAAGTAAATGAAGGGCTTTTCTTTGCAGAGCCATCCCTGTTTGACATATTTGATTATACCTGGTTAGACGGGCAATGCAAGTCGTTTAGGAGAGCCAAATACTGTAGTGATTAATCGAAAGCCTTGCAAATGAATTTTTTGGCAAGTGGAAAAATGCCATTGGTAAAACAATACAAATGTGGTCCTTCCGTGTTCCATTACAGGTAGTGGGTATATTTAAAGATTTGCCGGCCAATACTGACATGGAAATAAAAATGGGTGCTTCCTATGCAACCTTTCGCGGGTTAAATACAGAATGGTTTGCCAGCTAATGATTGGGAGCATGTTTCATGGAACTCGGAATGTTTTTTATTATTACCAAAAGGAAGCGATGCAAATCAATTCCAATCGCAACTTGCAGGGATTTGTAAAAAAATATTTCCCTCCACGAAATTAATGGCCGGCACACAAAAGTTTCGCTTGCATTCCAGCCTTTGACGGATATGCATTTAAATGAAGACCTATTATACATTTAAAGGGGATGCCTTAACGCATAAGGAACTTTGGTCACTTGGTTTAATTGGATTTTTCCTGCTCCTGGTAGCCTGTATTAATTTCATAAATCTTGCTACTGCCCAATCCATTACCAGGGCAAAAGAAATAGGTGTAAGGAAAGTGCTGGGCAGTAACCGTTCGCAAATTTTAAAACAGTTTTTGAATGAAACGGCAATCATCACACTTACATCGTTATTACTTGGTTATTTACTTGCACAACTGGCGCTGCCTTTCATCAGTAACCTGATGCAAAAGCCTCTTTCATTAAATATGTTTCAGTACCCATCTATTCTTTTATTCCTGGTATTGTTAGGCATTGGCGTTAATTTTTTGGCAGGCTTTTATCCGGGTATGGTGCTATCGGGTTTCAATCCTATTGAAGCAATTAAAAATAAAATAAGTACAAGCAGTATTGGCGGCATTTCTCTTAGAAGGGGATTGGTTGTTTTTCAATTTGTAATTGCGCAACTGCTTATCATCGGCACTATCATAGTGATAAAGCAAATGAAATTTTTTAGAAATCAACCGATGGGGTTTGATAAAAATGCGGTTGCTTTTATTGAACTGCCCAGCGATAGTACTGATCAGCTTAATTACAATTACCTGAAAGCTGAGATGCTGAAGATACCGGGTGTTACTGCTGCAAGCTTTTGCCTGGATGCTCCTGCCAGCTTCGGATCAAATAATACTACTTTTTATTTTGATAACAACCCGCTTAAAAAAGATTTTAGTGTCAACCTCCAGTTTGCAGATACCAGCTATTTAAATACATTTCGTATTGGTTTGCTTGCGGGCCGTGTTCCTTACCCCAGTGATACGATGAGGGAATTGCTGGTTAATGAAACCCTGGTAAAGAAATTGGGATTGAAATCTGTAAATGATATAATAGGTAAAACTTTATCATTCGATATCGATAAGAAATTTCCTGTTGTTGGGGTAATGCATGATTTTAACAGCAAGTCGTTAAAAGAAGCTATCTCGCCTTTTGTATTGGCCACTAATTCACATGCCTACAATTATATATCGTTCCGGATAGATCCCGCCAAAATAAAAACCACGCTGGAGCAGGTGCAAAAGACTTTCACACATATTTATCCCACCTATATTTATGATCTTACTTTCCTTGATGAAAGGATCGCACAGTTTTATAAGACAGAAGCGCTTGCTTCGCAGCTATTTAAAATTGCTGCCTTCCTTGCGATTTTCATTTCATGCCTTGGCCTGTATGGATTGGTATCATTCATGGCCGCACAAAAAACAAAAGAGGTAGGAATACGTAAAGTATTGGGTGCATCGGTGCAAAGCATCGTATATCTTTTTTCAAAAGAATTTACGTTGCTTATAGGAATTGCATTTCTGATTGCAGCGCCGATCGGATATTTTTTAATGTATAAATGGTTGTCCGGGTTTTATTATCATATAAAAATAGGATGGTTTGTTTTTGCGCTGGCAATTTTGATATCTGTAATTATAGCGTGGCTCACGGTTGGTTATAAAGCCATCAGGGCTGCATTGGCAAACCCGGTGAAGAGTTTGCGAAGTGAATAAGTCAGTAGTCAATAAGTCATTAGTCAATGGTCAATAATGTGAAAATATCATTATTGTCCGACTACAATTGAGTCTATCTGATAGAACCCTGTGTAGTTAAGGACTTCATGGCCCCTCTCCTTTGGAGAAGGGTTGGGGGTGAGGTCAAGCCAGGCAAGAGTTTGAGTTGTTAACCGGGCAATAATGTAATAATGTAATAACGTAATAGTATAATAATAATTAACCAACAACTATGTTTAAAAGTTATCTCAAAACCGCGTGGCGCAATATTAAAAAGAATAAAATATTTTCTTTGATAAATATTGCCGGGCTTTCTATTGGTATGGCTGCCTGCCTGCTGATATTGCAATATGTAAATTTTGAATTGAGCTACGATCAGTTCAATAAAAATATAAGTGATGTTTACCGTGTGTATAATGACCGGTACCAGAACGGTAAACTTATTCAGCATGGCACCATTACTTATTCAGCTATTGGCAAAGCCATGCAGGATGATTATCCTGAAGTGATCAACCATGCACGTGTAGAACCTTTTGGCAACGTCATTATAATCTTATGATAATAAAAAGTTTGGCGAGCAACAGGTAATTGCCGTGGATAATTCTTTTCTTACCATGTTTTCATACCCCTTAATTGCAGGGGATGAAAAAACGGCCTTAAAAGATCCTTACACGGTTGTTATTACACAAACTGCTGCAAAGAGGTATTTTGGCGTGCAGGATAATAATTTGAATTCTGTTCTTGGCAAAGCAATTATTATGGGCCGTGATTCCGTTCCTTATAAAGTAACAGGTATTTGCAAAGATGTTCCCGAAAATTCTCATTTGCAGTTTGATATTCTTGCTTCATATACATCAATGCTTGCCGGCAAATATCCTTATAAACAGGCGGATTATGATTTTACTGATTCTGATTTCTGGCATTATATACAACTAAGGCATGGAACAGATTATAAAGCTTTGCAGGCAAAGTTTGCTGCATTTAGCCAGAAGCATTTCCAGGGCAATAAGATATCCGGAAGTGTAGAAAAATTTTATTTGCAGCCTTTGGCAAAAGCGCATTTGTATTCAGATTTTGAATATGAAATAGGTAAAACAGGAAGCGCTACCGTTGTTTGGGGATTGCTGATCATTGCTTTATTTATTATTGTTATTGCATGGGTCAATTATATTAATCTTTCTACTGCCCGTTCGGCAGAAAGAGCAAGGGAAGTAGGTGTACGTAAAGTTGCAGGGCTACAAAAAAACAATTGATACGGCAATTTCTGACGGAGTCTTTTCTTATCAATATGATTGCTTTAATGCTGGCTGTTTTACTGGTAATTATTTTGCAGCCTGCTTTTAATGCACTTATTCAGCATAAGCTGTCTTTATCATACCTGTTTCAAAAAAGTCTTGGAGGTTATAGCATAACCATGGGACTTTTAGCGGTAATTCTTACCGGCATTTTTATTTCCGGTTTTTATCCGGCGTTTGTTTTATCATCTTTCAGGCCAATATTGGTCTTGAAAGGAAAGTTCAGCGCTTCAAAAAAAGGGATTGTTTTGCGCAAAGGCCTGGTGATAGGGCAGTTTGCAATAACTGTGGCGCTCATTATTGGTTCATTCGTAGTATACAAGCAAATAAAATTTATGAACGAACAGGAACTGGGTATGAATATAAACCAGATGCTTATTATAAAGCCTCCTATGCTTAGTGATTTTGATTCTTCATTTATTGTAAAAGAAAACAGTTTTAAGGAAGAAGTAAAACAAATCGCCCATGTAAAAGGCGTTACTACTTCAAACAGGATAGCCGGTGATGAACTGGGCAGGTCATTTAATGTGCATAGAACAGACGATAACAGCGGCAATCATTTTACCGTGCGGAACATGGGGGCAGATTATGATTTTCTAAATGTGTATGGAATAAAATTATTAGCAGGAAGAAATTTTTCGCCTGCTGATTATAATCCTGATTTTAATAAGCTTCATAATATGATCATTAATGCATCTGCCGTTAAAATTACTTGGCTTTTCTTCCAATGAAGATGCGGTTGGAAAATCAATTACAATGTTTGGTAAAAAATGGGATGTTATTGGTGTTATAAATGATTATCACCAAAAATCGTTGCGCTACCCGCTTGAAGCAACCGTTATGATGCCCACTTATGGCAACTATAATCCTATATCGGTAAAGGTAGATGCACCAAATATTACGGCAACAATGGCTGCGATTAAAGACAAAATATGCGCAATTTTTTCCTGGTAATTTATTTGACTATTATTTTCTTGATGAGAAATTTAATACGCAGTATAAGGATGACCAGTTATTTGGTAAAGCTTTCAGCATATTTGCAGGCTTTGCCGTATGTATAGCCTGCCTGGGTTTACTTGGCTTATCACTTTTTGCCACAACACAACGCACAAAGGAAATAGGAGTAAGAAAAGTATTGGGTGCCTCTGTGTCAAATATTGTATTACTGCTGTCAAAAGATTTTATAAGGCTTGTAGTTATTGCATTTGTAATTGCCTCGCCGGTGGCATATTTTGTAATGCATCACTGGCTGCAGGATTTTGCCTACAGGATAAATATTGAATGGTGGGTGTTTGTCGTTGCGGGTTTGCTTTCTGTTACAATAGCATTGGCAACCATCAGCTACCAGGCGATAAAAGCGGCGGTTGCGAACCCCGTGAAAAGTTTAAGAACGGAGTAGGCAATAGCAGTTGTAAAAAGCAAGCAAGTAGCAAGTGCCTGTCACGGAGTTTGAGGACTGTCCTAATAGATCCTAATAGATAACGTCCCTCTCCATCGGAGAGAGGCTGGAGTGAGGTTTACAGATAACCTTAGTTTAATAATTGCAATATATTTTAAAGTCGCAAGGCAGTTCAATACGCCTTTCTATCGTTTTGCCTGGACGATTTCTATAGGCATAAATGCATACTGTATCAAAACCGTACAGTCCCTGTATCAAAAACGAACTATTTCGTATATTATCCCTCACTATTGCACTGTAAATCACTAATATTTTAATCCGGCATGCGATTGGGTAATTGGGTACTTATTGGTGTAAATAGTTAGTTTCCAAAGCCTTCATTCCATTTTCAGGGGTGGTATTAAAGAAGGTTAAATATGCTAAAAAATTATCTCAAAGTGGCGGATCATGCTTTTGGTGAATAAGCTAATCGAATTCCGGAGATGAATCAATGAGCATTAAATAAAAATATAGTTCAGGCAATGTTTAAAAATTATTTGCTTACGGCTTTCAGAAATTTCTGGCGCAACAAAGTTTTTTCAACGATCAATATGCTGGGATTATCAATAGGCATAAGCGCGGCATTGGTAATTTTTTTAATCGTTTATTATGAATTTAGTTTTGACAAATTTGAAAAAGACTCCGGTAGAATTTATCGTGTTGTACTTGATGCAAAATTTAACGGTACTGAAGGCCATAGCGCTGCCGTGCAGGCGCCTTTAAGCAGTGCAATTCAAAAAGAAGTAACCGGTATTGACGCAACAGTTCCGGTCATGCAATTCCAGGGTGATGCAACCGCTAAAGTTTTCGTAGCTAATAATTCCGGCAAGCCTGTAACTTATAAAAAGCAGCCCGACATTGTTTTCACCAATGAGCAGTATTTTGAATTACTCAATTATCAATGGTTAGCAGGCTCGCGGCAAACATCACTAAAAGATCCGTTTACTGTAGTGCTTACTGAAAGCAAGGCACAGAAATATTTTCCCGGTATCAGTGGCAGCGGACGTCATTGGTAAACAAATTACTTATAATGATATTACAGTAATTGTTTCAGGTAGTTGTAAAAGATTTGAAGGAACATACTGCTTTTACGGCAGATGAATTTATTTCCTTTCCCACTATTTCAAAAACAAGCCTGCAGGACCAGTTTATGATGAATGTATGGAACGACTGGATGGCATACTCACATTTGTATATAAAAATATCAAACGGCAATGACGCCTGAAAGAGTTGAAGCGCAGTTAAAAAATCTTTTAAAAAAATATAATAAAGATGCCAATAAAGATGCTAATAATACGATGGCATTTCATTTACAGCCATTGAATGATATACATTTCAACAATAAGTACCAGGGCTTTGGTTACAGAATTGCAAACAGGTCCACGCTGTATGGTTTGCTCGCCATTGCTGCCTTTCTGTTGTTGTTAGGTTGTATTAATTTCATCAATCTTGCGACGGCACAGGCATCACGGCGCGCAAAGGAAATAGGTATCAGGAAAACAATAGGCGGCTCAAGAAATAATTTAATATTTCAGTTCTTAAGTGAAACATTTTTCATTACCGTCATTGCAACAATGCTATCCGTTATATTAACGCCGTTGCTGCTTGAAAATGTTTGAAGACTTTATTCCGCCGGGTTTGCATTTTGACCTGTTGCATCAGCCTTCTCTTATTTTATTTTTACTACTGCTCACAATAACAGTAAGTTTTCTTTCGGGGTTATATCCTGCACTTATCTTATCAGGGTATAAGCCTGTCTTGGTTTTAAAGAACCAGGCTTTTGCAGGCGCTGCTCAAACACGCAATGCATGGGTAAGAAAAACACTTACAGTATCCCAGTTTGTAATAGCGCAGTTTTTTGTTATTGCTACAGTAATGGTAAGCAAACAAATTAATTATTCACTTAATGCAGATATGGGCTTTAACAAAGATGCGATCATAAATTTTGATATGCCGCGCGATACCGTCGCAGCGCATGGCCAGCAACTTTTGAGTGAAATAAAATCCATTCCTGGCGTTGCCATTGCAAGCACGGGTTTTTTTGCGCCTGCAGATGAAGGAGTTGCTTTTACCAACCTGGCATATAACAACGGAAAAGAAAAGTTGACACCTAATACGCAGATCAGGTGGGGAGATCCGGACTTTATTAAAGTTTACCAGATAAAATTAGTTAGCCGGGAGAAATGTGTTGCCGGGCGATACCATAAAAGAATTTTTGATCAATGAAAGCTATGCTCGCGCTATAGGCTTTCAGCGGCCCGCAGATGCACTCAACAAATTTCTGCAATGGAATGGAAAAAACGTGCCCATTGTTGGCGTAATGAAAGATTTTCATGACCAGTCAATGCATGCATTAATAAGCCCCGTTGTATTTGGAGGAGTAATGGTCAACGTTTCACATAAAGCTTAGCGCCAAATAATGCGGACGGAACGCTCTGGAAAAAGACGATTGCGGAGATACAGAAGAGCTTACAAGCAAATGTATCCTGATGAAGATTTTAATTATAAATTTTTAGATGATACTATAGCAAAGTTTTATGAAAGTGAGCAACATACCGCCAGTCTTTTAAAATGGGCAACCGGGCTTGCCATCTTGATCAGTTGTCTCGGGTTACTGGGCCTTGTAATTTATACAACCAATACGCGTACAAAAGAAATCGGTGTAAGAAAAATTTTGGGCGCATCTGTTGCAAACATAGTCTCTATTTTATCAAAAGATTTTATACAATTGATTATGATAGCTTTTGTAATTGCAGCGCCAATAGCATGGTGGGCTACTTATAAATGGTTGCAGGATTTTGCGTACAGAACCACGATAAGCTGGTGGGTATTTGTGGTAAGCGGAATCGCTTTATTGTTAATTGCACTCATTACATTAAGCATACAAACAATAAAAGCAGCAATTGCAAATCCGGTGAAGAGCCTGAGAACAGAATAAAAAGGTGAATGGTGAAAGTTGAAAGTAAAGTTAACCAGCATTGACAGTGAATCTCTAAATAGACTTTTTGTCCGTCTCCTGTGTTACCGGGAATGGGTTTGGGGTGAGGTTAGGCTGAATCATTAAAGCGCGCCGGACGCTAATTTTGGAGAAAAAAGGGTGTGCGGTTTCATACAAAGGGTTGTTCATTTACGTACACCTTTGAGAAGGCTGCTTGTATTAAACACTAACTGCCAGTGTAATCGGTCATTGGCATGATGGTTGAAAATCACTGGCGCAAATGGCTTGAAATATAAGAATTAAGTGAAGAAAGAACAGCCTGAACTACGAGGTATTAGCACTGTAGTCTAAAACATCGTGGCTAATACTTAATTTTAAAAGTCGTAAGTTAACATGCATAGGCAACACAATGGAAGCGAAGTTGAAAGTATATCAAATAAATTCATAATAGGAAATCATAAAAAAATTTTATGATAAAAAATTATTTTAAAATCGCATTCCGAAATTTAGTCCCGCCATAAGGGATATGCCGTCATTAATATCGGCGGGCTGGCCGTAGGAATAGCCGCATGCCTTATTATTTTTTTGGTAGTAAATTACGAATTGAGTTACGATAAATTTCAGCCAAATTATAAAAGGATTTATCATGTGGTGACCCAGGATAAATTTTCTGATGGAATGACTTATAATCCGGGAGTTCCTGTTGCGGCGCTGGATGCTTTACGTTTACAAATGCCTGGTGTTTTATTTGCATGTATCAATTCAAATTACGGGAGCCAGGTAACCGTAAATACTTCAGAAAATATTTCATCCGGGAAAAAATTTATTGAAGAAACAGGCCTCTTCTTTTGTGAACCAAAATTTTTCGAGGTATTTAACTACAAATGGCTTGCTGGTACTGCAAGTGTTTTAAATGAACCCAATACTAGTCGTACTTACTAAAAAAATCGCAGAAAAATATTTTGGAAACTGGCAACAATCCCTTAATCAATTTATCAGGCTCGACAATGCAATTACATTAAGGGTTTCAGGGATCCTGCAAGACATTCCACTAAATACCGATTTTCCTTTGGCGGTACTGATTTCTTATCAGACTTTAAAAAACAATGCCAGTAAATATAATTATTATCCCGATTGGAACACACTGTCCAGTAATTTCCAGGTCTTTGCATTGCTTCCTGAAAATGTGAACGCTGCCAACATCAATAACCAGCTGCTGAAGTTTAGTAAAGATCATTATAAAGATAAAAGGTCTTCTGCAAGAATCAATTTCCTTCAGCCCCTCAGCAAGCTGCATTTTGATAACACGCTTCGAAATATTCGGCAATCATGTAACGAGTATGTCTGAACTTCTGGACTTTATCACTTATCGGGATTTTCATAATAATAATGGCTTGTATAAATTTTATAAATCTTGCTACGGCGCAGGCAGTAGGCAGGTCAAAAGAAATTGGTATCAGGAAAGTACTGGGTAGCAACCGCAGGCAGCTTTTTTCGCAGGTGATGGGTGAGACGGCAATAGTTGTAATTATAGCAGGCATATTAGCAGTAATCATAGCAGCGTTATGTCTTCCATATATAAAACACTTTGCATCTATTGAAGAGAAGCTTAATTTATTAACTGGCAAAATATTTTATTTATATTATTTGTGGTTATAGCGTAACCATATTATCAGGCTTATATCCTGCGCTGATGCTTTCCGGCTACAAGCCAGCACTTGCACTTAAAAATAAAATTACTTCTGCAACGATCGGCGGCATTTCTTTAAGAAGGGGATTGGTAGTAATGCAATTTGCGATTTCACAGATATTAATAATTGGTACTATCGTTGCAGTTAGCCAGATGAGTTTTGTGAATCATGCCGACCTTGGTTTTAATAAAGAGGCCGTGCTCATATTAATCCGGTAATTCTGATAGTATTGTAACAGCAAAGCTGACTGCATTTAAGGAAAAATTATTGCAAACTGCAGGAGTGCAATCTGTAAGCTTTAGCTCGGATGCACCCTCATCTGATAATACATGGGCTACAAATTTTGCTTTTGATCACAAAGAGGATGAAAAATTTCAATTGACGATGAAGTTTGCGGATGAAGATTATTTTAAGACTTATGGATTGAATATGCTGGCAGGCCGTGTATATGACAAAAGTGATACCATTAAGGAGGTAGTGATCAATGAAACACTTTTGCAAAAGCTTGGTGTAAAAAATGCAGAGGAAGCAATAGGAAAAGATATTCGTCTCGGCGGTGGCTCCTGGAAGAAAATCGTAGGGGTTGTAAAAGATTTTAAAACAAATTCTTTACGAGAAAAAATAAAACCTCTTTTAATTGCTGAACGAAAAGAATATTATGGACTAACTTCCGTTAAAATACGGTCGTCCGATATACCTAAAACGCAGGCTGGTATTCAATCTGTATGGAATCAGTTTTTCCCGGAATATACTTATACAAGCACTTTCATGGATGAAAATGTTGCCAAATTTTATGAACAGGAAACGCAGCTTGCCTTGCTTTATAAAATTTTTGCAGCACTTGCTATTTTTATTTCCTGCCTGGGTTTATATGGCCTGGTTTCCTTTATGGCTGTGCAACGAACAAAAGAAATTGGCGTAAGAAAAGTGCTTGGCGCATCTGTCGCAAATATAGTTTACCTGTTTTCAAAGGAGTTTACAATACTTATTGCAGTAGCCTTTGTAGTGGCTGCCCCTGTGGCCTATTTAATGATGACTACCTGGCTAAATGATTTTGAATACCGAATAAAATTAGGTGTGCCGTTTTTTTTACTTGCTTTAATTATTTCAATTATTATTGCATGGATAACGGTTGGATATAAAGCAATCAAAGCGGCGATTGTTAATCCTGTAAAGTCGCTAAGAACGGAGTGAAAGTACCGGGAATCAAGTATCAAGGAATCAAGAATCAAGAATCATGAAACAGGAATTAAGAATTAAGAATTAAGTATCAAGTATCAAGAATCAAGTATCAATTTAAATTAAAACTATAAACACACATGATCACATTAAGGAATATTTACAAATGGTTTAATACAGGTAGTAACCGCACCTTTATTTTAAAAGATATTAACCTGCAGATCAACCAGGGAGAATTTGTTTCGATTATGGGCCCCTCAGGTTCAGGTAAATCAACCTTGCTCAATGTTTTGGGGATGCTCGATGAACCGAATGAAGGTGAGTATATTTTTATGGAGCAGGATGTATTGAAGATGAAGGAAAAGCAGCGTTCAGAAATTTATAAAAGCCATATTGGCTTTGTGTTCCAGGCCTATCATTTAATTGATGAGCTTACGGTTTATGAAAATATCGAAACGCCGTTAATATACCAGAATATAAAAGCGGGCGAAAGAAAGGGAATGGTCGCTACAATGCTGGATCGTTTCCAGATGGTTGGAAAAAAAGATCTTTTTCCCAACCAGCTTTCCGGTGGCCAGCAGCAGCTTGTGGGTATTGCAAGGGCTTTAATCGTAAGGCCAAAATTGATTCTGGCAGATGAGCCTACCGGCAATTTAAATTCAAAACAAGGGGAGGAGATCATGGATATTTTTAAAGAATTGAATAACGAAGGCGTTACGATCATACAGGTAACCCATTCAGAAAAAAATGCAGCTTATGGCTCTCATATAATTAACCTGCTTGATGGAAGAATCGTAAAGTAAATCACTAATAAAAATATAATAATTTAAAATTTTTCAAAAGGACAACCGGATATGAAATCAATTTTTTTAAATGCAGTTTTTGGTTTGTTTTGTTTCACTGCTATGTCACAAAACAAGTTAACCTTGCAACAGGCTATACAAATGGGTATTGCTAATAATATAGATGTAAGGCAGTCTGACTTGTCTTGCAAAAAGCCAATATAACTTTAAAGCAATCAAAAGCTAATATGCTTCCTAATCTTAATGCAACTGCAGATCACGGGATCAACCAGGGAAGAAGTATCGATCCTTTTACCAATGCGCCCATTACCCAAAATGTAGATTATGCATCTTATGGTGCAGCCAGTAATCTTTTATTATTTAATGGCTTTTCGCTTCACAATGAAATTAAGGCGAATGCTTTAGGATACAAGGCTTCTAAAATGGAATTGCAACAGTCAAAAGATAATGTTACTATTAATATCATCTTAGCTTATCTGAGCGTGCTCAGTGATGAAGATATCCTGGCAAGCTCCCGCAACCAGGGCATCGTAACCGGAAAGCAGGTTGAACGGCTTGATATTTTGAATAAGGCAGGGGCTATTCCGCCCTCACAATATTATGATTTAAAAGGGCAGTTGGCCAACGATGAAATTGCCGTAGCAGATAACCAGGCCGCATTGGAAACTGCGAAAATAAATCTCGTTCAGTTACTGAATATTCCTTATGATAAAAACCTTGAATTGGAACGGTTACCCGAGGCAGCATTTGATACCAGTTACCATCCTGCACCCGGAAAAAATATATGCAACAGCCTTGCAGCAGTTTGCCCAAATAAAAGCGGTTCATTTTCGTACTCAAAGCGCCGAAAAAACAATTCGTTCCATACAGGGGCAATTGTATCCGACTCTTTCATTAAGTGGTAATATCAATACAAATTATTCAAGTGCAGCTACCCAATCTATATTATTGAACAGTGTTGAAATTCCTTCAACTGATTATGTAGTAGTAAACGGATCGCAGGTGCCTGTCATCACAAAGCAGGATAATTTCGACACTAAAAAAATCAGTTATGGAAACCAGTTAAAGAACAATAAGTTTACCACTTTTAACCTCGGGTCTCAGTATTCCTTTATTTAATGCAGGCCTGGTAAGAAGCAGGGTGCGGCTCGCAAGAATTGATTTAAAAAACAATGAGCTCATTGAACAAAATACAAAAAATCAATTGCAGCAATCCATTGAAAGGGCTTATGTAAACCTTACCAATACTTCGGATAAATATAAAATTCTTGCTGGACCAGGTTAATTCATTTGCTGAATCTTTTCGTGCGGCAGAAATTCGTTTCAATGCAGGGGCAATCACATCGGTAGATTATTTAATTGCAAAAAATAATCTTGACCAGGCAAATATTAATTTAATTATTTCTAAATATGATTTTTTGCTGAGAGGAAAAATTCTCGACTATTATGAAGGAAAGCCTTTGTGGTGATAGAATAATCATTGGGGTCAATGTTTTTCAATAAGCGGCTCATTGGCCATTGACTCACTTACTGCCTGGCGCCGGCTACCATAAAATCATAGATACTCCTTGCTGCATTCGCAGAAGCATTGCCGCCTTCTGAAAGTAATTTTCTCAATTGCTGGTAATCAAATTGTATTTTTTCTCTTTTTAAAGTATCAAATAAAATATGGTTTAGTTCTTTGGTAATATTTGCTGCGGTGAGTTCATTTTGTATCAGTTCTTTTACCACTTCTTTATCCATGATAAGATTTACCAGGCAAATGTATTTAAGCTTCACAAGCCTCCTGGCAATTTCATAAGACAAGGCCCCGGCTTTATAACATACAATTTCAGGAACACCAAATAAGGCGGTTTCAAGTGTTGCCGTTCCTGAGGTAACCAATGCAGCCCTTGCTTTCATGAGCAAAGAATAAGTATCATTAGCTACTACCTTTACATTTTTATAACCTGTAAGGAACGGTTATAAAATTCATCCTCAATTGACGGAGCCTTTGCCAACAATAAATGTATAGCCGCCAAAATTTTTGGAAGCTTCCAGCATGATGGGAAGCTTGGTGGCAATTTCCTGCCTCCGGCTTCCCGGTAATAAGGCAATAATATTTGTAGATCGTATAAGCTCCGGATGGTCCTTTTTAAAATTTTCTATCACTTCCACCAACGGATGCCCTACATATTCAACATCATAATCCCATCGTTTTATAAAATTTTTTTTCAAAAGGCAGGATCACAATCATCTTATCAACATATTTTTTTATTGCTTTGACCCTGCTTTCTTTCCATGCCCATACCTGCGGCGAAATATAAAAAATGGTTTTAAATCCATTTTTCTTTGTCCATTGTGCCATGCGTAGATTAAATCCGGGGTAATCGATAAGAATTACTGCATCAGGATTGAATTTCCGGATATCTTCTTTGCAAAATTTGAAATTTTTTAATATAGCAGGCAGGTTTTTGATAACTTCTGCAAAACCCATAAATGCTAAATCCTTGTAATGCTTTACCAGCGTAGCTCCCGTCGCTTCCATTTTGTCGCCTCCCCAGCACCTGATGTAAGCGCCCGCATCCAGCAGCTTAATTTCTTTAATAAGATTACTGCCATGCAGGTCGCCCGAAGCTTCGCCGGCAATGATGTAATATTTCATCCGAGTATGAATCTGTTGAGAATAAAGGTAATCAGTGTTAAGTTAAGAGTTATATCACAAATTATGACTACTCAAATTTTGTATACGATTATGTAAATTAGCGGAAACGCGTACCAATAAATGTAATGTGCGTTTTGTAATTCGTGTATAAAAAGCGCGCCATTTTTGATAAGACCATATAGATTGACGATTTACTTTTTTGGATAGTCACGCCAGAGCCATCTTAAGGTGTCAGGAAAAATCGCACCACCGTGAACGAGGGAATGACCGCCTTCTCCGAAGACAAACTTGTAATCGTAATCGCTATAAGCAAGCGCCGAAGCCATTTCCTGGTTGATCAATGCCCAGTTACCCCAGTAAACATTTGCATCTTTTGCGCCCGATTGTAAAAAAACCCGAATGTTCTTTTTAGAAGTACTTCTGATGAGAAATGGTAAAACGTAACCACCACGGATATTTGCAAAACTACCACAATGGCTTATTACTTTTCCAAATGCATCGGGCCTTTGCCATGCAGCGTTGAATGCGCAAATACCGCCCGAGCTCATTCCACAAATTGCTCTGCCCGCAGGATCATCGGTAATATTAAATTTCTTTTTTACTTCCGGAACTAATTCTTCAATAAGAAACCGGGAATACCGGTCACTAACGGTGTCATACTCGAAGCTTCTGTTATCAGCGCCACCGTAGACGGGATTACCAGGGCCTTTATCACCGGGATTTATAAAAAGGCCGATCATTACCGGTATGTCACCTTTGTTGATCAGGTTATCAAAAACAATAGCCGGCCTTACTTCTTTCCCAAACAAATACAGGTTTCCATCCTGGAATATCATCAGGCAGGCAGGTTTTTTCGGATCGTACTGCCGTGGTACATACAGCCAATAGTCTCTTTCGGTTCCGGGATAAATTTTTTTACTGCTCCAGTGATATTTTGTAACCGTTCCTTCCGGCACACCCTCTTGTTTCTTTGAATCGGCTCCTAATACATAAGGCTCTTTGCCTGGTATATTAATGCTGTCCCAATACAACTGGTCTTTTTTCGACATTGCCGTTTGGCCATACACACAGAGCTTTATCAAGAAAAAGGAAACAGTCAGTAAAAACAATTTCATTTTATAAAGTTTCTTGTAAAACAAATCAGTTGCCTGTTTAACGGGCATAAACCGGCTTCTTTAATTAATTTTTAAATTCCTGAATTGTTCTGCCATTTTCAAAGCGTTCTTTAAACTGTCCTTTGGTATATGCAGCAATAACCTTCTTCCAGAACTCATAAGCGGGCTTATTAGTTTCTTTTTGGTAAACTTCCCATTCGCCGTTATGTAAATTAAAGACTTGCCCAGCCACTGCTTTTCCAATTTTTTGCCGCCTGTACTTTTTCATTATAAAAAATTCTGCTATAGAAAAATAGGTTTTGTCTTCAGAGTTGATAGATTTTACCAAAACAAAACCAATATACCTTCCGTCTTTCTTTATAATGTATGCAAATTTCTGATTTTCTTCTTCAAAATAACTTTCCAAATCCGGATAGGCTTCAAACAACCCATCTGCTCCAACATCATATGAAACATACTCCGTAAAATCATAGATATAAAATTGCATCAAATTCTTTAGGACACCTTTATATTCAAGCGAACCCCGGATTAGTTTAAAATTCATAGTAATTTATTATTGGCCGTTTTCGCCTGGCCTTTATTCGCTTTACAATTTATAACAATGTCTTGATTGGCTTTGTCAATGGAATCGTTAGAAACGGCGTCCTTTTTTTGCAATATCGGCCGCAATTTTTTGTGCATCCGAAGCAATTTCACGTATTTGGCCTGTCGGGCTTATCCAAAAGCCACAGAAATATAAACCGTCTTTGCCAAAATATCTTTGCTTATCAACACACACCCGTAAATCCTCGAAACGGCTTGTATCAACATCGAGAATGTTCGGCAAGTTCCTGTAATACCCGATCGCCGCAACCATCACATCAAAGCTTTCTATTTTGCCGCCTTTGAAATGGATCGTGCTATCGTTAACGTAATCAATATCCTCATAAATTTTTATGTGCCCCTGGCGAATGAGCTTAATAGTGCCGATGTCTAATATAGGAATATTTCCATCCCTGCTAATTTCTTCCAGCGGGCCATACGGCATCTTTTTGAGGCCTAATTTGGTAATATCACCAACCAGCCACTTCATAAAAGGGGCGCTGATGGCATCAGCCAGGCGGGGCGGAAGGTGGTTCATCAATAAACTTAGTTCCAGCACAGGCAAGCCCAAAACATCGCGTGGAATCACATTTACAGGCGATCGAACGGACATTGATGGTATCGACCCTTGTTCGTATAAATCAATCGCAATTTCACAGGCAGAATTACCAAAACCTACCACCAATACTTTTTGACCCTCAAAATCTTTACCTGTTTTGTATTCAATGCTGTGCAAAATCTTGCCAGGAAATGTTTCGATGCCTTTAAAGTTGATGGGCCTGGGCATACCATAAGTGCCCGTAGCCATTACAACGTACCTCGATTTAAAAGAGCCGCCGGCTGTTTCAGTAATCCAATAGTCGCCGTTTTTCTTTACAGATATTGCTTCGGTATTAAAGACCGGGTTGATGTTAAATTCTTTTTGATAGTCATCCAGGTAGTCAACGACTTGTTGCCTGGCAGGATATTCAGGTATTGTTTTTTCAAACTTTTTGTAGGGCAGGTTTGAAAATCGCTTGCTTGTATGTAAATGCAGGCGGTTGTAATGATTACGCCAGGGTGTAGCCACCTGGCTTTGTTTTTCAATAATAATATATTCGATATTTTCTTTTTGCAAAGAGGCGGCCGAAGCCAACCCTGAAATGCTTGCTCCTATAACGAGCGTATTAGTTTGCGTCACCTCATGGTATTTTATAAAGAATACACGAAGCTGGTGTTATGTCAATTATGAAGCTTCGCTTTGAACGTGAATTGTCATCGCTACACTGTGAGCTCCAGCTATTAACCAGCGACAATTCACAATTAACATAACAATAGCGTCATGTCAATTATCAAGCTTCGCTTTGAACGTGAATTTTCGCCTGTAAACAAATGTTTCGCCTATAGCTGCTGAACTGCTGACAAATTTATAAATTAAATATCGTTTGTCTTCTCTATTGATTGCGGTTTTCGAATTGCGGAATGATTCAAAACTTTAACCATTGCCATGACCGGCATATCAGGAGCCGGCCGGTTCATTTATGGGTCCGGGCCATCGAGGAATTGCTCAATTAAAGAAATCACATAATCCTGTGTCCATTCACCATTGGTTAGTGTTGTTATTTCTCCAATGTAAGTTCCGTGACCGCCAGGTATTATCGATAACTGGCAGTGCGGAATTAGGTGAAACATTTCTACTGTATGCTCCGGGATAACCACATCGGCATCTCCGGCAATTAGCAAAGTAGGCACAGTGATTGAAGCAACATCCTCGTCGCTCCAGTCTTTAAAATTCAGCATTCTTTCTCTGTCTTTTTCAAACATTACCTGCAGGCGGTTTTTATCAGGAATTTCCTGTAGATAAGCATTCCTCAGCGCCAGCGGCATATCATTTAATGTTGCATTTTTCAAACCTTCAAACAGCTGCGGGATCGCTCCGCTTCTTTTGTAAAATGCCGATGCAATAATTAGCTTTTGAACAATTCCGGGATAGCTGATTCCAATTTGCATAGCAGTATGTCCCCCATTGCTAAATCCAAAAAAATCAGCTTTTGAAATATTAAGATTATTTAAAAGTGTTATAACATCAGCGGCATCCTGTTGAAAACTTTCCGGTGTATTTCTGTCTTCTGTACGGCCATGAGCCTGTAATTCAACAGCAATTACCTGCCGGTTTTTTGCAAGGGACGGTAATATTCTGCCGAACGTCGTTTGGATGGTTGAGCCACCTCCATGAAGCAGCACCAATGGCTTGCCGGCGCCGTGGATTTCATAATACATTTTAATTCCATTTACAGGAGAATAGCCACTTATAAGTGATGGATTATTGTGCATTAGTTTGTATTATGTTGCATGATCGGGATAAATGAATTTTCATTTGCCCATTGCGATGTATTATCAATTTGAGCTGCTACTATAGGCCTGCTGTAACGCGTTAATGTCAATTTTTTTCATTTGAAGCATTGCTTTCATGACCGGTTGCGATTTCTTTACATCGGGGTCATTGAGCATCTCAGGTAGTACGGTTGGAATGATTTGCCATGACAATCCGAATTGATCTTTCAGCCATCCGCAAACCTGTGCATTTTCATCTCCACCTTCTTTGAGCTTATTCCAATAATAGTCAACTTCTTCCTGCGAATTGCAATTAACTACAAATGAAATCGCCTCATTAAATTTGAAAAGTGGCCCGCCGTTAAGAGCTGTAAATTCCTGCTCTTCTAAATAAAACTGTATCGTCATAACAGAACCTTCCGGCCTTTTATGAACTTCATACCCTTCTTTTCCATAACGGGATATCTTTCCAATCCGCGAGTTTTTGAAAACAGAAGTGTAAAATTTTGCCGCTTCTTCAGCCTGGTTATCAAACCACAGGTTTGATGTAATTTTTTGCATCGTTGCCATAGAAATAATTTTTATTGGTTGATTATATTACAAAAATAATTAGAGCATTCATCACAGGCAGTCTGTGAAAGCGACAATATTGGGGGTAATAACGACAATCTATAACGCCAAAATCCTATTCAAAAATATGTTATTGAGCAGCAGCTTAAAAATAAGCGCAGGCATTTTCACGACATGGAATGAGCAAAAAAACGCCGGACATTTACGTGTCAAATTGCTTTTACATTCTTGTCGTACCAGTGTTATGTCAAATATGAAGCTACGCTTTGAACGTGAATGGTCGCGTGTAAACAGTAAATTCCAGCACATCCGCTACCGACAATTCACGATTGACATAACACTAGTAGCCAAGTTCCTTCTGCAATGCCTCGATGGCATTAAACAAATAAACAGCAGGGGCGTTCCAGTTGATGGCGATCTCATTAGAAGCATAAGCTGCATCTGTATCAGAATAAGCTGTCTCCGGTTCAACATGTTCATAGTAGGCGTGGTCCTGCATCCCGGGGTTAGGGCCACCAACTAATAAGCCGGGAACGGGGTCTTCGATGCCATCTGCAATAGACGGGCGATGGTGAGGACGCATTGGAGACTTGAAACCCGTGCCAGTTACAAACGAATAACCCGTAGCGTTTCTTCCAAGCAGGTAGTCCATATTTGTTAAAGCAGCGTTGATATACTTTTTATCTTTTGTAATAAGATATGCGTTAATTAAAGCAATACCCTGGTTTGCCGCTGACGAATTGCTTCCCCAGTTGAATTCTCTTTTTGAGGTTCCCATAACAGTTCCAAATGCGTTGCCAGCCACTCCTGAAAGATATGTATCAGCGAACACTACTATTTTTTGTGTTAATTGTGAAGTGGTATTTTTTGCAATGGGCGGCAGGTTATTTCTTAAACGCGCTAGTGTATAGTACCCCAGCATCTGTACATCACCCCAGGAAGGAAGTTGAACGGAATCCGCTATGTGTTTTGAAATGGTATCATAATAAATTTTCCGTCCTGTTGTAGCAAATAGTTCGGCAGCAGCCCAAAACCATTCGTCTTTAAAACGCCTGTCACCATAAGCGCCAGTCGTAATTGCAGGCTCGAACTTTTTATTTATTGAATTTTGATTGTATTCGAGGTCAGGATTTTTTTGCGCCCACTTCCAGGCATTTACGGCCGCATTCAGTAAACTATCTGATAAACGTGGATACCTTTCGTTATATTTTTTGAAAATGCGGCTTGCCTGTGCCGATACTGCTGCAAAGTCAAGAGTAGCGGCTGTACCTTTTTGAACTACATACCTCGGCAGTTTGGTTACACCGGGAGAAACCATACCGTCGAAGGCGGCATTGGTACATTTGTTATAAACGCCCCCATCATTGGGGTCCTGCATGCTAAGCATCCAGCGGATGTTATATAAAGCTTCATTTAGGATATCAGGAACGCCGTTGCCACTTTCAGGGATATTGGTGGGTAACTCATTATAATAGCCCGGAAAATCTTCATAGGCCGACAGTAAGGTGCCGGTGGTAATGCCGGAGTTTACAACATACTTGTTATAATCACCGGCATCGTACCAGCCACCCGGTGTGGAAATCACAGTACCGGTTGGCCGCATAGCACTTGCGGCGGAGGCATGTATCAATACTGAAGTATCAGGATGCCCGGCAGGGCGATGCCATTTACCCGCATATTTTTCTTCCAAAGGTATCGAAGAGCGTAAAAAATAAAACCCCTTTAAAACAGCAATGCCCACATTCTTATGAACGTTTTCATCAATTGAAAAAGGCCATGAATCACCAATACCAGGTACGTATAATACATAAGCACCTTTTTGATGGAAAGCGCTGAAATCAGCTATTCGTGTTTTAATTGAGGAGTTGGCAGATGCGCGAATTTCTCCGAGGCTGCCTTTATATACTGTGTCACCAATATTGGCTTTTAAAATATAGAAACCAAAGTGAGCGCCCGCATATTCATCAGTTTTATAATCGCTGGTTACGACAGCTATCTTAGGGGCATTGGTATAATAGCCGTCCTGGTTGATCTTTATTATATTTTGCGAAGACTGTGCTGATACCACATTGCTTAATGAAAGAAAGGTGGCAGCAATTGGGAACTTGTAAAACTTCATCATAACTATTAATTTACAACCAGTGTTATGTTAATTGTGAATCGGCAGTAATAAATAACTGAAGTTTACATGTACCGGCAATTCACGTTGAAAGTGTAGCTTTTACAAAGTTCGCTTTGTAAAATTTATCCCGGGTTATTGTTATCAACTTTATTTTTAATAATTACAATCACAAAGGTTGATAAGTATGGAGTAAAAATAAAATTGCTGGTTGATTCAGGTGCTAACTATTAAAATCATCTGCAGTGCTATCTTTTATACCTTCTTTATGAGCCGTAAATTTTTTTACTTCCGTCGCCACTTTGGTTCCTAACAGTTCTATTGCATGTAAGATTTTACGATGAGGCATAGCTCCAAGGCTCATTTGAGCAAGAAAACGAGTATTTCCAAAAAGTTCATATTCGTATAATATTTTATCAACCACTTCCTGTGGGCTGCCTACGAGCAATGCGCCCTGAGGCCCTGTAGCCACGTCAAACTGTTGCCTGCTCATGCCTTGCCATCCGCGTTCCTTTCCTATCTTGTCCATTACGGCTGCATAAGGCGGGTAAAATTCGTCACGGGCTTTTTGGGAAGTATCATCAACATACACATGGGAGTTGATGCCCATCTGTAAATTTTGTCGCACTAATCCTGCTTTTTGATATGCATTTCGGTACAACTGGGCAAAAGGAGCAAACCTGGCGGGGCTTCCACCAATAATAGCCAGCGCCATCGGCAAGCCATATTCTGCCGCACGAATTACAGACTCAGGTGTGCCACCCACGCCTACCCATATCGGTAATTTAGGCTGATATGGCCTGGGATACACGCCAAGGTTATCAATGCTTTGGGTGAATTTCCCTTTCCAGGTTACCTTCTCACTTTCATTAAGGCGCACCAGCATTTCCAACTTTTCAGAAAATAATTTATCATAATCATTAAGGCTGTATCCAAAAAGAGGAAAGGATTCAATAAAAGAGCCTCGCCCGGCCATGATCTCGGCTCTTCCACCCGATAAGAGATCAACGGTAGCAAATTGCTGAAAAACCCTTACCGGATCATCTGAACTCAGCACGGTAACAGCGCTGGAAAGTTTAAGATGCTTTGTTTTTACCGCAGCGGCGCCTAGTACCACGGCCGGTGCTGATACCGCATATTCGGGGCGGTGATGTTCACCCACAGCAAATACATCAAGGCCCACCTGGTCTGCCAGCTCGATCTCTTCCATGAGATTAAGCATGCGCTGGTGTGGAGTAATTGTTGTATTAGTAATGGGATGTGTTGCTATATCTGCAAAAGTATAAATACCAATTTCCATGATCTTTATTAAAGCTGGTTACGGATGCAAAGGTGCAGGAAAAGAATGTTTATCGAATAAATTGTGATGAAGAAATAACCAGGAATCATTTAAGAGCCTGGCTTATATTTTTCGGTGATTTACTGTAATGGCCATATTGCGAAAATAGTCTGTTTTGCTTCTTCCCGAATCCGGTTACTTTATCAATTCGTTACCCGTTCGTAAAGTAATAACAATTATAGTAGTAGTGTTATGTTAATTATAAAGCTGCGCTTTGAACGTGAATTGTCACAGGTGCACTGTGAACTCAGCTATCAACTACCGACAATTCACGATTAACATGACACTAGTTTACTTCATTTAAATCATGCTATTATTCCTTAATCAGGTGCTCATTAAAACCTGCATCAATTAGTTTTTCGTAAGCATCCCAAACTTCCGCGGGTATTTCCTGGTAAACCTGGAAGCCTCTTGAAGGATAGAGTTTTATACGCTGCAGATCTCCCGTCATAATATTGATTACTTTTTCAAGTGGAATAGCGTCTGTGGGATAGTTATCAAGAGATATTTGTGGTGATGTGACCAATAGCTTTTTAAACGGCCAGTATTTTTTAAACGTGGCATAGGCCCTTCGTTCCATGTAGGGCTTTTGCACAACAATAAAGCTGTCAGGGCGAAGCCCTTTGCGTTCCAGTAAACGTTGGGTAAATAAAATATTTTCCCCTGTATTTGTTGAGACATTTTCAATTAAAATACTGCCCGCAGGCACACCTTTTTTTATAGCAATATCAGCAAATTGATCCGCTTCAGTATTGCTCCAAATATTTTTAGTAAAATTTCCCAGGCCGCCCGACATGATTACCAATGGCGCCCATCCTTCAAGATAAAGGTCTGCGGCCCTGTCTGCTACTCTCAGGTCATGGCTTCCCAGCGCAAGAATGCAATCAGATTTGAGAAGTTGATGGTTCATATGGTGATAATCCCAAAGTATTTGCGCCACTGAAAATATTTCTGGAGTGACCATCATCTGTATATATTGCCTGCCTGTGATTTGTTTTATTTCTAATTTGATTTTGCCTGGAGTATAGTTATTATATACCCAATCGATTACAAAAACATAAGCGGTTGTTACTATGAATCAAAAATTCAGTTCCTTCCTACCATTATATCCCACCATAAATGGTTGGCGGATATTTGCCTTATATTCATTACGGGGGGACATAAAGGTAAAGGCCATGTCAACAATTGCAGTGCTTAGTATTTTGATGACAAAGCAATGCAACCAGGCGATGTAACGAATACATTCCTTTTCTCAATACCTGCAATCATTTAAAGAAATTCAATTCTCTTTTAGATAGCGGCCGCTTATATTTTAAAGGCCGAAGAGAATTCTGGTAAGGATGAAGAATTTAAAGAATAATCAAACTATTAGTACCACCAAATTCATTGGGAAGCAAACCATCTGCATCAGGGTCATTAAGCCAGTTACTTTCATTCACAAGATATTTAAACTGGTGCTGTGTATTTTTAGGGATTGTGACATCGCAACTAAAAGTGCCGTCTTTCTTTTTACTCATTATAATAGAATTTTCCCAGTCACTGTTTAGCCCAAGGATTTCAACGGTTTCAGCATTTTCAACATTCAAACTGAACTTTACTTTACAATAATCCTTGGATTTAAAATACTTTTTTTGTACCATTTTTTGTCGATTTTTATTTGCAAAATTTAATAAAGCATAGAGGTATGCCGCTGCAATATTAGAACGGCATATTTAAATTTAGCAAAATCATCAGTTAAAGTTTTCTACAAATTTTCACCACTCGCAAAAATTTAATTCATATTCGAATTATTAATATGATCTTTCTTACCTATCAATAAGATGGTATAATGAAATTGTTAGTCGATCACAAATAGGGACGCGCCTGCAATGAATATTTAAAAGTCCCTGGCCGGAATTGATATATATCCGGTTAACCTGATTCAGCCCGGAATAGAGGTATTGTGAGAAGAAATTAATTCTTAATAAGATATTTTACGTTGCCGTTATACACTATGCGTGAACCCATTTTTAATACCCCGCCATATCCCTGTGCGTCATAAGAAGAATAATAGGTGAATGACGCCCGGTCAATATTTTTTATCTTTCCTTTGTAGGCCTTATCATCAAATGACCCATAATACGTTAAGTTAGTAAAACCTGCCGTTTTTAATTTTCCTTTATAAGCGTCGTTATCAAATGACCGGTAATAAGTAAAGGACACGGTGCCGGCATCTTTTAATTTCCCCTTAAACGCAGGATCATCATAAGACATATAATAATCGAAAACATTTGAACCAATGCTTTTTACTTTGCCTTTTAGCGCCTCATTTTCATCTGAGCTATAATAAGTAATTAAAGCCCTTCCAATATATTTTATCTTTCCCCGATATGCTTCATTATCCGTTGAAGGATAATATTCTTCTTTTCCCATATACTTTTCCAATATTCCCGGATACATGTCTCCTCTTTGCGTCCTGTCTTCCGTTCCCCACTCGATAATTTTTCCATCCTCGCTTACATTTATGAGCACAGTTTCATCCACTAAAAAAGAAATAATATCCGAATTGCTACTGTTGTCTATCGTTATCCGGGCAAGGCTTTGTGCGAAAGCGGGCGCAAATAAAAATGAAGAAAATACTACGAAATAGAATTTACGCATATCCTGTTATTATATCTTGACAAATTAAATAATATATTTGGCCGGTTGTGCAATTATTCCAGTCAAATATATAGGATTGCTTTTACTTTCGGTGTTAAAAGCAACCTGAAGAACGGCTCGCTCAGTAATTATAAGAGTTGCTGATACATTATTTGGTTGCATCGCGTAATGGTACTGCCACCTGGTTCTTAATGAAAGGATGCAATGCGCCCTGGCATGGGCGGCGGGCATAACCTGCAAAGCTTCGATTTCATCAATACAAGAATGATTTTAATGCTATGAGAACGATACAGGCTATTGCCGGATTTAAGGTAGAAAGATTAGTATTTAACAAATCTCCTGATGTAAATTCAATGTTTATCTTACTTGAGTGAAACAGATAGATAACTCATTTGTATTGAGCATTATTATACCAACCTTTAACGAAGCAAAAAATATTGCATCGCTGTTAACCTTTTTGCAAAAGAATAATACGGGTAAATTAATTGAAATAATTATTGCAGATGGTCAGAGTACTGATGATACAGTTGCCGTTGCTACAAAGGCCGGCGCTACAGTATTTGCTTCCCCAAAAAAAGGAAGAAGTCCGCAAATGAATTATGGAGCCTCGTTCGCAAAGGGAAGTGTTTTATATTTTTTGCACGCAGATAGTTTCCCGCCCGAAAATTATGCCGGTAAAATTGAGGAACAAATAAAAAATGGCTACAGTATTGGATGCTTTCGTTTGCAGTTTGATAGCCATCATTGGTTTCTAAGAGCAAGCGCATGGTTTACCAGGTTTGATGTAAATGCTTTTCGTTTTGGTGACCAGAGCCTGTTTGTAGTTAAGGAAATTTTTACAAAGGCGGGTGGATTTGATGAAAGGCTCATTGTAATGGAAGACCAGGAAATCGTTCCGCGCTTAAAAAAATATGGTAAATTTAAAGTGGTAGGCGACGCAATTATTACCTCTGCAAGGAAGTATGCGATAAACGGTACTTACAGGATGCAGGGAATATTTTTCCTTATTTATTTTTTGTATAAAACCGGTGTATCGCAAAATAAATTGGTAGCCTTATATCGCAGGTTAATAAAACAAGATAAAGTGTAACATGAAACCAAATGACGATAATGCAAAGCTTCCCGCGCATGAGCGGCCTTACAGAATACTGATCATTTCGGGTTCAAACCGCCGTCAATATAATTGCCCTGGTGTGGATTCAAAATCAAGAATGCTGATGTTGCGGATGGCTTCGAACCTTCCCGGTGAATGGGAAATTGACTATGAAGATCTGGGCAATGTTTATAAACGGGAACACATACAAAGCTGTAATGCATGTGTGTCTACTTCTATGGCGCTCTGCGTGTGGCCATGTAATTGTTATGTAAAAAATTCATGGGCGGAGCCTGACCTTATGTGGAACCTTGACTTGTACGCCAGGCTTGACATGGCCGACGCATGGGCCATAATTGGTCCTGTAAACTGGTACGCGCCGAGCAGCAATTTAAAACTAATGTTTGACAGGTTGGTTTGCATGAATGGGGGAAATCCTGATGAGAGTCTCATAGCACATAAAGACCCTGAAATGGCTATGGCACTTGAACATGCCAGTAAATGGAAAGAACTTAGCGTTAATCACCTTGAAGGAAGAACGGCAGCGTTTTTTTGTTATGGAGATGATGGGGGAGATGAACTGGATGAAAACGGAAGGCCGAAGATACTAACACATAAAGAGTACTTCAAGCCGGAAGAAGAGCCTTTTGAAAACGACCGGCTGGCCTACCAACCATTGGTGTGGCAATGCAGGTACGGAGGTGTTGAAGTACCAGATCACTTATGGAAATATGAATTGTTTGGTAAGAACAGAAAATACAGTAATACCCAATCGGAAGACATGGTGAAAGATGAAAAAGTAATGCAGTCTTTTGATAAATGGACCGCAGATTTTGCAATATTCGTTCGCAATAAAGGAAAGGTGGCGCCGGGCAAATATAGGGCCTATGGTTATAAGCCTCCATTTGTACCCATCCAGGAACTTAAAACCGGCATCAGGTCGTGGAAACTAAGGTTTGGAAAAGCGCCTAAAAATTCGTCTCCCTGGATACAGAAAAAGGAAGAGTTAAATAAAGATGTAACATGGAAGCCCGGCAAAGGCGAAGGAAAAAAATTAAGAGAAAAATGAGGCTTATTCATGAGGTATTTGATTGGAAAGGCATACCAATTTTAGCGGGGCTATTTATATTTCTTTTCGTCCTGGAAAACAAGTTTGAATTACGAAAAAGAGTTCAGCAGAAAAAGAAAAGAGTTTTTATAAACAACCTCGTTTCAATTCCTTCGTTTGTGTTGTTGCGATTCTTGCTTCTGCCTGTGATGGTGTGGCTGGCTTTTAAAAATCAAACGCTGCACATTGGCCTAAATTATTTGTATTCACTTCCGGCGTGGATGGAAGCTTCAATCGCATTTTTAATACTGGATGTTACCAACTACCTGTGGCACATACTTAACCATAAATTGCCCGTGCTTTGGCGGTTTCATATAGTTCATCACACGGATCTTGATCTTGACGTTACCACAGCTACCCGCTTTCACTACGGTGAGTTAATCGGCTCCGTTTTTTTCAGGGGCGCCTTTGTTTTTTTATCCGGCGCGAGCCCATTACTGGTTCTAATTTATGAGATCGTATTCGAAGCGGCTACGCAATTTCACCACAGCAATTTAAGATTACCGCGTTAGTGTTGAAAGAATGATCAATCTTGTTTTTGTAACACCAAGGATGCATGGCATTCATCATTCCATTATTAAAAATGAAACGGACAGTAATTATGCGGTGATCTTTTCTTTCTGGGACAGGTTATGCAAGACCATACAATTACAGGTTGCACAAGATGCTGTGGTAACCGGCGTAGCGGCTTACAGTGATGCACAAGAACTCACCCCACGATTTTTATTAAAGATGCCTTTTAAAAAGATAAAGCCAGCTCCGGATATAGAAAGGCCGGTGCAGGGTCATACAGTTCGCAGAAACATACTTGCAGATTAATTGCATCGTGTTAAGTAAGTGTAGGCATATATGATTACACGAATTTTATTCACGAATTACACGAATTAGTGAAAAACACTGTAAGTAATTCGTCTAAGTATTTACCACTGACAACGCACAATTAACGGGTTAGTAACGAAAGTCTATATCATCGGGCGTATCAACATCTTTTAAAACAGGAAGCTGGTATGTTGAATAATTAAGGCCCGCAAGTTCTGCTATAGTTTCCTGAAAAACTTTATCTGTACTCCAGCTCTTCCCGATAAATAAGCCTGGAATAAAAGCATTCATTCCCAATAAGTAATACCCACCATCTTTTGCAGGGCCTATTACAACATCTTTTTGTTTTAACAGATGAAATGCATTCATTACGATTTCTTCGGTGAGGTCATAACAATCACTTCCTATTATCACTATTTCTTTATAGCCTGTTTTAAATAACAGGCTAAATGCATTCTTCATGCGTTCACCAAGGTCATCACCCACCTGCAATTTTTTCTTATAGATTTCATTTTTCCAAAGATCGTCACGGTTGATGTAATCTAAATAGAAGACATATTTATCTGTAGGAATTCCTGTCGTAATAAAGCAGGTATGTAGTAAAAGCTTTTGATAGATCAGCAAAGCATTTGCCTCACCTAATGCATCTGCCAATCTTGTCTTTACTTTACCAGCGACAGGGTTTTTTACAAAAATTATTAGTGCGCTTGCCATTAGAGAATATTCAAGTCACAATTACGCAGTTGCGGACAATTACCCGGCTGTAACAGCTCCGCCACAGCTTGATCCGGCGCCCGCAGTACATCCATAACAATGCTGGTTAACCACAATTTCCCTGACATTTAGTTTTTCAAGGTCAAATTGAGATACATGTTTTTGATCGCAACTTATTTTAAGATCAAGCATTTGATTAAAATCGCAGTCATATAAATATCCATTCCACCCAATTGAAATTGTATTCCTGCACATAACATTTTCCGCAGCCGCCGGGTTATAGGCATTTACCAGTTTTTCCATATACTTTTCATAATTGCCACTCACCAGTAAATAATCAAGATACCGGTTGATGGGCAGATTGGTGATAGCATACAGGTTATTGAAAACGATCCCATGATGCTGCATCAACTCCTGCCTGTACTCCCTTTCAAGCGCGTGCTGTGCTGGAGGAAGAAAAGCCCCCGCCGGGTTGTATACCAGATTTAAAATGAACCCGGATCCCTGCTTTCCATAACCTGCTTCATTAAGCATGTGCAATGCCTTAATTGAATCGTCAAACACTCCGTCGCCTCTTTGCCTGTCGGTTCTGTCTTTTTTGTAAAATGGCAGGGAAGAAACCACCTCAATATTATGCCGTTTAAAAAATTGCGGGAGGTCGTTATATTTTTTATTTGAGACAATAATGGTAAGATTACACCGGACAATTATGTGGCGGGCCATCTTTTTTATTTCTTCAACAAACCATGTGAAATGGGGGTTCATTTCAGGAGCTCCGCCGGTAATGTCAACAATTTTTAACGATGGATTATTTTTTATTGCGGTAAGGCAGTGCAACATGACTTCTTCGGTCATAATCTCCTTTCGGTCGGGACCCGCATCTACATGGCAGTGTGCACATACCTGGTTGCACATTTTGCCAACATTAACCTGGAAGATTTCAACACCTGTAGCCGTTAAGGGATACAAATTACTTTGTTCCAGTTTTTGCTGAAAAGGCACTAAAGCAAAGTCACCCGTCTTCCCATGTTCAATTATTTCTAATTGCGCATGCGAATCGGCTAAAATGTTTCCTTGTTGCTTTAATGACTTCATGTCGTTGCGGAAATTGAACGTCAATATAACGAGATCAATAAGTCAATGGTCAATAAGTCCCTAAATGACCAATGACCTAATGACTCAATGACCCAATGACTCAATCACTTGGATCACATAGCTATTTCTTTTACTTTATTCATCATTTGCACCCCATGAACTAATGAAGCTCCGCCGCGGATAGCAGCACTTACATGTATTGCTTCCATCATCTGAGCCTCGCTCCATCCCTTCTCGTATGCATCGCTGCTATACGCGTCAATACAATAAGGGCATTGCACTGCATGTGCTACGGCTAATGCAATTAAAGATTTTTCTTTTGCTGTTAGTGCACTATCCGCAAAAGCTGCGCCATACCACGCAAAAAATTTATCCGCCAGGTCTTTTTGATATTCTGAAATGTTTCCAAATTTGCCAAGGTCTTCCGAGTTGTAATAATGGTTGGGCATCGTTTTTGGTTTGTAATTTTTATGAATAAATTTCAAATTATTATTTGCGCTAATTTTTTGAACATATATATGCCGTAACGTTTATTTCTAAACGCAAAAAATTTATAAAGGCATAAAGGCTTTGATCCAATCACTTTTTATAGGTTGCGGTTCTTGCATCATTAATAATTCCCTTCCAGTTAAGTCCAAATCCAAAATCATAACTGTTGCCTTCAGAATCTTTATAGGGCCTCATGTCATGCGGCACGTCTTCAAATTGCGTTTCAACAGTATGCATGTCTGCGGGCATTTGCATAGGCAACAGCGCTGACGGTTCAGCGACACCGCTAAGTATATCTAAAATTGCCTGGTCCTGCACACCAAAATTTACGAGGATTGCATTTGCATCGTTTTCAAACTCTCCAAATACCATCGGGTTATTCACAGTAACAGAAACGATAACCGGCTTGCCTTTCATTTTTTCATAAGTATCAGTAACCATAGTAAGGTCTGAACTATTAATGGCCTTTGCAGTTTTCCCTTTGTAGGAACGATTTGTAAATTTCTCCAGCGGATCGCCGCCAGCGATGCTCGTATCCCGTGCCTCAGTTGCGGTGTACGCTTCATACTGCAAGCTCACAGGCACATAACCCGTGCCGCCATTTTTTGCATCGGCACTATTGTAACCACCGCCACTATTGGGGCTGCTGATAAATACAAGTGCATAATCTGCTTCGCCGGGATTATCGGTAACATTAAAATATTTTTTTACCACGTTTAAATTAACCGGGTAATCCAATTTTTCCGGTATATCCCCTCCGAGGAAATTCTTGCCCGCGGGAGTAAATCTCTTAGGAATGTAAACTGTTTTATTTTTTGTGAGAGGCAGGGTGTGGTTTTTGTTTTTAAGCAGTACTACCGATTTTAGTTGTGCTTCATATCCTGCGGCCATGAACGCTGGTTTGCCCACAATACCTGCCGATGTTTTGGGATCGAGATATGGATCTTCAAATAACCCTACCCTGAAAATATTTTTCAACAATCGAACGGCAGATTGCTCAAAGCGCGACCGCATAAACGCTTCGCCATGCTCTTTTACACCCATGTTATAAGCTTCTATAACAGGAGCGGCGTCATTGTTGCCTCCAAACTGATCAACTCCCGCCATCAATATTTTATAATGCCTTTCGGGCACAGACAATTTTTCAACCCCCCATGATTTACCGCTCAAAAAAACATCGACAGCCGTTTCATCGGCGGTAACGAGCCAGTCTGTACATACGACACCGTCAAACTTATATTTTTTTCTAAGAAGGTCATTAATAATATAGGCGCTGTAATTATTTGCAACGTTCTCTTTGTTCTTCACATCCTGGTTATAAGAAATAGTGTAATATGGCATTACTGCTGCAGCCATGCCCGTTTTACCTTTCAATTTAAAAGCGCCTTCAGTAAATGGAACAAAATGTTGTGTAAAATTTTTACCGGGGTACACAGCGTATTTGCCAAAGCCATAATGCGCATCTCTTCCACCTTCGCCTGCTCCGCCGCCGGGCCAGTGTTTTACCATTGCATTTACACTGTTATATCCCCATCCCCTGGCGATTTCTTTATCTCCGGTTGAAGTTTGAAAGCCATCAATATATGCACGCGCCATATCCGTCGCCAGTTTGGGATCTTCTCCAAATGTACCGCTCACACGGTTCCAGCGGGGATCGGTGGCAAGATCAACCTGTGGTGAAAGCGCCGTGGCTATGCCAAGAGCCCTGTATTCTGTTGCCGCTATTCTGCCAAAATTTTCTACCATGGCAGGATCGAAGGTTGCAGCAAGTCCAAGAGAACCGGGCCACATTGAAATAGAGCCACCGGCACCGGCGTTAAATTCCGCATTGGCAATAGTACCATTACGCGGATCGGAACTGTTATTTGCAGGAATGCCCATGCCAACACCTTCTGCAAATGCCTGGACATTGTTGTTCCAGCGCGCCGCTATTGCAGGGCTCATTACTGAAGTAATAAGCACATGACGCACATTATCTTTGTTTAGAAATTCTTTTTGCTGATCAGACAAATCATACGGATTGGCGCCGCTTTCGGCAAAAGGTTTTTTATTATAGGTCCCGGCAAAGGGGCCACCAGGAGCAGTAGGTATAGCCTGGTGCCTGCTGTAGAGCATCAAACCTGCAATTTGCGCTACAGACAACTTTGATGCCAGGTCCTTTGCTCTAACGTCAACGGGTAAACGCCAATCTTCATAGCTGTCTAATTTGCCATTTTTATTCAAATCCTTAAAGGCAAAGCCATTGACGGTAAGAATTTTTACGCCGGAGGTTGTGGAATAACCCAGTTTTTGACCACCTCTGTTTGTAATAATTACAATATCAGAAGAATCGATTTTGTTTGTTGACCATTTTTGGGCGCCGGCATTCTGTATGAATAGATAAAATAAGAAGGCCTGCCAGAAAAGATGTTTCATTGACGAATATTTAATAAAATTTGCAGTAACAAGTTAAGAAAGCTAAACTAATATATAATGACGCAACTTTATGCGTTGCCTGCCTTATTTATTGGGATAACTATAAATGCTGTTTTCGCAAATAGCCGTGATGGAGAAAAACCGCCTAGCGACTATCGCGGCGACATACTTATCGCAAAGTTAGAAGGTGCCGGCGTATAGTTAAACGGCTGATTCAATGGTTAGGTTTAAATACATTTGAAAACTTTATTATCCCGGCTTGTTAAAAGTTGAATTAGATTATTAACTTTAAATGAATAAACAAAACGTGCAATGCTAAAACAGATCCAAAGATTCTGCAGAAGCAACAGGCGGAGCATGAAAGATGTGATAGTTTGTTTTGGTCTTAGTAATGACCAGGTGATTCTATGAGTCTTTATAATTTAGGTGCATACAGATTTGCATTACACAATACTAAATTGAACGGTTGCTTGCAATATTTTAACATCGAACATAAAACGTAGTGATATGAATCAACGAGTATTATTTCTGGCGGGATTTCTCTGCCTTGCATTTTATTTGCCGGCACAGGAAGTTACACTTACAGCGGATCAGATTAAAGTGCTAACACCTGATTGGAAAGGCGATCGTTTTGCTGATGGTCGCCCAAAAACATCCGATCGTTTTTTAGAGCGCCTAAAAAATGTTTCTCTTGAAGAGGCCTGGGGATACCTGCGTGGCAAGGGATATCAAAATCAATTTGAAGGCGATTGGATGGTAATTCTTCCTGACTCAGTAATGACGGGCCGCGCAGTAACAGCTCAGTACATGCCTATGAGGCCGGATTATGATAAAATGATAAAAGATAAAGGGAAATCGGAAGGCCGCATTGGCAGCACCAACTCATGGCCAATTGATGTACTAAAAGACGGGGATATTTATGTGGCGGACAGTTATGGTAAAGTAGTAGATGGTACTTTAATTGGTGATAACCTTGGTAATGCCATTTTTGCCAAGTCACATAGGGGTGTGGTATTTTATGGTTCGGTAAGAGACATCGAAGGGCTTGAAGAAATCAAGGGGTTTAATGGCTGGATAAAAGGTTATGATCCTTCCTATATACAACAAATGATGCTGGGCGGCATTAATGTTCCGATCCGCATCGGCAGGGCCACTGTGTTACCCGGCGATGTGGTGCTGGCAAAAAAAGGAGGCGTTGTTTTTATTCCTGCGCAATACCTGGAAGACCTTGTACAAAATTCTGAATTTGTTCAACTAAGAGATGCCTTTGGGCACCAGCGTTTGCGGGAAGGTAAGTATACTCCGGGCCAGATCGATCAGCAATGGAGCGATGAAATAAAAAAGGATTTTTTGCAATGGCTTGATACGCAAAAAAATCTCCCAATGACAAGAAAAGAATTGGATGAATATATGAAGGACAGAACCTGGTAAATCTATAATTCATACAAAGCCATAGAGGATTTTACCAGCATACCGCGATTCATACTGCACCCCTGAAAGGGCGTTATATGTCAAGACCGGGCGCAGCCCTGTTAAGTAGTATAGCATAACAAATCACTTACACTACAAAATCAATAATTATGACTCCCTCACAAAAATTTTTAAAGAAAATCGGATTAAAAGATCAGGATAACATAGAAGAAGCTACATCAAATAATAATATTGCGGATACACGGAAAATCCACGCCGTTCTTTTTTAAAAAAATCGGCTTTTGGTGGAATTACTTTAGGCAGCGCTTTCATGTTTTCTCCTATCGAAGAATTGATAGCGCAAAGTACTCAAAAAGTAAGACGCTATTCAGCGCCATCTGATTTAAAAATTACAGACATGCGTTATTGCGTTACTACTGTGCTGGGCCGTACCGCTATTATCCGTATCGATACCAACCAGGGAATTTATGGTTTAGGAGAAGTAAGGGATGGAGCTGATGAACGCTATGCCCTGATCTTAAAAAGCCGTTTGCTTGGGCAAAACCCCTGCAACGTGGAACAAATATTTAAATCAATAAAACAATTTGGCGGCCAGAGCCGGCAGGCGGGTGGCGTATGTGGTGTAGAGATGGCGCTTTGGGATATATGTGGTAAAGCGTATAACGTTCCGGCATGGCAATTACTTGGCGGCAGGTATCGTGATAAAATAAGATTGTATGCGGACACACCCGAAGCCGGCTCACCTGAAGAACAGAAAAAATTAATGGATTACCGCATCAATGACCAGGGATATACCTGGTTAAAAATGGATCTTGGTATTGGCGAACTAAAGAAAATACCGGGCGCGTTGGTAAATGATAAATTCTGGCAAAATGAGCAAGGCGATCTGGCACAGTGGGGTGATCAGAGTAATTACATGTCTTATGCAAATACGCTGCATCCTTTTACACAAATACAGATCACTGATAAAGGCCTTGACGGGCTTGCAAAACTGGTAGAAAATGTAAGAGGAATGTTAGGATATGATATTCCTCTTTCAACCGACCACTATGGGCATTTTGATGTAAATAATGGAATCAGGCTCGGCAAAAGGCTTGAACAATACAGGCTGGCGTGGCTGGAAGATGTTATTTCATGGGAATTAACCGACCAATGGAAAATGCTTTCGGATGCATTGGAAACTCCCTGCCTTACCGGCGAAGATATTTACCTTCTAAAAAATTTTAAGCCTCTTATCGATATTCACGCCGTTGATATTATTCACCCGGATCTGGCTACATCCGGGGGCTTGCTGGAAACAAAACGAATTGGCGATTATGCTGAAGAACATGGTGTTGCCATGGCGATGCACCAGGCTGGTACGCCGATTTCTTTTATGTCAAATGTGCATTGTGCGGCTGCAACACAAAATTTTTTAGCACTCGAGCATCATTCGATAGATCTGCCCTGGTGGGAGAGCCTCGTAAAAACAACTGATGGAAGAAAATTAATTACAAAAGGCTTTGCTAACCTGCCACTCACAGCACCGGGGTTGGGAATTGAATTGAATGATGAAGTGGTAAAACAACATCTTCATCCTGCCGATAAAAGTTATTTTGCACCAACGCCGCAATGGAACGATAAACGTTCTCATGACAGGATATTTAGCTAAACAAATCCATGTCATTGGCAGTATGAAGTGACACACAAATGGTAACACGAATTTCATGCACGAATTACACGAATTAAAGAAGATGGAAATTCGTGTAATCGGTTTTTTATACTTCGTGTAATAAAATAAGCGACATAATACAATTGACATATAAATAGAAATTAATTTGCAACGCTTAAAAGATAAAGAGCATTAATGAATATAACGATTGCACGCTCACGTTGGTACCGCCTCATTCCCGTGGCTTTTATTACTTATAGCCTGGCCTATCTTGATCGTGCTAATTTTGGTTTTGCAGCAGCAAGTGAGATGTCGAAAGATTTGCACATTACAACAGCTACATCTTCTTTATTAGGCTCTCTTTTTTTCCTGGGCTATTTCTTTTTTCAAATCCCGGGAGCGCATTATGCAGCTAATAAAAGTGTAAAAAAATTAATTTTCTGGTCCCTGATTTTGTGGGGTGGGCTGGCAATAGCGACAGGTTTAGTTAGCAACATCGCGGGTTTGATGAGTATTCGTTTTATGCTGGGTGTTGTAGAAAGCGCAGTAATGCCAGCCATGGTTATTTTATTGAGCCGCTGGTTTACAAAAGCCGAACGTTCCAGAGCCAATACTTTTTTAATTCTCGGTAATCCTGCTACTATATTGTGGATGTCTATACTATCAGGGTACTTAATTAATTCCGTCGGCTGGCGGTGGATGTTTATTTGGGAAGGCTTGCCGGCAATCGTGTGGGCTTTCTTTTGGTGGCGTTTGGTAAACGATAAACCAAAAGATGCCAGCTGGTTAACACCTCGTGAAAAAGAGGATTTGGAATTGATCTTACAGCAAGAACAACTTAGCTATTAAACCGGTAAAGAATTATGCAGCGGCTTTTAAATCCCGGGCGGTTATTTTGCTTTGTTTGCAATATGCATTGTGGAGCATTGGCGTTTATGGATTTGTGATGTGGCTTCCGTCTATTATTAAAGCGGCTCCCGGTATGAGCATAATAAAAACGGGATGGCTTGTCTTCCCTGCCTTATGTATGTGCGATTATCGGGATGTTAAGCGCCTCTTATTTTTCCGACAAAACATTAAAGAGAAAAGTATTTGTTTGGCCCTTTCTTCTAATTGGATCAATTGCATTTTATGCTTCTTACTTAACGGGTACCGGTAATTTCTGGCTGTCATTTGTTTTGCTCGTTATTGCGGGTACCGCCATGTATGCGCCTTATGGCCCATTTTTCGCGATCATAACAGAAATTTTGCCGGGTAATGTTACAGCAGGAGCTATAGCGATAATTAATAGCTTTGGTGCGTTGGGCTCATTTGCCGGATCATCCATTGTTGGCTACTTAAATGGAGCTACCGGAAATTTTAATGCCTCATATATCTTTATGTCGGGCTCATTATTTCTGTCGGCTGTTTTAACTTTAGCTGCTGTAAAAGATACAAAGGCTAAAAAACTGAAAGTTTGAATTCAAGATTTGAAGGCCTATAAAAGTAAAAAAATGAAAAAAATAACAACGCTGATTCTGGTCTTGTTTCTTTTGACAGCATCTATGAATACGAAAGGACAGACAACGCCCAAAGACATGGAAAAGCTTGAGATACAAAAATGGTTTGATGGAAAGGCATGGCTGGGTGGTTTACAATTACAACCGCATGAAACAATAAATAAGATGGAGTTTGCACGGCAATACAAGCTTAATAAAATTTACTGGGATAAGGCCTTTACCTTTTTAAAAACACAGGATCTGCAAACGTTATCAAATGGGAAACATGCTATTGATAGCGATCATGTTTTTGCGATTGTAACCGAAAATCCAACAAAAGATTATGATAGCTCAAAGTGGGAGTCGCACCAAAAGTATGTAGACCTTCATTACGTGATTTCCGGTGAAGAAAAGATCGCCGTTTCACCCACAACAAAATTAATAGTTACCACTCCTTATGATGCGTCAAAAGATGTGGCTAATTATTCAGGCAGTGGAAAGATATACAGCGCTGTGCCTGGTGTTTTCTTTCTTTTCTTTCCTTCCGATGGGCATCGCCCGGGCATTACCACCGGTGGCAAAAAGGCTGATAAAAAGATTGTTATAAAAATCAGGTATACAGAATAATGGTATAGAGGAGAGTAAAGTTGTTGGTTTGAAAGAGGCAGCAGTGTCTCAGCCGGGTCTCCCGCAGGGGACCCGGCGTGTTCAAGGACTTGCGGGTATTTTATACTAATCCTGCCTGCATGGCAATGAAGCAACCAATAACCTATAGCCTGCATATCAATAAAGCAGCAATAACCACAACTAATGACATTACTTATAAAGATTAAATGTTAGTAAGTAAAGATGAAATGTTAGTAAGGGTATCTCAACGAGTCTCAAGCAAGGAGCTTTTAGTGTCTCAGCCGGGTCTCCCGCAGGGGACCCGGCGTGCTCAAGGACTTGCGGGTATTTATACTAATCCTGCCTGCATGCAATGAAGCAACCAATAACCTATAGCCTGCATATCAATAAAGCAGCAATAACCACAACTAATGACCTTTACTTATAAGGATTAGATGTTAGTATGGTTTTCTCAACGAGTCTCAAGCAAGGAGCCCAGCGCGCAGAACTATCACAAATATTTGTACCTTACTTTCCATGGCAGTAAAACAACAAATAACCGAAACAGATGGAATTTATTTTTTAACTATTACATGTTATAACTGGCTTCACCTTTTTGAAATAGCCGGCGCTTATAGCGCGGTGTATAACTGGTTCAACGTTTTAAAGAAAAACGGAAATCATGTTGCAGCATATGTAATAATGCCCAATCATTTACATGCTCTTATTGGCTTTGCTAATTCAGGAAAAAATATCAACGGTATCATTGGCAATGGCAAACGTTTTATGGCATACGATATAATTGATAAATTAAAAGAGCAAAAAAATGAAATCATTTTAAATCAATTATCACTAGGCGTCAATGCTTCGGATAAAAAAAGAGGTAAGCTGCATGAACTTTATGAACCTTCGTTTGATATAAAAGAGTGTTTTACAAAAAAATTCATTATTCAAAAATTGAACTATATCCATAATAATCCTTGTTCGGGTAAATGGAACCTTGCAGATTCTGAGGAAAATTATATTCATAGCTCCGCAGGATTTTATAGCTCTGGAATCCAGGGATTTTTCCTGTCGATGATATTATGAAGTTGATAGATATAGATTTAAGTAAAAAGATTTAAAAGTATTCACCAGGAGCTTTGTAATATACGCCGAGTCCCCTGCGGGAGACTCGGCTGGGACCCCTGCGGATGGATGTATTTAAGTAAAAAGATTAAGGAGTTTTAATCAAACCTTTGTAATACGCCGAGTCCCCTGCGGGAGACTCGGCTGGGACCTTGATATAATGGAGTTGAGAGATATTTAAATAGTCGTCCCTTAATAAGCGATGTAATCCACAATTGGCAAGGGTTTGGGGATAAAAAAGGTTGGGAAAAGTTGCAGGAAAACTGAGATTTGTAATGAAAATCTTGCAAATTATTTTATGCTTTCAAAACCAAAATCTATCTCTCAACTGGGCTTTTACAGCACATTTGAAGAGCAGCTGAGTCGCAGTCACCCACTCTATATTTTAGCTAACCAAATCAATTGGAATATTTTTGAAGAAGCCTTTGAAAAATTGTATTCAGAAGAGGGGCGTCCGGCAAAACCCATTCGGTTGATGGTATCTTTAGTCATACTCAAGCACATTCGTAACATAAGTGATGAAAGTGTAGTAGAACAATGGACAGAAAATTGTTACTACCAATACTTTAGCGGAGAAAAAGTATTTGCCTGTGGAGCGCCTTGTGAGGCCAGCGACCTGGTGCACTTTAGAAACCGTATTGGAACTGAAGGAATAGAATTGATTTTTAAAGAAAGTATTCGCCTTAATGGTAAGGACGGCCAGCAGCAGGAAGCAACAACCGACACAACGGTTCAGGAAAAAAATATTACCTATCCTACTGACAATAAATTACACCGCAAGATCATCAAAAAATGTATAGCCGTTGCAGGTGAGGAAGGTATTGAACTCAGGCAAAGTTATACTCGTATTCTGAAAAAATTACTAATGGATCAGCGCTTTAGGAACCATCCTAAAAATAAGGGCAGGGCAAGAAAGGCTGATAAAAAAGTAAAGACTATTGCAGGCAGACTGGTAAGGGAATTAGAAAGAAAACTACCGCCTACCTTGCATCAGACTCTCCTTACATTATTCAAAAAAGTATTGGCACAAAAGAAAACGGACAGCAACAAAATTTATTCTTTGCATGAACCACACGTTCAATGCATCAGCAAAGGAAAAGAACATAAGAAGTATGAGTTTGGTTCCAAGATATCTATCATCACCACAAAAAACAGCGGCGTGATCATTGGGGCCATCAACATAGAAAAAAACGTACACGACAGCAAAACTTTACAACCTGCCCTGGAACAACAACAACGCTTAAGTGGAATTATCTTAAAGAATAATTTTGTTGATCGTGGATATCGTGGGGTCAAAGAAATATTGGGAACAAAGATCGTTATACCCGATGTGCCGGCTAAAGACAGAACATCATACCAAAAACAAAAACTTCGAAAAGGGTTTAAACGAAGAGCAGCTATAGAACCAAAAATCAGTCATCTCAAACAAGACCATCGCCTGAGTCGTAACTTTTACAAAGGCATTAAGGGAGATAATAACAATGTAATGCTTGCGGCCGCAGCAATGAACTTTAAAAGAATGATGAACATCTACAAAAAGATGTTTTTTGACTTTTTTATACGCTTACTTTACATCATCCGAAACTTACTGTTTGGCCAAAAAATTATTTTAATCGCTGAATATACTTTTTAAGGGCTGACTAAATAAAAAAATTCGAAGTTTTAACCGAAGCTTTATTCTATGCGCCGAGTCCCCTGCGGGAGACTCGGCTGGGACACTCAGGATTCGTGTAGACGGCCTGTACTGCCACCGTAGTAGAAAGGCCGATCAAAATATCATGATGATTAGGTATGCGAAATGAGCGTGTAGAGATATAATATTTTATTTCTCTGGTTATAAAAAAAGACAGTATGTCTGTTATAAAAAAGGCAGCATGTCCTGGCGTGAAGAAGTGCCTCAACTAAAAGAGAGACAGCAGTGTCTCAGCCGGGTCTCCCGCAGGGGACCCGGCGTGTTCAAGTACTTCCAACTATTTTGATCAACATGGTATTCAGGGGCATTTTCCTGTGGACAGCATAATCATCTTAATGAATATTAACTTAAGCGAAAAGATTTAGGCATATTCATCAGTGTCCTAGCAGGGGCCCGGCCTGTTCAACTACTTCCAACTATTTTGATCAACATGGAGGATTCGTGGAGACGGCCTGTATTGCCACCTTAGTAGAAAGGCCGATCAAAATATTATGAAGATTAGGATTGCAAAGTGAGAGTGTAGAGGTTTAAAACATTTTATTTCTTATTATAAAAGACGGCAATGTTCTGGCGTGTAAAAGCGTTTAAAACTAAAAGAGCCGGCAGCATCAAAAAATTTTAAAATAGTTTATCAAAGCTTTCTTATATTCGCCCATATCGATTGCATGTAAAAAGCTATCCCCGCAAATAATATGAGTTCTTGATTCGTTTGCCTCTCATGATTCGTAATGCATATAGCTTCATTTCAGTCTTTAAAAAATCAATCAGCCTGTTTCCATTATTACCCTTAAATTTATAACCTATCATTTTATAAACATATTTATCTATTCAAATGAAAAAAATCTTCTTCCTGCTTTTGACAGCGTCAGCAATATTTTATTTTTCGTGCAATACTAAAAAAAGAAATGGTAATCCACGTGTGCTCGTGTTTACGAAAACCATGGGCTTCCATCATTCCTCGATTCCCAATGGGATCGCCGCCATAATAAAACTGGGACAGGAAAACGGATTCGATGTAGATACTACGCAAAATGCTGATATGTTTAACGATGACTCATTAAAAAAATATGCTGCCGTTATTTTTTTAAGCACTACCGGTGATGTGCTCAACTACACACAGGAAGTAGCTTTCGAACGATACATACAGTCGGGCGGCGGTTTTGTAGGCGTACACGCTGCAACAGATACTGAATATGACTGGGGATGGTACGGAAGATTGGTAGGAGCATATTTTAATGGCCATCCAAAGCCGCAACAGGCAAAATTTATTATCAAGGATAAAGATTTTGCGGCCACAAAATTTTTTACAGATACCGTCTGGCAGCGAACAGATGAACTATATAATTTTAAAAAACTGAACCCTGACCTGCACGTACTTATTACCATTGATGAAAAGTCCTATGAAGGCGGCACTAATGGTGCATTCCATCCAATGAGCTGGTATCATGACTATGATGGCGGGCGTGCATTTTATACAGAGCTTGGCCATACAGAAGAATCTTATACAGAACCCAATTATCTGAAACATTTATTGGGTGGCATTCAATATGCAATGGGCGATAACAAGGAACTGGATTATACAAAAGCAAAAACGCAGTTTCCGCCGGACGAAGACCGCTTTACAAAAACACAACTTGTGCAGGGAACTTTTTTTGAACCAACCGAAATGACGGTACTTCCCAATCTTGATATTTTAATTATTCAACGCCGCGGTGAAATAATGCTCTACAATCATGAAACAAAAAATGTAAAGCAGGTTGGTTATTTAAATGTTTACTGGAAGTCACATACCCAGGGCGTAAATGCAGAAGAAGGATTGCTTGGCCTGAGTAAAGATCCCAATTATGCAAAGAACCATTGGGTGTATATGTATTACAGCCCTGCTGACACTTCTGTAAACCGGCTGTCAAGATTCACTTTTGAAAATGATACCGTTGATGTAAAATCAGAAAAAATAATTCTGCAATTATATTCGCAGCGTGAGATATGCTGCCACACCGGAGGTTCTATTGCATTCGGGCATGATGGATTATTATATTTTTCCGCGGGTGATAACTCGACTCCCTTTAATGAGCCGCACGCCAAATATGTGAGCAATGGTTTTGCGCCGTTAAATGATGTTCCGGGCCATATAAATTATGATGCAAGAAGATCTGCGGGCAATACGAATGACCTGCGGGGAAAGATCATGCGCATACGCGTAAAAGATGATGGCACCTATGAAATTCCTGAAGGCAATCTTTTTCCTAAAGGCACAGATAAAACAAGGCCTGAAATTTATGTAATGGGCAATCGCAATCCTTACCGCATTTCCGTTGACCAGAAAAATAGTTATCTCTATTGGGGAGAAGTAGGCCCCGATGCAAATGATGATAGCCTTGAAACCCGTGGCCCAAGGGGCTATGATGAAGTAAACCAGGCACGCAAAGCCGGTTATTTTGGTTGGCCACTCTTTGTAGGCAATAATTATCCATACCGTGAATATGATTATGCAACAGGAAAAAGTGGACCTGCATTTGACCCTGCCCATCCGGTCAATGATTCGAGGAATAATACCGGCCTCCGCGACTTACCGCCGGCACAACCCGCATTTATATGGTATCCGTATGCGGCCTCGCCCGATTTTCCTGAAGTAGGCACCGGCGGCCGCAATGCAATGGCAGGCCCTGTTTATTATACTGATATGTTTCCAAAAGAAACACGGCTGCCCGATTATTATAATGGCAAATTATTTATTTATGAATGGATACGCGGCTGGATAAAAGCAGTTACGATGTTACCAAATGGTGACTTTGATAAGATGGAGCCTTTTATGGAGCACATTAAATTATCCAACTGCATTGATATGGAAGTTGGCCCTGATGGAAAATTATACTTACTCGAATATGGCACCGGCTGGTTTGCAAAAAATCCTGATGCAGGTTTGGCCCGGATAGATTATAACAGCGGTAATATGGCGCCAAAGATTACGGCTGTCCGGGTGAATAAAACTTCCGGCATTTTGCCGTTTGCAATCAAAGCAACCGTCGATGCTAAAGATCCGGAGAAAGACAGTCTTACTTACATTTGGGATTTTGGAAATGGCGGTGCAAAAAAAGAAACCACATCTCCTGAACTGGATTATACTTTTACGACTGCCGGCGATTATAAAATTTCTGTTGAAGTGAAAGATGCAAAAGGAGCATCATCAAAAAGCGATGCAATAGATGTATATGCGGGTAATGAAGCTCCTGTTGTGAACATCCAGGTAACCGGAAATAAATCATTTTATCTGCCTGGTGTGCCCGTAAATTATTCTGTTACTATAAAAGACAATGACACTTCCGCAATTGATCCTGCCAACCTTTATGTGTCTGCTGATTACGTAGAAGGATTTAAAGAGGCATCCAAACCGATGGGCCATCAACAGGGGCAGTTTACTGTCGGTGGTAAAAATATTATGATGTCGCTCGACTGCAAGAGCTGCCATAAGGAAGCAGATTCGTCTGTGGGTCCTGCATTTGTATGGGTTGCAAAAAAATATGCAAAAGATCCAAATGCGGTAAGTTATCTCTCAGAAAAAATAAAAAGAGGTGGTGCAGGTGTTTGGGGTACCACAGCAATGGCTGCGCATCCCACATTATCGCAAAGTGATCTTGACCAGATCATAGGTTGGATACTTTCATTAAATAATAAAGCAGCGGTAAAAAAATCTTTACCGCAAACAGGCAGCGTTATGCCCCTGGCCAATCAAAATCCGAATGCTGAACTGGTGTTATCGGCAAGCTATACGGATAAAGGAGGTAATAATATTAAGGCGCTCACAGGGGGCAATAGCATTGCCTTGCGCAGCAACAATGTATCATTTACAGGCAAGGATGAAGTAAAAGGCTTTACCACTTTTAGCGTTAACGGCAACACGTATATGGTATTCCCACAGGGAGAAGGCTGGTTTAGTAAAGATAGTATCGATCTCACCGGCGTTAAATCAGTAAACATTATTGCCGGCTGGCAGGCCGTTCCACAATTTGGTTTTGATTTCGAAGTAAGGCTGGATGCGCCTGATGGCAAGCTGCTTGGAAAAGGGAGCGTGCCCATGCCGCAAAAAAGCCAGAAAACGGGTACGGCGCATGTGGCACTTGAACCCATCACCGATGGAACATTTCACAAACTATATTTTATTTACAAATCGAAAGATCCGAAAGCAATTTTACAGGCAGGTGTTTCTATGCTGCAGTTCAACGCGAAATAATGTTGTGTTAAGGCCTTTAATTGAAGCGTGGTATAATGATATTGTAATTAGCCTTATGACAGCTTTTATTATTTGTTGGAAACATCATTTATAAAAACTGCCGGGCAATAACACAACACCTGCTGCTAACTTCCTTTGGGCGCTGTTGAAAATTTATGCATTCCAGGCATCATGTTTTATTTTGCAGTCTCTGAATTTAACGGCAATTCAAATCAAATAGTCTATGAAAAATCCGGGGATTGAGAAGTTGCTTTTATTGATATTATTATTGATTGGGCCGCTGCTTACTTACAGCCAGGTTCAGGGATGCACGGATGTTTTAGCCAGCAATTATAACAGTTTGGCGACTATCAATGATGGGAGTTGTATGTACTCTGCAACGTCTTATACGCCGGTAGTCAGGGTTGATCCCATCTCTGATTCATTAGTTGAGAGCAGTGGGCTGCAGATGGCCGGTAATTATTTGTGGAGTTTTAATGACGGTGGCCATACCGCCACATTGTACAGGATAGACACAACCACAAACACTTTGCTACAGCAGGTAAACCTATCTGGCGCCATGAACGTTGATTGGGAAGATATTGCCTTCGATGGCACCTATTTTTATATGGGTGATTTCGGCAATAATGCTGACGGCGCGCGTACAGATCTTAAAATCTATAAATTTCCATTAAGCGCTATTCCAGATTTTAATACAAACCCGGTTGTAAATATTTCAGCCACACAAATTTCTGTAATCAATTTTATTTACAGCGATCAGCCGCAACCACCGGTGGCTACCACCTCGAACAATACCAGGTTTGATTGTGAAGCGATGATTGTTGATAATGGGAAAATTCATTTGTTTACAAAAAACTGGATTGATAAAAACACTACGCACTATATCATCAATAGCACAAAAGCGGGCTCTTATGTGGCATTGCCTATTGAAACACTTGCTACTAATTATTTAGTAACAGCGGCAGACAAGGTAACAGGTCAAAATATTATTACACTGCTTGGTTATCAGAATTCGGGCACAGGAAATCACTTCCTTTCCATTTTATCTGATTATAAGTCCGATAGTTTTTTTACCGGTAACAAAAGACAGATTGATCTGCCAAATGCAGCAATCATGGGACAAAGTGAAGGAATAACTTTCAGGAATGGTAAGTATGGATACATCAGTAATGAAAAATTTGTAAGAGCAGTAGGGCCATTCACAGTTACAGTTAATCAAAAATTACGGTCTTTTGATATCAGTAGTTTTGTAACCGATCATTTCACTAAATATACATTTACCGGCAATGGCGACTGGAGTGATACTACTAACTGGCAATACGCGCTGGCGCCCCCTGCCACCATTGTTGGAGGGGATGAGATCATCATAGATCCTGAGCCGGGCGGAAGGTGTGAATTAGATATTCCTTACATAGTCCCGGCAGGCGTAACGCTTACTGTAGTCGCAAATAAAAAATTTATAGTAGACGGCAATCTAGTGCTTCAATAATTAATAAGTTATGGCATCTCATCACTCCGGAATCACTAACTCATTGCCAAAGCGCATATCACCTAACACTACATGTTGTTCTGATAGTAATATCTAATTTTCTCTAAGGTCCATAAAAAATATTTATCCTTACCGTGCTTTTTGATACTAACACGGTAAGGATAAATAAAAATTTTTAATTGAGAAATTTAGCTAGAGTGAATCTCTCCTGTTTAAACTACTCTTTGTTCCGCTTGAGTTTAAGGTAGGCGAAGAAGTTTTATTAGTACTCCCTGGCTTCGTTTTTCCGTTTAGAAGGCTATCAGAACTACTCGTACCTGGTGTAGCGGTTCCATTATTCAAGCTTCCATTGGTGCCATTATTCAAAGTGCCATTGGTTCCATTATTCAAGCTTCCATTGGTACCATTATTTAAAGTGCCATTAGTGGTACCGGGTGTTGTAACACCGTTATTTAAAGAACCGTTGGTGCCATTGTTTAATGTACCGTTCTTATTCAAAGAACCATTAGTGCCGTTGTTAAGCGTACCATTAGTGCCATTGTTAAGAGAGCCATTGGTTCCATTGTTAAGCGTACCGTTGGTGCCGTTATTTAAAGTACCATTTGTACCATTATTTAGCGTGCCGTTAGTACCATTTGTTCCATTATTTAGTGTACCGTTGGTTTGAGTAAAGCCACTATATACGAACAACGATGCAATCGCACACGCGAAGATCTTCTTTTTCATAAATTAAAATTTTAGGTGTTTACAATAATTACTAAATCACTAAAAATTTCGTGCCAATTTATATTAGCTGATTGAAAAAGTTTTCGAGACAAACAGGATGTTAGGTATGTGTAGAATAAAATCTCCAATCCAGGCAGGATAGCCATGACTTTCTATGGGACAGTCTCTATCTCAATTTATCGACGCAATGTTATCAATAAGTACTACGCTTCTCTTTCTACTGAAATGGTACATTCGCTTAGCAAGGCAGCCAACGCGCCCACTGCGGCAAATACCGGTGCCAATAATGCACCGACAACACCAATCGTTAGCGGAAATGACATTATTTCTTTGCCCGTTTTATCGTGAATGGTTATTTTTTTTACGTTGCCTTCTTCTACGAGGTCTTGTATCTTTTTTAGTAATTGCTCACCGGGAACAATAAACGTTTCTTTAAATGTTTTTGCCATATACGGTAATTCTTGTTAATTGTTAATATAAAGCAAAGTTCATCTTTTTATAGAACCAAAGATCAGGAACGCTTGCCTCACAGTCGCGGCGACTTAAAATTTGCCTAAACTTTTCCAAAAAACAAATTGAAGGATTAATATTAAATAACTTTAAAGAAAACAGAATGTATGCGAAACACGATGCAAAAGTTGTTTATTATGTTCGTTTTGTCTGGTTTATGCCTTGTAATTTCATTGCAAGGGTTTTCTCAAACCGCTGAGAAGTCTGAGCATCCCTTACTAGACAAATATTATCCACAAAAGGCGCCTGATACAACAAAGGCTGTAACCACTCAAACTCACCCGGCGCCTGAATTAAGGCCGGTTACTCCTGCTATAAAACCTGTAACTCCAACAACTATAGTCACAGAAGAAAAACCCTCTGCCCAAACAACGCCCGTATACTCGCCTACGCCTGCATCTCTTGTGGCAGACACGACTGCTGTTCATAAACAAACCCAAAATATAGTTCCGGTACCAGCGCAGCCCAGGCTTCAGCCTAAACCTGCTGCAACTCCTACACGAGACAGCAGGCTCGGAAGCAGTTCGCCATTGTACGATACCTATGAAAAAAATAGTAATGGGGCCGGATCCGTTACAACAAACCCTAAATAAAATAAAATCATAACGTTGTTATGAAGGCTGTTTCCATAATTCTCATACATTTCCGGCAAATTTTTGATACAAATTGTTTTCTCACCAACCGTTTACCTGGCATAACTCGGCGGCCCTTGCATGAATTGCAACGACTGTTATAGCGGAGCTTACAGGATTACGCCGAGTAGCATGATAATGTTAATATTGGCACGGAATTTATGACTAATTGTGAAAATTATATAAATGGAAACAACAAAAGAAACAATTGAAATTTTGCAAGACCTGGTGCAGATCAATAATGATCGTATTGCAGGTTATGAGCACGCCCTTAAAGAATTAAAAGATGGAGATGAAGATCTCAAAACCTTATTTGAAGGTATGATAGATGAAAGCCGGCAGGCAAAACTCGCCCTTGCAGAAGAAATACAGGTAATGGGTGCAGATGTAAAAAACCAAAGTATGGTGAGCGGGAAGATTTACAGGGCATGGATGGACGTAAAAGCAGTCTTTACGGGGCATAACAGGCAGGCAGTTTTGGAGAATTGCCATGTAGGCGAGGATGCCGCACAAAAAGCCTATACAACCGCATTATCACATGATTATTTGCCCTCATTCCTTAGAGATTTAATACAAGAGCAAAAGGAAACTTTTAAAGGATCTCACGACGAAATAAAAGCGCTTCGGGATGAAGAAAAGGTAAGTTAAATACAAAGAGAAAGCTTAGCATGTTACATCCAAATGCCTTATTGCATTTGGATTTTTTTTACCAGCATAATTTTTACCGGGCATACAGGAACGTTTACTAACGATTCATGTAGATTCCCGCTGAACCGCAATTTAAGGCCTCTCATTGTGCAATGCGATCTCAAAACCTTTTGTTCCGGCGGGTGATTATTTCCTTTCATCTAACAATATTGGGTTTTACTGAAAGCTTGTTATAATTGAAGAGTCAAGCTGTGAACCGCAATTGAAACTAAAATATAAAATTGCCGTTAAACAACCTATTAAATGCCGGTTGTCTATAATTTCAAGTTTTTAAACATAAATTTGGTTACAGTTGTACGCGACCATTATGCTGATTTGTGATAAGGCCTCAAATCGCAAGAATTGTCTTATCATAGGGTGTCTGTGAAATACATTCAAACGGTCAAAAAACATTTTCGCGAAAAGCAGTATCTGTTGCTTTTAGATGATTGAGGGTACTTTGTTTATGTCTTACAATATGTTTGATAACAAAATTAATTCTAATGGGCAAGGGCATTCAAAATAATACCTATGATGCAATAGTAATAGGTTCAGGTATCAGTGGTGGCTGGGCTGCGAAGGAATTGTGCGAGCTTGGAATAAAAACATTAGTTTTAGAACGGGGGCGTAATATAGAACACATAAAAGATTATCCTACCGCAACAAAACGCCCGTGGGAATTTGAGCACAGAATGAAAGAACCGCTAAAAGTTCTGCAGGAAAATCCCGTAATTAGTAAATGCTACGCGTATGGTGAGGACACACATCATTTCTTTGTTAAAGATAAAGAGCATCCCTATATACAGGAGAAACCTTTTGATTGGATACGGGGTTACCAGGTTGGCGGCAAATCTATAATGTGGGGCCGTGCATGCCAGCGCTGGAGCGACTTTGAATTCTCAGCACCTCAGCGGTACAATTATGCAATCGACTGGCCTATCAGGTACAACGATATAGCGCCCTGGTATTCTCACGTAGAAAAGTTTTCCGGTATTTGCGGAGATAAAGACGGACTGGAAGCCTTACCTGATGGAGAATACCTGCCGCCGTTCGACCTGAGTTGTGTGGAGGCAGACATTCAAAAGAAAATACATGCCCATTACAAAGACAGGCACATGGTTCGAACAAGATGGGCTCATCTCACAAAGCCCGAACCAATCCACTTAGAGCAGGGCAGAGGACAATGCCAGGCAAGGGACCTTTGCACGCGCGGCTGCCCCTTTGGAGGATACTTTAGTTCTGTTTCCTCCACCTTGCCATGGGCGAAAAAGACCGGCAATTTGACCATCAGGCCGTTTTCAGTGGTTCATTCTATTATTTATGATAGTCAAAAAGGCAAAGCTACCGGCGTAAAAATTATTGATGCCAATACCAAAGAGGAAATAGAATATTACGCTAAAGTTATTTTCCTTAATGCAGCCTGCCTTAATACCAATCTTATATTATTAAATTCAGTCTCATCACGCTTTCCGAACGGGTTAGGTAACGATAATGGGTTGTTGGGTAAATACATCGCTTTCCAAAATTACCGGGCAAGCGTTCACGGTACGGTTGTAGGTTTTGAAGATAAATATTTTTATGGCCGAAATCCAACCAACCCAATGATTGCTAATTACCGGAACCTGCATAAACAGGATACTGATTATTTAGGTGGTTTTTTAACCTTTGTATATTCAAACCGGCAGGGCCCAAAATGGGGCGATGGCATTGGCGCCGGCCTCAAGGATTCTTTGTCAGAACCCGGGCCATGGGTTGCGGGAATGTATATGCAGGGTGAAACGATTCCTAAAGAAGCGAATCATGTACGGCTAAGTAAAGATCTGAAAGACGAGTGGGGGATACCCCAGCTGATTACTTCCGTTGGCTATGATGATAATGACGAAAAAATGGTACTGGATTTTTTAGAGCAATCTGCTGACATGTTGAAAATCGCGGGGCTCACAGATATTGAAAAACACGATACGCGCCAGGCCCCGGGTTTGGATATTCATGAAATGGGCGGATGCCGTATGGGACACGATCCTGCGACGTCACTACTCAATAAATGGAACCAGCTGCATTTGTGCAATAATGTATATGTTACCGATGGGGCCTGTATGACAAGCACTGGTAACCAAAGCCCGTCTATATTATATATGGCTTTTGCTGCAAGAGCAGCCAATCATGCGGCGCAGGAAATGAAAAAGAGAAATATTTAAAAGCGTCTACATCATTCGACCATTGCAAGTGATGCGCTTAAATTTTTTACAGGCAGAGGCTCCTGTTACTACCATTCAAGCATTCGTTACAACGCTGACACCAACGGTATTTATGCAGTCTTTTTAATCTGATCATTTTAATTCCCCGTCGATCTGCTTTATTATTTCATTGCATTTATTTATGCCTACGACATAGGCATTAATGGTTTCATTGATGGAATTTATTCGGAATAAAGCCATCCGGAATTCAGTAGTGTGAAACATCTGAAGCCAGTTAGTAATATTATTTGCCGTATCTAATTGTGCATGCAAGTCTATATAAGCCCCGATCCTGTTTTCATTATATGCAGAAAATTGCTGGTCAGCGGAAATAATTGTTGGGTTAATTTCCTGGTACAAACTGATAATATTATTTAGGAGTGCCTTATTCTCGATGATGTCGAGCCTTCCGCTTCCCTTTAATCCTTCAAACCTGCTGGTGCGTGCCTGCTTATGTACTGTGGCAAAAAAAATCCAGCCATACCTGTTCAGGCTATCATTGCTCAGGGGGAAGCCTGCGCCGACTTTACGGAAATATAACATGCCGTCGAGCACGGTATTGTATGCAGCAGTATCGCCCTTCATTTCTTTGAGATCTGACTGCAGGTCTGTTTTTAAACCGGTTAGAAATTCCCTTTCTTCTTTTCTATCTTTGCGGCTTTCACTCCAGTTATGAAACCAAATCGAGATACTCACTGCAAAAACGATAATAAGAATTTCGAAAAATATCTCTTTTAATTTATGTTTCCATCCCAGGTGTGGATCAGTCCATGCCTTATAAACTGCCTTGGTATGTTTTCTTATTTCTTCTTCCGCCATTGAATGTCGTTTTCCATACTAAACTAACTAAAATATCTTGCAGAAAATTTCTTCTGTTTAACGAGTGGCAACAGCAATCTGCGGAACATAGCCAGCCCGGAAAGTATTTACTATAGATTTTGGAGTGAGCACAGTTAATTTACCTGCGCCTGGTAATGCCGTTCCCTTGTCATAACCAAATGGTGACCACAAAAAAAGTTGTTTATCTCCAACTAAAAATGCTTCGTTGTTATACAAAATAAAAGAGCCTTTAGGAATATTATCTATGTTTTCTTCAAAGGTTACCTTTGAGTTATTACGGTCAATTCTTTCTTTATGAAGAATGTTATCTATTTCTTTTATAGATGTTTTTTCATCAAAATTATATTCCGGATTGCCTTTTAACCAGAGAGATTTGAATATATCGAAATCATTCCTGCGGCATTCAAAACAGGGCCTGTGGCCCGCCGCAAAGGCGGTAGCCTCATCCAGGAAAAAAAGTTCCGTGTACTGTTTTGGCGCCATTACCTGTCTGTTTCTTCCTTTAAATTCAAGCTTACAAGTTAACCATGCCTTTAATCTGAAAGGGCGAAGAAGTTCCTGTTTATCATTGTGAAGAAGTCCCCGGTTACCCATCCACGAACCCCTTGCAGTGGTCTTTATTAAATTGCCAAATGGATCAACACGATTTTGTAACATTGAATTGTAATTTAAATTTTTATCGGGGCTGAACAATTTTGTTAATGCCCCTTTTTGCTGATCGTTTTTCAAAGGAGCCAATAAATGATTTTGAAAACCGCCGGCATAAATGACTCATTAACTCATCCATTACTACAAATTAAAGAAGAAACATGATTTTGCACTAATTTTCAGTTTTTACCATAAATCGGTTGCTAATGCCAATAAATGTAGTGAGGCCTCAAAAGGTTCGCTTAATATCACTTGACTTTTTTCGTGGTATAACAGTTGCCGCCATGATACTGGTAAACAACCCGGGAGATTGGGGCCATATCTATTCGCCATTAGAACATTCCGTATGGAATGGCTGTACACCTACTGATCTTATTTTCCCCTTTTTTTTGTTCATGGTAGGAGTGTCTGTTAATTATGCAATCGGGCCAAAAAAAGAAGATAAGCTACAACATAAACGCATTATCCTTGCAGCTGCCAAACGGTCCATTATTATTTATATCCTATTCGCAGTTATGGCGCTGACACCGCATTTTGATTTTGCTCATTACCGCATACTCGGCGTATTGCCGCGCATTGCAATTGTTTTTTTTATTTGTGCCGTTCTGTTTGTGAAAACAACGCAAAGAACACAGGTGTGGTTATTTTTTAGCATCCTGTTTATTTATTATCTTCTTATGACGTTTATAAATGTACCCGGTTACGGCCCTTCTAATCTCGAACCCGGCACTAACCTCGCTGCATGGCTCGATAATGTTATATTGACACAACCGCATATGTGGTCGGGTACAAAAACGTGGGATCCTGAAGGTGTCTTAAGCACGCTACCTGCCATTGCTACCTGTTTGTTTGGAGTGCAGGTGGGAGGGTGGCTCCGGCGCAAAGACAAACCCGATGCGGAAAAGGTTGCCTGGCTGTTTACCGTTGCCATATTTGCTGTGATCGGCGGACTTATATGGGGCGCTTTTTTTCCTATTAATAAAGCCTTATGGACGAGCTCTTTTGTATTGTACACCGGTGGCCTTGCCACTGCCGGCCTTACACTTTCTTTCTGGCTCATTGATGTCAAGCAACGAAAAAAATACATCGGGCCTTTTATAGCGTATGGTGCAAATGCGATCACTGCTTACGTGGCCGCCGATGTAGTATTAATATTACTTGACCTGGTACATGTTAATTTAAATGGGCATAGGGTAGGGCTGCAGCAATACCTTTATGTTACTTTTTTTGTGCCATATTTTTCTCCTATAAATGCCTCACTGGCGGGAGCCATCACTTACGTACTGATACTGCTCGTACCGTTATGGATTCTGTATAAGAAAAAGAAGTTTTTAAAAATATGAGCACAATGGTAGCCGGTTATCAGTGTCGTGTCAATCGTGATAAGGCGTTTAATCGGGCCCAGCACATGTGGCAAAAAAAAGGGCTGCTTCGCTTCAAAAAATCAGTAGGAAACTATGCTCCCTTTTAATGGCGCTACTCCCGCCCGTTTCAGTTTTTCAATAACATATTTTCCCAGCGCCATGCCTTCTTTTTGTCCATTTTCAATACCATCCCTGAAATGTATACCGCCATACAGCCTTGATATAGCCGCTTCCGTTGCCGCCTGCATAAATGAAGAAAAATTCCGTGGCTTCAGCTCAAATAATTCTTCGGAATTATCGGTAAAGGAAAAATTATTGCCAAACATGTATTCAAGCACAGCAGCGGCAGCGGTTGAGATCACACTATGAGCGCTTGGATACTCCGGAAAAGGCGGCGTTTGTAACACAGGTTGCCATTTAGAATCTATGTACCTGTTTATGTAGGTTACCGGCCTTATCTGGTTGCTTCTGTATTTCTCATCCCAGCTGCTGATGAAGGCGTCCATTAATGTAAGCGAAACAATTGCCTGTGCTTCTATATACTGATTAAAATTGAGGTGCGCTTTTTTTGCAGCAATTCCCGTAATATTCATCCAGTGGCCACCGGGAGTAATTTTTTTATAACCGATCATCATGTGCCCTTCTGTGTTTACCGCAAAAGGGTTACAGTCCCAAAATGATGCGATAAGCAGTTGTTCTTTTGTAAGATTTTCAGATACATTGTACACTTCCCTGGCTAAATTATAAAATGCACTGCCGCTGTCTTTACTAAAACCAATCGGCGGAACCGGCTTAAACTGTGTGCTTGAATCAATAAGTATAGGGCGAATGCTTTTCCAGTTTGGCTCAACAGCCGGTATGTAAGTAGGAGGGGTGGGATACCATTTGCCCTCACCCTTCAAAGGAGTATAGTGAAGCTTCGCACTCAGTTTATTATATGCATCTGTTTTAGACCATTCAACTATTTGTGCCGCTACATCTTTTGCGACAGCAATGGATGCATCAATTAACGTTTCAGGAACATTATTTTTCTTTAATTCGTTTTTAAATTTATTTTCATTGTCCTGCAAGCGAAATCCTGAAGGCAGCATAAGCCGCCCTGTTTCATAAATACAACAGATAGCGGCGATCCGGTAGTCATATTTTGAAGACGTTATTTTAAGAGGTATATAATTTTTAACTATTGAAGCAGGAGAAGGTATTCCGGCATCATTGCGGGCAACAATATCATATGCGCCCGCCATGCAATAAGCATAATAACGCGCTGCTACCGGCGGGCTTACAACATCATGTATCATTACCATCGTTAAAGAAAAAACCGCAGGCTGAACCATTGACTCATAAGATGGCTTATTTTCTCTGGCATAAAGCGTTTGAAAGAAAATAAATGATACTATGAGTAGTTTTTTCATTGTTTATTCTTTTTGTTTATAATATTCCTGGCTGTGCTAAGCCATAAGGATGCTGCAGCAGGCTAACGGTAACGGGTACCTGCAAATGCGATTAGCTAAAATATAATTCTGCCATAAAATATTAATTCAGTTTATAAAATTGCATAGGCCCGTCTGCCACGCCAACCATAAGATATTTCGTTTTATTTGATTCAATAATATTAGCAGACTTAACGTCACCCTTTACAGATAATCCTGACTTGCTTTGATTTACGTAGGTGAAGTTTCCTTTGCCATCTCCTGAAAGCAAACATCCTGAATTTGCATCGATGCTGCCAATCTTTAAGCGATTGTCAGAACGGTTGCCGAGTAGCAGCAGGTCTGTTTTACCATCATGATTAAAATCTTCTGCGAGGATTTTTGTGACAACAGAAAATTGCGCCTGTAACGGTAATATTACTTTCTCAAACTTTCCATTCCTGTTCAGGTAACAAACTGTATTAGATTCAGTAGCGGTGAGCTTTGAAGCTTTTGCTAATTCATCCTTGCTGAAAATGTCGTTGATAGTGGCATTTGCATAGTCTTTATAGGAGGTAAATTTTCTTCTCATGCTGTATATCTGGTCATTCAGTTCATCCCGGCTTACAAACGGGTAGCTTTTTCCCTCTACATAACAGGTGAGGAAAGGATCGATGGAACCATTGTTATCGAAGTCGGCATAATACAGCTCTGCAGGCTCCTTTTCAGAAAAGTGTATTTGCGAGATTATTGCCAACATTGCCTGCAATAATATCAGGTTTGCCATCTCCGTCTACATCAGTAAGCGTAAGCGTAAACCATAAGCCATTGTCGGGCCGGTCAAAATATTTTTTGTTTCATCAACAAAACCGTTTGCCGTATTAATAAAAATACATTACGGGCATAAACTCACCGCATAATATCAGGTCTTTTCTTCCGTCATTATTTATATCACACCATTGGGCATCGCTTACCATTCCAATATGAGAAAAGGCCGCTGTGGTAACGGTGAACGTGCCCTTGCCATCATTGGTAAGTAAATAACTTGTTGGTGTTTCAGGATATTGACCGGGTATTATCCGCCCTCCAACAAAAAGATCCATATCTCCATCACCATCATAGTCACATGGGCGCACACATGATTTGCTGCTTGCAGATACATCAGGCAATGAATTTTTCGATAACTGGAGATTGCCTTTACCATCATTAAGATACAATTCATCCTGCAAGGCCGGTGTACCCGGCTCAAACAAAGAATAACCTCCTTTGGCAATATACAGATCATCATAACCATCGCCATTTGCATCGAAAAAAACTGCGGCACCTGTATTCAGAAGCACTTTCATCACCAATATTTAATCCATCAGCTGTCTTATAGGTGCCGTCTTTTTGTTGCAAATAGATTTTACCAGGCTTGTCTTTATCACCACTTATAAACAGATCTTCCAGTTTATCTTTATTGATGTCTCCTTTCGCAATTACAGGGCCCGTTTTGGAATACATAAATAGCATGAGCGGTTGCCGCTTGAAATCATTCTCGTCAAAGGACTCTGTTTTTATAATCAATAATATTTGTGGTTTTGCTGAAAACTGTTGTGCATTTGCAGGAGCGGTTACTATTTCCTGTGTTGAAGTACTATTAAATTCAATCTTTAATTGTTGATTTACCTGTGATGTTCTTTATTACCTGCGTGGACTGATCGGGCCAAATAATTAGTAACGAATCTGCACTTTTGTTGCATCACCCAAACCAAAATGCGCCACCGTTGAAACACAGGAAAGATATCCATGATTCGGATTTACTTCCAGGTACTGTTTATTGCTCCCGCTGTATAAATAAATCTTAGCGCCGATGAGCGTTGATGTTGGGATTTTTATATTTGAGCTTAACGCTAAGTATGTTACTACGATGCTGTTCCGTACTCATATTTTTATAAACAAATGCATTGCTGATTGATATGATTGACCACCAGATCCAGATCGCCATCATTATCCAGATCTGCATAAATTGCACCGCTTGAAATGCCAGGTATCATTCATACCCCACTGGTTTTTCATTATTGGTAAAGGTGAGATCGTGATTGTTCCTGAAAATATAATTGTCCAACGTAGTAGATGGCATAGCTGTAACAAGATCCATTAATTAAAGGGTTCGCGGTCTATAGCTTTCTTCAGTTTATAATCGCCCCAATAGCGTAAGAAAATCTTTATTGGTATAATCACGCAGGTAACCGTTTGTAATAAAAAGATCTTTATACCCATCGTTATCAAAATCTGCAAACAACGGGCACCAGCTCCAGTCGGTATTTGAGATGCCTGCGCCTGGGCAATTTCACTAAAGGTTCCGTCACCATTATTAAGTTGAAGCATATTATGCATGTATTGCTTTTGCAGGCCCTGGTTAAGCATTAACTGAAACGATTCATAATTTTCCTGTAACTGCAATAGTTTTTGTCTCGCGGTTATCTTCAGGCAGCATATCCAGGTTAATGATATCCGGGAAGCCGTCGTTGTTATAATCGGCAATATCAACTCCCATTGAAAATTGCGACAGGTGACTGCAAGACACATTTGTTGTTTCGTCTGTAAAAGTTCCATCACCATTATTAATGTACAGATAATCGGGTTCGTTGTAATCATTGGTTACATAAATATCGTCCCAGCCATCTTTATTAATATCGGCTATGGCTATACCCAAGCCCAAATGTTAAGGGGTTTTGATGCAAGCCTGCTTTTGCAGAAACATCGGTAAAATGGCCGTCCATCATTCCTATATAATTTATCACCGGCAAGCTAATCTATTTCACTCCTGTATTTAGCAAGTTCAATATTGCAATTTTTTTAGTGCTATGGTTCAGAAGAAACATATCGAGATCTCCATCATTATCATAATCAAAAAAAGCAGCCTGCGTGCTATAGCTTTTATCATCCAGGCCATATTGTTTTGCCTGCTTCATTAAATTTCAGGTTTCCCTGGTTAATAAATAGTTGGTTGCGCCTCATATCATCACTTACTTTCCCTGAATAGCACACATAAATATCCAGCAGGCCATCGCCATTTACATCAGCCATTGTAACACCAGTTTTCCAGCCTCCGGGCCTTCCTTCCAGTTCAATACCGGCTTCTTTGGTAATATCTTTAAATTTCATTCCGCCAAGGTTCAGGTAACAGTTTGTTGGGCTTCATGTTGGCGGTAAAAAAGAGATCTTCCAGGCCATCGTTATTTATATCCCCAACGGCTACACCGCCTCCATTATAAAAATATTCATAAGCCAGCACATTAAGGTTTTCAGTTTCATTAATATCGTTACTGAATTTAAGATTTGTTTCTTTGGAAGACATCAACTGAAACATTGGCGATTGGGACAGCACGCCGGTATCCGTACACAGAATAGATAATGCAATAAAAAAAATTTTATGGCAATTGGAAAATAAGAAAACCTTCATTAATGGAAATTTTATCAGGTATCGGGTAATAGAATCTAAGGTATGTATTTAGTTCGCTACTGTTGATTTTAATTGCTGTAAAACAGCACAATGCTGGTAAGTAAAAGGAGTCTGGGACAAGAAATTAACAATAACCCTAAAGCCTGTTATTAACCTATTTCTTGCCTGCAAAATTAATTTATAATGTTGTTCATGCAATCTTTTTGTAGTGGTTCAGTAAAGAAATTAACACCGGGCAAAAAAAAAACAAGGCCGGAATCAGCCTTGTCTTTAAGATGTGCTTACAACTGAGCTTTATTTATTTATCCCAATACATTCTTGATGTATATTGATCACCACCGCTTAAACCGGTAACCGCATTTTTATAGTTTGCTCCATTTGTGGAGGCTTCCGACTGTGGATAAATGAATCTTCTTGGTATGGTACCATTACTAAAATTACCAGGATAATTCACCGGCGTTAATACCGGGTACCCTGACCTTTTCCAATTATTCCATGTTTCCATCCAATTAAACAATGTACCTGTAGTAATCCAAAACTGTGTATTGATTTGCTTTAAAGAATTATCTGGCGATGAAACATCCAATGGATTGGCTGTAGCATAAGCATCTGCCACGCTGGCTGAAATAGTTCCTACGGAATTGAGCGTTCCATAAGATTGTAATGCACCTGATAAACCATTTTTATAATGTACAGAAGCACTGGCACCAACACTCCAACCTCTTACTGCTGCTTCAGCGAGCAATAGCTCTGTTTCGGCATACGTTAAAATAAACTCGGGGGTACTGAGGCCTAAATACAAAGCGGTTGTGGGCCTGGAATATCCACCAACAACATTAAGATCATTACCCGTTCCTGTAGCACCCGGATAACCCGGTGCATTGACAATATTAGTGGGCCCTGCATTTTGATCGTAGCCGTTCGGCATTCCCTGTTGCAATGCAGGTGTTGAAACGCCGGCCTGGCCTTCGTCGGCCGCATTTGCCTTACCTGGCAAAGGAATTTCCGCAATTACGGGTAACCGGGGATCATTTTCTGCTTTTAGATCATCAATCAACATTTTCCCCCAACGTACCTGGGTGTAATCCTCCGCAACTACAAGAGCCCCGGCATTTCCATTACCGAAACCATGTGCATTATCTAATACAATGTAACAATTATCAGCGCTGCTGGCAAATGTTCCACCGGCATAGGCTTTCTCAACATATTTTTGTGCTGTTGCAGGGTCTGCTTTAGTTAAACGCATCGCCATACGCAGCATTAGGGAATATCCAAATTTTTTCCACTTTGTAATATCACCCGCATATATCGTAGCATCATTTGTAGGTTTTGCTTTGGCAGGATCTAATGTTGGCAGAACAGAATCCAGCTTGCTTAGCATTGAATTGTATATATCCTGTTGCTTGTCATAGGCGGTTGTTGTGACACCTGTTTTTGCCTGTAGCGCCTGTGAATAAGGGACGTCCCCATATACATCAGTAACCAATTCAAAACTCATCAATTCGGTGATCAGGGCGATACCGCTCAGATTACTGAGTTCCGGTTTATCTGCAGTAAGACTGATAATTTCATAAGCCTTACCTGCGGCGGAATAGCCATTATTCCAGGGACTCGCAAGGTAGGCATTGAAGCTTCCACCATTTACATATTTATCACCATTGCTATAATAACCCGGATATTCAGCATTGGCAAAGATCTGTGTCCACATGCTTTGATAAAGAATAGCTCCGCCATATCCGGCTATTGCGCCGGTATAACCCGTTTCTGCGGTAGGCAGTAAAAGATTAGGATCAAACTGGGCCGCGGAAGCCTGGGTCGGGTCCGTATTAATTGAATCAAACTTTTTTGTACAGTCTGAAAAAACCAGGGTAGCCGCTACGCCAAATAATATAAGTATTTTATTCATTGTACTAGTTTTTGAATTTGATGTTAGCATTAATACCAAAAGTTCGCGTAGTAGGTAAACTGGTGCCTTCTATACCGGCATAATTTATACCTGCCGCGAACTCGGCTTCAGGATCTATGTTGTCTGATTTCTTCATAAGAATTGCAAGGTTGCGGCCCACTAAAGAAATCTGGATAGAACGAATAACCGGGATTCCTGCAAAAGCTTTTTCAGGAATAGTATATCCTAATGTAACCTGGCGAAGTTTAATAAAGTCACCGCTTAACACATCGGTTTTAGATATGGCTGCAAGGTTTTGATAGTAAGCCTGTGCGGCGACAGTTTTTGTGATTGGAGTACCACTTGCAGTTACACCGGAAACACTAACACCCGTTTCCCTTCCTACTAAAGTTGATTTATCAAGCCCCCTGTAAACAGCGTAGAATTTTGTTGCAGAAAGAATTTTATTACCATAATTAAAATCAATCAAAAAAGACAAATTAAAGCCCTTATATGTAAAATCATTCTTTACTCCGCCGTAAAAGGTTGGTAGCACACTTCCTTGCGCCACGCGGTTTCCGATAAGAGGCTTACCGCTTAACGAGTCAACAATAATAGTTCCTTTACTGTCATATTGATAATCATTAGCTAATATCTGAGGGCCCGACATTCCTTTCACGAAACCTGTAGTTGCGTTCAGCGGGCGATAAGTACCTAACCCAAGATTATTTCCGTTTAAATCAGTTTGTAAAACCTTATTGGCTACCGAAGTTGCGTTGACACTAATATTCCACTCAAAATTGCGGGTAGCTACCGGCTTTCCTGTAACCAATATTTCTAATCCTTTATTTTGAACCGAACCGTTAGCAACCACATAGCTGGAATAGCCTGTGGACTGGCTAAGGCTGCCATTCATAATTTCATTTTTTGTCTTTCGGTTATAATAAGCAATATCAAATCCCAGACGAGATTGCAAGAACCGTAATTCCGTACCCACTTCCACTTCTGTCACCGTAAAAGGCTTCAGAAATAGGTTAGGTAAAGTGCTGCTGTAATTTCCGGTAGGTGTCCCGTTTATAGAGCTTCCTACACTATAGTAAGTAGCTGTTTGATAAGGCTGACTCGGCTCGCCGCTTGTTTGAGCATAAGAGAGTCTTAACTTACCAAAATCAAGTTTCGGGATATTAACTAACTGTGAAAACACTAATCCTCCTGAAACGGAAGGCGTAAAAATGTTGCGTTTATTTTTCGGAATGCTTGAGTTGTATAATGTAGAATATGCATCATATCTTCCGGTAGTATTCAAAGTAAGAAAGTTCTTAAAGCTTAGATCAACCGAATAGTATCCCGAATGAACTTCTTTGCTGTGAAAACCATAACTGCGGTTATAATTAACCACATTTGTGGGAGTATACAAATTTGGGATAACAAATGGGCCTCCGCCAATTTGTACTGTTTCATCCTGGTTCTTTCTTATATTGCCTCCTATTGTGGCATCAAGGCTAATATCGGCAGCGAGCTTATGTGAAACGCCAATAATACCATCAAGATTCAATTCAGTGGTTTGTACAGTTGATATGCTAATATCTCCGGATTGGCCCTGGGCATTAATTTCATAATTAGTACCGCTTGGGGTGACACCCTTGTAACGGTCATTTATTCTGTCATAGCCGAGGCGTGCCATTATGTATAACCAGGGCGTGAAATTATACCTGGGAGCTATAGAAGTAATTAACCGCTTACGATCCTGATCATTAACCCATTTGTTTACAACAAACCAGGGATTGGTCACATAATTATCATCACTGAATACAATTTCATTTCCGTTGGCATCGTAGCCTGGTTTTAATATTGCTTCATTTATATTAGGAGCAAGAAAAAACCCGTTATTAGGATTGCCAGGGCCATCACTTAGGGATGGCTTGTTTTTATCACTTTGATCAAGATAATTAGCTGTTATAGTAACGGAAAGTTTATCGATTATCTTTTGATTCAGATTGAAATTAACCGTTCTCCTTGTAAGCCCTGAATTACGGACTATTGATTTATTATCAAGATTAGACAAGGATAGCCTGTAAGTTCCATTGTCGCCACCACCACTTACAGATACTGTATTGGTGAAAGTAGGTGCCGTGCGATAAAAATGTTCAATATTATCCTTATAAGGAGAATAAGGGTATTGCTTTCCATCAAACTGCGTTAAAGAAGAACCATCCATCCTCGCGCCCCATGCAAATCTGGCGGTGTTCTGGGCCTCAGATATCGTACCTGGTTTTACCCCATTTTGACCTTGTCCGTATTGATACTGAAAGTCAGTAAGATCGAGGGGTTGATCAACTGAATAGTTTCCATTGTACTCAATTAGCGGAGCGCCTTTTTGGCCAGTCTTGGTAGTTATTAAAATAACACCGTTGGAAGCTCTTGCCCCATATAAAGCAGAAGCAGCCTGTCCTTTCAGAACGGTCATGGTGGCAATGTCATCGGGGTTTAAATTTTGAATACCGTCTCCTTTATCAGAGCCACCCCATTCTCCCGCACTTCCCCTGCTGGAATTATCAATAGGCACGCCATTAACAACAAACAAAGGCGACCCCCCGGAATTAATACTTGGCATACCCCTTAGCAATATACGTGCTGTACCGCCTGCACCGCCGCTGGTTCCATGAACATTTAACCCTGCCACCTGGCCCTCGAGTGATAAGGCTACGTTTGTTTCGCGGGCTTTGGTAAACTGGTCGCCGCTAATTGTTGTTACAGCGTAGCCTAGTTTTCGTGATTCTTTGGCAATGCCTAATGCAGTTACCACCACCATATTTAATGTGCTCACATTGCTTTGCAGCGTAATGTTATAGCTGCTGCCTTCCCCGGTTTGAATCCGGGTATCCTGGTAGCCTACATAACTTATGGCAAGAGCGGCGCCGGGCTTTACCGGCAAAGAGAATGCTCCGTTAGCATCAGATAGCACGGTTCTTCTACTTCCGACTTCCCTTACGGAAGCTCCCGGTAAAGGGTTGCCCTTGTCATCCTGTACAACTCCGGTAATTGTTTTCACTTGGGCCAGCACCATAGTACTGTAAAAACTTAAACATACCAGCACCAGAAAAGACTTAATGTTCTTTCTCATTTTTTGCAGTTTGATTAATAATAGAAGTTGAACCTTTTGAGACGAATTTATTTTTTCTTCAAACAAAAAATTGTATGAGTTTTACCTTGAAGGTATTTTGTCATAAAGAATTAGCCAGGCATGTTATTATATTTCTATTTTTCAAATCAGGATTTTCGTAAGCCTGCTTTCCATCCTGACATTTTCGGAATAAAATCTTAAAGGGCGCGTACACAAGAAAGACGTGGTTTAAAATATATATTTTCATATATTCTCACAGTTTTGTTTTATTGGGTTACTTGTATTTCGTATAGAGATTCGAAATATGTGATTATAAATTTAAAGGAAAGTTATTAAATTATTATTTTTTTGAAAAAATAATCTCTGCTTCATTCCAGGGAGGGGAGATATAGCCGGTATGCTTTTTAAAAAACAGGCATGAAAGCCATTAACATAACATCAGGGCCGGAAGCATAAATTAAATCATTTGAATATATACTTGGAATTTTTTGGTGCAGCATTAAAATTATATTTTGATTGTAGTGAGAATCCTGAACTTTTGCAATGTTATTAGCAAGGGCATGAGTAATTTCAGATTGTGGACTTTGAGAAGTTTTCTAAGAAAAAGCACATTAGCAGCGGACGAATACGGGCATATTAATTGCTTACACACCCTTTGTAAAAGACGTTGGTATGAAAAATTTAATGGTTATCTGGTTACTTATAACGAGTGCAGGCGCATGGGGGCAGATGGAAAAAACTTTCAGCAGTAAAGATTCTTCTGATATACCCAAACTTATAAATCTCATTCTTAAAAGTACCAAAAATACTTACCACTTGAATAATATCAACACTGCACATGAAAATGCTATTGAAGTAATTTACTCAGATGGAACTCATAAGTTAATTATTGAATTTTCGCGGATTAAAGCGGGAAGCAATCACAATTTAAATACCACCGGTACCACCGAATATACTTTTATTTCAGTAACAGGATTATACAAAGATGTTTTTCCTTTTTGGAAAAAATACTACCAGCCTGATGCTAAAATGGCCGGTACAGCTAAGGCCACGCATGGCAAAGTGATACTGACACCTTACCTTAATGGAAAAATGATTTCAGCATTTAATAAATATGGAGATTATTGGGAGTTGGAAAACAGGTACCCGGAAAAAAAATAAAATTTTGAAGAGGTAAAAACCTCATGTTTATATGGCCTTCGGCCCTCTTAATTTATAAACAACTGCGATAGCGTTAATGTAGCAATACATTAATAAATCACATTCATATTCATTTTATCTCCGTTAGGTTTGGTTAGCTCCAATTGATAAAGGCCGTGAGCTGCATATTTGCTTATGGGTATACTTTCTGAACTACTCGTTTCTGAGTGATTAATTTGTTTTGATACGATTACCTGTCCTATTTTATTGAGCAGGCGAATACCATACATCCCGGGCGGCTCCTTAGTAAATTCGATATTGATAATACCATTGGCAACGGGGTTAGGATAAACCGAAATACCTGGTTGGCCTTTGTCTAAAAGTACTTTAACAATAGTGCTATATCCTTTTTTCCCATTTGCATCTATATTGAGTACGCGGTAATAATTATAGCCTTCGGAGGGATTGATATCAAGCCAGGTATAATTATTAACGGGCATGTTATTAGCAACGGTTGTATGAGAAGTACTAAAATGGTTTCCATCAATAGATTTTTCCAGTTCATATTGTTTAATGTGGTTTTCATTTACAACTTGCCATTCCACCGCTATGTCTTTATCTTTTTGGTAGGCCTTAATATTGGTAATGCTCAAAGGCAACACCAATGCAGGCATAAATACAATGCGAAAACGATCAGGTGCATAAGAGCCGGGATTATTTACAACGCTGAAATCTTCAAAAGTATTTCTGTTCAGATTAATTGGTGTCCGGGTATGAAGGTAACTGTCTTCCAGGAATCCTGTTAATCCCGGCTGGTCCAACTGGTGTGCGCTAAATTCAAATCGATAGGGTCGAGCCTTCATGTTGGTAAGGTTAAGAAAGACAGTATCTTTTTTTGAAATGGTCTGTCTTCTTTCTATCACCAATAAATTGTTTCCTGTTTTTACAGATAAATTTTCAGAAAAGTTAGTTGGCTTGATAGCGTCCATATCATCAACGGCGTTGCTGTAAAGGTCGTCGTAGGTAACAAGAAAGCCATCTAGCATATAATTGGTATTGTCAGTATTTATTCCATATAAATTGGTACGCAATTGTGGCTGGCGTAAGCCCGTCGGACGGGAAACCAGCCGGCTGCTGTCGGCTTTGGAAGCCTCGGTAAAAGTAAGATTGCCGCCTCCGGTATCTCCCTGTACAAGAAATGCCTGGCCGCTTTGAATGTAATTGCTTACGCTGCCGCTGCTATCATAGCTTCCACCTCCCGGAGTTATAATATAATTACCGCTTCCATTATTGGAAAACGCCTGGTAGCCACCAAGGCCAAAGCTACCTCCAAGTTTAGGATCCCATAAATAGAAAAAATCTTTTACTCCCGGCTTGGCGATATTGCGCATATCTAATGCGGAAGCATAAGGATTGCCGATCGAAGTAAACGTACCCGCATTTACAACAATGGGCGCCTGGTCATTGGTGTATAAGCTGCCGGTTGTACGCAAAACCGTTTGGGTAGAAATTGAAGTATAAGCATTCGCCGTTCTGTCACCCCTGTCGAAAACCATGTAACCTTCTATATTTTTAATACCGGAAGCAATTGTATTAGCAATGCCCACCCAGGTGTTTGTTGCAGAATTATAGGTTTTCATGGAAGGCGTGGCGGTATATAGATCGTAGCCCCCGGCAACACCACCGGAGCCGGTGATTTGTGTTCCATATCCCGGTACCGGGTTGTCGCCGGTATTGATGCCTCCTTCCTGCCAGGCTTGTCTTACCGTTTGGACGGTATTTGTGGGGATGGATAAAAATTTCCATGCCTTATGCGCAGAGAGGTATCGCTCGACGGTTACATTCCCTGATATGATATTACCTGTAACCAATCCTCCATAGGTTATGTCAGCAACGTTAGCCGTACCGATGGCTGTTGACTTTAACGTTAAGAAATTAGCCGTATTGAAAGTTTTATTATTAGCATGAAAGAAAAGCGTGCCCGTAAGCGTATCTTGTCCCTGTAGTGTAACGGTATTGTTAATGCCCAGGTTTTTAATCGTGTTACGTGCGAATGTATTTGCCGGGATGAACTGGGCAGATGATCCGTCCATAACAACGGTGCCATTGGTAACATCAAAAGTTCCCGAGCTACTTACAGCTCCGCCTATACTTATGGTTGCGTTATCGACTGTAAGATGACTGCCGGAATTAACATTAAGAAAGCTTTGTGATAGGGACTCGCATTTACCATTCCTACAATAATAAACAATAAGAAGATGTATTTTAAATAGATTTTTCACTAATTAGATTTTTTATCCAGGCAATTAAACAGATCTTACATTACATTTTTGGCCTTGAGACAGCCAGATCTAATTAACCCTGTACCAGTTTGTGCCATCTGACTGAACTTCAATTTTTGTATGGCCTGGTATACCAGTGCTGGTAATCCTGTAAAACCAATGTATGAAGTAATGACTAACAACAGCGAGATTTTCATTTATGATTCTATAACTCCTCCTGGTATTCGTTGCTCCGGGCGCCGGCAAGGTGATTTTGGTGCTCCCGCCGGTGACAATAACTGTATAATGCGTATTATCCAAAGTAATATCTGATGTAATTGTTATAATAGGTGTGCCAAAAGATCCTGCAGTTTCAAGATAACTATTTGGATTAGTGGTGCCAATACCTACATTTCCATCCGTGGTTATCCGCATTCTTTCCAGGGCATCGGTGCCGCCAACAGAACTATTATTAGTAAAAAAGCCAAGCCCTTTATTTGCATAGCTAGCGGTTCCCACAGAACGAATCGAAGCCGATAAAGAATGGTCTGCCGGCTTTGCTCCAATTAATTTCACCCTGTCCTCCATTTGACAAATCCCTGAAATCAAGTGCCCGGGAAGGGCCCCTGTGAAATTCCACTTATGCTGATCGATCCGCCATTTACATCCAGCTTCGATGCAGGAACATTGGTTCCGATACCCATATCGCCCGCAGCAGTTATGCGAAATGCTTCTACACTATACCCGTTAGCTGGATATTCCATTGAACGGATTGAAGCTGATAATGCATGGCCGGCGGTCTTGCTCCAGTTAATTTGACCCTGGCCACCGTTTGAAATGTCTCTGAAAATCTAAGGATTGCGATGGCCCGTGACCAATTCTGCTTATGCTAATCGATCCGCTATCTATATCCAGCTTGGATGCCGGGGCTCGGTTCCGATGCCTATACCACCAGCAGATGTTACATGAACTCTGTCTGTATTATTTGTCTTAATTACAAAGGCAGCGCATCGGTTGTGCCTATGAAATTGGTGGGATCCATAGTGCCAGCATTACCTGTTAGCCCCCATGCCGTCCTATTCGCTGACGAGGTAATATGTAAAACTCCGTTTCCATCTGCAGTTACAATACTATCTGAGGCGGAACCGCTTTGTAAGCCCTCAAACCGAACAGGGTTTATAGAACCGGAAACGTGCAATGTGTTCGTGGGGGCATTTGTTCCAATACCGAGCGCAAATGCCGGATTTCCCGTAAAGGAGCCTGTTGCTTATTCATCAAGAAAGTTTCATTGTTGACTCCATTATTGCTGTTAAATGAAACCGCATGATCGGAAAGATTAAGATTGGAACTGATGCTGGAAAGTATTATTATTCTGTGTAAAATTTAACCTATTTTGATCAATATCTAAACAGTTGTAGTGTCATTGTCAGTGCGATTGACATGAACAGAAAATGAATTATTGGTAAGATTATAAGCTGCGGTATTATGTAAAGCATTATCGTTATTAAAAAACTGCGAATTACTTTTTTGAATATCAAAACCAATTTGTGTATTATTTGTAGCATTATCATTTATATTCGATTTAAGTTCGCCTACCTGCTGTTCCAAAAATGAACCTAAGTGTAAATTATTGTCATTAATGGCTTGACTGCTGCTTGTTGAAGTTAATTTGGAGCCTGAATGAGTATTTGCTGACGGATCATCATTATCGCCATACACGTTATAATCATCGGGCATCATATTTATCGAGGACCTGCGAAAACTATTAACGTACTCATAAACGTTTTGGGTGATAGATGAGTCTTTAAGGGCCATGTTTGAATTACCAATATTATGGAGATCATGAGAGAAGTTGATGCCGCTGGTGCTTAGATTTGTATTACTACTGGAATCAGGGGCGCCAACACTTAAATTCATGTTTGGGGAAATACCACCTGTAACGTTTGTTTGTACACCTAAATTCATACTGCCAGGCGCTGCATTAAACAAAGTCTGAATACCGGGATTTGAAGGATCAATATTTCCCAATATAGAAAGTGCCGGAATTCCCGCAGCAGATAAATCTGCTATGCCATTGATATAAGTGCCATTTTCTCCGGCTACTTTGTAAGTAGATGCCTGCAAAAGGAATACCTGGAATAGCTCCTCCGGGGCCAAATAGATCTGGTGAATGAAGTATATTGAAACTGTCCTTGTGTAAGCGGAAACTTTGCATTGAATCAACATGCATAAATTCTATGTTGTTGGTACGCAGGCTAAGGCCCACATTGTCGGTGGTGCCGAGAAAATTTGTACCCGGTATAGAACCTCCATTACCAAGCGTTGACCATGCTGTTGCAGCTGCGGGCCCGCTCAGAAGTTTAACCCACGTGCCGGCAGCCCAATACCAATAACCGGTGCCTCCGCCTGCCATTGCTGAGTTGGCATTATATACGAGCAAACTGGTCGCAGGGGAAGGTATTGTGACGGAATCTGTAACGGAATTTAAATTTACCCTGGGAATCAACAAACCTTTGTTGGCGAAATTAACATCCAACCCGGCCGAAGTATCGGATGCTGCCCCGCTGGCGCTAATACCCACGTTTTGTGAAAAACCAGCAGTGCTTAAACTAATAAATGCAATCAGGAATAAGTAAGGTTTCATATAAAATATTGATTGATTATTTTGCTTAACGTCTAACTATTTTTACTTATTGTTAACTCTCTTGTATATTATAATAATTACTTTGAACTGTGAAGCTAAAAGGGCGAAATGGGGCGGAATCATTAAACAAATACAGTTGCCCAAAAGATACCATAACCATTATAGCGTCGTCTCTTTCTGGCGATACAGCTATTGGTAAGTTTACAATTCATGATAAGCTTACGGGTAATACCTGGAATGCAGCAATCCCGGGAATCACTCCGGGCAATACGTATACCGTTCGTGTGAATACATGCTGCGGTTCTTACCTGCAAACGCAGTATGTGGGTCTGCCGACAGCAGATGCAAGCACTCTGCTCCTGCGGGATCAAGCCTGTAAAATTAACACCGCAGCCTTTGTTATTAATAGTAATTACCTGCCAGTTGCCGCCGGATATCTTGCGTATACTATTGTAAGCGGGCCTTCAGTTTTACTGATACACACGGAAATGTATTCAATATTACTTATCCTATTAAAGACAGCACGCTTGTTACCGGCACAACCAACAACGTATACATGAGAAATCGTGTCTCAGCCGAGTCTCCCGCAGGGGACTCGGCGCAGAAAAAGAAATCGGATATTTTGTACCTTACTCGAATTTATATCTAATGCCATAATATAAAATGAAAACCTCCTTGATGCAATTGTAATAAACCCCCGATGTCCCAGCCGAGTCTCCCGCAGGGGACTCGGCGCAGGAACATGGGATTAGATGTTAAAATACGTTTACTCAATATTAGTAAGTTGAAAGGCCTTTGCTTCATTAGGATCACTGTGTCGAATCAATAATATAATTCTACACTCGCCCGGCCTCCGCGTGTCTTAGCCGAGTCTCCCGCAGGGGACTCGGCGCAGAAAAAGAAATCGGATAGTTTGTCTCTTTACTCCAATCTATATCTAATTCCATAAATATCAAAATGAAGCAACCGTAACCTTGATGCAATTGTAATAAATTCCCCGTGTCCCAGCCGAGTCTCCCGCAGGGGACTCGGCTGAGGAACGAGACATGCGATATCTAAATCTCTTTACTCCATCTATATTTAATGCCATAATATAAAATGAAAAATCCCCTTGATGCAATTGTAACGATGCAATTTATAGTTGAGCAGGGTTTATTCGGCGCAGAAAAAGAAATCGGATATTTAAATCTCTTTACTCCATCTATATTTAATGCCATAATATAAAATGAAAAATCCCTTTGATGCAATTGTAACCGATGCAATTTATAGTTGGGCAGGGTTTATTATAATGCGCAAGCAGTTAGTAAGTGTAATATTTGTAAATTCTACATGCGCCGAGTCCCCTGCGGGAGACTCGGCTGGGACAGTGGTCATATACCGAACATATGAGTTACTGATTCAAACGGTGAAGCCAATTGTAGCGGTTACCCCGTATAGAGTATCCAATCGGTTTCGGCTATTGTTGCGTTTTGGAAGCGAGTAGTAAAGTGCAATATTTATAATTTTATATACGCCGAGTCCCTTGCGGGAGACTCGGCTGGGACAGTGGTCATATACCGAACCATACGAGTTACTGATTCAAACGGTGAAGCCAATTGTAGCGGTTACCCCGTATAGAGTATCCAATCGGTTTCGGCTATTGTTGCGATCCGGAAGCACTTAGTAAAGTGTAATATGGTAAACTCTATATCCGCCGAGTCCCCTGCGGGAGACTGGGCTGGAACAGTGACGCTGCGGGACAAGTGTTAGTATTTTTAAACAGATGAAACCAATTGCAGCAGACCCGTCATATTTTGAATCAATTTTCAAGTATTTGTTGCTTGTTCAACTTATTGCTTTTGATAAACTCTTACATAATCCACTTCAAACTTGTTGGGGAATTTTGTTTTATTCAGCTTACCGCCATTCATGCCGCCCATTGCCAGGTTCAGCAGCATATAATGAGGTTGTTTAAAAGGATTGATTTCGGTGCCATCTTTATTTACCAGCTTGTTTAATTCAACCGTATTCATCAGGGAATCGTCCATATAAATGGCAATAGCATTTTCATCCCAGTCCATACGCCAGGTATGAAATTTTGAAGCCCACCCTGTACCACCTAAAGTATCAATATTCTTAGTTTTACTGTGCCATTCAGCATTGGCGTTCGAACCCAGACAAGCAATGTTAGCCAATAATTTCTTCCGGTAATATTCCATAATATCTATTTCACCGTTTGCGGGCCATCGTCCGCTAATGCCTAAAGTCCACCATGCCGGCCAAAGCCCTTCGCTAATATCTATACGGCCTCTCATTTCAAACCGCCCATATAGCCATGATCTGCTGCCCGAAGTATTAATACTGGCTGAAGTGTATTCTATATTCTGCCTGTTCATTCTCCAGTCTGTGCTGCCTTCCTTATACTGCAGATTTGCTTTAAGTTCTTTACGCCCTTCGATAATCAACAATCCGTTTTCACACCGCGCATTTTCCCGCTGGTACCATTGCGATTCATTATTGCGTACAAAACCTTTTTCAAAACGCCAGTTGGAAGAATCAGGGGCGCCGTCTTTATTAAACTCATCAGCCCATACAAGTTTATATCCATCATCAGATTCTGTTTTGCCCCCTTCAATTTTTTTTGTATTTCGGCAAGCAAATAATGTCAAAAATATAAAAGTAACAGCCGGTATTTTCAATTGCATTTTTTATTAATGAGAGTTTTAAAAATGAGTTCGCATAAAGATGAAAAAATTTTTAGCCGCCCCGACATTTTAGCCGATTAAGTTTTTGCAAATGATTTTATTGAGTAGATAGCAAAGTTCATTAGCATATTATTTATGTTTTCCTTCACTAAATTAAGTACCGGCTTTGGCAATGCTTTAAGAAATCTTCAGTTAATTTCATCACAACAATATGGCAATGGCCTTATTATTACCATGCAGGTTTGTATTTTCTATGTACAGCCGCTTTCTGCTTATAGGAGACAGTTTCTAATTTTTAAATGTAACGCCAGGGCAAGAAATTTACTGCAAAAAAATTAACAGAAATATAGTTTATGATGTAAGTAGCGGTATGCATTTTTTTGTGTCAAACAAACAATTCATCACGATTCTAAAATAAAAGTTCAGCCCATGCATATAACTACAAAACCAACGTTCTGGCAACGTACGGGCGTTCAAAATTGGTTTCTTAAAAAAAGAAACCGGCTTTACCGAAACAGCGTCTATGACGCCTGACCTTGTATATAAATATATCATAGAAAAATTCCGGGAATCCGTTGCAGAGCTTTCATTTGCGGATAGGATAATATTTTATCATGAATATATTATTTGTTTCAGCCCGCCCGATTACAATAAATTCATGGATAATAACAGGGGCATATTTTCGCTGATTATAAAAGAATCTGTAAAATCTTTTTATAATATTTTGCAGGACTACAGGCAAAAAGGAAAAAAGGTAACGGCTTCTGCAAACAAATGGGTCTTTCGTTTTGTTTCCCATCCCGATTATGAAAAAGGAGATAAGAGTTTTATCGGAAAACTTTTGCCCGGTAATGTCGCAGCAGAAAGAAGAAAATCTGCGTGTTACTTTTATTCCCCGCCAAACGGGCATTGCGCAAACATTCGATATTGCGGATGAAATTTTAAAGGATTTTACTTTTTATAGTGATGGTTATTACGAGATCCCATGGCAGGACAGCCTGGTATTGGGTGAATCAAATGATCCAAAAGTACCCAGATATTTTGCCCGTTTGGAAGCGACACTTCCCGATAAAGAGTTTGCCGGCAAAAAGCTGGAGTACCTCGTGAAAGATGAAGCCATCATTGTGTCCGGGATTGATGAAAAGCCTGGCCAGCCCGGCGTTTTCCGTGTTCCTTCTGAATGGGTATCCACGCCGCATCTCTCCATGCGCTATGATAAGGCTGCGGAAAAATTCTTCCTTGCTTCTTTTGGTGAGAAGACCATTGTGAATGAAAATGAAGTGAAGAACAGCCATAAAAATGCACCGCTGTGGACAGACCTTCCTATGAACTCAAGGATCGTATTGAATGGAATTGTTTCTATCAACATATTCAAGGTATAACATGGACAAACTATTAGCAATAGGGTTATTGGTGATCAGTGTTGTATTACTGGTAGCTCATTTTTCTGACATTAAGCAAACGCACAAAAATGGCTGAATATTTTTATGGCATAACGGATAAGGGTAAACGCCGGGAAAAGAACGAGGATACTTTTTTTGCCCGCGAAATTATCAATAAAAAATTTGTTGTGGCCTGTGTGATAGATGGAGTAGGTGGCTATAAGGGAGGCGATATTGCTGCTGGTATTGCCCGTTCCGTTATCATGAAACATTTGGAAACAGTTTCTGAAAATGTCATTGAAACCCTCAGGCAAGCGATCGTTGCTGCCAATTTGAAAATAAACCAGGAAAAAAAAGCAGGAAGCAAAAATGAACAGATGGCCTGTGTGCTTACCTGTGCGGTGGCTGATATAAAAAATAACAAATGCTGGTATGCGCATGTGGGAGATACAAGGATTTATTTGTTGAGAGACCATTCGCTTATAAAAATATCCAAAGATCATTCTGCCGTTGGGTTTCTGGAAGAATCGGGCCGTTTATCAGAAGAAGAAGCCATGCGTCATCCAAGACGCAATGAGATCAATAAAGCGTTGGGATTTGAAGAAGATATCAGTACACCCGGAGATTTTATTGAGACCGGCGAATCGCCTTTTCTTCCGGGCGATCTCCTTCTTTTATGCAGTGATGGCCTTACAGATATGATCGGCTCCGGCACGATCACGTCAATTGTTAACCACAAAAAAAAATCTTGCCTGCAAAAGCAAAGGCATTGGTTAATGCAGCAAATGATGCCGGTGGAAATGATAACATCACCGCGGTACTGGTTGAAAATAATAACTACCCAAAACAAAAGCCCGAACCGGTTCCTGTTGAACGAAGAAAAGACACCACTATATTGCCTGTTGCAGCAATAGAAGCGCCATCTGTAAATGATATAGCTGCAAAAAGAAATGGCCGTAGCCGTATCACATTTTTGATCCTTCTATTCATTGGGCTAACCGGCAGTTTTTCTGACAGTTGCGTTTCAGGATAATACAAATCCAACAGCAATCAAAGCTTTTCGCATACAGCCTGCGAAGCAAAAAAAGTGAACAACTCAGTTCAATTGATATCACATCTGAATGATTCATCCAAAACATACGCGTTGCCGAAGAAGGCACATATCTCGAAATAACTGAGCCACTCGTAATCAGTAAAGACAGTTTTCACCTGAGGGGTAATGGTGCAACTCTTATTGCCGATAGCTTGTACAGGGGCCCGGCTTTAATCATCAATCACAACTGCCAGACATATTGTACTGGACAGCCTGGTATTTGAAAATTTTGATGTAGGTATTGTTGTTCAAAAAAATAATATCATATTGAAGAATGTACGCTTTATTAATTGCCGCGTACCTGTACAGTATTTGATTATCATTCCCGGATTCACTTATATCGGGCAGATTTAAAGATTCAATATTCATCACCCAACCAAATTCTAAATAAAGGCATGTCCCATCCTACACAATGGTTTAACAACAGAAAGCTGGAACGCCTTTGCCTGTTGCTTATTGGTGTCATCATGGGTTTTCTTTTCTGGAAATTATTTTCGGTGTTGCAACGTGATTTTGCACGAAGTAAATACCCGGCTGGAAAATGGTACAATGATAAACCTGAATGCCGGTAAAACTGCTGAAAGCATGAAAGGCTTATTGACAAAAGGTTTGTATTTCGAAGATCCAAAAGATATTGCATTCATTGCTGCTGCTTTATCGGCAGTAAAAGATACATGGTTCAGCTATAGATAATATTGGTGCATTAAATAAGAAAAAATATTTTGTTAATGCTGATGAAGCTTTTTCGAAAGGAGGAAAATCATTTAAAAGGCGGGTACAATTATCAAGAAATTTGTTGGGCTTTTCAGAAGCTGATTCTATAACATTTGAAAAGGAAAAAAAGCATCCCTTGGCCGTTACTTCCCAAACCAATGTAGGCTTGGGAAAATATAATATTTCCGGTACTATTAAAAATCAGGATGGCCATCCTGTTCCAGGTGTTTTGGTAAGGCTGAAGTTATTGGTTCCACAGGATAGTGGTCCTGCATCTGACCAGGATGAAGATGAAAAAAATATCATGCAATTTAAAAATGGAGTTAGAAAAATATTTATACCTGATTCTGCCAAAAGCCTGCAATTCTTTCCTTTAATGCCTATGCACGTACAGATGCTTCCGGCAAATTTAATTTTTTCGGGGCTGCCGGAAAACAAGTCGTATGAAATAATGCCACTGCATCCGGGTTATGAGTTCGGACGATCACAGGGCATTGAGAACCTTCGCGAGTAATACAACTTTTAATTTTGTTCAGTCGCCACATATGATCCGGCTTTTTTCTGCAAAGGATTTTAATACACTTAAAAAAGAAAAAGCATTTATTGTAAGAACACCGGAAGAAGTAACTAACTGGTTCCGCATCATTGTAATAGTATTTTTTTCCTCATTCTTTTTGTTGCATCTTATCTTTTCAATCCGTTCTCCCGGCACCGACCAGTTGCTCTTGCCCGTTATTATGATACTAACAGGCCTTTCCTTTATAACACTGTTCAGCTTGCAGGATCCTTTACGCGACCGCTTCCTGGCAAAAAGTACTTTTATTTATTTCTGCATCGGCATGGCTGGTGATATTGGTTCTTCAGTTTATCAACCTGAAAAAATTTACACCCGATTCCCGTTTTTTCCGCCTCTTCATTTTTAAGAACAACAGAAAGCGGCGAATGGTTGGCCATGGGCGCTTGGCAGCAATGGGCTTATTGTGCCTTACCATCTTATTTGGTACCGGCCCCGAAGGAAGTGGTGTTAAAGTAAATCTTTTTGGATTTCAGCCGAGCGAGATCGTAAAATATATGGTCATTCTTTTTCTTGGCAGGTTTTTTTGCAACCAATGAAAAATTTATTTCCGAATATCCTTCGTTCAATAAACGATTGTCATTTTTTATATTTGCGGTGGTTGCTATTGTTACCACTATTTTGTTGTTCTTGGTACTGGGTGATCTTGGCCCGGCTATTGTATGCTGCTTTACATTCATCATACTTTTTTCCTTTTCAAGAGGCGATTTTATGCAGGTGGTTGCCGCAATGGTTTTGTATGCGATTGCCATCTGGATATTTAAAAATGTATGGCTTGCAACCGGTATTACCGTTGCAGTTCTTGCTATTATACATGCTTCTTTTGAAAAAGAAACTAAGCGAATCAGCAGTGATGGCGCTGGTGGTGGTAAGCGGATTTTTATTACTCGATAAAATTCCAGTGCTTGCTAAAATAATTCCCGGGCCCATGCAAAGACTGGTGGACCGGAAAGCTATCTGGTCAGATGCATGGAACAACCAGGTATATGGCGGCGACCAGGTAGCCAATGGTATCTGGGCCATTTCAACCGGTGGCATTACCGGCCAGGGTGCAGGCGAAGGTTTTGCAAAAACAATTCCTGAAGCACATACAGATATGATACTTCCGGCTATCGGTGAAGAATTTGGATGGGCAGGCATTACCTGTATTTTTATTTTATTCCTGGTATACCTGCACCGTTCAATTATTATCGGCAGGCAAACAGGAGCGCCTTTTTTATTTTATTTATGTGCAGGTGTCGGGTATCGGAACATTTGTACAATTCTTATTGATCGCAGGGGGTTCAACCGGGGCGCTTCCTTTATCAGGAGTGGCATTGCCATTTACCAGTTATGGCGGCACATCATTGTTATGCAGTATGATCGCTGCAGGTTTTTTATTGTCTGTATCCCGGTTGAGCGGATCGCAAGCCCAGATGAAATACATTACCCAGCGGCAGGATAAAAATCTAATGCCTGCCTTGCTTGCGGCTTGTATTGCGATTTTCCTGCTGATAGTAAATGTATCCGGCTATACATTCAATGAAAAAAAATGGATCGTAGAACCTGCGCTGGTAGCGGATCGCAGCGGCGCACGGATGTTCAGTTACAATCCAAGGATAAATATTTTAATGAACAGGTTGCAGGCAGGCAATGTGTTTGACAGGAATGGACAATTACTGGCATCAAGTGATCCTAAACTGGTGCAGGATCAAAAAGATTCGTTAATAGCATTGGGAATACCGGCAGCAGAATATACAATCACTGGCTTATAAAAGAGCAGGAACGTTATTATCCATTTGGTGAATACATGTTTTTCTGGACGGGAGATGCCAATACAGGAATTTTTTCCGGAGGTACCAATGGATATTTTGCCGAGTATGCCCATGCTGCTGAACTTAGGGGATTTCCTGCACCTGTTATTAAATACCAGGTTAGTGCCAACCATTACCGCGCAGAAAGATTTTTACCGGTAACAGAAACAGAGATGACTGTAACAAAAAGGGATTACAGCGCCCTTACAGATCTGTTGACTTGCAGGAATCAACAGCAATGAAGTTGCTGAATTTAAAAAACGCAACCGGGATATTACACTCACCATGGATGCTGCATTGCAAACGAAGATTGAACTGGCTTTACAGCATGATGACAGTGTAAATACCAAAAGGATTTCGGTTGTGGTCATGGAAGACAATACCGGCGATGTGCTTGCATCTGCCTGCTGGCCATTGCCTCCTGTGAATGATTGGGAACGGTTAAGCTTGACTGAAAATGAAATAAATAAATTACCGGGATGGAACGTAAATACTGATATTGGGTTTACGCATGCCACCCAGCCGGGCTCTACAGCAAAACTGGTTACAGCCATGGCAGCATTTAATAAACTGGGAGAAGCTGCTGCAAAAAAAACGATCAGGGTGTATCCAAAAGATCTTGATCAGGTTAACCGGCCCGGAACCGGACGAAGCTGGCTTAATTACTATGGAGCGGGCCATTGTACGATCTAATAATTCATTTTTTATACGGCTTGCCAACGAGGAGCAATTGCAGGAAGAAATGGCAACATTATACATGCAATCCGGAATGTTCCTGCATGGTGTTGGCGGATATTATTTTGAAAATGAAAGCAACAATAACTTACAACAGGAAAAGTGGAGAACGCTGTGGAGAGAAACAGAATTCAAAAGCCTTCGCCGCTATAATCCTGAAAATATACGCCGTACAAGAGCCATTGGAATTTCCGGAATGGCATGGGGACAGGGAGAACTGGTGGCAACACCTGCGTCTGTAGCCCGCATCGCATCAGGCATCGCAAATAATGGTGTAATGATGCCCGGCAGGTATGTACTAAATATAAATGGAAAAGCGATAAACAGTAAACCCGGCGTTTCAATTGCAAAGGATTCATTATATGCACAGTACCTGTCAAATTATATGAAAGAACAAAGCGCTCCCAAAAAAAGCAAGCTGGGAATTTTGGTTGCTGGTAAAACCGGTACTCCTGAAAGGATTGTAAAGGGAGAAAGCATCCATGATGGCTGGTATGTTTTTTTTGCACCTGAAGCTACCGGTACGGGCCACATCGTAGTTTGTATACGAATCGAAGGAACAAAGGGTTCCAGTGATGCGGTAAGACTGGCGGGTAAACACATCATACCATTATTGCTTGAACGCAATTATATAAAAAGTTTTGATCCTTTGAAGAAGTCGGAGGTGATGATGGCGGATAATAAAAGAATGAATTAACTATGATTATGTTAAGAAAAACAGAGGCAAAATTGAGTTGGACATTACACTAAATGTACACCAATTAGTTTGCGAATTGAAGAGATGCTATACGTAGATCTACTGATTCTTTAATTCGCTTAATTCGTGTAATTCGTGATCTAAAATTCGTGATCTAAAATTTGTGTTATTAAAAAAATAACTTTTTGATTATGATAACAAACAAATTATTTATAAAAAAGTCTCATAAATATGTTTAATTTATTTAAAGAACGCCGGCCTGATGTAAAAGGTATCCGCAATATTTTATTGCAGTTTATAAAAGAAAAATTGCAACGGGCCCAGGGTGGAGAAGGCGCCAATATAATGGGTATTTATCTTTTTATCAATTGTAGTGATGCGGAGAAGCATTTGTATGAAGCAGCAGTATTTGCAAATATACCCGGAAAATTTAAAACGGAAGAGGTTCAGAAAATAGCAGACGACTATGCAATTACTTTATCGCCTTCTTTCAAATTTGAAATTGCCTTTACAGATAAATTTCCTCCGCAGGCTGATCTTGTAAAAGATATTGATGCGGCAGTTTTTATATCAACTAAAAAATCGGGCCTGAGCAATAAAAAAAACAGGGCCTTCATAAAAGTACTGAATGGCGAAGCAGAAAAAGAAACTTACTTAATTGACTCCGCCAGCGGCAGAATAAATATTGGCAGGGAAGCAAAGGTGCAGGCTACAGGGAATTACATGAGAAAAAATACGATTGCTTTTAAGCCTGATGAAAGGAATCGTCTGTAAGCCGTCAGCATGCACATATAGAATGGGAGCCGGACAGCGGTTCATTTTTAATTTTTGCAGATGAAGGTGGAATACCTCCTAACAATAAAATGAAAGTGCGTACAGCGGAAGGGATATTGATAAAGATGCAGGCGATCGAGGTTGGCCATCGCCTGCAGGAAGGAGACCAGGTAATTTTGGGTGACCTGGCAGTACTTGAATTTACTTATTCAGAAGACGATTAACAATATGGCAAAAATATTTACAATAACAGAAGGATTGGAAAACCTCGGCGCATTAAAATCGGGAGGGCAGGGCTCCGTTTATAAGGCAAGAAGAACCGGTGAAATTATAACAGCCATTAAAATTTTGCCTACACCTATCTCCAGTGAAAGTGATGATGATAAACATTTTATTTCTTTTCAGAATGAAGTGCAGAAATTAAAAAAAGTAAATGAAGTTCCTAATCCAAATGTTGTAAGCATCATTGCTTCAGGTATAACAAGTTCCGGTAATCTTCCTTATATTGAAATGGAATATATTGAAGGCCCCGACCTCGGTGAATTACTGAAGCCTCCTTATGATCCTGTATTTACGATTAAAGAAACGATTAAAGTTGCAGACCAGTTATCCAATGCATTGGCTCATTGCCACCGGGCCAACATAAAGCATGGCGATATAAAAAGTAATAATGTAAAATTTAACCAGCGTACCGGTAATTATATGTTGCTGGATTTTGGCTTATCCGTTATGTCGGACGAACAAAGACGTACCAGTATCCGCTATGCCGGGGCAATAGAATTTATGGCGCCGGAACAAAGTGCCGGGGAAACACTTTTTGAAACAGACGTCTATAGCTTTGGAATTATATTATTTGAATTGCTAGCAGGAACAGTTCCCTTTCCCTTAAGCAATAAGGGTGAAATGGCGCGCAATGCAGTGATGCTTGCGCATATGGAAACTTTGCCACCGGATGTTGTTTCACTCCGAAGGCAGGCACTACCCGGTTCCTGGAGCAATGACAAACAAGAAAGAGAAATGGAGATACCGATGTGGCTGCTAAGCATGATCTATAAATGCCTGGAAAAAGAGCCTGCAAAACGTTTCAAGAATGGGGCCGAGTTACAGGAATTTATTCATTTGGGAACCATGTACGGAGGAAAGAAAAAAAGGAACAAATGTTTTTGCGGGCAGAAACAGCCATGCTTCAAAAAGATGAATCCATATGGAAAAAAGAAATACTTAAACTGCAAACACAGCTTGCGGAGAAAGAGGAATTGTTGAAAGAACTGCAATACCAGGTGGACACTACTGATAAAGAGTTGTACGAGGCCAAATATCATAATTCAACAAAATCGCGTGGTGTTTCAAAGGCTTTGTTTTTCGTTGTGCTGATCATTGCACTTGGCATTGGCGGTTTTGCAGCGATATAATACATTCTATGATCGGGAAAGAAATATTCAAATAGTGACTACGCCCATCAAAAATGATAAAACATTAATGAATACCGCAGATTCAACCGTTGTCTTAACCAATAAACCAATAAAAAAAGTGAAGGACAAACTAAAAAAGAATATTACCACACCCTTTCTGAATGCAAGCTACAAGCCCCGAAAAAGATATGTACCTGTGCCTGTTCCGGATTCATCATCTATTAATCGCAACCAGCGTTTGGGATAATAAATATACAATTGTCAATACCGCTTATTTTTATGACGCACCGGATAAAAACAGCAGGACCAATATCTACTTAACTGCCGGGGATGCAAAACTTACCCTCCTGGATGAAACGGACGACTTTCGCCAGGTCGATATTTACTGATGATAAAGGAAAAACAAATCAAAGGCTGGCTGTTGAAAAAAGATTTTATATCTGGCCAGCGATTATTAAATTGCGGTAAGTTCACAAAGACACATGCCCTGAAAGCTATAGAAAACAACAGCAATTATGATTGTGTTGATTACTGTGAGTTTCCAGGCGTTAAAAGCTGCAGTTGCTAACCCGGTAAATAGTTTGAGAACTGAGTGAATCAGTCATGAGGTGAAAAGGCATACCACATAACCTGCAGGTTGCAATCAAGTGTAACAATGGTATATTTTTTTCTGATGCTCTTTCATAAACCGGGCATTACAACTTTGGGCATTCTAAGCTTCGCCTTTCCTTCAAACTTACCTTGTCTCTTGAGTACTGTTGGTTTCCCTCATGTTTTTTTCCCGGCCTGATTGTAAAAGCAAGATAAAGGCCGCCGGACTGCGCCCTGTTTTTTGAAAATAGATTGCCCAGGTTATCAATGCCAAATAAAACCGGGCCGGCTTTAAATGCAGCGCCAACCCATAATTGGTTTCTCGTATTGTAAAGGAAGGGGATATAAGCGCCGAATGATTTTGTTTCCCATCTCGGTGTAAGCGCAAGCAAATTTATATCCCTGTTAAACAAAACATTTTTCGATGAGAGCGATATGACCGGTAGTGTTAGTTCAGCATTTATAAAAAAATCTTGAGAGATGTGCTTGTCGACGTTAATCACCAGACGTGTGGGCTCATAGATAACAAAATTCCCTCCAATTGAGGAGATGGAATTCGATATACCGGCAAGGCTATCATTAAAATTATCAAGCGTACTAACATTAGAAAATTTATTTTCAATGGCAGAGTCAGTTACTCCCTCGCCGCCTACTAATGCCAGCCGGCTGCCGCGTCCATGCAGGTATTTATTGCTGCCCAGGTCCATCACTGAAACGCCAATTTTTGTATCATAAACATCAGTACTACTCTCTTCATTGTCGCCGGTTGACAACAATATATATTCAAAACCGATGTCTGCACTTATACCAGAGTACCTGTTTCGTAAAAAGGCTTTCCTGTTTGCAGCGGCAGTATTTTTATCGTCGATGTTATCAAAATTGGATGAATAACCGTATTGTAAAAGGGCATTAGTAAGAGAGTAACCTTTACCATTTGCCGGAGGTATCGTCACATAATTTATTCCCTGTGCACTTAGGTACCCTCCGGCCAGCGAACTGTTTAGTTTCAGCGTGATGCCTGCATTCAATAACCTTCTTCCATCGTCGATAATTGTTTGAGCATAAGAACCATATATCTCCGCCCACGAGCTTCCAACAAATTCACCTGACAAAGGCACATGGCTGGTATTTATTTTCGCGAAATCGGCGAGGCCGGAAATGGTATCCTGCCAGTTAGAGGTGCTATTGGCAGCATAGGTGTAATTGCGGATGTTGGCGCCAAAAGCAATGGCGGTGTTTGCATTCAGGCCGATTCTCGTATTTAATAAACGAATATCCTGGTTGGCAAATAAAAATCTTTTTTTGTTTCCATATTGTGGTGATACTTCTGCGTCTTTAGCAGCAGAAAGCAATGAATAATTGTTAATTGTAAATGCATTGGTGGCCTGTTTAAGCTGCACTGCCAGGGGTGTGATGTCCCATGCAAAAGGAGCATCAACAATAGAAGCCGGATTAGCGCTGATGCCAAGGCTGCCTGCATAGGATGAACCATTAATGGCATGGTAGTTTTGCGCGATAAGAAAATTAAAAAACAGCACGAATGGAATTAACAGGCAATTTTTGACAGGCTGCATACTTACAAGCTTTCATCAGTAATAATTTACTTTGCAAAAGTAAAGCCTGTCATAAAAAAACAGGCAGGCTGTTAAGTAAAAAACCTTAATAGGAAGTTAAGACTTGGAGGTTGTCTGAACTATGATTTGTTTGTCTGAACTATGATTTGTTTGATTATTTGATGACTATGATTTGTTTGCAGTACTATGATTTTTGGGTCTTAGTATTTTTGAATCATTTGTCTGAACTGTGATTTGTTTGATTATTTGATGACTATGATTTTTTGTAAGGCGATTTATGCGATAAGATTTGAGTGACAGTATTTTTGAATCATTTGTCTGAACTGTGATTTGTTTTGATTATTTGATGACTATGATTTTTTGTAACGCGATTTATGCGATAAGATTTGAGTGACAGTATTTTTGAATCATTTGTCTGAACTGTGATTTGTTTGATTATTTGATGACTATGATTTTTTGTAAGGCGATTTATACGATAAGATTTTTGGGTGATAGTATTTTTTAATCATTTGTCTGAACTGTGATTTGTTTTGATTATTTGATGACTATGATTTTTTGTAAGGCGATTTATATGATAAGATTTTTGGGTGATAGTATTTTGAATCATTTGTCTGAACTGTGATTTGTTTTGATTATTTGATGACTATGATTTTTTGTAACGCGATTTATGCGATAAGATTTTTGGGTGATAGTATTTTTTAATCATTTGTCTGAACTGTGATTTGTTTTGATTATTTGATGACTATGATTTTTTGTAACGCGATTTATGCGATAAGATTTGAGTGACAGTATTTTTGAATCATTTGTCTGAACTGTGATTTGTTTTGATTATTTGATGACTATGATTTTTTGTAAGGCGATTTATACGATAAGATTTTTGGGTGATAGTATTTTTTAATCATTTGTCTGAACTGTGATTTGTTTTGATTATTTGATGACTATGATTTTTTGTAAGGCGATTTATATGATAAGATTTTTGGGTGATAGTATTTTGAATCATTTGTCTGAACTGTGATTTGTTTTGATTATTTGATGACTATGATTTTTTGTAAGGCGATTTATATGATAAGATTTTTGGGTGATAGTATTTTGAATCATTTGTCTGAACTGTGATTTGTTTTGATTATTTGATGACTATGATTTTTTGTAAGGCGATTTATACGATAAGATTTTTGGGTGATAGTATTTTGAATCATTTGTCTGAACTATGATTTGTTTTGATTATTTGATTGACTATGATTTTTTATAACGCGATTTATGCGATAAGATTTTTGGGTGATAGTATTTTGAATCATTTGTCTGAACTGTGATTTGTTTTGATTATTTGATGACTATGATTTTTTGTAAGGCGATTTATACGATAAGATTTTTGGGTGATAATATTTTTTAATCATTTGTCTGAACTATGATTTGTTTTGATTATTTGATTGACTATGATTTTTTATAACGCGATTTATGCGATAAGATTTTTGGGTGATAGTATTTTGAATCATAGTATTCATTTAATCATTATAATCATAGTTCTGATTTCTTTGAGTGATATTTAAAATCTATTGCAATACAATTGGCTGTGATAGTATTTTTGAAACATAATATTTACCTATTTCTTTGATCATAAGTTATTTTCTTTTTATGGGCTTCATTACTCTTTTAAATTGCAGGCTTCTACTACCGAAATTAATCAAAAGGCCAATTTGCATATTATAGGCTTCAAGATAATTAATCGCCTGTGCCAGATGAACATCCTCCAATTGAATAACTGCTTTTAATTCAACCATAATTTTTCTATCCACAAAAAAGTCAACTCTGCGCTGGCCGACTCGTTCGCCCTTATAAAAGATCTCCATTTCATGCTCGCGGCTAAATTCGATATGCTGATTTCTCATTTCGATTTGCAAGGCCCGCTGATAAATGACTTCCTGGAAGCCATTGCCTAATGTCTTATGCACTTCCATTGCACAACCGATAATCTTACCTGTCAACTCACTTTCGGTATATTCGTTTTTAATCATAGTATTCATTAAATCATTTAAATCATAGTTCAGACAAACTGCAATGGTAAAAACTTTAGGCAATCAAAAACATTTATTCAAACTTATCAAAATTATTTTCCATCAACACCTGTCAACTCAGTTTCAGGATATTCGTTTTTAATCATAGTATTCATTAAATCATTTAAATCATAGTTCAGACAAACTGCAATGGTAAAAACTTTAGGCAATCAAAAACATTTATTCAAACTTATCAAAATTATTTTCCATCAACACCTGTCAACTCACTTTCAGGATATTCGTTTTTAATCATAGTATTCATTAAATCATTTAAATCATAGTTCAGACAACTACAACGGTAAACCCTTCAGGCAATCAAAAACATTTACTTCAGTTGGATAATTTGCCAAGCTTTGTAGTATTATCTCACCCAATACCAGATTACTCCGGGGCTTGACACGCCATTGCCAATCCACGGTGCGGGATCCCAGCCGCCTGAGGCGATCAATGTTCCCCACCAGTTACCATTGGCATCGGTGCTTGTAGTGATAAGCCCCTGGCTGCCGGGAGAATACCATGGCATCCGTTCCTCAATGCCCGCATCCTCATAAATCCAGGAGCCAAATTTTGTATTAAGAGTAATATCTGTACTCGTGTTGCTGGTACTCACAAAACTATATGGCTGGTTGGCGGTCCAAATGCCTCCATTGCTTCTCCTGCTTTGTGCATCTATCATGTATTGAAATCCGGCGGTACTTTTTTTAATGTAATCTGCCCAGCCTATTATCGAATAGGTATTATTAATATCCGGACTGGCTTGGTTGCGTAGAAGCGCGTTGTTATTGTCCCAACCTGGATTCGGGCTTTTGTTGCAAAGTATAAGTGTCCATCCTCCACCATCGGTCGTCATGTCTGCATATATCCGGAACGGCGCGCCTCCGTTGATAGCCGGATTACTGATCCAGTACAAACCATCTGGTGAGGCAGGGTAATTTAATTTAATCTCATAAGCGTTTGCGGCAGCACTTTCAGCTGTCAGGCCATCTCCACTTGATAACGTACGTTTAATTTCTCCATTTATACTTAAGCCGGTACTACCTCCTGTTTTTCCATTCTTACTGACAAAGCCCGGATTGGTAGTTGTTATCTCGCCATTTTTTGTAACCACCTGGACAGTGCTTACCGTTAAAGTGGCAGTTATAGAATCACTATAATAAATGCTATCCGCTGCTTGAACAGCCTTTATGATAGTAACGCCCGCGCCTATTATGTTTACTGTTGTACCGGAAATGGTTGCAACGGCGGTGTTACTGCTGGTATAAGTAAAAGCTCCGGGACTGCTGCTTGCAGGTGCACTAATTGTGTAAGAGCCATCAAAATACGTCTTTGATTGTGAGAGGAAGCGGGAAAGATCTGGATTGTTGAGCACCGTAACAATTGTGTTTGCTAAAACGTGACAACCGCCATTCGCAGATGAACCAGTAACCGTATAAGTTTGGGTTATTGTTGGATTAACAGTCAAAACGGGCCCTGCTACGGGTGGTGCCCCGAACACTCCATAATATGAACCACTGCTGTTTTCAATACTGTTCCTGACAAGATCGGGTAGGACAGAACTAAATACAAACAACTCTGCAAAGTCTGCGTCAGAAGATTCACTGCCATTTAATGTGATACCGTACGGCCCGGATAGCCCTCCCGCATTAGTATTTAACAATATTCCATTCTGATAAATTGAAGAACTGCTACCTGTACCCGCTGCTGAATAAACATAAGGATTGCTGTTTGATGAATTCCCTCCCGGTTGCGATACCCAACCATCAAAATAGGCTTGTCCGTACGACCCGCCCCACCAACCCAAAAGCCAGTTATTATAAATGCCGGCCAATACTCTGCCCCTCGACGGGCCGGTTTGACGGGCAGTGTAAATAACAGAATATGGCGGGGGAAAGTTTGTTGGATTTGTCATCGATTGTCCGGCTGCAAAATGCAATGTTGGTTTACCATTTAATCCACTTATTAGCAATAATGGTTGTTGTGAAATGTTAGGTTGAATTAAATTGTTATTGAACCCGGACTGATCATACAATATGGTGCAGTATCCCGCTGAAGCGCCGAGGAAAGTATTTACTGATGCAACGTCTAGCTCAGATCCTACAAATCCAAAATCAGACTCTACATTGTCACTACTCCTTCTTAATCGAAACGCCGGGCCGTTATAGCCGGTTCTAAGGAGGCGCAGGCCTACACCCACTTTATAAGTAGAAGCGTGATCAAGCGGTTTTGTGTTATCGATACCCCACAAATAACTACTGGCTCCTGAAGCGGTGAGTAAAACAGAATTACCGGAGTAAATAGTTGGGTTAACGGGTGAGATACTTACTGTTGGCAAAGCATCAACTGTTATTGCGCCGGATACGTTGCTTGTTACCATTGGCCCGTGCCCCCCCGATACTTCTACATAATAATAAGTAGTCGATAAGGCTGCGGTGGGCGGTATTATAGAACTGCTGGTGGCACCATTAATTAACGTGCCTCCGCTATTACCTGGCGTCGAATTACTATACCATTGGTAGGTTAAATTTATTCCAGAGGCCTGCACTGATAAAGCCGGAGCTGTGGTTCCTATGCATTCAGCTGCCGCTAAGGGGGCAGGTTGGGTATTAATTACCGTGTTGCAATTTGTTAAGATAGAATAATAATCTCCCTCGTTGCATTCCAGAATTTGGCGATTACTCAATGAAATCAAAGAAGCAAATGCTATGGCTTCGCTTTCTAAGATCGAACCGCCGCCGCCACCGCCGTCGTAATTGCCAATAAATATTTGGTTTAATGTATAAGTTTGCGAACTGTACGATAAGATCATTCCCTCGTCAACTGGTGAAAGCGATTCTGAATTGCTTTTTGAAATGCCATTTTTCCAGATGGCAAGTTGTGGGGCATCTGAATAAAAGTTCGTACCACCATTTGTCAATATACCACCGATCCTGGGGCTGCCATCGAGTATTGCGTGGTAACTTGGCCAGTACGGAAATTCAGATCGAATAATTGTAGAAATGCTGTAAAGGCTTAAGGAGCCGGTATATACCAGTCCTTTATTTCCTGAAAAATCGATAGTAACCCTGCTACCTATATATTTAAAACCTCCATTAAATACAATTTGCGGCTGATAGTTTACGTCTGCTTTGACCATGTTTCTTGCGTTACCGCTTTGGTCATACCAAATATTTACAAATCCATTCGAACCGCCTGTAAAGGCCTGTAAAGAAAGTGTATCAAGGTCGCCCGATGCCGTAAAGCCAATGTCAAGGGTGGCATTGTCACTGCTGCGGCGCACCTGTATTGCAGCTCCGCTATAACTACTACTTAACAAGCGTAATGAATAAGCCGTAGCTGCAGGCGTAGCGGATGTAAGGCCAGCTTTATCCAATGAGTTTTGGGCGATCGCGGCATTGATAGACACGAAGCTTAAAACTATCGTTAGTAGTTTTTTCATTATTAAAATAGGCTTAATAGAAATAATCATATTGGATTCTATCACTTACTGACAATACATACGAACCATTATTTGCCGGCAAATAGGTTAACAAAGTACCACTCACAGAATAAGCGGTGTTGCTGATCCTGATGCCATTTATGTACATTTTAACTTTGCTGTTTACAGACGGCGCCTGGCTGAGCGTAAAGGTCGTTTGCGCAGCAGTGGCAGTTATTTCATCTGCTACATCTCTCACCAAATAAATTTTGGCATCGGCAGCGGTTATATAGGGACTTAGCATCGCTGCTGTATCAGCAATATTCACTTTTAAATTTAAATCGGCAGTGATTGCGGTTTCTCCGGCGGTGCGGTTAGTTATTTCTGTTGCAAGATTTGTTGTTAATATATCTTCTGCGCTGGTAGCCCTGGTTACTTCCGCTGTTAACGCGGTTGTGTTTCCTGTTGCTGTTGCATCCACATAAGTTTTCGTTGCTTTTTCACTTGGGTATTTTATGTCAGAGTTTGAAGCAAGTGTTCCGTCCGTGCTTTTGTTGGCAACATCTTCTTTTGTTGTCGTCAACAGATTCTCTGCAGTTGTTGCTCTTGTTACTTCAGTATTTAAATTAGTTGTTATAGTTGCATCAGCAGTGGTACGATCAGTGGTTTCTGTTGAAAGATTGGTTGTTAAAATATCCTTCAGCTTTGTTGCCCTGTGTTATTTCAGCTGTTAATGCAGATGTGTTTCCTGTTGCTGCTGCGTCTACATAAGTTTTGGTTGCTTTTTCACTTGGATATTTTACGTCTGAGTTTGAAGCAAGAGTTCCATCGGTGCTTTTGTTGGCAACATCTTCCTTTGTTGTCGTCAACTACATTCTCTGCAGTTGTCGCTCTTGTTATTTCAGTATTTAAATTAGTTGTTATGGTTGCATCAGCAGCGGTACGATCAGTGGTTTCAGTTGCAAGATTGGTATGTTAAAACTCCTTCTGCATTTGTTGCCCTGTGTTACTTCTGCGGTCAATGCTGATGTGTTTCCTGTTGCAGCATTATCTATATAAGTTTTTGTTGCTTTTTCACTTGGATATTTTGTATCAGAGTTTGATGCAAGAGTTCCGTCTATGCTTTTGTTGGCTACATCTTCTTTTGTTGCTTCCGCAGTTGTTGCTCTTGTTACCTCAGTATTTAAATTAGTTGTTATAGTCGCATCAGCTGTTGTACGATTAATAGTTTCTGTTGAAAGATTTGTTGTTAGAACACCTTCAGCATTTGTTGCCCTTGTTACTTCGGCAGTTAATGCAGATGTGTTTCCTGTTGCTGCTGCATCTACATAAGTTTTGGTTGCTTTTTCACTTGGATATTTTATATCAGAGTTTGAAGCAAGTGTTCCATCGGTACTTTTGTTAACAACATCTTCTTTTGTTGCTTCTGCCGTTGTTGCTCTTGTTACTTCAGTACTTAAATTAGTTGTTATAGTTGCATCGACAGTTGTGCGGTTGGTAGTTTCTGTTGAAATGCTATTGCTTAATAAGCCTTCTGCAGTCGTTGCTCTTGTCGTTTCAGTTGCAAGATTGGTTGTTAGAACACCTTCAGCATTTGTTGCCCGTGTTACTTCAGCAGTTAATGCCGATGTGCTTCCTGTTGCAGCGTTATCTACATAAGTTTTTGTTGCTTTTTCACTTGGGTATTTTATATCAGAGTTTGAAGCAAGTGTTCCGTCTATACTTTTGTTGGCAACATCTTCTTTTGTTGCCTCTGCAGTGGTTGCTCTTGTTGTTTCAGTATTTAAATTAGTTGATATAGTTGCATCACCAGTAGTACGGTTAGTAGTTTCTGTTGTAAGGTTGGTGGTTAAAACACCTTCTGCATTAGTTGCCCTTGTTACTTCTGCGGTCAATGCTGATGTGTTTCCTGTTGCAGCATTATCTACATAAGTTTTTGTTGCTTTTTCACTTGGATATTTTATATCAGAGTTTGATGCAAGTGTTCCATCTGTACTTTTGTTAACTACATCTTCTTTGGTTGCCTCTGCGTTTGTTGCTCTTGTTGTTTCGGTACTTAAATTAGTTGTTATAGTTGCATCAGCAGTAGTGCGGTTAGTAGTTTCTGTTGCAAGGTTGGTGGTTAAAACACCTTCAGCATTTGTTGCCCTGGTTACTTCTGCGGTCAATGCTGATGTGTTTCCTGTTGCTGCATCATCTACATAAGTTTTTGTTGCTTTTTCACTTGGGTATTTTATGTCAGAGTTTGAAGCGAGAGTTCCATCTGTACTTTTGTTGACTACATCTTCTTTGGTTGTGCCAATGCATTTTCAGCCGATGTTGCTCTTGTTACTTCAGTATTTAAATTAGTTGTTATAGCGGCATCAGCAGTAGTGCGGTTAGTAGTTTCTGTTGAAAGGCTATTACTGAGTAAGCCTTCTGCATTTGTTGCCCTGCTAGTTTCTGTTGCAAGGTTGGTGGTTAAAACACCTTCTGCATTTGTTGCCCTGCGTTACTTCAGCGGTTAATGCCGATGTGTTTCCTGTTGCAGCATTATCTACATAAGTTTTTGTTGCTTTTTCACTCGGGTATTTTATATCAGAGTTTGAAGCAAGTGTTCCATCAATACTTTTGTTAATAACATCCTCTTTTGTTGTTGCTAATACATTTTCAGCCGACGTTGCTCTTGTTACTTCAGTACCTAAATTAGTTGCTATAGTTGCATCAACAGCCGTGCGGTTGGTAGTTTCTGTTGAAAGACTATTACTCAATAAGCCTTCTGCATTTGTTGCTCTTGTAGTTTCTGTCGCAAGATTTGTTGTTAAAACACCTTCTGCATTTGTTGCCCTGGTTACTTCAGCAGTTAATGCCGATGTGTTTCCTGTTGCAGCATCATCTACATAAGTTTTTGTTGCTTTTTCACTTGGATATTTTATATCAGAGTTTGAAGCAAGTGTTCCATCTGTGCTTTTGTTGACTACATCTTCTTTTGTTGCCTCTGCAGTTTGTTGCTCTTGTTGTTTCGGTATTTAAATTAGTTGTTATAGTTGCGTCGGCAGTAGTGCGGTTAGTAGTTTCTGTTGCAAGGTTAGTTGTTAAAACACCTTCTGCATTTGTTGCCCTGGTTACTTCGGCAGTTAATGCTGATGTGTTTCCTGTTGCTGCATGCATCTACATAAGTTTTTGTTGCTTTTTCACTTGGGTATTTTATATCAGAGTTTGAAGCAAGTGTTCCATCAGTACTTTTGTTAACAACATCTTCTTTTGTTGTTGCTAATGCATTTTCAGCCGATGTTGCTCTTGTTACTTCAGTATTTAAATTAGTTGTTATAGCTGCATCAACAGCAGTGCGGTTGGTAGTTTCTGTTGAAAGACTATTACTCAATAAGCCTTCTGCATTTGTTGCTCTTGTAGTTTCAGTTGCAAGGTTGGTGGTTAAAACACCTTCTGCATTTGTTGCCCTGGTTACTTCGGCGGTCAATGCCGATGTGTTTCCTGTTGCGCATGCATCTACATAAGTTTTTGTTGCTTTTTCACTTGGATATTTTATATCAGAGTTTGAAGCAAGTGTTCCATCAGTACTTTTGTTAATAACATCTTCTTTTGTTGTTGCTAATGCATTTTCAGCCGACGTTGCTCTTGTTACTTCAGTATTTAAATTAGTTGTTATAGCGGCATCAACAGCAGTACGGTTAGTAGTTTCTGTTGAAAGACTATTACTCAATAAGCCTTCTGCATTTGTTGCTCTTGTAGTTTCTGTCGCAAGATTTGTTGTTAAAATACCTTCTGCATTTGTTGCCCTGGTTACTTCAGCAGTTAATGCTGATGTGTTTCCTGTTGCAGCATTATCTACATAAGTTTTGGTTGCTTTTTCACTTGGATATTTTATATCAGAGTTTGAAGCAAGTGTTCCATCTGTGCTTTTGTTAATGACATCTTCTTTTGTTGTTGTTAATACATTTTCAGCCGATGTTGCTCTTGTTACTTCAGTATTTAAATTAGTTGTTATAGTTGCATCAGCAGTAGTGCGGTCAGTAGTTTCAGTTGAAAGATTAGTTGTTAAAACACCTTCAGCATTAGTTGCCCTGGTTACTTCAGCAGTTAATGCTGATGTGTTTCCTGTTGCTGCATTATCTACATAAGTTTTTGTTGCTTTTTCGCTCGGGTATTTTATGTCAGAGTTTGAAGCAAGTGTTCCATCTGTACTTTTGTTAATAACATCTTCTTTTGTTGCCTCTGCATTTGTTGCTCTGCTAGTTTCTGTTGCAAGGTTGGTGGTTAAAACACCTTCTGCATTAGTTGCCCTGGTTACTTCAGCAGTTAATGCTGATGTGTTTCCTGTTGCAGCATTATCTACATAAGTTTTTGTTGCTTTTTCACTTGGATATTTTATATCAGAGTTTGAAGCAAGTGTTCCATCAGTACTTTTGTTAATCAACATCTTCTTTTGTTGTAGCTAATGCATTTTCAGCCGATGTTGCTCTTGTTACTTCAGTATTTAAATTAGTTGTTATAGCGGCATCAACAGTAGTGCGGTTGGTAGTTTCTGTTGAAAGACTATTACTCAGTAAGCCTTCTGCATTTGTTGCTCTTGTAGTTTCTGTTGCAAGATTTGTTGTTAAAACACCTTCTGCATTTGTTGCCCTGGTTACTTCAGCAGTTAATGCTGATGTGTTTCCTGTTGCAGCACCATCTACATAAGTTTTTGTTGCTTTTTCACTTGGATATTTTATATCAGAGTTTGAAGCAAGTGTTCCATCAGTGCTTTTGTTAACAACATCTTCTTTTGTTGTTGTTCGTGCATTTTCGGCCGGTTGCTCTTGTTACTTCAGTATTTAAATTAGTTGTTATAGTTGCATCAGCAGTAGTGCGGTTAGTAGTTTCTGTTGCAAGGTTAGTGGTTAAAACACCTTCTGCATTTGTTGCCCTGGTTACTTCAGCAGTTAATGCTGATGTGTTTCCTGTTGCGCATGCATCTACATAAGTTTTTGTTGCTTTTTCACTTGGATATTTTATATCAGAGTTTGAAGCAAGAGTTCCATCTGTACTTTTGTTAATAACATCTTCTTTTGTTGTTGTTAGTACATTTTCAGCCGATGTTGCTCTTGTTACTTCAGTATTTAAATTAGTTGTTATAGTTGCATCAACAGCAGTGCGGTTGGTAGTTTCTGTTGAAAGACTATTACTCAATAAGCCTTCTGCATTTGTTGCTCTTGTAGTTTCAGTTGCAAGGTTTGTTGTTAAAACACCTTCTGCATTTGTTGCCCTGGTTACTTCAGCAGTTAATGCCGATGTGTTTCCTGTTGCAGCATTGTCTACATAAGTTTTTGTTGCTTTTTCACTTGGATATTTTATATCAGAGTTTGAAGCAAGTGTTCCATCTGTGCTTTTGTTAACAAGATCTTCTTTTGTTGTAGCCAATGCATTTTCAGCCGATGTTGCTCTTGTTATTCAGTATTTAAGTTAGTTGTTATAGTTGCATCGACAGCGGTACGATTAGTAGTTTCTGTTGAAAGACTATTACTCAGTAAGCCTTCTGCATTTGTTGCTCTTGTAGTTTCTGTTGCAAGGTTTGTTGTTAAAACACCTTCTGCATTTGTTGCCCTGGTTACTTCAGCAGTTAATGCTGATGTGTTTCCTGTTGCTGCATTATCTACATAAGTTTTTGTTGCTTTTTCACTTGGATATTTTATGTCAGAGTTTGAAGCAAGTGTTCCATCAGTACTTTTGTTGGCAACATCTTCTTTTGTTGTTGCTAATGCATTTTCAGCCGATGTTGCTCTTGTTACTTCAGTATTTAAATTAGTTGTTATAGCGGCATCAACAGCAGTGCGGTTGGTAGTTTCTGTTGAAAGACTATTACTCAATAAGCCTTCTGCATTTGTTGCTCTGATAGTTTCTGTTGCAAGGTTTGTTGTTAAAATACCTTCTGCATTTGTTGCCCTGGTTACTTCAGCAGTTAATGCTGATGTGTTTCCTGTTGCAGCATTATCTACATAAGTTTTTGTTGCTTTTTCACTTGGATATTTTATATCAGAGTTTGAAGCAAGTGTTCCATCGGTACTTTTGTTAACAACATCTTCTTTTGTTGCTTCTGCCGATGTTGCTCTTGTTACTTCAGTACTTAAATTAGTTGTTATAGTGGCATCAACAGCTGTACGGTTGGTAGTTTCTGTTGAAAACTATTACTAATAAGCCTTCTGCATTTGTTGCTCTTGTAGTTTCTGTTGCAAGGTTTGTTGTTAAAACACCTTCTGCATTTGTTGCCCTGGTTACTTCAGCAGTCAATGCCGATGTGTTTCCTGTTGCAGCAGCATCTACATAAGTTTTTGTTGCTTTTTCACTTGGGTATTTTATATCAGAGTTTGAAGCAAGAGTTCCATCGGTACTTTTGTTAACAACATCTTCCTTTTGTTGCTAATACATTTTCGGCCGATGTTGCTCTTGTTACTTCAGTATTTAAATTAGTTGTTATAGCGGCATCAACAGCAGTACGGTTGGTAGTTTCTGTTGAAAGACTATTACTCAGTAAGCCTTCTGCATTTGTGGCTCTTGTAGTTTCTGTTGCAAGGTTTGTTGTTAAAACACCTTCTGCATTTGTTGCCCTGGTTACTTCAGCAGTTAATGCCGATGTGTTTCCTGTTGCAGCATTATCTACATAAGTTTTTGTTGCTTTTTCACTTGGGTATTTTATATCAGAGTTTGAAGCAAGTGTTCCGTCTATACTTTTGTTAATAACATCTTCCTTTGTTGTTGCTAATGCGTTTTCAGCCGATGTTGCTCTTGTTACTTCGGTATTTAAGTTAGTTGTTATAGCGGCATCAACAGCAGTACGGTTGGTAGTTTCTGTTGAAAGACTATTACTCAATAAGCCTTCTGCATTTGTGGCTCTTGTAGTTTCTGTTGCAAGGTTTGTTGTTAAAACACCTTCTGCATTAGTTGCCCTGGTTACTTCAGCAGTTAACGCCGATGTGTTTCCTGTTGCAGCATTATCCACATAAGTTTTTGTTGCTTTTTCACTCGGATATTTTATATCAGAGTTTGAAGCAAGTGTTCCATCTGTACTTTTGTTGGCAACATCTTCTTTGGTTGCCTCTGCATTTGTTGCTCTTGTTGTTTCGGTACTTAAATTAGTTGTTATAGCGGCATCAATAGCAGTGCGGTTAGTAGTTTCTGCTGCAAGGTTTGTTGTTAAAACACCTTCTGCATTTGTTGCCCTGGTTACTTCAGCAGTTAATGCCGATGTGCTTCCTGTTGCAGCATTATCTACATAAGTTTTTGTTGCTTTTTCACTTGGATATTTTATATCAGAGTTTGATGCAAGAGTTCCGTCTATGCTTTTGTTAACTACATCTTCTTTTGTTGCCTCTGCATTTGTTGCTCTTGTAGTTTCTGTTGCAAGGTTGGTTGTTAAAACACCTTCTGCATTTGTTGCCCTGGTTACTTCAGCAGTTAACGCCGATGTGTTTCCTGTTGCAGCATTATCTACATAAGTTTTTGTTGCTTTTTCACTTGGGTATTTTATATCAGAGTTTGAAGCAAGTGTTCCATCAGTACTTTTGTTAATAACATCTTCTTTTGTTGTTGCTAATGCATTTTCAGCCGACGTTGCTCTTGTTACTTCAGTATTTAAATTAGTTGTTATAGCGGCATCAACAGCAGTGCGGTTAGTAGTTTCTGTTGAAAGACTATTACTCAGTAAGCCTTCTGCATTTGTTGCTCTTGCAGTTTCTGCTGCAAGGTTGGTGGTTAGAACACCTTCTGCATTGGTTGCCCTTGTTACTTCAGCGGTCAATGCTGATGTGTTTCCTGTTGCAGCATTATCTACATAAGTTTTTGTTGCTTTTTCACTTGGGTATTTTACGTCAGAGTTTGAAGCAAGTGTTCCATCAGTACTTTTGTTAACAACATCTTCTTTTGTTGCTTCTGCAGTGGTTGCTCTTGTTACTTCAGTATTTAAATTAGTTGTTATAGCGGCATCAACAGCAGTACGGTTGGTAGTTTCTGTTGAAAGACTATTACTCAGTAAGCCTTCTGCATTTGTCGCTCTGCTAGTTTCTGTTGCAAGGTTGGTGGTTAAAACACCTTCTGCATTAGTTGCCCTGGTTACTTCAGCAGTTAATGCTGATGTGTTTCCTGTTGCTGCATTATCTACATAAGTTTTTGTTGCTTTTTCACTTGGATATTTTATATCAGAGTTTGAAGCAAGTGTTCCATCAGTACTTTTGTTAATAACATCCTCTTTTGTTGTTGCTAATGCATTTTCAGCCGATGTTGCTCTTGTTACTTCAGTATTTAAATTAGTTGTTATAGTTGCATCAACAGCCGTGCGGTTGGTAGTTTCTGTTGAAAGACTATTACTAGTAAGCCTTCTGCATTTGTTGCTCTTGTAGTTTCTGTTGCAAGATTTGTTGTTAAAATACCTTCTGCATTTGTTGCCCTGGTTACTTCAGCAGTTAACGCCGATGTGTTTCCTGTTGCTGCTGCATCTACATAAGTTTTTGTTGCTTTTTCACTTGGATATTTTATGTCAGAGTTTGAAGCAAGAGTTCCGTCTATGCTTTTGTTGGCAACATCTTCTTTTGTTGCCTCTGCAGTTGTTGCTCTCGTTAGTTTCAGTATTTAAATTAGTGGTTATAGTTGCATCGGCAGTAGTGCGGTTGGTAGTTTCTGTTGCAAGGTTTGTTGTTAAAACACCTTCTGCATTTGTTGCCCTGGTTACTTCAGCAGTTAATGCTGATGTGTTTCCTGTTGCTGCATTATCTACATAAGTTTTTGTTGCTTTTTCACTTGGATATTTTATATCAGAGTTTGAAGCAAGAGTTCCATCAGTACTTTTGTTAATAACATCTTCTTTTGTTGTTGCTAATGCATTTTCAGCCGACGTTGCTCTTGTTACTTCGGTATTTAAATTAGTTGTTATAGTGGCATCAACAGCAGTGCGGTTGGTAGTTTCTGTTGAAAGACTATTACTCAGTAAGCCTTCTGCATTTGTTGCTCTTGTAGTTTCTGTTGCAAGATTTGTTGTTAAAACACCTTCTGCATTAGTTGCCCTGGTTACTTCAGCAGTTAATGCTGATGTGTTTCCTGTTGCAGCATTATCTACATAAGTTTTTGTTGCTTTTTCACTTGGATATTTTATATCAGAGTTTGAAGCAAGTGTTCCGTCTGTGCTTTTGTTAACAACATCTTCTTTTGTTGACTAATGCGTTTTCAGCCGTTGTTGCTCTTGTTACTTCAGTATTTAAATTAGTTGTTATAGTTGCATCAACAGCCGTACGATTAGTAGTTTCTGTCGAAAGATTATTACGTTAGAACGCCTTCTGCATTTGTTGCCCTGGTTACTTCAGCAGTTAACGCTGATGTGTTTCCTGTTGCAGCATTATCTACATAAGTTTTTGTTGCTTTTTCACTTGGATATTTTATATCAGAGTTTGAAGCAAGTGTTCCATCTGTGCTTTTGTTAGCAACATCTTCTTTTGTTGTTGCTAATACATTTTCGGCCGATGTTGCTCTTGTTACTTCAGTATTTAAATTAGTTGTTATAGTTGCATCAACAGCGGTACGGTTAGTAGTTTCTGTTGAAAGACTATTACTTAGTAAGCCTTCTGCATTTGTTGCTCTTGTAGTTTCTGTTGCAAGGTTGGTTGTTAAAACACCTTCAGCATTTGTTGCCCTTGTTACTTCAGCAGTTAACGCTGATGTGCTTCCTGTTGCAGCATTATCTACATAAGTTTTTGTTGCTTTTTCACTTGGATATTTTACGTTAGAGTTTGAGGCAAATGTTGCATCTGTGCTTTTGTTGGCCAGGTCTTCTTTTGTCGTTGTCAGTAAGTTTTCAGCTGATGTCGCTCTTGTTACTTCGGAATTTAAATTAGTGTTTGTCGCTGCATCAGCTGCTGTACGATCAGTAGTTTCTGCTGAAACGTTTGTTGTTAATACATCTTCAGCATTGGTTGCCCTTGTAACTTCTGCCGTCAATGCCGATGTGCTTCCTATTGTTGCCGCATCTACATAAGTTTTGGTTGCTTTTTGTGTAGGAAACAATACGTCACTCATACCTAAACTTGGTGAGGTAGATTTATTTGAGGCGTCTTCCTTAGAGGCAAGATCGGCCGTCGCCTGCACCGATCTGTAATATGGGCTCAGCATTGACGACGTGTCAGCCAGGTTTACCTTTAAATTTAGTGTCGCTTGTGTGGCGGTGCTCACTGGTTTATTTAAATCACTCGTATTATCTACATTATCCACACCCAGATTAACCTTTGCATCGCTCACCGTTGTTGCACCTGTTCCGCCGTTGGCAACGGCAACGGTACCCGTTACATTGACTGAATTGCCTGTTATATTACCGGTTACTTTCGATCCGCTTACCGAAACTATCTTCGCGTCTGTCACATTTGCGTCAGCTATCTTTACTGTTGTTATTGCGTTGTCACTGATTAAAGGAATTGCGGCTGTGCTTCCGACGCCACCTAAATCACCTGCCAGTTGTATTTTGCCCTTCACCACTGCCGTTGCATCGGGCGTACCTGTAACAACCTGCCGATCTACATAAGTCTTGACTGCATTCTGTGTTGGAAACATTACATCACTGTTGCCAAGGGAAATTTCGGTTGACTTATTAGCTGCATTCTTCTTTCAATGCAAGATCATCTGCGGCTGTTTTTGAACTGTAATATGATTTCAGCATATTCGCTGTATCACTTACTTTTAGCCGGCTATTGAGCATTAATGCTGTGTCAGAAATGTTGACTTTGTTTGCCAGCGTATTTATTACAGTGGGTGCTAACTTTGACAAAGTAATGCTTCCATCAGCAATTTTGCCGGTGGTTACCGCATTATTAGCGATGGCAGGGGCTGGATAAGTTCCCGTTAAATCACCATTAGCATAACCTGAAGGAGTAGCGCTTAACGCATAAGGTACGCTCTGCAGTTGAGTGATACCAGCCAGGCTGAAATCATTTAAGCCATGAGGATCTATCTCCAACTTAATATATTTCCGGCCAGTTGACCAATTTACACCCCCTACGGTTCCTGAAACATTAGTGGCACCAACACTTCCAATTACAATATTGAATAAACCAACATAATTGGTCTTTATTCTTCTTGTTTCCTGGTAAGCAACCTGGCCTCCTGCAGCGCTATCGATAAAAGACAGCCGAACGGTAATATTTTGAAACGTAATTGGTTGGCCGGAGGCATTTCGGGCAATACCCTGGTAGTTTAACTGCTGCGGCGCCTGGGCTTTTACTATTGTAATTAACGTCGTCGTTATTAAAACGAGTAGTACAATTTTTTTCATAAGATATTATTGGATTTTTTCAAATTTAAACGTGCCTTGCTTTAGTAGCTCCCCCGTTTCCGCACTTAGTAAAATTCTAAAATAGTAAACGCCTGATGGCTGATTCGCGAGATTCCACGTTTGTGTGCTGTTTGCATTTGTCTGGGTAAACTCTTTTATCCCGAGCAGCCGTAGATCACTGGTCAGTAATTCGATGGTTATTTTCCCTGTGGTAGCCGAGCGGAAATCAATGAAAATAATATTTGGAGTGGGAACCGGATAAAGACGTATCTCCTGGTTTGTCCACAATGGGGCAAACGGGTTAAAAATAATATGGTTGTTATCAAATGGCTGAAGTATGCCACTTGTAACACTCCAATACGTTCCTATAATTGAATTTGAAAATGTGTTTTCTCCATAATAGGTTTCGATACTTGTTGATTCTCCAATACTCCAGTCAACAATAAAAGAAGATGTCATTGCCGCAGTTCCACCTCCCGCATTTACAGTAGCTTGTGCAATTGGTACAACATTGATTTGAGAGATTGATCTTAATGAAAAAAATAAAAACCCGGCAAGGATAATTTTATGCATTAATATTAGATTTTACGGCAAGGAGAATTCAAATAAAAGGCAGGTTGATTATCAGCCTTCATCAACATCTAAACTCTTTGAGTTCTACTTGGCCGGTTTTCAAGGATGGCACTCACTCGCTTTCTGCTAACCTTTCTTTAACTTGTCTCTCGTTATATTGCAATTTTAGATATACTACTTATGGCAAAACGTTCGAAAAGAATAGTAAGGTCATTGCGGTCTTTTCTCATGGAAAAATGTTTGATTAATAACATAATATTCGCCTGTATATTGCTTCTGCCTTGAGATTTATTCTCCCATATTGATGGTTAAAACAGGAATGAGATCTTAATTACGGGCATTGCTTCTTCTGTTGCCAAACTTTTCCGCATTTATCAGAAGACTATTTTCATTCATTTTATGCCGGTTTTTTCATCAACCTTACCGAACATGCGACTTGAGTAATCGGTACTATCCATAGCATTTGCAACAGGCAATAAACTCCGGCAGCATCAGCAGGTAGCCTTTTATTGTACCTTTCATATTAATGCCAATATTAAAGTTGGTTTTGCGTACAATAAAGTGGCCCTGAACTAACTAAACCTTCAAATTAAAAGTAAGTACACCGGCCACCTGTTTACGACCATAGTTTATTCATTAAAACAATAAATGCCTACTAAAAATCAGCAAATAAAAAATCTCATTGAACACAATGATGAACTGGAAAATTACTTTAGAAATACTATAATTCCGCAGTTGTTTGTTGATGCGGATTTAATACTGCAAAAATTTACGCCTCCGGCAATGAAACAATTTAATTTGTCTTTGGATGATATAGGTAAATCCATTATTGACATTCAGGACAATTTTCGTTTTCCATCAATTATAGAAAATATTCAACACGTAATTGATTGCAATGAAATTCTTGAAAAGGAAATTCAGACTACTGATTTTCGTTGGTACCAAATGAATATCATTCCTTACATAAAACAAAGCGACAATAAGACAAATGGTGTAATCATCACGTTTGTTGAAATAACATTTCGTATAAAGGATTTAAAAGAACAGGAAAAATTAATATCCGATCATGAGATATTATTAGATACACTTTCACATGACATTAAAAACCCCCTACAAATTTGGTATTGGCCATTGACCAATTTAAAAGTATGGGGCTTACGGACCAGGAAGAATTTGAATCTCTTTTGGAAATAGTCGAAAGAGCTTTGAACAAAATGCAAAATCTTATTCATGAATTAACCGAGGTGCGGGAACAGGAACATAAGTATAGGGCTCATCCTGAGCTGTTAAATCTGGAACATATCCTTGAAGATGTCCGGATGACACTTAATGATGATATTAAGTCGTCCGGTGCAGTTATCAGAACCGAAATCCTGGTTTCTGAGATTACTTTTTCCAGAAGAAAATTAAGGAGTGTAATATATAATCTCGTAAGCAATTCGATTAAATATAGATCAATATTAAGGACCCCCGGTACAGAAATAAAAATATTTTTAAAAGATCGAATGGCATCTTAACCAAAAGTAATTTTCCGCTCCGTATGCTACTTATAATTTTTGTTCACGAGATCGTGAACGAATTAATTTTGTGAGCAGATATCTTAAAATCCGGCAAATCAAATTTGAATTTTAATCCTGAACAGGTTCGCACCTCTTTGCGAGGCGACTGGAAAGCGAGGCGGTTGATCCGGCGCTTTGAGCATTATAGCCCCGGATGGTCTTGCATATAGCCTTGTTAGATCATCTCAATGGCCGACCGGTAATTTGTTCTTCAGCAATATCACTTTTTATTTTGTGCATCTTGCAGGGAGAAACCAACAAAAAAGTGTCAATTTGATTTCTTATTCAACTAATAATCCTTATATTTAAGAGCTATTCCAGAACTGCACCTTTCATTTATTGACTTTCTTTATCAATTAAAACTTACAATTATGAGTACCAAGACCTTTATTTTAGGTGCAACTTTACTTTTCTTTTTTGCAACAAGCAATGCCCAAAATTCGGCTACCTTTTTCAATGGCGCCTTTCGTACCGATGACAACAAAGGATTCTCAGTGATGCATGACGGCTATTTTAACTCGGTTGCACAGGATTCAGCCGGTAAATGGACCAGTGTACATGCAGGCACGTATACAGTTAATAATAATGACAAAACCATCACTTTTAAAATTTTATATTCATCTTTTCCTGATCACATCGGGGCATTAAATACAGCGGAATATACCATAAACGGGGAAACTGTGAAGATGAGACATTTTAAAAAGCTGATTGATGCAACAGGTAAGGATGTTACCGATCAAATGCCAAAAGATGCATGGGAAACATCGACAAAGCTTAAATGATTTATTGTCTAATAATTATCTAAGAATATGTCATATTTGAGGATGCGGGATTGGATAGTATCCCAGGTACCATAAATGCGGCACATTTGGCGTTGTCATAAACTTATGGCTTTCTGATTTGTCTCTCGTATTATTTCGAATACCCTTAATCATAATGTTGTCCTGCATCCTCACCCATGAGTCGATTCATTCATCTTATAGTCCTTTAAAACACAATATTTTCCGAAAGTTAGACCGAGATGAAGTCTATTTATCCTTATCTTCTTTCTTCTCCATTTTTTCTGCTTTCTTCACTGCTTTTTTGTGTTTGCCTTTGGCTTCTTTTTTTTCAACCTTTGCGGCTTTTTCAGTTGCTTTATGATCATCCTGTGTGTAAGCGGTGGTATACCCAATCATGCACGTGCTAAAAAGCAGGGCAAAGATAATTTTTTTCATATTCACGTTTTTTAGTTATAATTATATTTCCAACTTATTTTAAAAAAATTGCTACACTGGTTTTTTCTTTTCGGTATGTAGTTTAATTAATTTTTATCCCGGTTATCACCATGATCGTTATTATGGTGGTCATCGCGGTCGTTATAATTGTGCTCATCACGATCGTTGTCATGGTGATGCCTGTGATGATATCTGTTTCTGTCATCCCTTTCTCCTTGATAGTAGCGGTGTTCAGCACATCCGCAAAGAAGAAAAGCAGACAACAGCGCAACACTTGTGATTTTCGTTATCGTTGGTTTCACTATAAGTAAATTTACTAACATAGTTAAAAAATCATGCCAGTTGTTTCATCTGCATGAGTTTTAGACATTCAAAATGTTAAGAAAATTTCCCGGCATTACCAACTACAATGCTTTTGAATTATCATTTCGGCAGTCGTGAGAATAGTTTTCCCGTTCAATTTCTTTTATTATGCGGGAGAAGTGTATGAACCATAACATAGGGTATTTTGATATGCTGTATTTTTAGCGCATTGGGGTACTCTACCAACGTAGATAAAACTACCTGAACATTTCATTGTTCCTTTGGCGTAATAGCCATCTCTTTCAACCGGCATAACGCATTAGCCAACTGCATCTGGTGCGGTGACCGGCACACCGGCTCAAATAAAGCCGGGCTGGCTACCAAAATAAATACAGCCTTCGCTCTTGAGACAGCTACGTTCAGCCTGTTCAAACTGTATAGAAATTCCATTCCTCTTGGCGCATCTTCCTGTGAAGAGGTGGCCATTGATAAAATAATAATGGCTGCTTCCTGTCCCTGGAATTTATCTACTGTGCCGATTTGTATTTCCGGTAAAGCCTTCTGCAGCGCATTTACCTGTGCATTGTAAGGTGAAATTATTTTTATATCATTTGAAAGCAGATGTTGCTTGTTACCTGTAGATATTGATCCAATAAATATCTTGCTTAAGTAACTCATCAACTATTTGCATCACCCTTTCAACTTCCTCATTGGAGCTGTTCTGATTTCCGTAATGTACTACCGGCTCAACATATATTCCCGGCGTTTTAAATTTTGTGTTTCCTTCGAGCGTTTGCTGTGAATTTTGTGGCATGGGCTGTAAGCCTGCTCTTCATAAAACAATTCGGAAATATAATTATTAATGGCAGGATGCATGCGCCAGGTTTTATCAAGAAATATTCCTTGTTCCGGCGATATTGTTTTTTCGTTTTGTAAAATATGTTCCAGTGCAGATACTTCGGTGCCCTCAGGGTGACTTCCTTTTTGCGGTTGTTTTAATTGCTGGGGATCTCCAAGTAACACAAGGTTTTTACCCGCATGTGAAAGAGCTAACGTATCGATCAAGCGATAGTTGTCCCGCTTCATCTACAAACATAACATCAACTGCTTCAAAAAAGTCGGCACCGGCCCACATGAAAGCTGTTCCTGCTGCGATATGAAATCCACTGTGCAGCTTGTCGATTACCATCTGCATTCTTATCCACCTCTATCCAGTTTGGATCTATTAGTCGTTCACACCTCTCTAACCTTCTGAACGATCTTAACATTCAAATTTTCTTTGCTGCTTCCTCCGCTACTTTTTCCAAAAGCCCTGTGATCACTTTATGACTCAATGCAGTAACTCCAACCTTTTTACCGGCTTTCACAAGGGAGAGGATCATCTTTGCAGCAGTATAACTTTTTCCTGTTCCGGGAGGGCCTTGTACTGGCAATACACTATTGTTCAACTGTTTGACCCATTCAATTGCCTGTTGCTGTGCGTCACTGTTGAATGGATATAATTCCTGTTATCCGTGGACGTGTTCTTAATAAAAGATCACGGCCTGCCCTGTAGCTGCCATCGGCATCTATGCCATTTTTAATAACCCATTCAGCCAGGCGGATGATCGCTTCTTCTTTTGCATTATCCGGAATATAATCACAGCAGATAAGGTGTGTGGGATGAACATCCATATGTTTAGCGTTTTTTTCTTTATGCCTACAATCCGTTCATCTAAATCTAATGATGAATTGCTCCAATCTGTTCATCTTTAAATTTTACTGTATTGCCTGCACTCAAAGTTGTTTCCTGCTCAGGGAAACTATAATAGTCACGTCACTTTTTTTTACTTGTTCACTTTTACCGGTAAATGTTAACCCCGCAAGCGCATCTTTTTCTTCCAATAAGTTCTTCATCAGTCAGATCCTGCAGGCGAAACACTTCCCACCAAAAAGATTTCTTTTCTCTCCTGTACCAGTCAAGCATGTTTGCCAACAACCATTTCGCCTGCTGTTCAGCAGTGCGGTTTTCTTTTTCAATTGGAATATCCCTGGTCAAGTGCATCAAACAATGGCTGAATTCGTTGTTGATGATCTGTTATATTTTCTGCCGGTTCTATCATCTTCTGCTGCAGGACGTGGAATATCTTTTCCTTGCGTCTATCAATTCTTTTCTTCGTGCTTCCAGCCAGTTACGCAGCCATTCGGTTGAGATGCAGTCATCCTTATTATAATCTCTTACAATATTTTTTGTTTCCTCATCAACGGCATCTATGCTGCCGCTTTCCAATAATCCTTCATATAACAATTTGTGCGGGCCAACAGTTTTCAGATCAACGATACGCAAATAACCATGCAGTTTTTCCAGGTCTTTTAAAGAATAGCTTTCAATTCCTGCTATTATTGCTCGCTGTGTAATGGTGTGCAGGTTCACAAAAACTTTGGCTCTTAGTAACCCGTCAAGTTCATCTTCTCTTGTTGCATACTTTCCTACCAGCCGTTTTAAAGCCGATTGCTCATAAGCGCCAAAATGATAGATATGCATAGCCGGATCTTTCTCCCGAATCTGCATTACCGTATCTATAAACTTTTCCAGCGCCTGCTTTTCTTCAGTTTCAGTATTTGCCCATAGTTCGTGATAGTTATCCTGGTACCACCATCCAAACAAATATTCAAGCCCGGTAGTTCCAACAAAAGGGTCACCTTCAAAATCAAAAAAGATATCATGAGCTGATGGTTCAGGCAATTTGAAAAATCCGAAATCCTTCTTCAAGTGGAAGGATCTCAAATACAGGAGTATTGGTTGTTCTCCATTTTAGCTGCAGGCTGGCCTGGTGAGCCAGGCGTTTGTATGTTTCTACGGAACCCCTGGATGGTTTAAAAGAAACAACCGGGTATAACTTCTGCCATAGACTCTAACGTTGTAACCTCCAGGTTCTTTACTTCCTTGATTTGAAATTTACCCATGCCGGCGATAAAACTCAAATGATCATCTTTGCGCCTTTGATCATTACATAGCAGCCACCATTTGCAAATATCACAATAGAGGCACAGGATCAGGATACGTTTGTTCTCCCTGGATCTGGATAGCCAGCAGCAATTTGTTTTTCATTAACCTGTAATAAGCCATGAAATCATCTACCCTGAATTGATGCTCACCATTTGGATTGTGGATATACATATGCTCCGGCATGCAACCCTGCAATTTTTCCAGCATTTCTGAATACAGGCAGATCTGTAAGATCGCGCCGGCTTTTGTTTCCTTGGAAAGCTTTGTATCTGTTACTTCATAAGACCATTGTCCCAGACCACTTGGTGTATTTACTTTTACGAGGAAATCTGCCCAGCCATTCCATATACCATGCTCCAGCCGTGCCTGGTAAATAATATCGGCGCCGGCTGCCATAGCGTTAAGGGTATCCTGCAAAGCTTTTCCCCTGTCTGTTTTATCAATCACAACAATTGTATTCCCTTCTCTTTTTAGTTGCTCCAGGTAAGCGGCTTCAAACTCTTCTCCTTTTTTCTGCAATGCATCCAATGCCGCATTGATGCTCACCGGTGCTTTTAATAATTTTTTTGCCTCCTGCAGATTGAGAAAAGTAGCATGCGCGCAGGCAATATGAATCGAAAGATCGGAAGCCGATAAATATATTTTATCTCCAATGATTTTCATAAGTATAGCGTTTTGGCATGCAAACTAAAAGGTATGATTTCTTTTATAATTAATCATTGAAGGGAGGAAAAAATGAATCATGTATTTCACCACACAGGCTCACATACGAAGGTAAATGGTCTTTAATCCACTTTTTTTTGTATGTGTTTTCTATGTTTCTATTGTTCCTATATGGTAAGTTTTCAAGTACAATCGCAACATATATACTAATAATTCATAATCCGAAACTCAATATTATATCGATCGAAATTAAAATGAGCCTTTACCATCTATTTGCATTCCAAAAGAATTATCTTTTCTTATAAATTTTGCTATGCCTGCTAATAAAAGCGCCCTGCTTCGCTACCGGATAATTGATAGCTGCCTTACCAACAGTTTAAGAAAGTTTCCTACAATGGATTTTATTATCGGCAAAATTGAAGAACAAATTGAAACATCGTTGTCCGGCTCGATGTTTACAAAAGACATCCGGAATATGCGGACAATATATGGTGCGCCAATAAAATTTGAAAGGTATAATCAGGGATATTGTTATACTGAGCCTGGTTTTTCTATCAGGGAATTTCCACTAACTCACGCGGAGATTGAAGCGCTGGATTTTTCCACTGCTTTATTCCAACAGTTAAAAAATACCCGGATGTTTAAGCAATTTGAAAATGCAATCAATAAAGTAACTGAAGGGTATCGCGTGAGTAAGATAATTGGTAAATCTGAAAAACAAATCCTGCAGGTTGAAGAGCCTGTAAAAACTGAAGAAAATGAATGGCTGCAGGTTATTTTAAAAGCTATTGTAGAAAGTAGTTGTTTACAAATTACTTACCAGGCCTTTGGCAAGGAAAAAAAGGAACATGAATTTTCCACCTATTTATTAAAGGAATACCGCAACCGATGGTATGCTGTTGGCTATTCAAAAAGAGCAAGTAATATCCTTATACTGGCTATGGATAGGATCACTAATGTGGCAACTTGTAAAGAAAAATATATTTCGGATGACAAATTTATTCCTGAAGATTTCTTCAAATATTCATTTGGAATAACCCAGGTTCATGATGCTAAACCGCAAACCATAATACTGTCTTTTAGCCCTGGCCAGGCGTCTTATATCATAAGCCAGCCTTTACATGCTTCGCAAAAAGTTATATTAGAGAATGAACATGAAGTTCAAACAGAAATGAAAGTTTATATAACCGAGGAGCTAAAGATGGCTATTCTTTCATATGGACAGGAAGTAAAGGTATTAGCGCCAAAAAGCTTAAAAACTGAATTAAAAAAAGTGATTGATAAAATGAGTATTAATTATTCATGATGGAACACTTTACAAATAGATGGTAAAGAGGGTTATTATTTTTGATGAATGACTAAAAGTAACAGCTCTTACAAAGTATCAGAAGAAGTTTTAAACAAAGAACTACTTTCTCAACTTAACCTCCTAAAAGAAGCATACATAAGGCTCCTGAATGATATAGATGTGCTGATCAATTGGAGTAAACCACAACTGGAGGCGCTATATTCGACAAGGATTGGTGTATGGCTGGTGAGCCGTTTGCAGGCACAGCTACGTATAAAAGCACTGCAGCTCAAAATTGAGAGGCTCAATAGCTGTTTTAACCTGGAAGAGGAAGTTGATCTTATGCAGATAGAGCTGGAAGTAGCAGCAATGCTAGCCGGAGCGGAAGCAAGAATAATGCTTGATACAACAAAGATAGAAAATGCGAAACTACTCCTTAGCCATCTCGGTTCACCGGAACGAAGTGGAAATTTGCGCAAAGTGTACAGGGAACTCGCCAAACAACTACACCCCGACGTTAACCACGAACTTACGCCGGAGCAAATAAAACTCTGGTACGTGGTAAAAGAGGCTTATGAAAATGGCGACCTTGAAAAACTGAAAGCCATGCAGGTTGTCTATGAAAAAGAATTAATGCAAACTTCAAACGCGGAAACCGTTTTTACAGAAGAACAAATAACATTGAGATTGGCCTTACTAAAAGAAGGTATAAAAGTATTGCAGGAACAAATTATCGAAATAAAACAACATTTCCCTTTTACGATGGAATCAACAATAAAAGATGATGAATGGGTTGACAGCGAAACGACAAAGCTCAAAGAAGAATTGGATAACCTAAAAATATATGAGGAAGAGTTAGCCTTACAATATCAAAATATGATCTCACTATTATGATTGCTGAAAACCAAAGCCTGGTGAAGGCAAGCAGTGGCCTGTTATCCGCGTTAAGTAGCGGACAGTTAAACATCGATGTTTTCAAAAAAGAAATACTGGTACTAGAATGCATGGTGGCGGGAACTTCTTTCAGGAAATTTAATACCATAGAAGCTGATCTCGTTGCAGCTGCGAAGCTTGATATGAAGCGCGAGGTAAAAAACGAATTTGATAAATTTGCCGTTGCTCTCTACTATAAAAGTGTGAAAATCGGTTATCTGCCAAAAGATAAAAATCAAGTGATCGCACGGCTCATGGATGCCGGGAAGGCGTTTCATGCAACCGTAGAAGCCAAAGGATGGGAAGGCACCTGGCTAAGGCTGGATGTAAAAATTTATGTAAAAGATTAAGGCGGTATTTAAACGGACAACGTTCTTCGACTGGCGTCCCGATCGACAAAGGCCAAGCCTTGTCTTGACCCTTGCTTTTAAGGAGAAATGTTTTACATCTTTATGGGCATGTATAAATTAGATCGAATTGCTTTGAAAATACAAACATTTAAGGAAGCTGACTTATTCATTTGATATGGAAAGGATATCCGGTGGAGGAACGTTTAAGGGCGCAGTTTTTTATTTTACTGCTGTGAACTTTCGCTTTGATGTTTTAAATCCTCTCAAATTGGATAGGATGCATTTCGAAATGAAAAAAATAAAATATTGAATCTTCTCAATGACGACTTCCGGGATTTTTATTGTGGGCTTCAACAAGACAAATGTTGATTAGATTTTAGTAGATTTATTATGATGAAGATTTTTCCGGCTCAAGTAGTGACGAGTGCTTTGTAATGAAAGAATGTTTACTCCACTTAATCCTATCTCAAATTTTAATTTCAATTGGTGGTCAGCAATGCATTCCAGCGGTTTCTTTATACTCAACCCTAACAAAATTCTTCGCATCCAGTTCCTGCTCTCCACTCCACCGATATCCAACCAGGCTACCTTCCTTGGCAATGCTATAATCAAGGCATACAATATTTTTCTCCTGGATAACGGGAGTTCCGTCTTCCAGCCAGTAATGGCCGAAGAATACCGGAGGGGCATCTGCAGGATAAACATAAGGTTTGGACGCCTCCGTTATTTGAAGTGATCCCATTTCGGGAGGACAATTAAACAGCCATTTTCCATGCACATTCGCACGCGGATCTATCCACCATTTCGTTCTATTTGATGTTCTGAATTGACCTTCTTTATCCGGCCATGCATATTGTTCTGGTATATTGAATTCTTTACCTTTTAGTGTTTCTTCAATTACTCTGTAGTCTGCTGTTTTTTTGTTATGACTGGCTATTAATAATTTAACAGTCATTGTAAAATATTTATTTTCTTTCAGCCAGTTTATATGATCTTCATCCCAGCAGGCATGCACTACGCGAATCCCACTCGCTTCAAAAAATAATGGTAATGTATAGAACCAATTGAGGTACATCCTCCATTCTTCGGGGTGATCCGCAAATTGTTTAAGTGTTGCATCGTGTTGCTGGTTATTCTTTATACTGTGCTTGCGAAGTGGAATACCATCATCTTCATAGTCATACGCCAATGCATTATACTCGTGATTTCCCATCAGTGCAATGGCGTTGTCTGTATCGGTCATGCCCTTTACGATCTGCAGCGTTTCACGTATTGCCGGGCCCCTGTCAATATAGTCTCCGACAAAGATAACTTTGCGGTTAGGATGCCGCCAGTTGCTATCCGTTTGTATATAGCCAAGTTTTTCAAGAAGCCGTTTTAACGGTTCTGCATAACCGTGTATATCACCTATGATGTCGTACATGCGGAGGTAAGTTGGTAGTTTGTGAAAGTTACAACTTTTATTAGTCGAAAGTGGATCTGTAAAGTTTTGAATATCCGCTTATTTACCAAAAGTTTTACTGGCATATAGGAACTATACATTAAATTTTGCATAAAGCTTTCAGATGGCAAAAGTTGATAAACACAGCTTGTAAAGGCATGAACACATATGTCCGAATTATTAAGCAATAGCTTTCAGCTAATTTAAACACATTCGATTTGTTTTTATTTTTTATGCATTCACAATGTTACAAAGTCACTACACTAAGTTTCCGAAAGTAAAATAATATTATTTGAAAAAAAGAATTTCACTCGTCAAATACATGGTAAAGTCACATGATACATTTGTATTAATTCATTCTCCAACGCCGGAAGCTTACCATCCCCTCGCCCCATCCTGTGGCATATCAACCCCTTAGATAACATGTACTTGCAAACGCCGCATTATTCGCAGATGAAGTGGCGTTTCGTCAGCAAAGGTTTGTTCTAATGCGCATATTTAACAAGAATATTTTAATAATCTAAATCAAAAAAAAGTATGAATACGAAAATTTTATCTCTGCATCAAAAGGGCAACCTGGCCGTTGTTCAGTTCTCGGCTATGCCCAATAATACACTGGAAATAGTTACCTCTGCATTTGCGCTGAAAAGTAACTTAATCGAAGTAGGAGAAGTAAACCAGAATGGTAATGTAAACGAGTTACTGGTCTACAACCATTCCGACAAATTTGTTTTTCTTATGGATGGAGATATCCTCGTGGGAGCGAAGCAGAACAGGGTGCTGAACGCTTCTGTTTTACTGGCTCCTAAAACCAAAACCAAAATACCCGTTAGCTGCGTTGAATCCGGCAGATGGCACTATAAAAGCGCGAAGTTCGAGGCCAGTGAGCATGTGGCACCCGTAAATCTAAGGCAGAATAAATCTGCCAATGTAACTGATAATTTAGAAAGAAATATGAGCCGTGATGCCGGGCAGGGAGCGGTTTGGAATTCAGTGTCAGGATATGCAGCAACGCACGGGGTTCATTCAGAAACGTCCAATTTGACTGATATATATGATGCAACCAATAACTCTTATTCAACCTGGATTGATTCATTTAATTATCATCCCGAAGCGAACGGCGTTATATTCTACAAAAACAATGAGCCATTGGTACTGGATATTTTTCATCGGACAGAAATAATGCGGGAGTACTATCCGAAATTGTTAAGGGGAGTACTATTCGAGATGCATCAATTGAAAGATTCTCTTCAACCAATGACGGACCCGGAGGCTTCCTACAAAACACTCGATTTTATGGACATAATTGAGCACATTAAAAAACAAGAATATCCGGGCGTTGCACAGGGAATCGAACATCGGTACAAAACTGAAACTATATCCGGTTTCGAATTAAGTTTTCTTAACCAGGTAATACATAAAAATGCCATAGCATGTTAGCAATGAAGATTAACAGGGCTCACGAGATAGATGAAAGAGAAGTCGCGAAAGAAAATGTTCGTGGAAAGACAGTTTGAAAACGTACCCTTAATCGAAACAACATTTATATTTGATTATCATCATTGTCCAGTCAAAATTTTCACCATGTTGTTGAAGATTTTGCTGCGCAACAGTCTGGTGTTATGTCAATGATGAAGCTAAGCTTTGAACGAGAATTGTCGCTTGTAAGCAGTGAATTCCCAGCACATTCTCAACCGACAATTCGCGATTGAAACATGACACTGGTGTTATGTTAACGGTGAAACGACGGAAATTAATCTCAGTCTATTCGGTATCTGATTTTCATTTTGCTATCATTAAAAAATGCAACATAAAAGGTTAACCTGGCACTAGTGTTATGTTAATTATAAAGCTGCGCTTTGAACGTGAATTGTCACAGGTGCACTGTGAACTCCAGCTATCAACCACCGGCAATTCACAATTAACATAACACTAGTTCCTCTTTGAAGAGAATTGGGGCAGGTAATACAGAGCTGGCAAAAGTTTGATCACTTTTGTCGGACAATTTATATTTGATTATAAAAAAATTCCAATGAAGAACGATATGATTTTTCTTGCGCTTGCACTAATTACCGGCGCGTTAATTCCTATTCAGGCTGCCACCAACGCAGCTTTTAGTAAAAGTATTGGAAACCCAATAATAACCGGCTTAATGGTTTTTGTAGTTGGGTTAGTCGGAATGATCCTATTTATCCTGTTATCAAGTACATCTTTCCCCATGCGGCAGCAATTAACTTCTGCTCCTTTATATGGGTATCTTGGAGGAATCATTGTTGCCACTTATGTTGTGATGATAACAATTTTAGTTCCTAAAATAGGTGTTGGAACCGCTATTGGGCTTATTGTGACGGGGCAAATTATTTGTGCGGTTGCAATAGATCACTTTGGTCTCTTCAGCGTTGCTGTACGTACAGTCAGCTTAACACGTTTGACAGGAATAGTTTTAATGATTGGCGGCGTTTACCTGGTGATGAAAAAATAAAATTTATGTCTTTTAAATTATAAGTTGTGCTGAGCTCATTGAGGCTTGCAATTTACGGTGGTAATATGCAGGCCAGGCTATATTTTCTTCTCCGGTACAGTCGCCAAACTCATATCAAAAGCTCGTTGCTGGCATGGTGAGGTGCATAAATGCGAGCTGTGCGGTGCTTTTTGTTACCGATAAAAGACACTGTGATTAAAATAACTCGTGCGAATGGTATGTGCCGTACTTGTTAGATCATAAAATTCTCTGGCACTATTCACAACGGAATAAAAATATTCCAACGAATGATTGTTAACAGCTAATTTAGCCTTACAAATAATTACTAACACTAATTTCAATATATGGCCAAAAGAAGTTGGAACCGGTTTTCGTGATTCAATATATTTGCCTCTTCCCTTCGAGAACCTGACTATCGTTCCTTACTTTTTTTCAGAAGAAATATATTTTTCGATCATTGAGATCATTCAGGTTTGCCCGGTTGGGTTTTCGGTCTGTGAACAGGTGAAATAATTATGTATCGCGGAAGAGAGACAAAAAATACTTTCACTAAAGCTGTTTATTATTTGACTTCGCTAAACATTTGGATATTTGTCGCAACTCAAAGGTAATAACCATGCTTACTGTTGAAACCAACAGCTTATCACAAAGATTTACCTCCTGCTGTTACATCGAACTCGCGTTAATTTTTGATTGACTTAATTCAAAATAAAAAAATGAAGAAAATTTTGTTTGCTTGTTTTTTATTTATGGCAACTATATGTTGTATCCAGGCACAATCTAATCTTAAGCTCTGGTTCAATAAGCCATCAGGTAACCTTTGGGTAAATGCGTTGCCCATAGGAAACGGAAGGCTTGGCGCTATGGTGTATGGTAATGTAGACACAGAAACCATTCAGCTGAATGAAGCTACTATATGGAGCGGCAGCCCTAATCGTAATGACAATTCTTTTGCCAGGGACTCATTAAGCTATATAAGAGCGCTGATATTTGATGGCAAACAAAAAGAAGCCGAACTTTTAGCAAACCGAACCATCATCAGTAAAACATCGAACGGACAAATGTTTGAGCCGGTTGGAAGCCTGCGCCTGGCATTTGACAAGCATGACAATTACACAAACTACTATCGCGAACTGGATATCGAACGGGCTGTTGAGAAAACAACTTATACAGTTGGCGATGTCACTTATACAAGAGAAGTACTCGCATCTTTTTCCGACCAGGTTGTTATTGTACATCTGTCGGCAAGCAAACCGCACAGCATTGCCTTTACAGCATTTTTTGAAACGCCTCAGCCAAAAGCGGTTGTTAAAGCCACACCTTCAAATGAGCTTACAATTTCAGGTACTACCATTGACCATGAAACCGTAGAAGGTAAGGTTAAATTTAAAGGTATTGCGCAGGCTTAAATTAGATGGCGGCAGTTTATCATCCAATGATACCGCTCTCTTTGTGAAAGAAGCCAACGAAGCTACCATTTACATTTCTATCGCCAGCAATTTCAATAATTATAAAGACATCAGCGGTGATGAAAATAAAAGAGCGGAAGGCTATCTGAACAAAGCTTACTCAAAATCATTTTCTGATATTTTGAAAGGACATGTTGCTGCCTATCAAAAGTATTTTAACAGGGTAAAACTAGACCTTGGAATTACTGACGCTGCAAGACTTCCAACGGATGAAAGACTAAAGAATTTTAATTCAGTTAATGATCCGCAGTTCGTAACGCTCTATTACCAATTCGGACGTTACTTATTGATTTCATCATCACAGCCCGGTGGCCAGCCGGCCAATTTGCAAGGCATTTGGAACAACCAATTATTTCCACCCTGGGATAGCAAATACACCATCAATATCAATGCTGAAATGAACTATTGGCCTGCTGAAAAAACCAATCTTTCCGAAATGCATGAACCGTTTTTGCACATGGTGAAAGAAATCGCAATATCCGGCACAAAAACAGCCAGGGATATGTACAACGCCAGGGGCTGGATGGCGCATCATAATACAGATATATGGCGCGCTACAGGTGCTGTGGATGGCGCCTTCTGGGGTGTATGGAGTAATGGCGGAGGATGGACGAGTCAGCATCTTTGGGAGCATTATTTGTATAGTGGAGACAAGTCTTTTTTAAACTCGATTTACCCGGTTTTAAAGGGAGCCGCTATGTTTTATGCTGATTATCTTGTAGAACATCCGAAATATCATTGGCTGGTAATCTGTCCGGATGAATCGCCGGAAAATGCGCCACAGGCACACCAGGGTTCTTCGTTAGATGCAGGCGTAACAATGACCAACCAGATTGTCTTTGATGTATTTTCTACTGCCATCAGAGCTGCTCAAATTCTAAAAAAAGATAAAGCATTTACCGATACGTTAAAACAAATGCGTAGTCGCCTTGCACCTATGCATATTGGCCAATATGGGCAGTTGCAGGAATGGCTGGATGATGTGGACAACCCAACGGACAACCATCGTCACATTTCCCACTTGTATGGCTTATTTCCATCCAATCAGATTTCTCCTTACCGTACACCGAAATTATACAGCGCAGCCAAAGTAACCCTTGCTGAGCGTGGTGATGTATCAACAGGCTGGAGCATGGGCTGGAAAGTAAACTGGTGGGCGAAAATGCTCGATGGCAACCATGCCTATAAACTTATCAGGAACCAATTGACTCCTGTTGGAACCAATGCCGGTGGAGGTGGTACTTACAACAACCTTTTCGACGCGCATCCACCATTCCAGATCGACGGAAACTTTGGTTGCACATCAGGTATAACAGAAATGCTGATGCAAAGTGAAGACGGCTTTTTAAACCTTCTTCCTGCACTACCTGATGCATGGCAATCCGGTAGTATTACCGGGTTGCGTGCAAGAGGGGATTTTGAAGTTGTGAATTTGGAATGGAAAGATGGTAAGTTGGTAAAGGCAATCATCAAATCAAATCTAGGCGGTAATCTTCGCCTGAGATTACCCAATGATATGAAGTTAACTGGCGGAAGGGCTCTACTAAAAGCTGTTGGTGCTAACACCAATGTTTTTTACCAGGTTGAAAAAACGCCTGACCCCATTATTTCGTCAAAGGCGGTTATCAGTAAACCTGAAATGAAACCAACATGGATGTATGATATTCCAACGCAACCTGGCAGGATATATACTCTTATTGTACAGTGAAGAACGAATCAAACAGATATAATTCGCAATGACCAGGGCTTTAAAATGGCATGAGTCATCAACATTCGTGATTCCTTCGAAAACAATAGGTCTAAGTGAAAACATTTTTCTATGTATGTGCAATGAAAGTTTGGGATTTTCTTTTAAAAGCTGAAAATTTAAACATATACAGAAACCTTTGGGGTGTCTATTATTGGTAAATAGAAACTCAAATTTTTTGCACCTCTCTTTATGCAATTTTTTCTTTAAAGAAGTACTTCTTTAGTTGCAATAAGCCGAATTACAGCCAAAACCTTTTTTTTTGTAATCGGTTGCATATTTTTTAAGAAAAGCTCTATTTTAGCGCGGTTATTGTTATTTAAGTTAAGGTTAAGAATAAAGACATTGCCTGATTAAAAGTACAGCCTGCCCTCAATGCAACAGGTTACCGGAATTAGCAAACGCGGTGCGACCGTCAATGCTGTCTCGGCCAGGCTTAGCAAATAAAAACAATAACGACTTACTATTCCATCAATATGACACACTTAAAATGACTAAAAAAAACATTCTTTGTCAAACCGTGCTTCCTGTTTGTTGCTTTTGTTATTTTCATAACAGCCAGCTTGCATGCACAAGACTTTGTAAAACATTCGCCGCCGGGCTTTGATTCGGTGCAAAGCGCTATTCCTCACGGAAAAATTGATACCATAACGTATCCGTCAAAGACCGTGGGCACATCAAGAAGAGCTTTGATTTATACACCACCGGGTTATTCTAAAAAGAAAAAATACCCGGTGCTATACCTGCTGCATGGCATTGGCGGTGATGAAAAAGAGTGGTATTCGCAAGGCCATCCTGAAATCATATTGGATAACCTTTACGCACAGGGCAAGGTAGAGCCGATGATTGTCGTATTGCCCAATGGCAGGGCAATGAAAGATGACCGTGCTACGGGCAATATTTTTGACAGCGCAAAAGTGCAGGCATTTGCCACATTTGAGCAGGATTTGCTAAACGACCTCATTCCTTATATTCAAAAACATTATCCTGTTTATACCGACCGTGAGCATCGCGCGGTTGCAGGCTTATCTATGGGCGGTGGGCAGTCATTGAATTTTGGCCTGGGCAATCTTGATAAGTTTGCCTGGGTCGGTGGATTTTCTTCTGCACCCAACACTAAAACACCGGAAGCACTGGTGCCCGATCCGGCCAAAGCGAGGCAGCAACTCAGGCTGCTTTGGATTTCATGCGGTGATGCCGATGGTTTGATGAGTTTCAGTAAGCGTACACATGATTATCTTGTTGCGCACAATGTTCCCCACATCTTTTATGTGGAACCCGGCGTACACGATTTTAAGGTTTGGAAGAACGATTTGTATATGTTCTCCCAGCTCCTTTTTAAACCCGTTGATACATCCCGTTTCAATAAATACAGCGTGTTGGGATTGCCAGCCGAAACCAATATCCGCAACGCGAAGTATCCGCAGATTTTGCCCGACAGCCGCGTCATATTTCGCATCAAAGCACCCGATGCAAATAAAGTGCAGGTTGACCTGGTTAAAAAATATGACATGCAAAAAGATACCGGCGGCTATTGGATTGCCACAACCGATTCTATCAGCGAAGGCTTTCATTATTACTCTATATTGATCGATGGTGTTGCGGTTTGCGATCCCGCCAGCCAAACCTTTTATGGTATGGGACGCATGGCAAGCGGTATAGAAATTCCTTTTGCCGGCGGCGATTATTATGCGCAGAAAGATGTGCCACATGGCGACATCCGCATCAAAAAATATTTTTCTCCTGTAACCCGCTCCTGGCGGGAGATGTACGTCTATACACCACCAGGCTATGACTCCAGTTTGAGCGCAAAATATCCTGTGCTATACATTCTGCATGGCGGTGGTGAAGACCAGACCGGCTGGGCTATGCAAGGCAAAACAGGCCTCATTATAGACAACCTTATTGCCGAAGGCAAAGCCAGGCCAATGCTTGTAGTAATGCCCGATGCGAACATAGGCGCCGGCGGCTTCAATGCCGGCGGTATTGAAAGTGCCATGAAGATGTTTGAAGGTGAAATGAAAGGCGCCATTATTCCTTTTGTTGAAAAAAATTATCGCGTTGTGGCTGATGCAAATCATCGCGCTTTGGCGGGCCTGTCACTCGGTGGTATTCACACATTGTATACCGGTATCAACAATACAGATATGTTTTCTTATCTCGGTGTCTTCAGTTCAGGATGGATTGTGCCAATGCAAAGTCAAATCGCTGATGCACAGTATGCTTTTTTGAAAGAAAATGCCGATAAAGTAAATACCAATCTGAAAGCTTTCTGGATATCGGAAGGAGGTAAAGAAGACATTGCTTATAAAAACGGGCAAATCATGTTAAGCAAACTGGATGAGCTGAATATCAAACATACTTACTACGAATATCCCGGGGGTCATACCTGGCCGGTTTGGAGAAATGATTTATACCATTTTGCGCAGTTGCTTTTTCAAAATTAAAGCGAAAATGAATCTTGGTCAGCAGAAGAGAGTTATGCTTTCAATTGCTGGTAATAAGTCACTATTATAAAATTACAACCATCTAAAAGTTGCATATGAAATTAAAACAAGCCATTATTTTTTCAGTAGCTCTACTGGCCGGACAAGCCTGTTTAGCCCAGCCTGCTATAGTTGAAGATTTTAAGCCTTCCACATTAAACCAGCCAGGACAAATGTATCCGCAGGTCAACTCGCAGGGCTACGCCCGGTTCCGCATTGTTGCCCCTTATGCCGATAGTGTAAAGACAAGCCTTGGGTTGGGTGGAAGAGGCGGCACAAAGCTTACAAAAACAGGAGACAGTATCTGGACAGGCACTACAGAAGGCCCGATGGATGAAGGATTCCATTACTACCATCTTAACATAGATGGCGGCATATTTAATGATCCCGGCACCTTGAATTTCTATGGCTCTACCCGTTGGGAAAGTGGCATTGAAATACCAGCTCATGACCAGGACTTCTATGCGCTGAAAAATGTCCCGCATGGCAACGTTCAGCAAGTTCTTTTTCCCTCCAAAAGCACCAACACCTCACGCCGGGCTTTTGTGTATACACCGCCGGGCTATGAAAAAGATCAGATCAAAAAAATACCCGGTTTTGTACCTGCAGCATGGGTGGGGCGAAGATGAAAATGCCTGGAGCAACCAGGGACATGCCAACCTGATTATGGATAACCTGATTGCGGAAGGAAAAATAAAGCCATTCATCATTGTGATGACCTATGGAATGACCAATGAACTGAAATGGGGCCATTTGAAAGATTTTAAAGTGGACTCATTTCAAACAGTACTTGTTGATGAATTGATTCCTTACGTGGATGCTAATTTTCGCACCCTTGCGGATCCTTCTCATCGTGCAATGGCAGGGCTTTCTATGGGTGGCATGGAAACTCATGCCATTACACTAAATAAGCCTGGTGTATTCTCTTATTATGGTCTCCTGAGTGGCGGCCTTTATACACCCGAAGAACTGAAAGAGAAAGCAAAGCCAAACTCATTTTTATAAGCTGTGGCAGCCGCGAAAGTCCCGACCGCGTAAAGGACGCTGCAGCCAAATTAAAGGACGCAGGTTTTAATGTGGTTACTTATATTTCTGAGAATACAGCCCACGAATTCCAAACCTGGCGCCGCAGCCTGCATGAGTTGGCACCACTGCTGTTTACGAATTAACAGCCGTCGTTATTTCTACTACTAAAAAAATAACATTATCATCAGGTCAAAATAATTTCAGCAAAATATAAATAAAGCACTGATAGATATGAAGTGGAAAATAAGAAAAATGGACCAACCTGAAAAGTCGTTTAATGACATTGCTTGCAGCCGGTTGTATGACTCAAATCATCCGTCGCGCAAACGCCCGTCATTACATTGGATTTTACAAAGCCCGGTGCCAATGTCAGTCCCATGTTGTATGGCTTGATGACAGAAGAAATTAACCATTCTTATGATGGCGGTTTATATGGCGAACTGATACGCAACCGGGTATTCAAAGACAATAAAAATACTGCCGGAAGGATGGAGTCTTGTACAGGATGATCCGGCTGCAAAAGCCAGCATAAAATTAATCGGTGCTTCGGAAGAAAATATTCCCCTCGATGAACGCCGCCTTGCAATAAATGGCGCACTCTCCACCTGCTTACGGCTCACAGTAGAAAAAGCAGCCGGACGGGTAGGCATAGCCAATGAAGGATATTGGGGAATTCCTGTAAAGCCTTCCACCGCATACAAAGCTTCATTTTATATAAAGGGAACAGACCGAAGAGAACCTTTCCGCTGGCCATGGGAGGCAAAACCCACAACGCCACCTCTTCCGGTTATTGAAAACAATACTGCCGGGCCGATCACTATTACACTGGAAAGCAAGGATGGAAAAACCGTGTATGCATCGGGCACGGTCAATCTTGAAAAAAGCAACTACTGGAAAAAATATGAATTGACCTTAACTACAAATGCCGGTATAAAACCAACCAAAGACGCCCGCCTGGTAATTGCTACCGACAGGATAGGTTTGTATTATTTCAACCTTGTTTCTTTATTTCCTCCCACCTACAACAATCGCCCCAATGGCAACAGAACGGATCTGATGCAAATGCTGGTGGATATGAAGCCAAAATTTCTTCGTTTTCCCGGTGGCAATTTTTTAGAAGGCCCGTTGATTACGGATGCCTTTCCCTGGAAAACAACATTGGGACCGTCTGGAAAACAGGCCTGGCCACAGAGGCTCGTGGGGTTATCGTGCTTCCGATGGTATGGGATTGCTTGAATTTTTGCAGTGGTGTGAGGATATGGGTGCAGAGCCGCTGCTGGCTGTTTATGCCGGTTATTCATTACAGGGAGACCACGTTGATGCCGGTCCGCTTTTGAAACCTTATGTGGACGATGCATTGGAGGAAATAGAATATGTAACGGGCGATACAAGCACTTATTGGGGAGCTAAGCGTGCTGCAGACGGGCATCCGGCTCCATTCAAACTTACCTATGTTGAAGTTGGTAATGAAGATTGGTTTGACAGGTCGAATAGCTACGATGGCCGGTTCAATCAATTCAGGACGGCAATTGAAGCAAAGTATCCGCAACTAAAATGTATTTCAACCATCGCCGACGCGCAGTACCCGGAGATGAAAATTACTTCTGGCAAAAAGCCTGATGTAGTGGATGAGCATTACTACCGCAACTCCTGGGATATGTGGGAAAATGCTTCGCAATACGATAAATACGATCGCAATGGGGCAAAGATTTTTGTGGGCGAATGGGCAACGCGCGAAGGAGCGCCAACCACCAACATAAATGCGGCCCTTGGCGATGCTGCCTGGATGACAGGTATGGAGCGAAATGCTGACCTTATTATCATGTCGTGCTATGCGCCGTTGTTTGTAAATGTAAATACGGCTACCGCCACGGCGCCCAAAGCCTGGCAATGGGATTCTGACCTGATAGGTTACGATGCATTGTCAAGCTATGGTTCGCCTTCCTATTATGTACAAAAGTTATTCAGCCAATACTTAGGGAACAAAATTGTGCCGGCTACTGCAGTAAACGTTCCTGTTCAAAACAGGCCGCTCACGAAGAAAGACAGTACAGATGGCATCACATCTAAAACAGTTCCCACTTTGTTTTATTCAGTTACCATGAATGATACCACGGGTACCGTCTATCTTAAAATGGTGAATACAACGGCGAAAAAGCAAGCTATAAAGATAAACCTGGATGGTATTGCCAAAGTTTCCCCTAATGCAACCCTGGTTGTTGTAAAAGGCACAAAACCGGAAGATACAAATTCAATTACGGATCCGGTGAAAATTGTACCGGTTACAACAACCGTCAAAGGGATAAGCAAAAGTCTTACAAGAAACCTGGATCCTTATTCTGTAAGTATCTTACAACTGCAAACAGGCAAATAGAAAAATAATAATTATACAAAGAAAGATGATGTGTGAAAAATATTGATAAGAACTAAGTGAAAATGATAAAAAAAAGATTCATACAACTACATCTTACCAGCTTTCTGCTCAGTGTAATTATTTCCAGCAGCACTGTTGCTTTTGCACAGGAAAAGCTTTACCATAATGAGTTCCCATTAAGCGATGTTAGATTGTTGGATGGCCTATTTAAAACGGCACGTGACCTGAACATTAAAACACTGCTGCAATATAATGTGGATCGTTTATTGGCACCTTACCGCAAGGAAGCGGGATTGGTAGCCAAAGATTCATCTTATAAAAACTGGGATGGATTGGATGGCCATGTAGGTGGGCATTATTTATCTGCCCTGGCAATGAATACCGCTACCGGCGATGCCGAATGCAAACGACGCATGCTCTACATGATTGCACAACTGAAAGAGTGTGCAGAAGCTAATACGAAAAATCATCCGGCGTGGGGAGTCGGTTATGTTGGTGGCGTGCCCAATAGTAAAGCCGTGTGGACATCGGTACAGACCGGCGATATGAAAGCGTTTCACGCGGCATGGGTACCCTGGTACAATGTGCACAAGATGTATGCGGGGTTAAGAGATGCCTGGTTGTATACCGGCAATGAAGATGCAAAAGTGTTGTTTTTAAAATTCTGCGATTGGGCTATTAATATCACTTCGTCATTAACCGATGTGCAAATGCAATCTATGCTTGATACCGAGCAAGGCGGAATGAATGAAGTGCTGGCAGATGCATACCAGGTGACAGGCGACAACAAGTATCTATTGGCTGCCAAACGCTTTTCCCATCATATGCTGCTCGATGCGATGTCTGAAGACAAAGACAACTTAGATAATAAACATGCCAACACACAAGTGCCAAAGGCGATTGGGTTTGCCAGGATTGGTGAGTTGAGTCATGATAAAACATACGAAGAGGCAGGATCATTTTTCTGGCAAACGGTAACGATAAACCGCAGCCTGGCGTTTGGTGGCAATAGCCGCCGTGAGTTCTTTCCCGCCGCGGCTACTTGCACCGATTTCCTGAATGATGTAGAAGGCCCGGAATCATGCAACTCTTATAACATGCTGAAACTAACAGAAGATTTGTTCAGGGAACATCCTTCTGCCAAATACGCCGACTATTATGAGCGAACGATGTACAACCATATTCTATCTACACAAAACCCGCAGACTGGCGGCTATGTATACTTTACGCCTGTTCGTCCACGCAGCTACCGCGTTTATTCCGCACCTAACGAAGCAATGTGGTGTTGTGTGGGGAGTGGCATGGAAAATCATGGTAAATACAATGAGCTTATTTATACGCATTCCGGCGATTCATTGTTTGTTAACCTGTTTGTGGCTTCCGAACTTAATTGGAAAGAGAAGGGCATAAAGCTGAAGCAGGAAACGCATTTTCCCTACGAAGAGCAAAGCAAGCTTACAATTACAGAAGGCACATCACCGATGAGCTTGCTAATTCGTTATCCGGGCTGGGTAGCCGATGGCGCTTTAAAAATTACCGTCAACGGAAAGCCCATATTGTACACCTCACATCCTTCTTCTTATATCGCCATCAAACGAGCATGGAAAAAAGGTGACGTAGTAGATGTTGAATTGCCTATGCATAATACGATTGAACACTTGCCGAATGTGCCGTCTTACATCGCCATTATGCATGGACCTATCTTGCTTGGCGCAAAAACGGGCACCGAAGATTTACGCGGCTTAATTGCCGATGACAGCCGCTGGGGGCATATTGCCAGCGGTGAAAAATTGCCCTTAGATAAGGCCCCGATTCTTATAAACGACAACTTGCCGTCGCTGACCAACGACCTGGTACCGTTGGCAAATCAACCGCTTCATTATACATTCAAAGATGTAAAGATGGTGAACGCGGCGAAGATAACGCTGGAACCGTTTTACGGTATTCACGATGCGCGCTATATGATCTACTGGATGGCATTAAGCAACGGTCAATACCAGGCTTATCTTGATTCGCTGGCAAGGGATGAAAAAGAAAAGATGGCCCTGGAAAAGCGAACCATTGATTTTGTTGCGCCCGGCGAGCAACAACCTGAAGCTGATCATGCAATGCAGAGCGACAATTCAAGAAAAGGGTTTGGCCAGGATAAATCTTTTCGTGAAGCGGTTAATGGCGGTTATTTCAGCTACAACCTGTCAACAAATAGCGGTACCAATCTGAGTTTACTCGTTCGCTACTGGGGCGCAGAGTGGGGCAACAGGAAGTTTACAATTTATGTGGATGATCAGAAGCTGGTAACGGAGGATAATAGCAACAAATGGAACCAGTCTAAATTTTTTGATGTAGAATATGCAGTACCCGATTCGATGTTAAAAGGAAAAGATCATATCAGGTTAAAATTTCAGTCAGTCGAAGGCAACCCTACGTCGCCTGTCTATTATATCCGGTTGCTTACAAAAAATGCCGCCGGTCAGTCAGCAGCGCGATGAGCTTAGCAAGATTAAAAGTCGATAACAGGAACATAGTTTTTTATGCACATGAGTAAAAACTGCAAACGTTTTTTTTATGTTTATTTGCTGCTGTTGCTGAACGCATTTGTCGCATCAGCACAAAATATACATGCCGACAATGGCAATGGTACCTACACCAACCCGTTGATTTCGGCTGATTTTCCTGATCCGGATGTTATCCGGGTAGGCGATACCTATTATATGGTTACGACAACGATGTTTGTGTTTCCTGGTGTACCTATTTTGAAATCTCAAGACCTTGTAAATTGGGAATATTGCAGCAATGCAGTGCCTCGTTTTGATTTCAGTAAGTGTTATGATCTCGATAGCTGTAACCGTTATGGGCATGGCCAATGGGCAACAAGCCTGAAGTATCACAACGGCAAATTTTATCTCTTGTTTATCACGCTGAATGAAGGCGGGTTTATGTGCACGGCAGATAAAGCAGAAGGCCCCTGGCACATTACACATTTACCAAAAGGTTTTTACGATCCGGGTTTGTTTTTTGACGATAATGGAAAAGTGTATGTAGCACAAGGCTATAATAAAATATCAATCACAGAAGTAAACGACAGCCTTGAAGCCATCGGTCCCGATTCATTGGTGTATACCGGCGACATCCGCAAAGGATTGGAAGGCACGCACGTTTATAAGCTGAACGGCTATTACTACTTATACTGCACATATGGTGGCAGGGATGGGATGCAGGTAGCATTGCGTTCCAAAAACATTTATGGGCCGTACGAACAAAAGCTGCTGCTATACGATACCACGCAAGGCATCAATTATGGTATACACCAGGGCGCATTGATACAAACACAAACCGGGGAATGGTGGACGATACTGTTTGTAGATAGTGGCCCGTTCGGCCGCTTTCCTTCTTTGCAGCCTGTAACCTGGGTTGACGATTGGCCCATGATCGGCGTAAATGGAAAAGCGGTTGTAACCTATAAAAAGCCAAATGTTGGCAAAGCATATCCTGTTAAAGACTTTCCTACCTCAGATGAATTTAATGACATAAAATTGGGTATGCAATGGGGCTGGAACCACAACCCTGATTCCACCAAATGGTCGCTCACTCAAAAGCACGGAAGCCTGAGATTAATGACGGTAAAACCTGCTGCCACGCTTCGCGAAGCGCAAAACACATTAACACAACGGCCGTTTGCAAAACATGATCAAACGGTGCCAACTATTGCTACTACTAAAATGGATGTGTCTCACATGAAAGATGGAGATGTGGCGGGCCTGGCTGTATTTCAGGATCCATACGCATTTATTGCTGTGAAGCGCGGAAATGGCACATCATACCTGGTGATGGTAAATAATGGTGAAGCGATAGATTCAGTTTCCTTACCATCGGCAACAGTGTTTTTACGTACCATCGCCTCTAATTCGTTATCTAAAGCCAGCTTTGAATACAGTTTGGACAATAAAACATTCAAGCGCTTAGGTAACGAACTGGCTATGAAGTTCAGCCTCAAAATATTTACAGGTAATAAGTTTTGCCTGTTCAATTATCCCACGAAAAACTCGGGCGGCTACGTAGATTTCGATTGGTTCCGGGTTAATTAAAAATACTGATACAAGTTGTTTGAATAATTGAAAACTGTAAATAAAAAATCTTAAATGTTATGAAAATGCAATCGGTTGCTGTACTAAAAAAGAATGCTACATGGGTAAGCTTTGCCTTGATTTTTATTTTTCACTTCAGCTCATCATTTTGCCAGTCATTAACCATTAATGATTCGGGGTATTTTGCAAAACCCGGCGTGAATGTGTTTGTCTTCAGCAGCCAGTACAACGGTATGTTTTACGATGAAAAGACCGCGGGTATCGAATTGATCCATCATGGAGTAAGAACTGCTACCGGCGGCGCCATCCGGTTGCAAAACACACCTGAGCAATGGGATTTGATCCCCATACTCGTCAGCCGGAAAGTAGACAAAGCCAGTAACACCATTGAAGTAACCTTGTTTTATAAAGAGTATGATTTCACGTCAAGGCTTGTTGTAACTGCCAAAGACAAAGGCGTTGAAATCAGTGTATATCTTGATAAGCCGGTTCCGGAAAAGCTGGTGGGCAGAGCTGGCTTCAATATGGAATTTTTGCCTTCGGCTTATTTTACAAAATCCTTTCTGATGGATGGAATGCCGGGTAATTTTCCCTTGTATCCTTCCAGCAACACAGAGATCAAACCGATCAGTCAAAAGATACCACAGTTTGCAGGGCATACCACGTTTGATGACAGGGGCAGAGGTGAATTTATTGTGCCCGATCCCCTGGCGACGGGCAAGACTATTGTGATGGCACCGGAAGACCCGGAGCGCACGGTGAAAATAACAGCAGAAGGCGCCAGCCTGATGTTGTTTGACGGTCGAAACCTGGGGCAAAACGGCTGGTTTATTGTGCGTAGTTTGTTGCCCGCAAACAAGACTGGCAAAGTTCTAAGCTGGTATCTGGAACCCAATGCGGTAGCAAATTGGAAGCGGAAGCCGGTCATCCAGTTTTCGCAGGTGGGCTACCATCCCAACCAGGAAAAAACAGCCGTGATAGAATTGGATAAAACTGATACGCCGCTTAAGACAGCTTCTTTATTCCAAATAACAGCCGACGGAAAGATGGTAGAGAAGCTGAAAGGCAATGTTACCGTTTGGGGCAGGTATCTTCGTTACAATTATGCAAAGTTTGATTTCAGTTCCGTGAAAGAACCGGGGCTGTATCTCATTCAATACGGCGATCAAAAAACAAATACCTTTTCCATTAGCGACAGCGTTTATCAAAACATCTGGCATCCTACGCTGGATGTTTGGTTTCCTGTGCAGATGGACCATATGGAAGTGAACGAAGCCTACCGCGTATGGCATGGTGCGCCCTTCTTAGACGATGCCTTGCAGGCGCCCACCAACTGGCAGCATTTTGATGGCTACAGCATGGGTGCATCAACACAAACGAAGTACAAACCTTATGAACGCATTCCGGGACTGGCAACAGGCGGCTGGTTTGATGCTGGTGATTTTGATATTCAAACAGGATCGCATTGCAATGCCGTATTAAGTCTCGTTGATACCTGGGAAAAATTTAAGCCGGCACGCGATGAAACCTTTGTAGATTATCCAACAAGTATGTTGATATTCATCGTCCCGATGGCAAACCCGATATGCTGCAGCAGATAGAGCATGGTACACTAAATATGGTGGCACAGGTGAAGAACATTGGCCACCCCGTTCGTGGCATTGTTGTTCCAAATCTTCACCAATACCATCATTTGGGCGATGCAATAAATGAAACCGATAACCTGCTTGTACGATTCAACTTTAAAGCCATACGAAGTGAAGGGAAATCATAGCGGCACATTGGACGACCGCTGGGCATTTACCGAACGCACAACGTTCCTGGATTACTTTACCTCGGCTGCCCTGGCGGCTGCAAGCCGTGCGCTGAAAGGCTTTGATGATACATTGTCCCAACAAAGTTTGTTTTATGCGAAACAACTATGGACAGAAGACGACAGCCTCAGCAAAAAGGATACATCAGGATTTTCAAAACGCTTTGGCAATATGCTTAAAATGTCTGCTGCGCTGCAGTTATACATCACTACTAAAGATGAACAATATGCGCGTGATATTTAAAGATGCGGTGTGGCAGTCGCTTGACAGAGCGCTATCGTTCGGTATGATGCCCGCGTTGCAGGCTGTGCCCTACATGGATGAAGATTACAAAAAGAAATTAAGAGCCTACGTGGTAAAATATAAAGCCGTTTGCGATGATTATGCAAAGCAAAATCCTTACGGCGTTCCCATTGCGACAGGCGGCTGGGGAGGAAGTGGTGGCGTTGTAAACTTTGCCACAGCCAACTATTATGCAAACAAATTTTATCCCGATGTAATCAATGCTGAATATGTGTACAAAGGATTGAATTACATCTTTGGTTGTCATCCTTATTCTAACATCTCCTTTGTGTCTTCAGTAGGAACAGTCTCGAAGAAAGTAACGTATGGCAACAACCGCGCAAATTTCAGTTTTATTGCCGGTGGTATTGTTCCCGGTATTCTTGTGTTAAAACCCGATTTTCCTGAAAACAAAGAAGACTGGCCGTTCTTGTGGGGCGAGAATGAAGTAACGGTAGGTGGCTGTGCCGATTATATTTTTCTTGCCAATGCCGCAGAGCAGTTATCTACCAAAAAATAATCATCAAAAATAATAAGACTGATGAGTCGTTATAAATTGTATTCTCTTTTCTTTCTTTTACTAATAGCATCCCCTGGCACATTCGCACAGAATCCACTGATCCGAAACATGTATTCTGCCGATCCTTCAGCACGTGTTTTCGGTGATAGTGTATATGTGTATCCTTCGCATGATATTCTTGCAACGCCGGGACATGGGCGTATTGGCTGGTTTTGCATGGAAGATTATCACGTGTTTTCATCCGCTAACCTTACGGATTGGAAAGACGATGGTATGGTGGTAAGTCAGTATAATGTGCCGTGGGCAAAGCCGGATGCGTACAGCATGTGGGCGCCTGATTGCATTGAGCGTAACGGTAAGTATTATTTTTATTTTCCAACGGCGCCAAAAGATACAAGCTATGGAAGAGGCTTTGCCATTGGCGTTGCCGTGGCGGACAAACCATCCGGTCCTTTTGTGCCGCAAGCAACGCCAATCAAAGGCGTGCACGGCATAGATCCCAATGTGTTTATAGATAAAGATGGGCGGGCGTATCTCTATTATGCGCTGGGTAATTTGTATGTAGCCAAACTAAAAGAGAATATGCTGGAGTTGGATTCGGAGCCGTCGATCATTCAAAATCTGCCGGACAACGGTTTGAAGGAAGGCCCGTATTTATTTGAACGCAAAGGCATCTATTACCTTACCTATCCCCATGTTGCGGGTAAAACAGAACAGTTGGAATATGCTATCGCCAACAGCCCAATGGGGCCTTTTAAAGTTGCAGGTGTTATTATGGATGAAACGCCGGAATGCTGGACGAATCATCAATCAATGATCGAGTACAAAGGGCAATGGTATTTGTTTTATCATCACAATGATTATTCCCCACAGTTTGATAAAGCCCGGTCTATCTGTGCCGATAGCTTATTTTTCAATGATGATGGCACCATCCGTAAAATAACTCCAACGTTTCGCGGCATTGGGATCACAAAAGCATCTGATACCATTCAAATAGACCGTTATAGCAAATTGAGTGAGAGCGGCGCTTCCATTGCTTTCCTTGATACTACAAACAAATTCAAAGGATGGGCATTATGGTTGAAAGATAAAAATGCATGGGCACAATACAACACGGTTGATTTTGCGAATAAAAAAATGAAACGGGTTTATGTAAAAGCCAGGTCGGATAAGGGTGGCGCCTTGCAAATTCATGCGGATGGTTTGGATGGTGCTGTTATCGCCGAAGTTAACGTACCAAAATCAACAGAATGGAATCTGGTAAGTGCCCCGGTATCTTCTTTTAAAGCAGGCATTCACAACCTTTTCGTTACGCTGAAAGATGAATCAGATGTGGCAGTAGATTGGATACGTTTTCAAATAATGCTGTTTCAAATTAATAACATCCAACATAAATTACAACACCAACTGATTGTTATGAAAAAATTATTTTTTGCCTTTTTAGTTATTTTCCCGGCATGCTTATTTGCCCAAACAGCAACCATCACCATCAACGTAAACAGAACCATTGCAGAAATTGATCCCAATATCTATGGCGTATTCATGGAGCCGATACATTTAAAAGGCAGCCGCATCGGGCTGCCTGATTCAGTAGATTTCAATACATTATATGGAACCGTCTATGATCCCAAATCGCCTTTGGCAAATGAAGATGGTTTCCGTAAAGATTATATTGATGCAGGCAAAGAGTTAAAGCTTACCAATATGCGCTGGCCGGGTGGTAACTTTCTTAATGGGGTACGATTGGAAAGATGGCATTGGTCCCGAAAGAGCAGCGTCCTAAACGCATCAATCTTGCCTGGGGTGGCACCGATAATAACCATGTAGGTACCGATGAATGGATGAAGCTTAATCAATCTATCGGCAGTGACAATATAGTTGCTGTTAACCTTGGACTGGGGAGCATTTTGGATGCTGCTTACCTGGTGGAATATTGCAACTACAAAGGCGGTACTTACTATTCTGATTTGCGTGGTAAAAACGGGCATCCCCAACCTTACAAAGTAAAGATCTGGGACCTGGGTAATGAGGTTGATGGATTGCCCTGGGAATTGGGACATAAAAATGCAGAAGACTATGTGGAAACGGCAAGAGAAGCTGCCAAAGCGATGACGGCCGTTGATAATACCATCAAACTTGTTGGCTCCGGCTCTTCGTACTATGAGCCTACCGGTAAGTGGGTTGACTGGAACCGTATCGTGCTGGAAGGCATTGGTGATAAGATCAGTTATCTCTCCGTTCACCGTTATTGGGAAGGTGGTTCGCCCGATAATTACTATGCTTACATGGGCAACGGCGCAATGGATTTTGATGAAAAGATAAGGTTGGTAGCGGGGCAAATTGCAACGGCTAGAGCTAAAATGAGCTTTAAAAATCCGATCTATCTTGCCGTGGATGAATGGGGCGCCTTTGGGAGAAATTTTATGAATGTGTTGCCCATCGCCCAATGTTTTAATTCCTTTATCAGGCATGCCGATGTAGTGAAGATGGCAAACTTTACCGCCTTCTCCGGCGTGTTATCTGCCGATCCTAAAAATGGCACCTTTCGCTCGCCACTGTTTTACACTTTCCAGTTGTTTTCCAACAATTGCTTAGGCAACTCCGTTGATACGTATGTTGCCTGTGATACTTTCAGTACACAACAATATAAAGGCATTTCTTACCTTGATGTAAGCACAGTGTATTCCAAAGAAAAGAATGTGGTTTTTATAAACGTTGTAAACAGAAACCAGGACAAAGCTATCGCCACAAATATTGTTGCAACTGCTGCTGCTTTCACTGGTAAAGCTGCTGTAAGTGAAATCAACAGCAGCGATTTAAAAGCGCCTTTTTCTTATGATAAAAAAGACCAGTATGCGCCGGCAAACAAAACGGTTGATGTAAAGAACGGCATGTTATCTTACTCGTTTCCGCCGCATTCTTTTACACAAATCAGGATAGCTGTTCAAGGCAAATGATCATCTTTTTCCCGCAATTTCTGCTTATTAGCGCACATGATATGTATCAAATGCGTACACTGTCCGAATGCAAACGATTTTTAAGTTATTGATTAGCATTTGTATACACTGGCGGCATTTGCCTTGTAGCATGGATACATGGCTATTCTTTAATGTTTACGCTTGTTTGTTCAAACTAATTTAAAGATCAGGGATACACTAGTAAATCATTTGAAAACTCCGGTAAAAAATTTAAGACAGAGTAAACTCCGTAAAGCAGGCCTCATAAGTAAACTGTTTATAAAGTGACTACAATCTTCGCCAAAAATTCATCAAAATAAATAAAGTAAGTCCTGCCTGCAGGAGGATGAGGAGGGTTTTTCTATGATTAAAAGTTATTTTAAAATCGCATTCCGGAGCTTATTAAAAAATAAGTTCTATACTTCTATAAATATAACCGGCCTTGCTGTTGGCCTTGCTACGTGCCTGCTCATTTTATTATATGTGCTTGATGAATTAAGCTTTGATAAATACAATAAAAATGCAAACAGAATTTACCGTGTAAATAATGAGGTCAAGTTTGGCGGTAATCAATTTGATCTTGCCGTAACACCTGCATTGCTGGGTTCCACTATGGTTAAGGAATTTCCAAAGGTAGAGCAGTACACAAGAATCCGTTGGTATGGTAGCTTTTTAGTAAAGAAAGGAAATGAAAATATACAGGAAGGCAGAGTTGGCTTTGCAGATTCTACTTTGTTTGAGGTATTCACTTTGCCAATGATTGCAGGCGATCCTAACACTGCTTTGAAGGAGCCGCACTCTTTGGTGATCACGGAAAAGATTGCAAAAAAATATTTCAACAATACAGATGTTGTTGGAAAAACTATGACCATTAATGATACCGGTAATTATAAAATCACGGGTGTTATTAAAAATATTCCTGCACAATCACATTTCAATTTTGATTTTTTTGTCCCGATGATTGATGATGATGTAAACAATGATGACAATTGGCTCAGCCAGAACTGGAATACTTACGTTCTTTTAAAGAAAGATGCTGACGCAAAAAAATTGGAGCCCCAATTAAATGGTATGATGGATAAGCACGTAGGGCCCATGTTAAAAAGCGTGATCAACCAAAGCCTCGAAGAATTCAAAAAAAGCGGAGCCTATGTGCGTGCAAGCCTTACGCCCCTGGCAGATATTCATTTGCACTCAAACAAAATAGGAGAGCTTGATGGAAATGGCAATGCACAGTTTGTTTATATTTTTTCTGCCATCGCATTGCTGATCCTGGTGATTGCATGTGTAAACTTTATGAACCTGTCAACAGCACGTTCATCTAATCGTGCAAAAGAAGTGGGTGTAAGAAAAGTATTGGGCTCGCTTAAGAAAAATCTTATACAGCAATTTTTAACTGAGTCTTTGCTAATAAGTTTTATTGCTTTGATTGTTGCAATATTAATTGCGTGGTTGCTGCTGCCTTATTTTAGCCAGCTCTCAGCAAAAGATTTTCATGTATCAACTTTGTTTCAGCCAAAGATGTTGATGTTGCTTGTTACGCTTATGCTGACAGTGGGATTGCTCGCAGGGAGTTACCCGGCATTTTTTTTATCATCCTTTCAGCCTACAGATGTGCTGAAAGGCAAGTTGGCAGGTGGCTTTAAAAGATCATGGCTAAGAAGTACTTTGGTTGTTTTTCAATTCTTTATTTCAATCATCCTGATTTTCGGAACTATAGTCATCTACAACCAACTCAATTATATACAAAATAAAGACCTCGGCTTTAACCGTAACCAGGTATTAATTATTCAGCATACAGATGCCTTAAGAGATCATGGAACTTCTTTTAGAAATGAATTACTGCAGGTAAGTGGTGTAAATAATGCAACCATGAGCGGGTATTTACCCGTGAACTACAACAGAAGTAGCGATGCTTTTTTTACCTCCCCATCTCTTGATCAAACTACTGCTATGTCAATGCAAAATTGGCGAGTGGATGAAAACTATGTTCCCACACTTGATCTGAAAATTTTGCAGGGAAGAAATTTTTCTCCTCAATTTCCTACAGATTCAACGGCACTGGTTATTAATGAGGCTGCAGCAAAATTTCTTGCAACAAAGGATTTACTCAACAAAAAATTGTACCGCATAAAAGATGTTAAAACAAAAGAATTGATTGTATACCATGTCATCGGGGTTATGAAAAATTTTAACTTCAATACGCTAAGGGAAGTGGTAACACCTTTGGCCTTAATTCTTGCAAAGAGTAATGGAAACATCTCTGTACGTATTACTTCATCCGATATTCCTGCCGTGCTGGCGCAGATAAAAAATAAATGGAAAGCGATTGCTCCCTCGCAACCTTTCGACTACTCTTTTATGGATGAGGACTTCAATAAATTATATACCGCAGAACAAAGAACAGGAAAGATATTTATCACGTTTGCAGTGCTCGCAATTTTAATTGCCTGCCTTGGGCTTATTTGGGTTAGTTACCTACGCAGCAGAACAACGCACAAAGGAAATAGGCATAAGAAAAGTATTGGGTGCAAATGTGGCAACTATCGTAGCTATGATCTCAAAAGATTTTCTCGGGCTGGTTCTTATCGCATCAGTAATTGCTTTCCCTGTTGCATGGTGGGCAATGAGCAAATGGCTGCAGGATTTTGCCTATCGTGTGAATATAGGGTGGTGGATTTTCTTTTTAGCAGGTGCAGTGGCCGTTTTAATTGCACTGCTTACTGTAAGCTTCAAGGCAATAAAAGCTGCGATAGCAAATCCTGTAAAGAGTTTGAGAACAGAGTAGTTGAAAATGAAAATTTGAAATAATTCATAAATTAAGATCATACGTCAGAGATCACCTTTATATTTAAAAAGGTTATATCCAGGTTGTGAAAAGGCTCAGTTCAATTCAAAGAATCCCGGTTTTCCTTCTATCCTCCCCATTCGAAAATTTCGAACAGAAGTATTCTCTCAGAACTGTGACCGGATTTTTATGTTCACTTTGTTGGCTGACAACATAGGATAGGGTCTTCAGCCCATGCGCTGATTTCGCGAAGATGTCACTTTAGTCATTGCATTACCGAAAGCAATGGATAGCGTTTTAAGAATTTTCTTTTGCTTGATTCCAACAACAAACCGGCATATAAATATTGATTGGAACATATCACCTTAAGTGCTATTTGCGTGACGATTTTGTTTTATGTCGATTAAAAATGTCGAATACTCAATACATTTCGGTGTTTGTGCCACTTCATGTCGGTTTAAAAGGTATTTAAATGATTAAAGCTAACGGTAGCTTAAAAAATTGTTGTTACAAAATGTTGAAAATCAACAACGATTATAGGTGAAGTAAAGACAAGGAAGCCTAAGAGGTCCCGAGCGGATTGAGGGAAAATTCTTAAAGAATTAAAAGACAAAAAGCTTAATTTTTTTACTCGATTTTTTATTCGATTAAGGTTCCAAACAAGTCCTAACCTGGATCTTACATTAACTGACTTATCCTTACAAATTTATTCTTTTCAATAAATAATTCAAAATATATTTTTTAAAATTTTAATGAAATATAATAGAAACTTTATCCCTTAAAAACCAGGTAGAAGTTGTTTGCCAAAAGCATTATGACATACTTAATACTTTTTGTATTTAAATTTGTTATGCGACATTTATTACCTATATTTGGTTAAATTGTCGCCATGAATAAGGAAACAAAGAAAGCCACCAAAAGCCCGGTAAAGAGACGTAAAAGTTTAGATCCAATCGAATCGAAAATTCACCGAAGAACGGTAAAGCCTATGCTTGTGAATGGAATGGATGTGCCAGGTGTTAAATTGAACAAAGGATTTACATATTGGTTGGGCATACCTTTAGTTGCTGCTAAAACGTTGCACTCAGATTTTGACTTTATAAGGTTAAGTGCTGCAGGAATAACCAAAGCTTCCATTAATAACCTCGCTTCTTATATTGGAATAAGCCGCAAAAACATGGCGGAGGATATTTTTGATGTTTCTGTTAAAACCCTTGAACGCAAGGATATAAAAGCAAAGCTTGATAAAAAAACCAGTTCACATGCTTTAGAAATTGCAAGGGTGGTACAACATGCCTATGAGGTGTTCCGGGATGAAGAGAAAATGAAGATTTGGATAAACCGTGAGAATAGGGCACTGAATAACATGAAGCCTATACAATTGTTTGATTCACTTTCTGGTTTAAATATGGTGAACGATATTTTAGGACGAATAGAAGAAGGAGTTTATTCATAACCAGGATTATGAAGTTATACAGAATAGTCCAGGATAAATTAAGAGCAACTGACCTGAGCGGAACCGGATCTTTTCGTTTTGGCGGCCGGTGGAACAGTAAAGGCACCTATATGTTATATACCAGCGAAACCAGTTCATTGGCTTACCTGGAAACTCTTGTTCATTTTGATAAAATACTCATTCCACCGCAATTGTATGTTGTGCAACTGGAAGTTGATGATGCATTACCAATCTATACATTGCCAGATAAGGAATACAAGGCTAACTGGAGAAAGTTATCATTATTGGAAAATCAGCAGCAAGGTGATAGATGGATGAACGAAAAGAAATATTTTGGCATCAAAGTGAAGTCGGCCATTAACAGTCTGGAATATAACTATCTTTTGAATCCAGCTTTCCCCCGATATTATGACCTGGTAAAAATAGTTTCGGTAACAGAAATTGATATTGATGGCAGATTGGTTTGACAAAGTTTTATTGAAGAACACTGATTATTGAAGATGCAGAGTTAAAAAGACGACCTAGGCAAGTGTCATAAATAAATATCTATTTTACAGTAAAAATGTAATAATTATGTATTTTACAGTACCATATAATCATTTTACAGTAAATCAGATCTATGCCAGCTAAGATCAGCAGGATGCCAATGGCTTAAAGACCATTATAATTTATCAAGATATACGCTAACCCACAGTTCCTATATAGGGAATAATGAATCAATCGAACTAACTTCAAAAGGAAATATAGAACAAGTATTCGGGCCAAAATACCTCCCTTCATCTGATACTCCTTTTCCGCATCTGGAATTTGCTCTTAAATATGATGATATAAGCCTCGATTTTCTAAATGCAGTATTTGAAAAAATTCCAGCGGAAGAAATAAAAGCTTTTATTCAAACAGCACCGGCATCAAAATATGCCCGAAAAATAGGATTTCTCTATGAGTTTTTGACAGAAAACAATATAGAACTATCCGGCCGATCACAGCGAATTATACCGATTTGCTGAAGAGGAAAAGTACATTACAGGAACAGTAATAAAAAATACTAAATGGAAGATCAATAACAACCTGTTAGGAAACCGGGAATTTTGTCCCATCAGTAAGAAAAACCAAAGCCCTGGTTACGCTTCTTGAAACAGATATTCACCAAAAAATAGAACAATTAAAAGAAAACTATCCACAGGATATTTTTAGAAGGGCTACAATTATCTATACAATAAGGAAACCCGATCTTCCTATGAAATAGAAAAAGAAAAACCATCACCTGACCGGATGGAAAAATTTGTGGCATTACTTGTAAAAGCGGGATCGGAAGCCACGGAAAAAATGTTGGAAAAGCAACGCCTGATACAATTGCAGAATGCAATTGTCGATCCGAGATTTGCGGCCGCCGATTTCAGGGATTTTCAAAACTTCGTTGGCGAATCATTGCCCAATTACCAGGAACTTATTCATTATATATGTCCTCCGCCGGCGATATTATTTTCACTGATGAATGGATTAAAAGAAACTGCCGTTAAGACACAAGGTATATATCCGCAGGTAAGAGCGGCGTTGATCGCATTTGGTTTTGTTTTTATACATCCCTTTGAAGATGGGAATGGAAGATTACACCGCTTTTTGATACATGATATTCTTGTGCATGATGGCATTGTTCCTTCAGGACTGATCATACCGGTTTCTGCACATATGCTTAATAATATTAAGGACTATGATGACATACTTGAAAAATATTCCAAACCATTGATGCAAAGAATCAGGTATGATAAAAAAGATAATGGAGAAGTAACTGTCACGAACCCGGAAGAGGTGGAAGGATATTTTAGGTATCCTGATCTTACGGAGCATTGTATTTATCTGATCCAGACTATTCATGCGACACTTGAAGAAGATATGCCTGATGAGCTAATCTTTCTTCAGCGATACGATGAAGTAAAAAAGGAATTACAACGGATAGTCGATATGCCGGATAAAGACATCAATTTAATGATCATTTTCCTGCACCAGAATAAAGGAGTATTCCCAAAAAGGAGAAGAGAACAATTTGCCAAACTCACTGATGACGAAATCCAGCAAATGCAAAAGGCATATAGAAAGGTTTATGAGTTAGATTTAATCCGAGAAATTTACGTTTAAATTTCTGTAAGTAATCAAACAATCCTCATAAAAGGATACTCCTAATTTCATATTCCAGTAATGGAAAAGACATCAACAACAAAAACAAAGACTTACCATAGCTTATTATATATTTGTTTTGGTAAATTATTCAAATGAAGGATAATAAGCTGGAAATATTCAAATCGCTTTTTAAGGGTCGTGAAGACGTTTTCGCAATCCGTTGGGAAAGGATAATAAAAGCGGCTATATGCCGGCCTATAACCTGAACTGGGATCAATTTAGAACACAAATAAAAAGGCGGAACCTTAAAGGATTTTCAATATAAAGATATGCGCCCTGACGGACAACAGCCTGAAATCACCTATCTGGTAAAGAAATCATAGGGATTTATCCACTGTTACAGGATAATACATCGTGGTTTATAGCGGCCGATTTCGACCAAACTTCCAAAGAACAAGAGCTGGATCGAGAATGCAGGGCATTAATTGAGAATGTGAAAAACATAATCTACCTGTATACCTGGAACGTTCAAGGTCTGGATCAGGTGGCCATGTTTGGATATTTTTTGAAAACCATACCCTGCGATAAGAAGTAGGAAGATCTTTAATCACATACTCACTTCATTTGGGAAGTGGAAAAGAATTCAAATTTTGATAGGCTGTTTCCCAACCAGGAGTATCATTCCGGTAAAGGCTTAGGCAACCTTATTGCTTTGCCTTTGCAAAAAAAGTCTGTGAAAACCAGCATGCATGTTTCATTCATCCAAAAACTTAATAGCGTTTGCAGATCAATGGAATTCCTTAAAAAAGTACAGAAGTAAAAATGAAATCAGCTGGATGAATTATATGATGGACATGATAAAACATCGCATAATAGTAATAAGACCATTACAAAAAATCAGCATGCTGGTATACAAATCATTCTTACAACCATATTTTATTGTCACGAATTGGGTTACCTACCGGGTGCTGCAATATCTTAAGGAAAATCTCAATTTCATAAACCTGAATATATGATTAAGAAAGCGTAGCGGGGAAAAACACATTGGTTCAGAAGATATTTTAAAAATATAGATGTCGAGGGAGACGAATAAATTGTTCCGCGGGGCTTTATTGGCAATCTGGTTAGATATTGTCATGGACAAAAGATTGAATACTTTTTGGAAGATAAAAGAGTAAAGCTGAACCTGTAGATTTTCATTGTTCAACTTCACTCTATCTTATCAGCAGGAGGCTGTGATATCACAAATAAAAAAGATTTCGGCGTTATCGTTTCACCTCCCGGTTCCGGCAAAACAATTATGGGTTTATCTATTATAGCTCGAAAACGGCAACCAGCACTCATTATCGTTCACCGCAAACAATTATTTGATCAATGGATTGAACGGATACAATCCTTTCTTGGTATTCCTTCTTTCCAGGTTGGAAAAATAGAGGGCGGTACTTGTGATATTGGTGAAGAAATTACCGTAGCGATGATACAAAGCCTGCTAATCTGAAAATACCGGCAAATTATATCAGGCATTTGGCACTATACTCGTGGATGAATGCCATCATATTCCTGCAAAAACCTTTCGACAGGTGATAGGCAATTTTCATTCTTTTTATTTATATGGCCTTACAGCAACTCCTATCAGGAAAAACAAAGATGAGAAATTAATCTTTATTCATATTGGTGACATTATTCATGAAGTCATTATTCCCGCAAACCAACAAGGCAACAGGAGCTGTCCGTTGTAATACAAAACACCGAATTGTTTGTTCCCTTCAATGCTTCAACTGATAAAGCAGAAACATTAATTCATATTCTCATTCATGACACCGGCAAGAAATGAGTTGATCATTCAGGATATAAAACGTGAAGTAAAGGCAGGTAGAAAAATATTGGTATTAACAGAAAGGAAAGCCCACATTGAAATTCTCTATCAATATTTAAAAGGAATATGCGAAGTAATTACACTCACAGGAGAAGATAGTGAAGAAAAAAGGAAAGCTAGGTTTAACCAAATTGATAATGGTGATTTCCAGGTATTGCTTGCAACCGGGCAGTTTCTTGGTGAGGGTATGGATATAAGACTGTGAGCTGCCTTATTCTGGCTTATCCCTTTTCATTTGAAGGTAAATTGGTGCAATATATTGGCAGGGTGCAAAGAAGTCCCGTTACCCCAATAATATATGATTACAAAGATCACAGGATCGGGATTTAGCCAACCTCTTTAAACAACGAAACAAATATTACCGGAAGCTGCTAAAAACAGGCCGGTTGTCAAAATTTGATGAACTGATACTGGTATTTAAAGGCACAGAGTTTTATATCAATGCAACAGAAGAATTTCTTTCGATTGATTGCCTGGAGCTTCCCCTTCAAATTGATCAATTTAAAGAAGATATTTCATGGAAAATAAGAGTTATTAATTATAATGAAGACGAAGGGGAATTTGTTTTCAGAGATTTTGGATTACAATTTTCCATTGAGTCAAAGTAAGGATACGCTCAAGGGATATTTTATTTTTATGGGATTGAGAGAATAAAATTCAGAAATATTGATACCAGTGGATTGCTGAAGTCTGTCGTTCTCGCTCCTCAGGCCTGTTTCCGCAAGTGAACCCTCCATGAATATAGGAAAGCAATTGCCTTCTGTGCCTGAGCAGGTATTGTTAAAAACAATGAAAGTGCCTTTTGGGAAAATCAGTTTCCTTGCAGGTGCCGTTTCATTTCCCATTTATATAGAAGCAATTAACCAGGGAAATTATCTTTGAAATATCTAACCCTGACATAAGGCCTGAATTTGAAGCTATACGGGATTATTTTGTCAAAGCGTTAAAGAAAAAAATGATTACAGTAGATATAACCGTCCGTTATGATACTGATAAAGTCATTTCTGCTTCAGCTAAGTCAGAAGATATTGACAGCATCAACAATACCATGATTGATACTATGCGTTTCCAGTTTGTAAAAAAAGAAATCTTAAAGACAGCCGTTAACAATCGGATAAGCCAATGCATACTTTGGATGAACTTTTGGCGCCCTATAAAGATGCAAAAAAAATATATTCCACCGATCAGCAATTATAGATGATATTCTCAATATCAAAAAGTCAAAGCATTATTTGCAGTTAAAATATCTTGCTGCCAATCATGAAGCATCTGTTTTAAAAGTCAGGTTTGTGTTACAGCCTTTTTCATTTTTATTCCTGTTGGCTGGTGAAAAAAATTATCATGTTATTTGGGAAACACTGGATACAGAAGAAGCGACTTATATATGGCATACAATTAAAACAGGGAATTCTTGAAAAAGACAATCGAACAAATTGAAACAGATTTATCTGAAATACAACAAACGGGCCGTCAGCATTTCCTGGAAAAAGAGCGTGAGAATTTTAGCCGCATTGTTCATGATTACACGGATTCAAAGAAAGGATTTGTAGCCTGGAAGGGAATGATGGAAGAGAAAATAAACTGAAGCTCCAAATTACCAATTTTGAGATGCCGAAATTTTTCCAATTGACCTTAGGTTAAACTTTTTTATCAAAATATCTGAGGCAGTTATAATAATAGTCTGCGGTGAATTGAACTATTAATCGCCGTAATTAGTGCAGCGATTAATTGCTTTAACATCTAGTGAAAATAATCTCAGTAATAGAAATTGATATTGATGATAGATTGGTTTGATGAAATTATGTTGAAGTCCTGATTATTGAAGAAAGGCTGAATTATAAAACCAAAAAAACTCGCTCGTACTTAGCGAAGGTACACTGTCAGCAAGGGCAAGCTATTAGAAGGAGCATTATGTAAATGACCAGCTTGCACAACCAACTCATTTCTGAGGACAGCTTAGTAAAAGCATTTGGGTTCTTTTAAAGAGAAATTTCGCAATTCATTAAAACAATCACGAGTTATCTGCCATGTTTTGCAAGACTAAATTACCTATTATCAAAAGAATTTAAAATGACAATTTAAAGCGTACCTTAGCCATCATAACACACTATTTCTCTTTCTTTACATCACTTCTTTTCATATCCTCAGAATTTCACTTCCAGACCTAGACTAAACGGCAATGATCACTTTAAAGTAATCATTGAATACTGAGTAAATAAACTGAATCATATTGACTTGTAATCAGCACAGGTCCGACTTGATTTCGTTTATCTTTTTTATCATTTACCAAAATTTCAACTTATGAGGAGATTACTTTTACTTATTTCATTATTTGTCTCCACAATTTCGTTCTCGCAACCCGGTCAGCTTGATCCTACATTTGGGAATCATGGGATCGTTACAACTGATATGGGTTCACCCTATAATTATAGCAATGTTGGTGAACAGGTATTCGCACAGCCTGATGGCAGCATGTACCTTGTCTTTGGAAGCCAGGGTATAACCTCCGATATTGATGGTGCGCCTTATCCTACAACAATTACAAAAATACTGCGCAGATGGATCCATGGATTTAACCTATGGCCACAATGGCCTCTCTGTCGCTATACCTATTTACGAATCGCATGCTGCAATTCAAAGTGATGGTAAAATAATTATTGCCGGTGTTACATGGAATGCAGAAAGTTTAGTTCTGGTAGTATGTCGGCGCCGCACCCTAGCACAGATATGGCAATTACACGCTTTAATGTAGATGGAACCCTGGACAATACATTTAATGGTGGCAGAACAATGAGTCATAGATCTGAACGACGCCAATTATATCACTGCATTGGCAATTCAAAGTGATGGTAAAATAATTATTCTCGGCTATGGTAATTCTCAGTGACAGCGGCAACCTGGACTTTTTCGCCTCAACAGCGATGGGAGCTTTGACGGTACATTTAATCAATTTAATCAAAGTGTAACATTTGCAAGTTTTTCTCCTAATTCAGTTGCAATACAAAGTGATGGAAAAATTTTATTAAGTGGATCAGAATCCGGTATGCCTTCCGTCAGGCGTTTTAACAATGATGGAGCGGTTGACGTAACTTTTAATGGAACCGGTGTTCAGTTTATTGATTTTGGACTCAACGGATATTCTAGCTCAATAGCCGTTCAAAGCGACGATAAAATTATAATAGGGGGTTATACATATAACGGAACTGATGGCGATTTTAAAGTGGTTCGTTTGAATGCGGATGGAACTTTAGACAATACCTTTGATGTAGATGCAATACAAACAATTGATTTTGGCGGTCGGTGAAGATATTTTAACATCTATTTCTCTTCAGGGTGATGGAAAAATAGTACTTGGCGGCAATACTTCTAATGGCGGAAACATTGATTTTGCACTTGCACGTTTGAATATAAATGGAAGTTTGGATAACACATTTAGCACAGATGGAAAGCAAACTACTGACTTTGGATTATCTGCGGATTATCAAATTCAATAGCTATTCAAAGTGATGGAAAATTGATTGCCCTGGGATATACAGTCAATGGGAGCAAGTCACACCCATAGCTGCAGCGCGGTATAATACTGATGGAACTCCTGATATCTCTTTTAACGGAGACGGATTATTAGTTCCGCTGATTGTGCAGGGTGATACACATTATACCTGTACTGCTATTCAGGCAGATGGTAAAATTCTGGCTGCGGGCTACACGTGGGACGGTACTAAATATAATTTTGCGCTTGCCCGCTACAATACAAACGGGAGCCTTGATAATACTTTTTCTGATGATGGAATGCAAATGACTGACCTTGGTTCCTCAGAAAGTAAGGCCAATGCAATAGCTATTCAAATTGATGGCAAAATTTTGGTGGCAGGATCTGTGGGTGACAATTCTGGTGTTGTACGTTATAATCCGGACGGAAGCCTTGATAATACTTTTAGTGGCAGACGGAATATTAATTACTGATTTCGGTTCCCGTCAGAGGACCTTCAATGGCCATTCAGGCAGATGGAAAAATTTTGATAGCCGGAGTGCGCTTGCGCGTTATAATACAAATGGCTCTCTTGACTTGAGTTTTAATGGAGATGGAGAGATAGACTTCTTTTCAAGATGGGTTTCCCCTTAATTGTAGTAGCGTTGCTGTGCAAAATGATGGTAAAATAGTCATATCTGGCTGGACGGGAATCCTGATGATTTTATAATTGCCCGCTATAATTCGGATGGCTCAGCTGATAATACTTTTAACGGCAGATGGTGAAAAGCGTATTGTATCTAGCAGAAGATGCCAATACACTCGGGAAACACTCTTGTATTCAAAGTGATGGAAAAATTGTTGGTGGGCGGCTATACTCAGAAATGATTACGAGGTATTATTCCAGCATTTTTACTAATACGTTTGAATACTGAATGGGAGCTTCGACCCAACTTTCAATGGCGGTGAAATTTTATATACCATATGAATGCGTTTAGCATCTATGGCTCTTCGATAACAATACAAAGTGACGGTAAAATACTTTTGGGAGGTTATATGCTTATAATGGTAGCAGTACCGATTTTACAATTGTGCGGTATAACGCCGATGGGAGTTTAGACGATACGTTGACGGGGATGGGATTGTAATAACACAAGCAAGCTCGGCATATGACCGGATCGCCGGCATAGCGATAGCAGGAGATAAATTGTATGCAGTGGGCTTTGGCCAATACCCGGGAAATTTCGGCGTTGTTGCAAGATATTTTCTTACAGAAGGCGGACCGTTGCCTGTGAGCCTTTTGGATTTTACAGGGGTTCTTCAAAATAAATCAGTCCTTCTAAATTGGAAAATTGCCACTCAAAAAATGCTTTCAGCGATTTGTGATAGAACGTAGCGCTGACGGTAACAGGTTCTTAGCAATAAATAGTATACCGGTTAGTGGCGGAAGTACTCTCAGCAGGGATTATTCAACCAGAGATGAGCAGCCATTAGAAGGAATAAATTTTTACAGGCTTAAAATTATAGACATTGATGGTCAATTCACCTACAGTAATATTGTTGCGGTTGAGTTGAAGGCAGATAATAGGCTTCAGATTTTCCCAAATCCGGTTCATAAAATTTTATTTGTACAAGCTAATGGTAGTAGCCAGAATGCTATTGTTCAAATTGTAGATGAAGGCGGCAGGAAAATAAAAGAAATGAAAGTTTATCTCAGCGGCCAAACTTCTTTCTCTGTGGACATTAGCAATTTACCGGCAGGCCAATATAATTTGATTTTGCATACAAAGGAAAAAATGGAAGTGCAGGCATTTATTAAGAGATAAAAGGAATTTCTTGGTTTAATTCGGTAAGTGAAAATCGGCCGGTTTGCCGTTGAGTTTAATACAAAAGGCGAGCGAGTTCCTCATACTTTTATATTCCATGTTATACAATTTAGTACTCCACCATCTTCGGATATTTCCCTACTGTCTACCGGCACAATCTTTTGTCCTTCAAAAATTCTCTCCAATGCTTTAAAAGCGACATCATCTTCCCTGATCCCGAATTTCGGAACAAACACGATACCGTTCATTTGAAGGTAGTTTATATAAATCCCTGTTGCGTCTATATCTGTTTCATTGTCGTAGGGATTGTAAGGAATTTCTTCCCAGTAAAGCGCTGAGTTACTCAATGCTATCAATAAATAATTTTTAAATTCCTCATCCTCTTTTCCATATTTGTTAATAATAACTCTGTCGCTTCAATAAATCGTATCATTCCATCCGCATGGCCAATAAAGTCGTTTTTTATTCCAGGGAATAAGAATTATTTTATCAACCTGGAATTTTTTTTCAAGTTCTTTTATTAACTTTTTTTCATCAACCTGGGGGTTCTCAAAAAATATTTTGTCGCACATTATTACTTTATCTTTTGTTTTTATCACATTGCCACCATCAATAATTATTGTTGATAGTGTTGGTTGCAAATTGATTTTTTTTACATGTTTACAAATGCTGTCAACATCAGAAATCGTTTTTCTCCATTCCCGGTGATTTCTTAAATAATCAGGGTTATATCTGAATTGAACAAAAGTATTTTTCGTAACTTGAACCGGCATATAATCACGACACCAAATATCTTTCGTGCCTTCAAGAAAACCATAATCAATATTATTTTCTTTTAGTTTATCCTAAATCGTTCACAAAAAGGGAATATTCGGTTTTCCTTAAGCTATCAGCTAAGTAGAGAAAATTTGTTTCGTTATCTGTTATCACCTACTATGAAGTTTGTCCATTCCACTTGCTTGTCTGATTATAAAACCTTGCTGGAGTTGTTAGGAATTGAAATGCTATTTTATTTTGATTTCTGTTTCTGCCGTAAAAAGATTCGGCGAAGTTTTGATTGGCATCTGATTAAATGTCCCTATAATTAAAGTTTCCGTTTCTGAATTTATCTGGTGACATAAAAATTTATGTTCAATAGTCATCATCGGTTAAAAATTCTGAATTTGAGATCAAAAATTGTTGGGTATATCTGATGCCTTTTTCTATTAGTTGTTGTTCCAGGTAGGGTTCGTTTTCGTCAAATCCCTCCAAACCTTCCAAGTAAGTCAAGGATTTCATGTACGTTGCATAATCTCAATTCTTTTAGGACGTTTTCAGCCGTATCTTTTTTTTTAAGAAGAATTTTTTCATAAACAAAAATGGTATAGACATGAGTTTCTATTTTGAGTTCAGGTAAAATGTTAAATGCATCCTCTTTGTTTCCTGGGCATTTTTTAATAAATGAATTTCTGTTATTGCTGGGCTTAAAAGATAATCGGTTGCTGACTGATGCAGCTTTTTAATTATTTCTTGTACCTCAGAATCCGTTGGTAAACTGCTGAACCATAGAAGTTTTTTGTTATTGGAACTCGTTGAAAGTCCCAAACTCTTTAATATTTCAGCATGGACAGCTGATATTTGTTCAAACAATTGTCCATCTTCCGACGGTCCGCCTTTTTTTTCCAAGTCAATTTGGAGTTTCGCAAGTTTTGCCAATGTGTATTTTAGAGTTACAGTTCGGTTCAATTGTATTAATTATTATGTATTACTGTGATCTATTCCTCCGATCAATTATCGGGAATCTTTGATCAAATAAACTTGTCAAAGTAACAGAATCAAATGCTCAAAAGGAAGAAATCTAAAAGATTTCGATAGTATATTATATGCTCGTTTATATTAAATACTATTTAATTTAAAGCCATTAGTTCAATCAGTATTAAAAGTACCAAATAAATGTAGGTTAAGTATAATACAGCCAATACGATATATTAACTGCCAACTTTAAAATGTACCCGCCAAATAGAGGAATGCGTCAGACAATTTATTTTATCAATTGCCTAAACTCTTCCAATATCATTACCATTGCCAAAGTATCTAATTCGCAGTACCGCAATAATGCTTTGGAAATTTTATTTCTTTCACCAGGCTCCATGTGAGTGAACTGCATTTTAGCGTAAGCAGCCATAGCTGCACCGCCATCATGAATCCTGAGTCTTTATCCAACAATAAACGATCCAGCATCATATCTTCTTCTATACTGAATACCGGATCCAGTAATTTATAGGGATTTTGAATAACACCATTTCTTTTTTGATCCAGGTGAAATCATGATAATTTTTGCTGATCATTCTAGAAGTGCCATAAACAGGCTGACGGTATTTTCCCTGTAGGTACAAACTTGAATTTAATATAGCTGGTAAAATATTTTTTATTGAGTTTGAACCCTTAGCGTATAGGCTATAGTAACAATCTTTTACAACCGCCCACAGGTCAACCATTGTACGGCTTCCTTTCCAAATAATTTTATGCTCTTTTTTCTTCGTTGTTATGCTTCTAATAAATTCCAGCAGTTCGTCTTTATCTTTTTCGTCTGACTTTTTTAATTGTTTATGTACCTGGGTTAAAACTGAATACGGGGCGGGCGCGAGCTTCACCCATCTCGGCCGCATCGGCGGCGCGATGGCGGAGCTAGTCCTCATCCTGAGCCGGCGGCCATAGCGCGTCGCAGACGCGCGAAACGCGCTTCTGGCCGCCGTGTCGAAGGATGGCCAAACGCACCGCTGTCGCTCTGGGCGACTGGTCGAGACGCCGCGCTACGCGCGGCTCCTCACCATGAGGTCTAAGGTGATCTTCCCCGACGCGCGCAGGATGAAGATCAGCACTTCGGCGACCGCGCGATAGAGCGCTTCCGGAATATCGTCGCCGATCTCGACCTGCGCCAGCGCCTCGGCGAGCGGCGCGTTCTCCTCGATCGGGATGCCGTGCTCGCGCGCCAGCGCGAGGATCGCCTCGCCGGTCTCGCCACGTCCCTTCGCGATCACGCGCGGCATCGGCACGTCCTACTTGTCGTATTGCAGCGCGACGGCGAGCGGCGTCGTCATGTGGCGCGATCCATGAAGCGGCCGGGCGCGGCCTGCTTGGCGACCACCGGCGGCGCGCCGACGCGAAACTGAAATCGGCCGGCTCGAGCTCGGCGGCGCGCAGCGCCTCGTTCAGCATCGCGCGCATTGTCGTTCAGCCGCGCGGCGGTCGCGTGCCGCTCGGCCCAGAGCGTGACGCTGGTGCGCGCGCCGGCGAGCGCGACCAGCGCATGCACCGGCCCCATCGGCTCGACGTCGAGCGAGAAGCGCGCGCGCCAGGTCGCAGGCTGGCGCGTCGGATTTGGCGGCCTGCGGCCGTCGCGGCTCACCTCGAACTGCGCGATCGCCCGTGCCCTGCGGCGTCGCGAACGGCATCTCGAAGGTCCAGCGCTGCGCGGCCGGATCGAGCGCGCTGGCGCCTGGCTGGTCCGGGCAGCGAGGCGGCCTGCAGCAAGGTCGTGCGCGCGATCGCGCCGTCGGTCGCGGCGAGCAGCCGCTCGGCGGTCTCGTGCGGCGGCGTATCGGGCGCGATCGTCGGCAGCGGGCGGCTGCTGCGCGCACAGCGGCGCGCCGCGATAGGGCGGCGGCGGACCGTTGGGCGTTGCGCGGGCGCGGACGACGAGATGCTCCGGCGCATCGCGCGCCATGCAGTCGCGTCGCGACGTTTTTCGCGAGATTGGCCGCCTGCTCGGGGAGAGCGGCGGCAGCACCGGCAGCAGTTCGTCCGGGGCGCCCGCGAGCGCGTTGGCGAGAAGCTTGATGCTCGCGGCGTCCGCGGCGGCGCCGGGCGCGGCGCATCGGCAGGTCGGGCGTCGGCGGCGACGACCGGCGGCGCGGCGCCGCGTTGCGGCGCGGTGTCGCGGCCCAGGTCTTCAAGACCTCCCGAAAAACCAGCAGCGCCGCCTTGAGGTCGCCGGCCGGCGCGGGCGCCGGCGCGCTGCGGGCCCGGCGCAATCTCCGTCGCTTCCCGGCCGCGACGCGCGGCTCGAACAGCACGCCGGAGCGCACGAACGCCTGCTTCACGTCGGCTGCGGTGAGATTTTCAGTCAGCGGCACGCGCAGCGCAGCACCTGCTGCGGCGGCGGCGCGCACGGCGCGGCGGCACGCGCGTCGGGCGGCGCGCTCGCGACTGCTCGAGGTCGGCGAAAGCGGCGCAAGGCTGCTTTGCTTCGTGGCGGCGGCGCGCACGGCCTCGCCGAGCGCACGCTCGGGCGTGACGATCTGCGGCTGAGCTGCGGCGGCTGCGCGACGCGCACGGCGATCGCGGCGCGCGCGGACTGATCGACGGCGCATCGCGCGCGACGCCGACTCGGAGCGGCGCCCTGCCCGGCTGCACCGGCGCGCGCGCCGATGATGACCGCCTCGCCGACCGGGTGCTTGCCGGTGAGCGTCGGCGCCGCCGCTTGCGCGGCCTGCGGCGCTGCGCGCTGCGGCGCGGCGCGGCCGGCCGCGCATCGTCGGCATAGATCACCAGCCGCGCATTCGCGCCCGCGCCCTTGACGGCGAGCGTGACCGTGCTGCCGCGGCTGAGCGGCACGTCGGAGCGCACATCGACGGTCGCCTGCGGAAGCTGCAGGCGGAAGACGTCGCTCTCGATCAGGTCGAGAACCAGCGCCTGCACCACCTGCCCGGCCTGCAACGGCGTGCCCGGCGCTCCGAACGCGGTCGGGAGCGTGATGGCATTGGGCAGATGAATAGAGTCCACGGGCGCATTCCTTGCGCTGGCGGTGGACCGGTCAAGGACCGTCGGTCACGGTGTAGGCCGCAAGGGTGAAGCGTTCGTTAACGTTTCGGAAACCGTATCAGGCCAGCCAGCGCCAGCACCGTCCCGGCCGCCTGCATCTCGGCGAAGCGCTCGGCGCGGCGGTCGAGCGCGAGCTCGTCGCGGCCCCACAGCGACATGTTCCAGTCCTCGTCGACATTCGCGGCGTCCCACGCCGGCGTCGACGGTCAGCCGCCCTTCCGACAGCGCGAGCGCGATCAGCGCCGAGCCGGTGAGCGTGGTGATGACGTTGACGGCGCCGAGCCGCCACGGATCGGACGGGATCACCGCGCGCGCGGCCGCGATCGCGTGGTCGGGCTGCGCGACGAACATCACGCCCTCGCCGAGCACGAAGCGCGCGCCGAGCGTTCGCGCCCAGTCGAGGATCGGGTCCCAGTGCTGCGCCTGCCTGGCGACAAGCCCTTCCGGCGTATCGGCGCGATAGCACACCAGATCGGAGCCGAGATATTTCGCGACCTCCTCGGCGACCGGCGCGGGCGTCGGCGCGACGCCGTCGATGATCGAGTTGGCGAGCCGCGTGAGCGGCATGGTGGCCGGATCGATGCGCTCCTGCTGCGCGTCCCATTCGGCCGCGATCGCCTCGGCGAGCGCGCGCGACGGCAGCGCCAGCGCGTTGCCGGCCGGCGTCTTCACCGGACGGCCGTCGAGCAGGATCGCGAACGGCGCCGCGTCACCGGCATGCGCGCGCTGATAGAAGCGCTTGCGCAGCTGCGGGCGCATGTTGCGCCGCGCCGACTCGGTCGGGTCGAGCGGCTATCGCCGAACAGGTCTTCGAGAATATCGCGCATGAAAAAGGCCTATCTGCCGCAAGGCAGATAGGCCGTCGCCCCACTCTTAATCAAGTCTCAGTGCACATCAGCGCGGCGCGTGAGCCCGCGAGATGGCGCCGCGCCTCTTCGGTATCGACCAGCTTGCCGTAGATCGCGCCGAGGATCGCACCGTAGGCGAGATGAAACAGCGTCACGATCGCCGGCGCGAACACGCCGAGCGCGAGGCCGAACAATCCGGCGCCGGTGAACGGCGCGATGCCGACCAGCACGATCACGGCCGCGCCGAGCGCAAAGATCGCGCCGCGCACCCATGACGGGCCGGGCAGATAGTCATGCGCGAAGCCGAACGCGCCGCCCCACAGCAGCGTGCCGACGAAGAAGTGGAACAGCCATGCGGTGACCGGCGCGTCCGCGCCGACCGCTTCCGCCACGATCATCACCGGCTCATGCAGCACCGACAGCGCGAGCGTCGCGATGAAACCGGCAACGACGCCGTTGCCGATCCGGTCGGTGGCGGAGATGTGCCGCTCCGCGTCAGGCTTGCGCCGGCTGCGCATTGCTCCATTCGGCGTGGAAGAATCCGTTCTCGCCCATCAGGCACACTTCGGTCTCGGTGCCGCGATCGCCGAGCTTGCGCGCGGCATCGACCGCGAACAGCATCGCTTCGGACTTGCTCTTGTACGGGCCGAACTCTTCGTCGGCGAACTTGATCATCCAGGCGTCGTCGTGCTGGACGAGGAAGTATCGTGTTGGCGACATTCGTTGGCTCCCAATTGCTCCACCTAACGCTTGGGTACGCAACACGCCAGTGAGGCGATCAATAACGCCGCAATCGGTGCAAAGTTTGTCGCGGAGCCATTCCGGAAAAGCAGCGTAGCGTTGCGCGGCGCGCATGCGGGATCGTGCCCGGAATTCGCGAGATTACGTGGGTTTCGCGCGGCCTGCGAAGCGCACTCTTGTTATGCCAGCGAAACGGGGGTGAATTTGCTGCCGTGGCGCGCGCAATGCGCAAAAAATGCCGTGCCAGTGCGCGTTAACTTTTAGCGGCTCACCCAGCGGAACCGGATCGGACTGCGGCGCTGATCGTGCGTCACAGTGTCCAGAGTTTGTCGAGCGTCGGCTCGAGTGTGGCGAACGCGTCGATCACCGGCGCGCCGCTCGCAATCAGCGACTCGCGCGTGTGATAGCCCCACGTCACGCCGATCGCCGCCGCGCCCGCGGCATGCGCCATCGCGATGTCGTACACCGTGTCGCCGACCACGACCGTGTCCTGCGGCGTCGACGCCGGCTTCGCGCATCGCCGCGACGACCATGCCGGGATCGGGCTTCGAGGGCGCATCGTCCGCGGTCTGGATGGTGATGAAGTGATCGAGCAGGCCATGATGGCCGAGCACGAGCCGCGCACCGCGCTGCGATTTTCCCGTCGCGATGCCGAGCACGACGTCTCGCGCGGTCGCGAGCGCCGCCACGGCTTCGCGCGCGCCGGGATAGAGCGGCTCGATGTGCCACCCGACTCGCGCATCGCATGGAAGGCGAGCTTGTAGTGCTCGGCGAGACTTGCAACCGGGAACTGTGCGGCGCCCCTGCCGAGTTCCGTGAAGGCCTCGGCAGCGACAGCCCGACGATCGAGAGCATCGTTTCGCGCTCCGGAACAGGGAGCCCGTGCGCCGCATAGGCCCCGCTCATCGCGGTGCAGATCATGTGCTGGCTGTCGACGAGCGTGCCGTCGCAGTCAAAGATGACTAATTTCAAAGACTTAGCCATGAATCCATTGCTTTATTCCAGCCGCAGTCGGGGCTATAAACGGCATCCGAAGCGGCGGCAACCATCCGGACAAATTCGGATGCGTCCGCTGTGCGTTTGGACCATGGTAGCGGTGGCTTTCTTGGAATCGCTCTACTAACATTCCGCGCGGAATCGGCGGCCACAAGCCGGTCCGCGGGGATGAAAAGATCAGCGCCGCGCTGAGTCCTTTTTGGAGCGCGAGCACGAGGAGGGAATGAAACTCACCGACATTGCCGCGCCCGACTACTTTCACAAGGTCGTCGATTGCCAGTGGGCGTGCCCCGCGCATACGCCCGTTCCCGAATACATCCGGCTGATCTCGGCGGGCCGCTACGGCGACGCCTACATGGTCAACTGGAAGTCCAACGTGTTTCCCGGGATTCTCGGGCGCACCTGCGACCGCCCCTGCGAGCCGGCCTGCCGGCGCGGGCGCGTCGAGAAGGAGCCGGTCGCGATCTGCCGGCTGAAGCGCGTCGCCGCCGACTACAAGGAAGACATCACCGAGCGGCTGCCCAAGGCGATCGCGAAGGACAAGCGCAACGGCAAGCGCATCGCGCTGGTCGGCGCCGGCCCCGCCTCGCTCACCGTCGCGCGCGATCTCGCGCCGATGGGCTACGAATGCGTCGTGTTCGACGGCGACTTCCGCTCCGGCGGCATGATGCGCTCGCAGATCCCCAAGTTCCGCCTCCCCGACAAGGTGATCGACGAGGAGTGCAACTACATCCTCAATCTCGGCGTCGAGTTTCGCGGCGGCCGCCCGGTCAACAGCCTGAAGGCGCTGCTCGCCGAGGGCTGGGACGCGGTGTTCGTCGGCTCCGGCGCGCCGCGCGGGCGCGAGCTCAACATTCCGGGCCGCGAAGAGGCCGAGAAGAACATCCACATCGGCATCGACTGGCTCTCGTCGGTCTCGTTCGGCCACATCAACAAGATCGGCAAGCGCGTCATCGTGCTCGGCGGCGGCAACACCGCGATGGACTGCTGCCGCTCCTCGCGCCGCCTCGGCGGCGAGGACGTGAAGGTGATCGTGCGCTCCGGCTTCGAGGAGATGAAAGCCTCGCCGTGGGAAAAAGAAGACGCGATGCACGAGGGCATCCCGATCCACAATTACCTCGTGCCGAAGGAATTCACCCACGACAACGGCAAGCTCACCGGCGTCACCTTCGAGAAGGTGAAGGCCGAGTACGACGCCAAGGGCCGCCGCAAGCTGGTGCCGTCCGGCGAGCCGGACCAGCATTTCGAATGCGACGACGTGCTCGTCGCGGTCGGCCAGGAGAACTCGTTCCCCTGGATCGAGCGCGACATCGGGCTCGAGTTCGACAAGTGGGACATGCCGAAGGTCGATCCGAAGACCTTCGCGTCGACCAATCCGAAGGTCTTCTTCGGCGGCGATGCGGCGTTCGGCCCGAAGAACATCATCTGGGCGGTGGCGCACGGCCACGAGGCCGCGGTCTCGATCGACAAGTTCCTCTCGGGCGAGGACGTCAACGACCGTCCCCTGCCCGCCGTGGAAGTCGTCAGCCAGAAGATGGGCATCCACGAATGGTCCTACGACAACGACATCGCGCTCGATAAGCGCTACCGCGTGCCGACGCGCGACAACGTCATCGCGCTGAAGGACATCCGCACCGAGGTCGAGCTCGGCTACGACGACAAGCTCGCCTTCGAGGAGGCGCAGCGCTGCCTGAACTGCGACGTGCAGACCGTGTTCACCGGGCAGCTCTGCATCGAGTGCGACGCCTGCGTCGATATCTGCCCGATGGACTGCATCACCTTCACGCAGAACGGCGAGGAAGCCGAGCTGCGCACGCGGCTGAAGGCGCCGGCGCACGAACCTGACGCAGGACCTCTACGTCGCCGACAATCTCAAGACCGGCCGCGTGATGGTGAAGGACGAGGACGTGTGCCTGCATTGCGGGCTGTGCGCCGAGCGCTGCCCGACCGGCGCCTGGGACATGCAGAAATACCTGATCGAAATGACTCACGCGGAAACAGCATGCCGATCGAGAGCGTAAACGACTTCGTCGTCCGGTTCGCCAACGTCAACGGTTCGGGTTCGGCCAGCGCCAACGAGCTGTTCGCCCGCGCGGTGATGCGCATGGGCGTGCCGGTGAGTCCCGCGCAACATCTTCCCGTCGAACATCCAGGGGCTGCCGACCTGGTACGAGGTGCGCGTCACCGAGGCCGGGCATCTCGGCGCGCGCGGCGGCGTCGACCTGATGGTCGCGATGAACCCGCAGACCTTCGACAAGGACGTCGCCTCGATCGAGAAGGGCGGCTACCTGTTCTACGACAACACCAAGCCGCTGCCGGCCTCGCGCTTCCGCGACGACATCACGGTGATCGGCGTGCCGCTCACCGCGATCTGCAATCGCGAATACATCGATCCGCGCCAGCGCCAGCTGTTCAAGAACATCATCTATGTCGGCGCGCTCTCGGCGATCCTCGACATGGATATCGGCGCGATCGAGAAGCTGATCGCCGAGCAGTTCCGCACGAAGGACACGCTGATCGAGCCGAACGTGCACGCGCTGCATCTCGGCCGCGACTACGCGCTGATGAACCTCGATTGCCCGATCGGCCTGAAGGTGAAGAAGGCGAACGCGGTCGGCGACCGCATCTTCATCGAGGGCAACAGCGCGGCCGCGCTCGGCGCCGTCTATGGCGGCGCGACCGTGTGCGCGTGGTATCCGATCACGCCGTCCTCCTCGGTCGCCGAGGCGTTCCAGCGCCATTGCGCGCGCTACCGCAGCGACCCGAAGACCAAGACCAACCGCTACGCCATCATCCAGGCCGAGGACGAGCTCTCCTCGATCGGCATGGTGATCGGCGCGTCGTGGAACGGCGCGCGCTCGTTCACCGCGACGTCCGGTCCCGGCATCTCGCTGATGCAGGAGTTCCTCGGCCTCGCCTATTTCGCCGAGATCCCGGCGGTGCTGATCGACGTGCAGCGCGCCGGCCCCTCGACCGGCATGCCGACGCGCACGCAGCAATGCGATCTCCTCAGTTGCGCCTACGCGTCGCACGGCGACACCAAGCACGTGCTGCTGTTCCCGGAGGACCCGGCGGAAGCCTTCGAGATGACCGCGCAGGCCTTCGACCTGGCGGACCGCCTGCAGACGCCGATCTTCGTGATGACCGATCTCGACATCGGCATGAACCACCGGCTGTGCCGTCCGCTGAAGTGGGACGACACGCGCGCCTACGATCGCGGGAAGATCATGACCGCCGCGATGCTCGAGAAGGGCACGGATTTCGGCCGCTATCTCGACGTCGACAATGACGGCATCCCGTTCCGCACCTTGCCGGGCACGCATCCGACCAAGGGCTCGTTCTTCACCCGCGGCACCTCGCGCGACCGCTACGCGCGCTACACCGAGGAAGGCGGGCCCTACGCCGACAACATGCAGCGGCTGCTTGCGCAAGTTCGAGACCGCCAAGAGCCTGGTGCCGCGCCCGGTGCGCCGCAACGCCGAGAAGCCGACCAAATGCGGCGCGATCTATTACGGCTCGACCTCGCCGGCGATGGACGAGGCGATCCACATGATCGCGGCGCGCGGCCAGCCGCTCGACATGCTGCGCGTGCGCGGCTTCCCGTTCCATCAGGACGTCAACGACTTCATCGCCGACCACGACTTCGTGTTCGTGGTCGAGCAGAACCGCGACAGCCAGCTGCGCACGCTGATCACCACCGAATGCGACATCGATCCGATGCGCCTGGTGCCGATCCTGCATTTCGACGGCACGCCGATCACCGCGCGCTTCATCGCCAACGCGATCGGCGATCATCTCGATGCGTTGAAAGTCACGCCGCTGCGCAAAGTGATGTCATGACCTACATCGTCAAGCCGAAATTCCACCACCCCGCGCTGCCGAAGAATTCGCTCGGCTACACCCACCGCGACTACGAGGGCTCGGTCTCGACGCTGTGCGCCGGCTGCGGCCACGACTCGATCTCGGCCGCGATCATCGAGGCCTGCTTCGAGCTCGCGATCGAGCCGCACCGCGTCGCCAAGCTGTCGGGCATCGGCTGCTCGTCGAAGACGCCGACCTATTTCCTCGGCCAGTCGCACGGCTTCAATTCGGTGCACGGGCGCATGCCCTCGGTGCTCACCGGCGCCAACCTCGCCAACCGCGACCTGATCTATCTCGGCGTCTCGGGCGACGGCGACAGCGCCTCGATCGGGCTCGGGCAGTTCGCGCACGCGATCCGCCGCGGCGTCAACATGGTCTACATCGTCGAGAACAACGGCGTGTACGGCCTGACCAAAGGCCAGTTCTCCGCCACCGCCGACCGCGGCTCGAAGGCGAAGCGCGGCGCGATCAACAACGACACCTCGATCGACCTGGTCGCGATGGCGATGCAACTCGGCGCGACCTTCGTGGCGCGCTCGTTCTCCGGCGACAAGACGCAGCTCGTGCCGATCATCAAGGCGGCGATCGAGCACAAGGGCGCGGCCTTCATCGACGTGCTCTCGCCCTGCGTCGCGTTCAACAACCACCTCGGCTCGACCAAGAGCTTCGACTACGTGCGCATGCACAACGAGGCGGTGAACCGGCTCGACTTCATCACCGGCCGCGAGCCGATCAAGGTCGACTACGAGCCGGGCACGGTCGAGATCGTCGAGCAGCACGACGGCTCGAAGATCGCGCTGCGCAAGCTCAACTCCGAATACGACATCCACAACAAGCTCGCCGCGATGAGCTTCCTGCTCAATCACGCGGCCGAGGGCCAGATCGTCACCGGGCTGCTCTATGTGGACAGCGATCCGGACGATCTGCACGCAAACCTCGCGACCGTCGACACGCCGCTCAACGCGCTCGGCGAGAAGGAGCTGTGCCCGGGCTCGGCGACGCTCGACAAGTTCAACGCGAGTTTGCGCTAGAACTCCGGCCTCATGGTGAGGAGCGCAGCGCAGCGCGCGTCTCGAACCATGGCCCGCGACCGAGCCCGCCGCCATCCTTCGAGACGCGGCTGCGGCCGCTCCTCAGGATGAGGGGCGGCGTCGCATCCGCTCCAGCGCCGCCATCATCTCCTGCGGCGGCTCCATCTTGAGCGACAGCGGCTTGCCGGTTTCGAGCACGCTCTTGAGGCTCGAGAGGATCGCGGGCCAGCCCGCGCGGCCGCCGGACAGCAGATCGTCCGGCACGTCCCACTGATGCGCTTCGGTCATGGTGAGCCGCACGCTCTCGCCCGCCTGCGCGATCTCATAGGTGACGAGGCATTCGGGCAGATCGCGCATCTCCTCGATCCAGTCGACGGTCCAGGTCACCGACAGGCGATGCGGCGGCGACCATTCGACCACGCGGCCCTTCACGTCAACGCGCCCGTCCGGCATGCGCAGGATGAACGCGCCGCCCTGTTTCGGCTCGATCTCGATGCTGCGGCCGAAGAAATACTGTCTGGTGAATTCCGGCTGCGTCAGCGCGTCCCACACCTGCTGCGCCGTCGCCGCGATGTAGGTGACATAGACCGTCTTCGGCTTGAACCGCGAGGCGCCCATCACACGCCCTCCGGCCATTTGCGCGTCGCTTCCAGCGACTCGCCGGTCTCGAGCAGGCTCTTGAGGCTCGCCAGGATGAGCGGCCAGCCGCCCGACACCGCCTCGATCAGCTTCGACTGCGGCCGGTCGATCTCGTGCGTGACGGTGAGCTTGACCATGTCGTCCTGCTGTTCGAGCTCGTAGGTCATGCGCGAAAAGCCTTCGGCCTTGAGCTCCGGCTTGAACTCATTCAGCCACGACAGCACGAGGCGCTTGTGCGGCTCGATCTCCAGCACCTCGCCGTGGTCGCCGAGGCGGCCGTCCGGGATCATGATGCGCCACGCCGCGCCCTGCTTCCATTCGGACTCCTGCACGGTGCCGGCCCAGTACTGGCGCGTGAACTCCGGCTCGGTCAGCGCGCGCCAGAGCTTCTCCGGCGTGGTGCGGATGTAGGTCACGTAGACGAAGCTCGATCGCGTTACTCATCACGCTCCTCCAGTTTCTTCTTCAGCTCGCTGAGCGCATCGAGACGCGAGCGCTCGAATTTCCCGATCCAGCGTTCCGCGATCTCGTGGATCGGCACCGGATTGAGGTAGTGCAGCTTCTCGCGCCCGCGCCGCAGCGTGGCGACGAGGTTCGCCTCTTCCAGCAGCACGAGGTGCTTCGTCACCGCCTGCCGCGTCATGGCGAGGCGCTCGCACAGCTCGCCGAGCGTCTGCCCGTTCTCGGCATGCAGGCGGTCGAGCAGCTTGCGCCGCGTCGGGTCGGCCAGCGCCTTGAACACCAGGTCCATGGCGACAATATGCAACCAATTGGTTGCCTGTCAAGCCGCGCCGATGTCTTTTCCGAGGCCGCAGATCGGCGTGTCAGATCGTGCGGATGAACAGGATCTCGCTGGTGCGCGGACGCCGCTTGATCTTGCGCTTCTTCGGCGGCGGCTGCCGGTAGCGGATCGAGGGGCTGATCGTGCCGCCGCCGTAAACCGGGCCGGTGACGCCGCGCGGCACCCCATAGCTCGGCGACGGCAGCGGCGTGACCGCCGAGGGCACCTGCGCCGGCGCGACCGGCGGCGGCGGCGGTATGACGGCGGGCGCGGGCGGCAAGGTGCCGGGGATCTGGCCCGGCGCCTGGGCGTGCGCGGCGGACACGAACGCCGCGAGAACGAGGGAAGCGCAATCTGTCGGTCGACATCATCGGCCGGCTCCACTGCCCCGCCGATAACGCAGATACGCCGTTCCGGTGCCGCCGTCAGGTGGCGACGCGCATCACATCTTGCGGAGCGCTCTCACTCCTCCGGCGCGTCCACGATCGGGTCGTAGCGCTCCGCCTCGAGGCCGAGCAGATTCCACGACTGCATCATGTGCGGCGGCAGCGGCGCGGTCACGTCGATCACGCCGCCGCGCGGGTGCGGGACCGCGATGCGCCGCGCCAGCAGGTGCAGCTTGTTCTGCAGCCCGCCGGGCAGCTCCCAGTTCTCGATCTGGAAATATTTCGGCATCGCCCACGATCGGGTGGCCGATATGCGCCATGTGGGCGCGCAGCTGATGCGTGCGCCCGGTCACCGGCTTGAGCGACACCCAGGCGAGCGTCTGCGCCGAGGTCTCGACCACCGCATAATAGGTGACCGCGTGGCTCGCGCCCTCCTCGCCGTGCTCCGCGACACGCATGACCGAATCTTCCTCGCGCTCTTCCTTGGCCAGATAGGTCGAGATGCGCCCCTGGCGCGGCTTCGGCACGCCGGCGGTGAGCGCCCAGTAGGTCTTGCGCGCCGAGCGCGAGCGGAAGGTCTTCGCCAGCGCCGCCGCGGCAAAGCGCGTCTTGGCGACCAGCAGGCAGCCGGCCGTGTCCTTGTCGAGCCGGTGCACCAGGCGCGGCTTCTGCCCGTCCGGCCCCGCGCCGCGCAGCACTTCCAGCATGCCGTCCACATGGCGCGTGGTGCCGGAGCCGCCCTGAACCGCCAGGCCCATCGGCTTGTTCAGCACCATCACGTCGTCATCCTCATGCAGGATGATCGACTTGAGGAACGCGCGCGTCTTCTCGTCTTCGGCCGAGAGAAACGACGTGCGCTTCGGCGCGTTCAGCTTGAGCGGCGGAATGCGCACCTGCTGGCCGGTCTGCAGCCGGTCTTTGGTATCGACGCGCTTGCCGTTCACCCGCACTTCGCCTTTGCGCACGATGCGCTGGATATGGCTGAACGAGAGACCGGGAAAGCGGGACTCGAAATAGCGATCGACCCGCATGCCGGATTCGTCGGCGCCGACGGTGACGATCTGCACGCCGGTCGCGATTTCGGGGAGCGGCGCCGGCGCGGGCTTGGGCAGGCGGAGCGGGCCGGCGGCGGGCGTGCCGCGCCGAGCTCGACGGACGGTCGCGCGGCGTGCGGGCGTCGCGCGGCTTGTGCGGATCGAATGCACGCGGCCTGCGCGCGTCGAAATTGCTCTTCGGCCCGTCGCGGGCCTCGACCGGCGCATCGGCGCGCCAGCGCGGTCCCGACGGACGAGCGCGGCTTTTCATCCCGGCGCGCCGATCGTTTCGGCTTGCGATCTCCGACCCGCGACGGCGCGCGCGGCTCGAAGCCGCGCGTTGGAATCCGGGCCCGAACGATCCTTTCGGTTTGCGCGATCCGAACGGAACGCGGCTTGTCCGGCTCTCGAATGATCTCGGCTCGCCGGCTTCGGTCGGGCGAAATCCATGCGCCTTGGTGTCCCGCGCGCCGAACGAACCTTTCGGCTTGCGCGAGCCGAACGAACGCGGCTCCGGCCGGCGCGCCTGACGCCGCCTCCGCGCGCTTGCCGGCGCCCGGCACCGACCCTTTGCCGGTACGGCGGCCATCTCCGGCATTCCGGGTCGCGCCGCGCCTGTGGCCGCCGCGTTTCTTCATGGGCATCGTCTCATCTCGGTGTGCTCGCCGTTCCAGGTGACGGCCAGCCGCTCACCCTTCATGGCGAGCGTGATCGGGTGGCGCTTCAGCGCGCCCCCGTTGGAGCAGCGCCCCTCGATGTAGAGTGCGCGGTCGGCCTTGTACATCTTGCCGACGGCGCAGAATTCGTTCGCCCAGGTCAGCGTCGTCGCGCTGACGATCAGCGGCGCCGAGCGGTGCGTGTCGCCCGCCCCGCGGCAGAACTGCTGGTCCACCGCCCAGCGGCCGAACTGCGGCTCGGAGGCAAGAGCAGGAGCACACAAAAGTATCAGCGAGATCGCAGCGACGATGAATTTCACGAAAAATGTTCCCACGGTGCAGCGGCCGTCACGAATCCCGCAGGGCTATCCCACCCCAAGGAGAAATTGCACGCCGCGCGACGGCCGCGGCGATCACACATACCTCAGAACAATCGAATGCAACCGACTCTAAGTTTCCAATCGCCTGCAAACGCTAGATTATCCCGAACTCACCTAGGAGGCCCAAGCCGTAGTAGCCTCCGGGGCCCGCGCTGACCATCATCAAGATGGCCGCAGACGCGATTTCGATTAGGTTCAATTTGTGCTCGCGCTGCTTGCTCCTTACCCGCTCCAAAAGAGCGCAAAAGTGGAGCCAGCCCTCGCGAGTAGCGAAGATGAAGATGAGGATGGAAAACACTAATAGGGTCCGCTCGTAGGCGCTTTGCATCGTTCCGCCCTTTCCCTTCAAATGACCCAGACCGGAAAGATGCCCGCATTATGAAGGCTGCCAAACGCGCTTGAACTCAACGAGGCCGCGAACAGCCAAGGCAGCCACTTCCACCGATCTGGCGCATAAAGACCTCGGTGCATTCGGCGACGCTATCAGGAGCGAAAGCGTCACTATCGCACATTATGCACCTTAATCGTCTACATGCAACAACATTTTCTACTTGCACAAATATGTGCACTACGCACCAGATGAACCCGCGCGCCCGCGCCGACGGGGACGCGCCTCGGATCGGCGCCCCGACGCTCGTCCAGACTCTCGCTGCGCCTCGCTATAGGCGGCACCAGCGTCCATCAAATGGCCACTCAGCGTCGTGACCACCCATTTGCGAAATGCTGGCGAGCGCGGAATGTTCTGATTCTAGAGCCCATCTTCCGACCGTGGTGCGACTGACGCCCAGCCACTGGGCGAGATCTTTCTGATCAAAATGCGCTCGCGAAATGAGGGAGCCGACCGCGAAGGTCAACGTCTTGGGATCTTCGGGGTCGAGCCCGTCAAGTTGCTCTCGAAGCGTCCTGCGGACCGCGTCATAGGCGGTTTTGTATGCCGTCTGAACGGCATCGTCAGCGACGGCATGTCGGGTGAAAGCGTTCGGCATCGTCTCCTTCTCCGAGTTGTTGGGATTCGAACGGCAACCCTCGAAAGGGCGACCTGGTTCCAAGGGTGCAATATGATCTCATATGTGCAGATAGCGCGCACGTTACCGCGGTGCGAAATATTTGTCTATATGCAAATCTTTAAGAAAATGCACTCCTTTGATCTTGATGAGGGCTTTTCAACAGTATGCAATTGATGCTACACTGTGGAAGATTTGTGAAAAGTTGATCCTCGAAAATGGGTTATGGAGGAACGCCGATACTTCGCTCTTCAAACGATAGAGGGTGGCGTCTGTCGGTCAGGTCCCTCGCTCCGGGTACGGACGCCCAAGAGTCGCCGACGCAAAGAGCCGGAAGGTATATCGGCGCTCGTCTCCTGGGGCGCGGCCGATGAACCTGGTCACCTGGCGGTCACGGTACACGCCCATGCGTATGATGAAGGCGGCGTTATCTGGTGGCGGATCGCGGTGGGCAGTGTCATCAGCCGTCTCGATGCAGTCGATCGACGCGGACTGTATGACAAAGCCGTGCTGACAGGGATGCTTGCATGCATGTGCCTTGACGCACCTCTGAACAAAATCGTGCTGGAGTTGAATTGCGAAGAGGAAGCGCTATGGCACCTTCGCATGCAACAGCTGTCAGGGCTGCGCGAGCTTCAAGCGGCTGAACTCCAAAGCGCACCGCGGACAATCCGCCAGCTAGCGGCGGCTGGCTTGAAGCGAAAAGGATCGAGACGAAGCTTTGCTGCTTCGACGAGCAGAGCATGACGCAGGTCGGCAATTGGACGCAGCAGTTTCTGAAAAATGCCGAGATCGTCAGGCCGAGCAACGACGACGCGACGCGGCGTGGGAGGTCAGGCCAGTGGGCCGTGCAAGCTTACAAAATGCTCCGCGCGATAAAGGAAGTCGAGAAAATCGAGCTGGAAATCGGTTTAGTGAACGAAAAGCAGGAGGCTGGCGAGATCGGAAATTTGCTGCAGGAATCGACCGGCAGCATCGACGGAATTTGCGCGCATTTGTCGTGCTGGATAGATGGGGAGATGCTTAGGCTCGGCCGAGCGCGCGCGTATCACGTCAAAGGCAAGGGCGGCGATTGGTGGGTGCTCGCGGATCCAATGCTGGCGAATTTCTTGCGCGGCAACCGGCTGCACGAGAAGCTCGTTGCAGCGCGCGCTCTCGCCTGCTTGCAAATCGATGTACCGGCCAGAGAAAATCATCCTGGCTCCGGGACGCTACTTCTACAAGGCGGTCGGACTGGGCTTCCGCGAGATGGAACGCTCCGAGTTGCGCAATGCACCACGCGCCATTCGTGAAGTCGCAAAGTATTCGCGCCAATTCGGCCCGGATCAGCACTCCGGCCTTTTTTGCATCGACAAAGCACAGATACCGACGCTGATGGAGCGGGCTGCTCGGACGGTGGAAACCGGCGCCATTCACTGGCTTTGCGAAGACATCGTCGTCCTTCGAGAGGTTGGCGAGCGTTGGCGGACGATGGTGGCGCAAATGCAGGAATGGCTGAAGGCGTCCTAGCCGCCGTCGGAAATTGCTGCCGCTTCAGCCGCGCTCCTTCCGCAACTTCGCCCAGTAGTCCAGCCGCTTCCTGATCTCGCGCTCGAAGCCGCGCTCGAGCGGATCGTAGAACTGCTGGCGGCCGAGCGCTTCGGGGAAATAGTCCTGCCCCGAGAACGCATCCGGCGCGTCGTGATCGTAGGCGTAGCCCGCGCCATAGTCCTCTTCCTTCATCAGTTTGGTCGGCGCATTCAGGATGTGCTTCGGCGGCAGCAGCGAGCCTGCTTCCTTCGCGAGCTTCATCGCGGCGCCGTAGGCCGTGTAAGCGGCGTTCGATTTCGGCGCGGTCGCGATGTAGATCACGGCCTGCGCGATGGCGAGTTCGCCTTCGGGGCTCCCGAGGAAATCGTACGCGTCCTTGGCGGCGTTGCAGATCACCAGCGCCTGCGGGTCGGCAAGCCCGATATCCTCGATCGCCATGCGCACCACGCGGCGCGCCAGATAGAGCGGGTCCTCGCCGGCATCGAGCATGCGGCAGAGATAATACAGCGCGGCGTCCGGATCGGAGCCGCGCACGGACTTGTGCAGCGCCGAGATCAGATTGTAATGGCCGTCCTGCGACTTGTCGTAGATCGGCGCGCGCCGCTGCACGACCTCCTGCGACTGCGCGGCATCGAAGGTCTCGCCCTTGCGCGCCGCGCGCCAGACTTCCTCGGCGAGCGTCAAGAGGCGCGCCCGTCGCCGTCGGCCATGCGCATAAGCGAGGCGCGCGCGTCGTCGTCAAGCGGCAGCTGCTTGCCCTCGACCTCCTCGGCACGCGCGAGCAATTTCTCGATCGCCGCCGCGTCGAGCGATTTGAAAACGAGCACGCGGGCGCGCGACAGCAGCGCGGCGTTGAGCTCGAACGAGGGATTCTCCGTCGTCGCGCCGACCAGCACCACGGTGCCGTCCTCCATACGGGCAGGAAGCTGTCCTGCTGCGCGCGGTTGAAGCGGTGGACCTCGTCGATGAACAGCAGGGTGCCCTGCCCCATCTCGCGCCGCGCGCGCGCCGCCTCGAAGACCTTCTTCAGGTCGGCGACGCCGGAGAACATCGCAGAGAGTTGCTCGAAATGCAGCTCGGTCGCGTCGGCGAGCAGCCGCGCGACCGTGGTCTTGCCGGTGCCGGGCGGCCCCCAGAAGATCAGCGAGCCCAGCGAGCGCGCCTCCAGCATGCGCGTGAGCGCGCCGTCCGGGCCGAGCAGGTGGTCCTGCCCGACGACCTCGGCGAGCTTGCGTCGGCCGCAGCCGGTCGGCGAGCGGACGCGGGCGTCGGCTCGAGCCCCGCGGCTTCGAACAGGCTGGATTGTAGTTTTGGGGCGCGTGCTCATCGGTGCGGGCGTGTCATATCATGTTGAAAGAGCTTGCGTAAACGCAGGCGGCTGCGCCGGTCACGCCGGCACCGGTGCACCCGCATCGAGCA
>CAWDCB010000012.1:0-199407 GCA_963800635.1 uncultured Chitinophagaceae bacterium
AGGTGCCAGCCTCCGGCACCATACTGGATCGTGCCTGAAGGCTCGCGGTACCGGTCACGTTGGTGCGGTCCGCGACGGACGGCGACACTTCCACGATGTCAGTTGCCGGCGCCGACGAATTGCAAATTGCCGGCGATGGAACTGTGCCGATCGAGTTGCTGCCCGGCGCCAGCGTGCCGGCATTGATGGTCGTATTGCCGACGATGCCGTTACCGCCGAGCGTGCCGCCCGCATTGACGGTCACCGCCGAGTTGGCGAGCGAACCATTGACCAGTAGCGTCCCGGTCGTCACCGTGGTCGGACCAGTGAAGGCGGCGAGGTGCCCGTCACCACCAAGCCTGTCACCGATGGCGAACTCATGTCCAGCGTGAAGACGCCAAAACTGAGCGTTATTGAAACCCGTCGACACGACGACGTAGTTGACGCCGGCGATGAGCGGTTCGACGATAAGCGAATTGTTACCGGACCGCCGTCGTCGTCGCCCGGATGGCGTTAACGAGTGGCTGAGCGGCATTGAACGACGGACTGTAGATATACCCAACGGTATCGGGATCGAAGGTCGACCGGGCGGTCCACGCATGCGTTACCACGCCGCTGCCGATGGTCTGAACGGGAAGAGCCAAATACGGAACCGCTGTCCCAACGCCCGACAACATGAATGGCGGAAAGCCGGTGTTTGGCAACGGCCGGTTCCAAACCGGCTGTCCGGTGGTGTCGAGGGTGAAGGTGATGTTGACCTGGGCAGACGCTTCGACCACGCCCAAGGCTGAACTCGTCAAAAGAGCAAGGACAAAAGCCCGTCGCCGTGTTCCGTAGAGTGCTTGCTCCAACATCGAATCGTCCCCATTTGCGCGACCCAATTTCAACAAACGTTGTCCACCGGTTGCAATCAATCCCTCCCAACGGAAAGGGAAAGCCATTGTTGCTGCTGTGCAACGCCAAAATCTACAATTCAGTGGCTTCGCAGCTGGGTGCGCCGATGCGTCGCGCCTGCCACCCTTCGCGAACGTCGGCGCTGATCGTATCTCGTCCGATCTTCTTGGCCGCCGCAATGCGATGGAAAAGCCATCGCCTCACCGTCAAAGAACAGTGAAGCCGCTGACGGGAGCAAAGCGATAGATGCCGCTATGACGCAAATCCGGCCCACGCCCGCATGAGGGTCGTGCAAGCGGCGTCGCTAACCCGCGTCGTTGAGATGCGGCCGCTCAGGTTCGCCGCGCAGGCTCCGGCATGTACCGCCGCACGAGTTCGGTCATCCCGTTGAGCGGCGTGAAGGTCAACATCATCAATCCATCCGTGGTCATCAGCCGCAGCATGCATTCGTCGTAGACGTCCGACGGCGGTTCCTCGTCGAGCCACACCACATGCTTTGCGGTGCCCTGGAATTTCCGCCGTCCCTGGTCGAAGGACTTGAACCCGAGCAGGCTGATGCCGCCGGACACGTGAGCGACGCGTGCCGTGTCGAACGCGCCAGTGACGCCAGAGCGCCGGCTCGGCTCGCCGACGATCGCGTCCGCCGGGATGAGCCCGGGGCCGGGCCCGGCCAGCGGCCCCATCAGCATGGCCTGGACGATGTCGCGCGTGGTCTGCGCGGTATCGCCCGCGACCCACGCCTCGATCGGCCCGGCGAAGCGCCGCCCTGTCCACCAGTGCGGATAGAGGCCGGTCAAATGCAGCGTGGTCTCGTAACCGCCGACCAAGGTCTTGCCCACGCGATTGGCCGCCATCATGCAGCGCTCCTGATGAGCGCTGCCGGCGGCGAAAAACTGCAGGTGCTTGGCGTAAAGCTCGCGCCGCAATGGACCTTTATCCGGATAGAGGGTGTCCAGCCGGTTGCGGCTCTTCTGATGCGCGAACTCCTTCAGCCGCTGCTTGAGCTTCAATTGGCTCAGTCGTGCCGCATCGGCGGCGAGCACGTGAAGGTCTCTCGGAGTTCGGCAACGCTTTGCTCGCTCGCCTCGGCTTCATGGCTTGCATCATCCCTCTCCTCGATCATCTGGCTGATTTCGTCGGCGGCCTGCTTCATCAGGGCGCGCGCCTCCGCGGTATTGCCTTTTTCCATCTGGGCGCGCGCCATCGCATCGAGCCAGCGCAGGCGCACGGCCCGGTGTGCGACGCCGACATCGGGATTGTCCGCGACGAACTCAGCGCGCAGTTTCCAGAACAGGTCGGCCCAGCCCTTCGGGCATCGTTTGAGCGCATATCGGGTCGGATCGTAGAACGCGATCGCCTGCGGCGTGATCTCGATGCCGAATTCCTCTTTCATGGCTTTGGCGATTTCGCGTGGTGTCTCGAAGCAGGCGAGCCGCCTCACCACCTCAACTCTGTTGGTCGCGCGTGAGCTTCGGTGCGGTGTCGGCCGCGGCCTTCACGCGCTTGATATCCAGAATCTTCAGCAAGACGCCCTCCTCTCACAGACCGCGTTTACGCGCGTCTGGGACGCGCTATGGCAAACGCAAAAAAGCCCGCGGCGGTGGCCACGGGCTCAAACGGAATTCCAGCGTTGGAATTTCCCAAGTAGCGGCTGATGATTAAGAAAGCGTTAACACCGACCTCCGTGCCGCCGATCGATCGCGAGGAGGCGGTGCGGGCGACGTCAACTCTCTGATCGGAGAGGTGACCGCGCGGCGTTCTATTTGCCTATTGCACACGACGACCGAACTGCGCCGCGCGCAGGTCGCAAGCGCGCTCCACGAGGATGCAGATCAGCCCGGGCTGAAGCTCGGTTTCCAAACCACCAGACAAACCAGAAGGAACGACAATGCGCCTGTATGCTCTCGCGATCGCGATTTCGATGTCAGCCATGCTGAGCAGCGTGGCGCCGGTTCATGCGCAGAAGGGCGCCAAGAACGCGTGTCCGGCGGAATTCGCCGCCTGCGTTGAACGGTGCACGAAAGTCGGCGGCCAGACCCGGCGCTGCCCGACCTTTTGCCGCGTCCAGAAAGGCTGCTGACGCGCCGTTGCGCGAACGCGCGTTAGAGCAGCCCGCGTGTGGCGAGGATCGCGGCTGCCTGCGGCAGGGTGGCGGCGCGGCTCGCAACGCCAACCCGTCCTTGGCAAGTCTGCACCGCACGCACGCAGTCATCGTATTTAACCGTCAAAATGGCGCAGGAAAAATTGCATGCCTTTTATCGTCAATCCTAATTTCTATCGGGTCGCGATCAACGGTCAGCTGGACGTTCCGGCGCCAGGGCACCTCAACAACGACCTCAGCACTGTAGGCACCGTGACAGCGGCGACTACCGTTCTTGATGGCCCGGATCACGGTACCTACTCCAACAATCTGGTCGATGGGACTTTCCGATACAATCCGACTGCCGGCTTTACCGGCATCGATACCATCACCGTTTCGGTGTCCAACGGCATCGTCAGCAAGAGTTCCGTCATTACGATCGAAGTCTATGATCCCAATGATCCGTCTGTGTTCATCATTGCTCCCAATTTTTATAATGTCGCGGTCAACGGCGTGCTGGACGTTGCGGCGCCCGGATACCTCGGCGACGATTTCACCACTTCGGGCACCCTGACAGCACCTACCCTTCTTGATGGCCCGGATCACGGTTCCTACACCAACGCTTTCGTAAATGGCACTTTCCGATACACGCCGAATGCCGGCTTCACTGGCGTCGATACCATCTCGGTTGCGGTATCCAACGGCTCCGCCCTTAAAATCGAGACATTTACCTTCAATGTCTATGCTCCGAACGATGCCCCGTCGCTCGAGGCCAACACCGGCCTCACAGTCCAGGGGGGATCGTCCAACGTGCTCGGGGACGCCAACCTCGACTTCAACGACGACGAGCAGGCCACCACCGCGATCACCTACACCCTCACGTCAGTGACGGTGAACGGCACGCTGTTCAACAATGGCTCAGCCCTCGGCGTCGGCGGCACGTTCACGCAGGCCGATATCGATGCAGGTCTGGTCAGTTACACGCACAATGGCAGCGCCACCACGACGGATTCCTTCGACTTCAACGTCTCGGATGGCGCCGGTGGCTTGGTCACGGGCCAGTCCTTCGCGGTCGCCATCACGTCGCAAAACGGTACGCCCGTCATCACGTCAGACGGCGGCGGCGCGACCGCGACCGTGAATGTCGCTGAAAATCTAACCGCAGTGACGACGGTGGCGGCTACCGACGATGCGCCTTCGCTCGCTTACAGCATTGTCGGCGGGAGCGATGCAGCGAAATTCGACATCAACGCGACGACCGGTGCGTTGAAATTCATCAATGCGCCGGACTTCGAAAAGCCCGGCGATACGGATCACAACAACAGCTACGTCGTGACGGTGCGCGCCTCGGACGGTACGCTGTTCGACGAGCAGACGCTCACCGTCAACGTCACGGACGTGCACCACTTCATCGACCTGACGCCGGACAACGACGATTTTGCCGCCGCGACGGGCGCTTTGGACACGACCTATAACGGTCTCGGCGGCATCGACACGGCTACGTTCGAATTCAAGCTGACCGAGGCGACCGTCAGCTACGTCGGCAACAGGATCATCATCGACGGCCCGTCCGGCAGCCACACCGAGCTCACCGGATTCGAGGTGTTCAAATTCACCGACGGCACCGTGCACAACGATGATGGTGACCGGCTGGTCGACGACCTGTTCTACTATTCGAAGTATCACGACGTGTGGAACGCGCACGTCGACGCCGACGTGCATTATCACAGCACCGGCTGGAAGGAGGCACGCGATCCGGATGCATTCTTCTCCACTCGGTCTATCTCTCGACCAATCCGGACGTGAAGGCCGCGAACGTCGATCCGCTGCTGCATTTCGACCAGAACGGCTGGAAGGAAGGCCGCACGCCGTCGATCACGTTCGATCCGGCGGCCTATCTGGCGGCCAATCCGGACGTGAAGGCGGCAAGCGTCGATCCGCTGCTGCATTATCAGAGCTTCGGCTACCAGGAAGGCCGCGCGCCGACCGCACCGAGCGAGGTCGTCGCCGCGAACGGCTTCGACTACGTCTATTACCTCAACCACAATCCGGACGTGGCGGCCTTGGGCGTCGATCCGTTCCAGCACTTCCAGACTCTCGGCTGGAAGGAGGGCCGCAATCCGAACGCGCTGTTCGACACCAGTGGCTATCTCAACACCTACACCGACGTGAAAAACGCAAACATCAATCCGCTCGACCACTACAATAATTTCGGCTGGCACGAGGGGCGCGATCCGTCGGTCGGCTTCGACACGACGTCATATCTTGCGGCCTACAACGACGTGAATGCCGCGCACGTCAATCCGCTGACGCACTTCCTGCACTACGGCATCCACGAAGGCCGCTCGCCGTTCGCCGACGGTGTGTGGGGATAGGCCGCAGAAAGGCTGCTGACGCGCCTTCTCGCGAACGGGAACTACAGCAGCCCGCGCGTGGCGAGGATCGCGGTTGCCTGCGGCCGGGTGGCAGCGCCAAGCTTTCGCCGCGCGCGATCGACATGGAACTTCACCGTCGTCGCCGAAATGGCGAGGATCATTCCGATCTCCCAATCGGTTTTCCCTGCCGCCACCCAACGCATGCACTCGAGCTCGCGTCCGCTCAACGCCGGGCGCGCGCCGGCCGAGGCAACTCGGCCGTCCAGCGCATGACAGCGCTCATGGGCGAGGAGCGCGAACATCTGAAATTTCCGCGCGATTGGCGAAGCCGAGGTTCAGGTCGCGTTCCGGACTGGCGATGCTGATGTATGAAAAATAGCCGCCCGGCCCATGCACCGGGACAACGAAGCCATTCTGCCAACCCCACACGCGCACTGCATGCCAGACCTCTCGCTGGTCGGCAGGCAGGGCATCATCGAACACGTCGACGAAGGCGAAGGAGGTCAAGCGCCGCCGTGCCGCAATGAGCGCGGGGCTGCGAATGCCGACCTTGTGCTCTTCGGCGAACGCCGCCCATGCGCGCGGTTGGTCGCGAAACATACATCGCACTTGCGGGCCATCGTTCGTCGAACTCGAAGGCCGAACAGATGGAGGCCGTGTAACCCTGTTCCAGGACGCCGCGGCGAAACACCTCTCCGACAGTCTCAAACGACGTGCATTGCGCGAATTCGTCGCAGTAGTCGATGAGTGCGCGCATTCAGGCCCTTTGCGGTTGCCGGCGAAATTTACGATTGACGCTAGGGACGGTCAATCGAGGATGCGCGGACGTCCACGAGCCTGCGACAAAAGGCATCCGCTTGGCGCGGCCGGTTTCACCGCGGCGTCACGACGGCTTGGTCATGACCCTCGATTTGACCGCATAGGCGCCGATGGCCAGCGCACCTGCACCCGCGGCCCACGCCCAGGCGATGTAGCCGAAGGCCCCCGCCAGCAGCGCGACAACAATCAGCAGGGCTGCGCAGAGAATCATGCCGAGGAGCGTCGGCGGGCCCGGCGGCTGCATGTACGACCGGTAGGCCAACCACGTTGCAATCCACAAGATCGGAAAGAACAGCACGAGATCGACGCGAATGTTGCACTTGTCGTCGCACAGGACGCCGCTCATGATCAGATACTCGTAGTAGGCGTAGACCATCCACAGGATGGCCGCGACGAACACGGCCACTCGCGGTCGCTGCACGCCCGCCACCAACAGGACGATGGCCATCACGCCGGCGACGAGCACGAACAGGCTCATCGTGCTGCTCCGATCTTCGCCGCATCATGCATCAGGCTGCCCTCACCGTTTGCGCGTTGCTTCCCTTGGTCGCAACTCCCCTTAGTCGCAACTCCCCTGGCTTGGGTTCAGTTGCGTCAGCCGCCGACAAGGCGTTGCGCCCAGGCGGACGCGGCGTCTCCGCTGCTCAGGTCCGATTGAACGATCCCATCGATCATGAATGTCGGACTGACATGGATGCCGTTTTGCCGTGCGTAGCGGCAATGCAGTTTGATCGCTTTGTCCAGATCGGGAATGTCGAATGCGGCGGCCACGTTGATGCCGCTATAGCGCTCGATCCGCGCGATGATGTCGTTTGGCGTGGCTGTGCGGTTGGCGCCGGTGCAATGCCTCTCGAATTCGAATTCCTCGCGATGCGCGGCCACGGCTTCCATGACGCGCCACGCGGCGTCCCGGCCATTCTCCAGCGTCGACGCCGCCAGGATCGCCCGCACGATCACGCCGGAATAGAGATGCCACGGCTGGGATTGCAGCCTGATCTTGACGGTAATCTTGTCGTCGCCCGCCGCCGCCAGCAGCTCCTTGATCTTGCCGAAGGCCTTGACCGAATACGGACACGTCGGCTCGAGAAACATCTCGAACACGCGCGGTCCCTGCCCCCATGCGAGTTCGGCCGCCTTCCATCCCGCCATGTTATTTCACCACCACGGTCGTGCCGACCGGCACCCGCTTGTAGAGATCCGCCACGTCCACGTTGCGCATGCGGAAACAGCCGGACGATTCCGCCTCACCGACCGAGTCCGCATCGGGCGAGCCGTGGATCCGGTAGAGCGTGCTGCCGAGATACATCGCGTGCGTGCCGAGCGGATTGTCCGGATCGCCGCCCTTCATGCGCCGCGGCACATCCTTTTGCCGCGCGATCATCTCCGCCGGCGCGGTCCAATCCGGCTTTTCCTTTTTCGCCGTGACCTTGTGCGTGCCCTTCCACTGGAAGCCGTCGCGGCCGACGCCGATGCCGTAGCGCAGCGCCGAGCCGCCGGCCTGAACGAGATAGAGCCGCCGCGCCGCCGTATCGACCACGATGGTGCCCGGCGCATATTTGCCAGGATAGCTGACCGTGGTGCGGCCAAGGCCGGTGCCGTCCAGGCCGAAGATGTTGTAGACGCCCTTCTTCTGCGCGCCGCCGCGCAGCATCTCCAGCCGCTCGCCGTCGGACTGGGCGTGCGCGAGACCGACGGGACCCAGCAGGGCGGCGATTGCGGCCACAGCCGCAAGGTGACGTGTCAACACGAGCTTCTATCCATCCGGCAGGAAATGGTGCGGCGCTACAGGGAGAAGCTACGGTCTCTCCCGTGCGAAGACAATTGCCCCAAGCAAGACACGATCGTCTTCGATGATCGCGGGCAGCACGATCAGGCTCTCCAATGTCGATGACCGATCTCGATCGCCGGCAGGTGCTGGCCGCTGTTGGGGCTGGGGCCGCGGCCTTTGGCGCCGGGGCGATCGGCGCGCGTCCTGCCTTCGCGCAAGAGTCACCGCACGCCATCGAGGAGCGCCTGACGCAGGCCCTGCGCGACGGCCGGGTGAGCGGGTTGCGCGCGCTTCTGGTGAGTCAGGGAAGCAGGCTTGTCTTCGAATACTACGGACGCGGCGCGTACAACTCGCTCGCGCCCGGCGCGTTGCATGACCTGCGCTCGGTCACCAAGAGCGTGGTCGCTCTGCTCTATGGCATTGCGCTCGCGGCCGGCAAGGTGCCGCCGCCGGACGCAAAGCTCTACGACCAGTTCCCGGAATACGCCGACCTCGGCAGGCAACCCGGTCGCGAGCGCATCACCGTGCGGCACGCTCTGAGCATGACGCTCGGCCTTGAGTGGGACGAGCTCGATCGCCACCGTTGCGTACAACAGCGACCAGGCGATGGAAGCGGCGCCCGACCAATTCCGCTTCGTCCTCGAGCGCCCCATCGTCGGCGAACCCGGCGCAACGTGGACCTATTGCGGCGGCGCCACCGCGCTGCTCGGCCGGATGATCGCCAGGGGCACCGGCGAGAACCTGTTGGCTTATGCCCGCCGCGTTCTCTTCGATCCGCTGGACTTCGGTCCCGCGGAATGGATCGAGCGGCCGCGACGGAGAACCTCTCAGCGCCGCGGGCTTGCGCGTCCTGCCGCGCGACCTGCTGAAGATCGGCCAACTCGTGCTGGCCGGCGGGGCGTGGAATGGCAGGCAGGTCGTTCCATCCGACTGGATGACGCGCGTGACGACGCCCGCGATCGCGATCGAACGTGGGTACAGCTACGGCTATCACTGGTACGTCGGCGCGATGATCGCCGGCACGCCGCCGCGACCGCATCATTGGGTGGGCGGCATCGGCTGGGGCAGCCAATGCGTGTCCGCCCTGCCCGCGCTCGGCCTCGCGCTGGCCATCAACTGCGGCAACCACGACAAATCGCGCGCGGAGCAGCGGCGCATCATCAGCGCTCTGCACACCGACATCGTGCTGCCGGGCTTCGCGTAGGGTTCGGTGCACGCCGATGAACCACGGATGGTCGGGCTGCGACTTGGCCGTGGCGCATGCTCGGTGTGCCCTCTCCCGCTTGCGGGGGAGACTGGAGAGGGGGCAGTTCGAATGCCCTACGAGCAGAGTGTGCGGGAGATGGATATGCAGGGGCCAGTGCGGACGATGGGGCAAAGGGGCGTTTGGTCTATCGGGTCGGAAGATGTTGGGCTTGTCATTGCCGAACAGGCGCTTGCCAGCGATAAGCCTAGTCAACACCTTCTTAAATGCGTCCAGCAGTGAAGCGGGTATCATCGTTCCGAACAAGAGGTCTGCCAGAGACACCGACCAACGTGCTGATGAACAGCCGCTTCCAATTGAACCTGTCTAGTTCGCTGACTTTGCGCGATAAGTAGTCAAGCTTTTGATCGACGTCTCTTTGCTGAGCTTCGCTCGTGCTAAATCTCTCTCAAATCTCAGCCTTAGCTTCCTGGAGAGCCTGTGTGAGCAGTTTCCTCTCTTCTAACGAAAATGGCCGCTTCTCCTCTTCCGAGAAGAGAGCATCTTGAGAAAGTCCTTTGGCTCGCCATGGAGCAAATCTACAAATGGATCAACAAGAGTGTCTGATAGCGTATCAAACAGCATGTCTTGAGCCGCGATGCTGTGGGTTGAGGCCAGCTGAAATACAGCAGACGCGTCCTCGCCAGCCTTAGAATAAAACGCCACCACACCTTTGCCTGAGTAGCCATAACTGAATTTAATCGCGCGAATTCGGGTGACTACGCCGCCATTATTCAGCACGAAGACGCGTTAAGTCACCGTTCACTCCATCTCTTATCCCAGCCACATCCGCAGATTGCGCTATCAATGGGGTACACTGCAAGCATGATCTGGGGCAGCACGCCGTCCAGCGACCTGCCGCAGAAGCGCATGCTGTGCTGTTCGAGCCGGCCCTTGTAGGCGGTGTTGACCTCGTAGCGGCGCGCCCTTCGTTTAGCGGTCCAGGACACCGCCATTTTTCATGGCGTTAACACGGGTTCAATTCCCGGAGGGCGCGCCCATGAAATCAATTACTTGCGGGAACATCGGCTTTGGCTGTTCAACAGATTTCGCCTACGCAATTCATGGGGACGCACTATGATCGAACCAGCCCTCATTTTTCGCGACCTCACGTATCTGTAGCGCCCCTGCCCCTGCACTCCTCGTCAGCACTGCGTCAGCGGCCCCTACCAATCCGAGGAAGGTTCGGCTACCAGCGGGTATCGCTGACGAGATCATTGTAAATCTCGCCAACTTCAACGGGAAGATAAATTAACCGTACCGCCGCCGACCCGGTGGCGCTACGTTTCATCTCAAACAAAAAGGCCGTCCGAAGATCATCCGGACAGCCTTTTTCTATAATTATTTAGCGGGAAACTACCAGCGCGAACCGCCTCCGCCGCCATAACCGCCGCCGCCACGGCCACCGCCGCCTCCGCCACCGCGATCTTCACGAGGGCGAGCTTCGTTAACGACCATGTTGCGGCCGTCATACTCCTGCCCGTTAAACTGCGCGATAGCGTTAGTAGCATCGTCTTCCGATGCCATTTCCACAAACCCGAACCCCCGCGAGCGGCCTGTTTCGCGGTCGAAAACGACATTAGCCGATTCGACATTACCCGCCGTCGCGAAATGATCCTGTAAATCTTCGTTCGTTACACGAAAAGACAAGTTTCCAACGTATAATTTATTACTCATTTTCCTATTATTTAACGTAACCAAAGAAGCAAGGGGCAGGTAAAGTTTGGAAGGATCTCTCTTAAATACTCCCGGTACTGCAGCGACGCACCCGACTTATAAAACACCTCTCTGCTGCTTCAAATCCACTAAACTAACTCTCCTAACCGAACCAAAAAGCGTCGCATCAACTTACGGACGGGCGCATCTACCGAGATACCAACGAGAGCAAAAACTGTCGATTAGTATGCCTGTTTTTTTTTATTTAGGCAAGAGAAATTATTTTGTAACTCTTAGTCGGATTTACCTTTCGGCACCCACCAAATAGACTTTTGCCCCGGTCCACCTATCTGCCGCCGATCGGATTCACCTTCGTTTCTCCGCCCTTTACAAGGTATTTCAACCCCTGTTTGAAATAATGGCGAACATTGGTGTTGATATATCTCGCCCACGCCGGTTTTGCCTCGCCGCGAGCGTGAGCGAAAAGTGCAAGGGCGTAGCCGTACATCTCTTCGGTCATGTAATCGTTTCTGAAATGAGGCCCGGCGTGATATTCGGCATTTCTTCCCTGGGCAAGTGAAAACGCGCAATTCCCGCTGAAAACACCGACGCCGTAAAAGACGGTTAGAAGGTCGGCCATCGGTTCGTGGTCAGCCCGAGCGCGATCAAGCCGATTTTCGCCGATCAGGATGACGTGAGCGAGTTCGTGGGCAATGGCGGCAACGAGGGTCTCGGCCTTAGCAGCCTGGGCGGCTTCGAGCCGAAGGTTAAACTTTCCCTTTTGCTTTTTGTAAAGAAATTGCGGATGACCGATCTGGTCCGATACCGGGCGTCCGGCTTGCAGCTCCATCGCCTTTGAATAGATATGGATCTCAACCTCTTTAGGGTCGATATCCATGTAAGCGCAAACCCGTTCGAGGAAACGGCGAATGTCCCTCGGTTTGCCCGTGATCGGGTCGGGAAAATACTCGGGAGTCGGCAAAACGGCCACGTTCGCCAAAAGCGTTTCGGCGCTCAATTCCCCGGTCAGCCAGTTAAACGATTCCTCGATCCATTCTTTCGTCTCGGCATCGACCGGACATTTTGCAGCAGTAAACCAACTCAAATTTTTATCCTCTTAATTAGTAGCGCCGGCTTCCATCCGGCTGTCGCGAAGGCATCCCGGACTTCCCAGACTTCCCTGGACTTACTCCACCTTCAAGACTTCCAATATCTTATCGTGTATCCCGCCGAAACCGCCGTTGGACATTATCGCGACGACGTCGCCATCTTTCATCTCGGGCGTAAGATGCTCGACGATCGGTCGGCATCGGGAAGCTCATCGCCGGTTTTCCCTGCATATCGATATCGTTAACAAGCTCGTCCGTGTCCAGAACCTTGCCGAGCTCGCTCGCCTTCGACGTGTTATAAACGCCCGCGATGATCACATAATCGGCATAGGAGAACGCCTTAGCATACGGCTCCTGGAAAACGGCCAGCCGCGACGACCACGAGCGCGGTTCGAAAACAGCGATCAACCGCCGGCCGTCGTATTTCATCCGCAGTGCTTTCAGAGTTTCTTCGACGGCGGTCGGATGATGTGCAAAATCGTCGATCACCGTCACGCCGCCGCTCGACGCCACGGACCTCGACACGCCGTTTCACCGATTTGAAAGTGTCGAACGCTTCCTGCATCTTTTCCTTCGGGATTCCCCAGGCATCGGCGGCGATGATCACCGCGAGACAATTTCGAACATTAAACTCGCCGATCAGATGCGTTTCAAATTCGCCCCACGACTTACCGTCTCGAAAAACCGTAAACCGCGTCGTGTCGCCCGTAAAATCGATGTACCGTGCCTGCCATTTGGCATCGTCCGATCAGTGCCGAAAGTCTCGATCTGCGTAAACAGCTTTCCGTCCATCTCGTCGAGAACTTCCCGAACGACGGGCGAATCGATCCCGACGATCAGCCGGCCGTTTCCGGGAACGAGATTCATCAGCCGCGAGAATTCCCACTTGATCTCGTCCAGATCGTCGATAAATATCGGCGTGGTCGAATTCGATATTGTTGACGATCGCGATCTCCGGCAGGTAGTGCATGAATTTCGGCTTTTTGTCGAAATATGCCGTGTCGTATTCGTCGCCCTCGATGACAAAATGATCGCCGTCGGTCACGCGAAAGCTCGCGCCGAAATTCTGAACGATCCCGCCGACGAGAAAGCTCGGATCCAGCCCGCCGACCTCGCACACCCACGCCGCGATGCTCGTCGTCGTCGTCTTGCCGTGCGTCCCGGCAACGACCAGCGAGCGCCTGCCCGCGGATGAATTCTTCCTTGACGATCTCCGCCTGCGAGCGATAAAGGAGCTTGCGGTTCAGCACCTCTTCGAGCTCCGCGTTCCCGCGGGAGATCGCGTTGCCGACGACGATGCAGTCCGCGCCGATATCGGCATTCTCCGCTTGATAGCCGTTGAGGATCTCGATACCGAGCGCCTCGAGCTGTGTCGACATCGGCGGGTAAACATTCTGGTCCGAGCCGGTAACCTTGTGCCCGCGTGCCTGCAGCATCCCGGCAAGCGAAGCCATCGCCGTGCCGCAAATTCCGATGAAGTGATAGTGCATTATTTTCAATGTATGAAATATAAAAACCGTTTAAGCGTCAATTGATTAAGACGTTAATTCGTAATTAGCTTTTTCGGAAATGGCAGCCATAATCCACTCTCGCATTCTTTATAGTCTTCTAACCACTTGATAAGATCAGTCTTGTCTTTTAACTCAAGTCCTTTGAGTTTTAAATCATTAGTACTCCATTTTTCAAAATCGGTGAAATCCGGAGGCAGTTACTATCACTGCAGCATGCCAACCGTACTTGTCTTTTTCCGATAAAAACGCCCCCAGAACTTGGTCGATTACCTCAATACCTACTTTTTGTTTCCATCTTTTAACTTCAACAAATATTCTGGTTTCGATTCCTACTGGATGAAGGAAATTGGCTACATAAATATCCGCCGAGGTTCTCGCATTTTGACCAACTAGCCTAACATCCTCAAAGCCCCAGCTTGCAAAAAATTCGGCGATTAGGTGCTCAAAGACCAAAGGATGGATTCTCGTCAAATCCTCGTTGCGCCGCTTTAGGTGAAAAATGAGTTCAGGCGTGAGTTTTTTGACTTTTTCTACAACATACTCGACTAATATTGAATCACTTTGAAAATCGGTGTGTTTCGCTGCAGTTTCCTCTAAAAATCCCCGAATGCGCCGCGAACGGGCAGGATGTTGAAGTTTTTTCAGCGCTGCCCGTTCAAGTTGACTAATTCTAGCTTGAGACAAATCAAGCGCATATCCCACCAACTCCTGTGAACTTCCGCGCTGGTTGTATCCCAGCCCATACCGCATTTTAATTATTTTTTCTTCACGAGGTGTGAGAGTTGCAAAAATTCCGTCAAAAACTTCGAACACTGTTTTCGCAAATTTTGTATCTTTTTGCAAAAGTTCCGTCAATCTAGAAGACTCTTCTATTGAACTCCCAAAGACAGCTTTTACTAAACGGCTTATATCGAGCGGACTATTTTGGCGGCGTTTGAGCTCCCCATCCCTCTCCGCTTCCATCCGCAATACATCGCCGTAATCTACCATTTCGATAATCGCCTATCTGGTTTATTCATATTCCGCGCAATTTTCACGCAAAGTATTTTTATTCCCGATCGGTAAATGCCCTTTCCTGTTCATCCATGGCTTCCCTTTTCGTGTTTTTCGTGCATTTCGTAGGCAAACTTTTTCCCGAAACACCTGAAACACCTGAAACGCGTGAAACACCTGAAACAGGCTTAACGACAGGCGCACAGAAACACCCGGAACGCGACCGAACGCCCCTAACGCAATACGCCTTGGATCTTCTCGAGCGCGCCGTCGAGGATGTGGTCCTCGCGGGCGATGCAGATGCGCATATAGGCGTCCCAATCGTCGCTGTCGGCAAAGGCGCTGCCCGGCGTGGCCCCGACACCATTTGCCATCAGCAGCTCGTTAAACTTAATGGCGTCGTTATATTCCTCGGGAATCCGCGCCCACAGGTAAAAGGCCGAGCCCGAATTGTAGATATTGAACCCGAGGTCCGTCAGTAGCTCCGACGCCCGCAGCCGTTTCTCGTCAAACTTTTGCCGTAAGGAGTCGTAATACGTGTCATCGGCCATCAGTACCTTCGACAACGCAGCCTGCAGCGGGGTCGCCGGGCAAACGTAAACGACGTTCGCCGCGTTATTAACCTTAGCGATAAGTTCACCGTTGCCATAGGCATACCCGAGCCGCCAGCCCGAGATATTCCACGATTTCGAAAACGAGTTGACCGTGATCGTCCGGTCCCACATATCCGGAAGGGTGGCGATCGGCACGTGCGGATTCTCACCGGTTACGTAATGCTCGTAAACCTCGTCCGAGACGCACAGCAGGTCAAGTTCCTTCGCAACATCGGCGATGGCTTCGAGCTCGGTCTGGGTCATCACTTTCCCGCTGGGGTTGGCCGGCGAGCAAACGATGATCGCTTTGAGCGGGTATTCGGTGCGGTCTTTCAGTTCCTTGCAGCGGGCCAGCAAGGCATCCTTTTCAAAGCAGAGGTTCTCATCCAGTTCGAACGTCTCGGTCTTGCCGCCAAACTCTTCCAAAATACGGCGATGATACGGGTAGTAAGGTTCAAAGACGAGCGCCGATTTGTCCCGCAAAAAGCTCTGTGCGATGCCGATCAGTGCGCCCGTTCCGCCGTTGGTCACCATCAGCTCGAGCGGCGTGGCGGCGGCGTCGATCTCGATGCCGTTATACCTTTTGATCTTTTCAGCAACCGCTGCACGCAGATTTGAATCGCCCTCGCTCGGGCCGTAATGGTTCTGGCTGGCCGCGATAATACGCGCGGCTTCGGCCGCAAGGGTCGGATCGATCGGAAGCTCCGATTGTCCTTGTACGAGATTGCCGCTGGGCGGCACGAGACGCGTGATCGCGCGAATATCGGGTTTAACTTTCATTGCTCTGGCTTCTTTCATACCTATCACCGGAAATAGAAGTTTAGTAAAGATGACGCGAAATGTCTAAATGGCGGCGTAACAGCGGACAAAAAGCGGCCCGCGAAAGGCGCTAAAGGCGCGAAAAAAGAATTTGGATCAGAATCGCCTATATGCGCGATAGACCGGAGGTATTCTGAGTTTTTATTCTTTCTTGCTTTTAGCGAATTTCGCGTGTTTCGCGGGCAATCTTTTTCCCTTATCTGGTAATATATCCACGAATGAAACCGCCGCCCCAAAACGATCTGCCTCCGAGCCTGAGACCCGGTATCTTCGGCGGGCACTTTATAACCTTTCGTCGCAACCCGACAGGATTTTTGACCAAACTGTCACAGCTCGGCGATGTCACATATTTTAGGATGGGCAGCGTGCCTGGGTATTTTATCAACCATCCCGATATGGCCAGGGATATTCTCGTCGTCAACGCTCACAAATTCAAAAAGGGCCGGGCGCTTCAAAGAGCTAAACGTCTCCTTGGCGAGGGACTGCTGACCAACGAGGGGGAATCGCACCTGCGGCAGCGCCGGATGATCCAACCCGCGTTTCACCGCCAGCGGATAGCTGCTTATGCCGAGACAATGGTTCATTACGCCGATCTGATGGCCGGAAAGTGGCAAGACGGCGAGATTCGCGACATCGATAAGGAAATGATGCAGTTGACGCTGCAGATCGTCGGGCAAACGCTCTTTAGCGCGGATGTCGAGGATGAGGCTGATGGCGTCGGGCAGGCGATGACGACGATCATCGAGCTTTTCAATTTCCTCTTGCTTCCCTTTTCCGAATGGCTCGAAAAACTGCCGCTCCCGCATTCGAAACGCTTTAACCGGGCGCGCGACACGTTGAACACCGTAATTTACGGCATAATCAACGAGCGCCGGAAGTCGGGCGAGGACAAGGGCGACCTCCTATCGATGCTGCTGCTTGCGCAGGACGAAGATGACGGTACCGGGATGACCGACGAAGAGGTGCGGGACGAAGCGCTCACGCTCTTCCTGGCCGGCCACGAGACCACTGCCAATGCGCTGACATTTGCCTGGTACCTGCTCTCGCAAAACACGGAAGCCGAGGCCAAATTGCACGACGAGATCGATACCGTTTTGAACGGGCGGATCCCGACGGTTGAGGACGTGACGAACCTGAAATATACCGAGTCGGTCGTGGCCGAGGCGATGCGCCTCTATCCGCCGGCGTGGGCGATCGGGCGGCTTTTGCTCGAGGAACACACCATAGGCGGTTATACGCTTCCGAAGAAGTGCACTCGTGCTGCTCAGCCCGTATATCACTCAGCGGGATACCAGATTCTGGCCCGATGCGGACAAGTTTATCCCCGAGCGTTGGGAAAGCCAGGGTGTCAAAGAGGCTGGCCAGAAATACATTTACTTCCCGTTCGGCGGAGGAGTTCGGCGGTGTATCGGCGAGAGTTTTGCCTGGACCGAAGCGATACTGTTGGTCGCCACGCTGGCGCAAAAATGGAAGCTGCGGCTGGATCCGGGCAAAAGATCGGACTCCACCCGATGATAACCCTACGACCGAAATACGGAATGAAAATGACGATCCATTCCCGCGGGTGATATTTTTTTCTCTCGTATTGCGCGTAAATGTTGCCGGAAAACGCCGCGGAGGGTTGACCGGAATATAGTGAAATTGGAGAGAGACTTATGACCCGGATCAACGAGATCGCACCCGATATATTTAGAATTTCCACTTTCGTTCCCGAAGGCAATTTGCAATTTTGTCAGTTCCTGGTCCGGGATGAGGAGCCCCTTCTTTTCCATACCGGAATGAACGCGCTTTTCCCTATCGTGCGGGAAGCGGTAGAAAAGCTCATCCCGGTCGAAAGCTTAAAATGGATAGGCTTTAGCCATTTCGAAGCCGATGAATGCGGATCGCTGCCGAAATGGCAGGAGATAGCGCCGGAATCCACGGCATAACCAGCTTTGTCGGAAAGTCGTAAGCGTGGACGATCACGGCTTCGGCCGGCCCTGGGCCTGATGACCGGCGACACATTCTCCACCGGAAAATATGCATTCCGTTTTTTGCAAACGCCGCATGTTCCCCATTGCTGGGAGGCCAGCTTGCTATTCGAGGAAACCAACAGGACCTTGTTTTGTTCGGACCTTTTTCATCAAAACGGCGATGTAGAGGCGTCGACCACGTCGGACGTCGTAGGCAGAAACCGGGAGACGATCATCGAATATCAACAGGGCCCGCTTGCCGATTATTTGCCATATACAGCCAAGACTGACGAAATTCTCAGGTCCCTCGCCGCGCTTAAGCCGGAAACCTTGGCAATAATGCACGGTTCGACATATATCGGGGACGGTGAAAAGGCGATATTCGAACTCGCGGGGGTCTTTAAAGAATTGGCTGATGCAAAGGTGATCTAAATACTATTTTCGGCTGACGAAAGGATTGTTTTTGACCCAAAACCTCCAGGGCTTTTCGGCGTAGTCCTGGGCGTAGTCGATGCCGATACTTTTGCCGAGGCGATCTCGGAATCTGTAAATGTCCGGTGATCTTCGAGCCAAATATTATCGCCCAGTAGGTCTTCTCCGTTCAGCTCCGGTCGATGCCGAAGGCGATACAGAGTTTTCCCGGGCCGGATGTCAGATTTTTATCCGGCATCCGCCCCGCCTCTCCCGCATAATTTCAACGCCTTCGACAGGCTCGATCCCCCGTATCAGAGCGACGTGCGGATGATCAGCCGGGACCGGTAACAAAATTCAACTGGTAATACATTCCATATATAAAAAATACATACACGTGCCCGCCCGCCGCGTAAGTGACCTCGTTACGAGCGGTCCGTCGTCCGCCAAAGCTATGCGCCGCACGGTCGACCTTGCCCATATAAGCTTCGGTCTCGACGATCATGCCGGAGACGCGGCGGCCGTGCTCGTCTTGAACAACCAGTAATTTGCCCAGCAGATCCCGGGCATGTTAAGGTGTCTTCTCTAAGATAAAATTCACGCGGCAATTTCATATAAAAACAGTATTGGTGAATACAGCTAATATTACTATTAACGGAACCGTTACAATCCCCCCGGGCAAAACACTTAAGATTGAACAGGGCTTCAAAGTTACCGGCACCGGCACTATCAACGGTGGTAACATAGATGCGGATTACCAGTCGCAAATATTTGATACAACCCTAACCATAAATCCACAATCGGTTAATCAATATTTTTCTATTAAATGGTTTGGTGCAAAAGGGAACAATACTGATGATTATACAGCGATTCAGAAATCGATAAATACCTGCATCAGGAATAATATTCGCACGGTGTATTTACCCGCGGGCCGTTATAAAATATCGAGGCCTTTAATTATTCGCGGCGCAACGGGCGGTTTAGAAAATGATAATAAAAGTGACCAGCGATCTTTTTGCACCGTGGAACTACTTGGAGAATCTTCTTTCTGGGACAACAATATGGGTAGTGAAATTTATTGCCTGTTCAATAATTCCTTCGCAATTGGCATACAAAACGGAAAAGGATGTAAGATTCGAAAATTAACAATAGCCGGCCTCTTTACTCCGCCCTCATCTGCAGACACCCATAAATTTTTCAGCATGCCGTTCGAAGCTTTTACAGATGGTAAAAGCAGGGACAGCCGGTATTCTCCTTATGCGGGAATTGTAATTGACCCGTTTACAAACCTTCGCACAGATAAAGTTCCATCTGATGGTGGCTACCCGGGACTGCTGGACTATTATGGTAAATCAGGCAAGTTAGAAACCCAATCAGGAAGTACAGGTACTGAACTTGAAGAACTCAATATAAGCAGGTTTGTTGTAGGCATTTGTTCGTCGCCGAATGGGCTCACACGCAATGCAGAGATAACGCTTATTAATAAAGTTCAATTTACGAATTGCAAGCTGTGTATTTCCGGTGGGCAGGACCAGGAAAAGGATAACACGGCCTCCAATATTTATTGCTGGGGGGGTACCCATACTATTTTTGCGACAGGCTTATACGGATCTCCGCGAATGGCAGGTAACTGGATTATAGACCGCGCGAACATTGCCGGGGCTGTGGTAAGATTTATTTACAATGACCAGCATGGATACTTCTCCACCTATATCAGCCATGTTTTTGCCGAAAGCCTTGGCTCCTTTGGTACGCTCAATTCGGAACTTGCCTGCGAAGTGTCGGATTGTTTTTTCGATTTTGCCTATCAGAATTTGGCAGGTGTTCAGACTTTACTAACCGCTAATGGAAGCAATGTTGTATTCAGAAGCTGCAACTTCAGGTATTATGGAGAAAAAACGCCATTGCTAATGGTAGGAAATTGCGTGTACGAACACTGCTACTTTTCAGGGCCGGTAATTAAAGATAAATCAGGTTCCATTAACGCATTCCCCGGTGGATCTCATCTTAATAACAAGCCCACCCTTTTAATACTTCCATCTTTACTTATTGCTATTGTGATAATGTTTGTTTTCTATAGAAATCGTATTCTTTTGAAAGTATACTTTGCCCAAGGCAGTTCAGCCATTAAAAACTATCCAGGAAAATAAACTAATGTGGATAAATTTGTGAATAAGAAGTGAAAAACATCAGCAAAAAATATTTGGAAAAGCCTTCATTGGAAGTGTATCTTTAAAGTCAAATTAAGAAGCGGAAGTTCGTAAAAAAATGAAAGCTTTTTAAACAAAAGCATCGGGTGAGTTTGATCAAAAATTTCGAGCGATCGAAGGAAGTGAGAAAACAAAACTTGATGCTTTTTTTATGTGCCCGCTTCACAATCTTATTAGTTCACATGTATAAAATCCGGGCGGCTTAATAACTGCGTGTTGTTCTTAAATGAAATGTTTGCATTAATATCGAAGCGATAATTTTCATTATAAAAATTCTTCTTCAGAAAGTAGTAACCTTTAAACTCCAGCGTTCCAAAAATCAAGCTTTCATTTCTCGTTCTTAATCCGCCCCCAACTGTCGTGTAAATGTTACTGGTTGAAAGAGGCGTATTGTAGGGCGAAAACAACCCGGTATCACCGAATATAAAAGGTGCAAACCGGAATGACGCCAACGACCAGGGGCTATAGAAAACGGATTCTGCCTTTATCGTTGCACGCAATGAGCCGCCAACGTCTCCATTCCTGAACTCAGGCAGGCCAAATTTACTATCGAAATAAAGTGGCTCATTAAGTATGGTATTTATTTGTTTTGCAAGTCCGACACTAACAAAAGTGCGCTGCTTCCATTTAGGCCCCATGGCTTTCAAATGATCGAAGTAGTCCACGTTAGCCAGCAGGTTAATGTCTTCAACATCCTGGTTACGATAGTAGCCTTCCGCCCTCAATGTATAGCTTAGATAATTATTTTTAGAATTGAATGACGAACGCTGGTAATTAAATCCGACAAATGGCCGGCTTAAATTTTCTTTTCTCGTGTATCCCAGCGTCACTGTAAGGTTAAGGCCTTCGGGAATATCTTCATTGCGCCCAAATGCATAAATGTATTGCGATTTGTAAAAGTTTTGCCGGTAAAAAGACAAGGATCCTAATACACCTTTGAGATTAACATACCGCCAATAATAAACATCAGCGTACTTACCGGGAAACTCCTGGAATTGCTGATCAATTACCCTGAGAGCCACTAATTTTCGCAACTTTTTATCCTCGGCAGCACTTGAGAAGCCCGTTGAATTAATATTATATCCCGCCCATGCATCGAAGTTATAATACCGGTAGCGGCTATCTGAGAAATAAACAGAATCCGATGAATACATATTTCTTGTGGAATGGTAGGATGCGTCGAATTCATAAGTCCAGCGCATATAACGATGTATTAAGGGTTTTACAAATCTTACATAATACATATTTTCCTCTTTTAAGCCATTAATGTTGGGATAAAAACTTTGATATCCCAAACCGCCGTCGATAAAGCTGCCGCCGATATTTCTTTGAAGATATTCAAAACCACCACCAAATTTTTTTCGCCTGCTGATATCATACAACCCACGAAAAGTAATGCTGTTACCAGTGCCGGAAAGATTGTCTTCTCTCACAGACATATCGGTATTGTTAAGTGCGAATGACCCAATTGACCCGCCCAGTGCAAAGAGGTCTTTTACAGTGACATTTACATCAACGGAATCGGTTCCAAGAACAGGTATTACAACAATGGTCGCATCCTGTAAATAGGGTATTTGCCTGAGGTAAGTTTCATTATCCGCCATTAGATAAGGGCGCAACGTGTCATTTTCGCCAAAAAAAAGATTGTTTCGAATTACCGAGGTTTTGGTAATGTGATGAATTTTGTTGGCAAGCTTCGTTAAAGTCGTTACCACTTTCCGGCTCGTGTCAGCAAGTGGAATTCCAAAGTGTAAGTCATTGATTATTATGCGCCTTATTGTATAACCTTCAAATTTTTTGTAAAGTACATCATTTCTTTGCAGATCGTTAGCTTGTTGAACTTCGGTGGTATCGCGCCTAAGGCCTTTAATCATTTTGCCCAAAAAACCTCTCCTGGTTTTAAGGAAGTTGTCAAGAGATTTTCTTGAAACCGTGTCGGCAGACTTTTTTGAAATGGTGTCTATCGATTTTTGAGAAATGGTGTCAATCGATTTTTTAGTCAGCGTATCTATCGCCAGGATTTTTTTTGGAATAGTATCCATTGATGTTTCATAAATTCCACCCGGGCTTTTATTAATAAGGGTGTCTGTTTGTGCCGATAAAGAAAAATGTAGCAGATAAAATATGCAGGTTAGGGCCAGGCACCGTAAATCTTTCTTCCGGTATATCATCAGTTATTTTAAATGGCAAGAGTAAAAGTAGTCAATAATGAGATGGCTATGCCTTTATAAATACATATTTAAAGACCTGAAAAGCTTGCAAATTGCTTCAGGATAAATGTTAATTTTTTAATCGCCTCCCGGAACGTTTTTACGAAACAATATCAACAGCAGTGGTAAGTAAACGCATATTAATCTGCAAGGCTATCGTATCAAAAATTGGTCTTCCATAACAGTTATGACCGTTGGGTAAATGCGTTTTTTATTTTATCAATCAGCTTCTCATCATACATTTTTTTTGCCATTTGGATCATATTGTCAAATGCGCGTGCGTGTGATATGCCATGGCCGATTATAACAGCCTTGTTCACGCCGAGCACCGGAACACCACCATAAATCTCAAAATTAAAACGATTAAAATGTTCATCCGAAATCGCTCTTTTTTGTACCATGTCATAAATAGATTCCGCAAATTTCAAAACGACATTGCCTGTAAAGCCTTCGCATAAATATACATCGGCCTTACCTGGTAAAATATCTCTTCCTTCTACGTTTCCGATAAAGTTGATTTTGCGGTTTTCTTTCAAAAGAGGATAGGCGGCCTGTGCCAGCAGATTTCCTTTGCCTTCTTCTTCGCCAAGGTTTATGAGGCCCACGCGCGGCTCAGGAATATCTAAAATGTGTTTGGCAAATAATGAACCCAGAACAGCAAATTGTGACAGGTTTTCAGGTTTACAATCGGCATTGAGGCCTACATCAAGGAGCAGCGCAAGTTTACCGTTTTCTTTAGGTATATAAGCGCCGATGGCAGGACGGCTGACACCTTCAATGGCTTTAATGCTGTACAAGGCACCCACCATCATTGCGCCGGTATTGCCTGCACTGATAAGTGCGTCGGCTTCGCCGGTTGCCAGGAGTTGAAACCCGAGTGCAATGGAAGATTGTTTTTTTTCTTTCAATGCTTTTGTAGGATGCTCATGCATTTCAATTACCTGGCTTGCATGAACAATTGAAATTTTTTCACAACTGATTTTATTCTCGTGAAAGCAGCAATTTTATTTTTTCTTCGTCGCCGATGAGAACCAGGTCCAATTCCTGCTGGGGCTTTGATAAAAAAAGCCCCACACCTTTTACAGCTTCTTCCGGCGCAAAATCTCCTCCCATCATATCAATTGCAACTTTCATACTTAACCGTTAAATGAATAATTCTGTACTTAAAAGGTATGCGATGTTCCCGTAAAGCTATTATACCATATCGGCAAAAAAAAATCCAAAAACAAAGCTGAACCTAATCAAACTTATTTTTGGATCGTATAATAATTATATTGTGATAATTCTTGCAACTACACTATATCAATCAGGCTTTCAGGGGCGCTTTCTCTGCAACTACCTTTCCCCTGTAGTAAAGCTTCCCTTCATTCACATGGGCACGATGGCGCACATGTATTTCGCCCGTAGTGCTATCTGTGCTTAAGGTAGGGGCATCTGCTTTATAATGTGTTCTTCTTTTTGCACTTCTTTGCTGACTATGTCGGCGTTTTGGATTTGGCATAACCTTAAATTAAAGTATAAATAATTATTATTTTTTCCTGAATTTTTCAAGCCCTTTTTCCAGGGGATGATTATTTTCAATTTTTCCTGAACCCATTTTTTTCAGCATAGCAAGTATTTCTTTATTGCACTGCGGGCCACCGATTTCCTGTTCATCGCACATCCGTTGCATTGGAATACTTAACGAAACAAATTCATAAATCCAATCTGCCAGGTGAAGGTGGCTCTCCGTTCTGGAAATATAAAAGATATCCGGATCTTCTTCGTTTTGATTCATCTCCTCAGGATTTTCAACTTGCTTTACCACCATATTAAATTCATCCCAAAGATCCATATTCAACGTGTTTCCACACCTGTCACAAATGACATCCACATTACCGCCGATCTCGAATTTCAACATCATAAACGATGTATTTTTCTCGAGCGTAAGGCGAATGCTTGCCTGGCAGTTAGTGAAATCTGTCCGGTTGTATTCTGCAAAGAACTTATGGTCTACCTCATATTTAAATTCATGAATTCCTGGCTTTAACCCAACAAATGCAATCTCAAACTCACGCCTGTTTCCCATGACATCAAATTAAAGGGGGGCAAAGGTAAAGAAAATCAACTAATTTTTTGATATAAATAAGGTATAAAATTACTAATTTCGGCAGTTATGTGCAATAAACCGGCAATCGACCTAATCTTTCGCCTGTCTTCGGCAACAAGTATTACCTTTTGAAACCCGTTAAATACATTCCCTTGCCCAGGGGGCGATGGTTAATATGAAGAGTTTTCCCAATTTAAAAAGTAAAAAATGGGTTTTCGCTACAGCATTAACCCTAATAATTTTCATTCGATTATGGGCCCGGAACCCTTTAAGAGTAGAAGCGCATTACTCCATGGATTTTTACTATTTCTTCGCAAGGCTGCTTAGAATTTTATTTGGATGGATTCCGTTTAGCCTTGGAGACATTGTATACCTGGCCGCAGGCTGCTGGCTCTTTTGGAAAGTAATAAAGAATTTTGTGCTCCTTAAAAAGAAATTTAATAAACAAATTTTTTTCAACAAGTTGTGGAAGCTCCTTTTGCTTTCGGCGACTGTTTATATTGTTTTCAATATTTTCTGGGGATTGAATTATAACCGAAAAGGAATTGCCTGGCAATTACATTTACAGCAACCTGTTTATGATACTTCAAACCTTAAATTAATGCAGGATTTATTATTACATAAGGTAAACGAAAAGAAACAAGCGCTCATCGGGCAAAAAGCGATATACCCAACTAAAAAAAGATTATTTGAACGCGCCAAAGAGTGTTACGATATCACCCAAAAACAATATCCTTTTATCCAATACAAAAACACTTCCGTGAAGGCCTCTTTTTATGGATGGCTTGGAAATTACTTAGGATTTACGGGCTATTATAATCCGTTTACCGGGGAAGCGCAGGTAAACACTACTGTGCCTGAATTTTTAATCCCATACGTTACGCTCCATGAAATGGGCCACCAGTTGGGATATGCAAAAGAAGATGAGGCGAATTTTTCAGGATATCTTGCTGCAGCTAATTCCGGGGATACGCTATTTCAATATTCCGCCTACCTTGATCTTTTTGTTTATGCAAACCATGAAGTATTTTATTTTGACTCGGCCGCTTCCATTACCGCTGCAAAACAATTAATTCCTGAAGTGAAGGCGGACCTGTTAGAATGGAAACGCTTTAACAGAAAATACAGCAGTTTTATTGAACCCTGGATAAGCTGGATGTATGGAAAATACCTGCAGGCAAACCAGCAGCCAACCGGGCTTCGGAGTTATAATGAAGTAATTGCCATGCTGATCGCCTATTATCAAAAGTATGGAAAAATATAAATGAGGGCACAAGGACTTCAGTTAGTCATCCGGTCACAGCTCATTGATTGAAAAGTAAGTTTTAACAGGAAGGTGATTTGATTGAGACTTTCGACTCGTTCCGGTTAAAAAATAATTTTCTTTCTGAATTCTTCATTGGAAAGCACCTGTATTTCAAAATCATTCATCCAGTTTTGAAGGCGGTGGTTTTCTTCACCGGTAAGATCATTAAAAAAATAAGCCATTTCAATTTTAGTTCCGTTTTTTAGCGTTGCGTACAGGGCTTTGGTTAATACAAAAAGAGTTGAACCGCCTTTCATGCCTGCATGCGACAGCCAGTTTTGATTCACTGGTTTTTCCATTAGCGTTTCCAATACTTCGGCAATAATACGGTACGTTTTATCATCAAAATATTTTCGATTATTGAGCATACTGCATACGTGCACATACTCTTTTGTAGTAGAGGCGGGTAACCTGTTACTCCATTCCTTTTGCATGGGCAATGTAAGATCCTGCGGGCGAAATTTGCTCCTGTAAATACTGTCGTTTTTCAACTGGTTGTGAATATATATCGCTGCCCTTGCATAATCTGCATCGCTCATTTTTTTTATTTCTTTTAGAATTTTACCGTCATTTATTTTTTTAGGGTTTTGGTAAAGAAATAAGGAGGATACAAGTGGGTAGATCGCAGTATGTTGCTTAAGGCCTAATAGCCGTAGGTTGCTTTCCACATTGTCAAAGCCAAGGATATCCATGAGATATTCGCTATTAGCATTGCTGCTGAACATGATCATTCCCCTTGCAACATCGATTAGCTTTACACTGTCATTAAGTATATGCCCTTGCTTTCTTTCGTAATTTATCCAATGTGGATGCGCATCACCGTCGGTATTGGGAATATAGTATTTGTCGAGTTCACTGAGTGATATTTTTTCATCTTCATTAAAAATGTCATGAGCGGCTTGTTTGGCAAATTCTATCGCCACTATGATCTTTACAGTACTTGCAAGCGGCATTAATTTATTCTCATCAAGCCTGGCAATTATGGTATCATTCTTTTCGAGAAAAAGCGACGACCTTGATTTATTTTGTCGTATAAAATCCAGCAAGGAATCCGCACCTTTTTGCGAATAAAGAAGGGCAGGGGCAACGAATAAAAAAACGATACTTGTAATGAGAGCGGTGATTTTTTTCATGCAGATAATTATTACTTAAATAACATACGATTGTTGTTGTTACAGGTTTATTTTATCAGGCGAATTACAAAATTCGCGAAACGCGAATTAAATACAGTTTTTTATTAACGTGTAATTCGCATACTAATTCCGGCTGTGATATGCGTAATACCTGTTAACGAAGAAAGTTATAAGGCTTAAATTATAAGTGTGCTAAACCAGGAGCCCTAGCGAAATTTCGTTCTGATATTTCACCGCATGCGAACAGTAGAATCATAGAATCACATAGAAGATGCAGAATGATTGGCCCCAGCACAGTAACTGAAATGTGTCTGGCGAAAAGTAAGCTAAAACTATCTTTCAAGACTAAGATTGGCTAAATCATAAAGTGATAATATCATACCAGCTTCGATTAATTTATCCATTGAAATTTGTACACTTTAATAAAATGCCTATCCCCTTTCCTGCATAGCTGTGATTCTATTGTGGTTGAAAATTTTTTTTTAAATAAATTACCTGCTTTCCGATGTATGTATTCTTTTCCTTCCGTGAGGTGAAGGCTTTTGAAATCCGCCATCGGCCTCATTCATCCGTACCTGCCGGCCGTTATAATTTTTACCATCGATGCTCCTGATCATTTTTGCCGCTACCGATTTATCTACTTCAATCCATGAGTTCATATCACGAAGATCAATTTTCCCCAGTACTTCTTTCTTAAGGTTGCTTTCATCAAGAATAAATTGCAAAAAACTGGCTTTATAAAATCCATCCTTTGTTCCAAGATTTACAAAAAGCCTTGTGTATCCATTGTCGCGCTGGAAAACAGGACGTTCCCTCCTTATACTTTGGTCCCGGTTATTATTTTCAAATCTTCTTTCCCTTGAATCGGTTCTTCCATTCAGGTCATCAGCATTCTCATAATATTTTAAAAAATGATCAAACTCAAGAGCCGCAACTCTTTTCAAAACTTCTTCTTTACTTACATCAGCAAATTTTTTTTGAAGATCGGGCATGTAAGTTTCATATTCGCCATGTGAAGTATCCGCTTCCATAAGCTTATCCATAAAATAGAAAAACTGTTTACGGCACACATCTTTTCCGCTCGGTATATCGAGGCGATGAAACTGCGCATTGGTCATTTTTTCAAGCTGCTTTATTTTAAAAATTTCCCTGCTGTGGCAGATAGAAATACAAATGCCACTTTTACCCGCGCGGGCAGTACGCCCGCTGCTGTGTGTATAAACTTCAATATCATCGGGTAATTCAAAATTGATCACATGGGTGATGCCTTCCACATCAATACCTCTTGCTGCCACATCGGTTGCAATCAATATCTGGATGCTTTTCTGGCGAAAGCGTTGCATTACCTTGTCGCGTTGCTGTTGTGTAAGATCTCCGTGCAAAGCTTCAATATCATAACCTTCCTTCACTAGCCGCTCTGTAACTTCCTGTGCATCTGCTTTTGTGCGGGTAAAAATAATTCCATACATCCCGGGGTTAAAATCAACTAACCTTTTAAGCGTTTCATAACGATGACTGCGCAGACGTAATAAAATATTGGTGATCAATATTTATATTCGCAGTATTTTTTTTGCCCACTGTTACTTCCTGTGGGTTCTTCATGAAGTTTTTAGAAATAGCCCTCACTGCATCCGGCATAGTGGCGCTGAAGAGCCAGATACTTTCACGGTTAACCGTATTTTTCAAAACAAAATCAATATCATCCCTGAATCCCATATTCAACATTTCATCTGCCTCATCAAGTACTACATATTTTACTTTTTGCAGGTCAATAGCTTTTCTTTCTATCATATCGATAAGCCGGCCCGGCGTAGCCACAACTATATGAACTCCTTTTTTTAAAGCACGAATCTGCATTACTATAGAAGCGCCGCCGTAAACGGGCTCTGCAATAATATTCCGGCAATATTTTTTATACTCCTGCAAGTCATTGCATATTTGTAAACAAAGCTCACGGGTAGGGCATACGATTAATGCCTGTGGATATTTATTGGCACGCATCCACTAATTGTAATAACGGAAGGCCAAATGCTGCAGTTTTACCGGTACCGGTTTGAGCAAGGCCAACAAAATCTGTTGTGCCGGATAGTAAAACAGGAATTGCTTTCAGTTGTATCGGAGTAGGTATATCAAATCCAAGATCAGTAACAGCCTTTACCAGGTTTTCATTTAACCCAAGGCCTTCAAATGCATTCATCTAATTATTTTTATTTCAGGGCGCAAAGGTATGTTATTTAGAATGACAGTTGTTAGCGGCACAACTGGTTGTGAATAAATGCCGCGAAGCTTTCTTACAAATTATTAAACTTATTTATAATTTTGAGGTCTATTTCAAACAAACACCTTGGAAAAAAAATCCTTTAGTTTCCTATACCTTCAACCGGTCTTATTTAACTAACCATATGCGAACACTTGTATTTTTTTTCCTGGCGGGTACCATGTTGTATTACAGATCTTACGGGCAAACAAGTCCGTCCGATAAAGAGATCATGGACTCGCTGTTGCAAAATGACGAAATGTTAAAAATGATTAGCAGCTTTGATAAGCCTTTCAGTTACTTTAGAATCAATATTAGCGGCTGGCAATAAATTATATAGCAGCCAGGACATGGCTGTCGAATCGTTGCAAACTGCCAGCGAGCTTGTCATTAGCCCATCAGTCGCCTATTATCATAAAAGTGGGCTGAGCATTTCATTTACGGGCTTCCTTTTTAATGAAAATAAAAAAACGGGTTTTTATCAATATTCTGTATCGCCATCTTATAATTATACTAAAGGAAAGGTTGCCAATGCTTCAGTGGCTTATACACATTATTTTGAAAAAGATACTTACAGTTCGAATACTTCGCCCGTTCAGAACGAATTTTATGGCAGCTTAGTTTTTAAAAAGCCATGGCTCAAACCCGGCATTTTTGTCGGGTATTCTACAGGCACTTCGCATGAAATTATTAATATCGATACAACCATCCGCGTGGGAATTCAGCGGCTTCATATAAAATATATTGATACGACTGCTATTAAACTTTCATCTTTTTCACTTGCGGCAACTATTGAGCATTCATTCGCATTTTATAACATATTTTCAAAAAGAGACGGGTTTGTATTTATCCCCCAGTTTTCCTTTATTACCGGCATTAATACTTACGAGGTTAATCATAAAAGCACGGTTACAAATTATAATTCTTTTACAAAAAAACGTATTAAACGGATCAGGCATTTTCAATCCCAGGCTGGTAATGATAAATATGAGGCCCAGTCATTAGGGCTTGACCTGGACTTCAATTATTCTATTGGGAAATTTTATTTGGAACCCGAATTGTATCTTGATTATTACTTGCCTAAAACAAATGACAACAGGTTTACACAGATTTTTAATGTTAATATTGGTATAACATTTTAATACCAGGTTGCAACCCTGTAAATGAAAATAATATCTTTAAAATACTTTAAAATAATTTTTATGAAAACTAAATTCCTCCCACTCGCATTATTATTATTTATTGGCGCATCAGCCTTTTCCCAATCTTTTAGCCTGGGTATAAAAGGCGGCGCTAACCTTGGTAAAATATCCGGGCAGTCTTTTAAAGATGAGTTTACACTTGGTTATCATGTTGGCGCATTTGCTACGATTGGTTTGGGCAAAAAATTTGCCATTCAGCCGGAAGTATTATTCAACCAGATCAATACTGATACGGCAACAAATTTCAGTGACGTATTTAAGGTTAAGAATGCAAACAATATTCAATTAAAATATTTAAGTATTCCCATTTTATTGAATTATAATGTGGCACCATTCCTTTCTATCCAGGCCGGCCCGCAATTTGGAGTTTTAATGAAACAGAAATGATAACCTTCTTCAAAACGGAGCAGATGCTTTTAAATCCGGAAATTTTTCGTTAGTCGGCGGACTGCAGTTAAGGTTGTTGAAATTCAGGATTTATGGAAGATACGTAGGAGGACTTACCAATCTTGATAACCTTGGTAGCCATAATACCTGGAAGGCAAATGCTGTTCAGTTGGGTGTTGGTTTCTCTTTGTTGTAATCGTTACCTTATTTTTTCAATTTCGCTTTTATCATTCAATTTAATTATTGAGGAAGGCTCCAATGTAGTTATTTCATTTTGACGGTGTTGAACGATATAGTCAACACCGTTTTTTATTTCCTGGCCGATTTCAAAAAAATTTTTTGGTGAACGGGTGCCGGAAATATTTGCAGAAGTAGAAACGAGCGGCTTGTTTAAATGCCCGATGAGCATTTTACAAAAGTTATCTTTAACAATTCTTATGGCAATACTTCCATCTGCATTTATAAGTTCTCGCGGCAGATTGATTGCATTTATCAAAAATTGCTGTAGTTGGTTTTTGTTGTTCCGATAATAAAATCAATGATTTTTTTTGATGGATTCAGCACATAATTATTGATTTCATTTTCATGAGCCAGCAATATGATCATTGATTTTTTTTCTTCTCTTTTTTTAAGAAGATAAATTTTTTTTACGGCAACCGTGTTTGTTGCATCACAACCTAAACCCCAAATGGTATCGGTAGGATATAGAATGATACCACCGTCATGTAAGGATTTTTATTGAATTGATAATATCATTTTCAAAATTTTCCATTTAGTTACATCCAAAATTAAACCATATAGGAACAATAGACACATAGGAGTACACATAGAGCAACCTGCATTTTTCTATGTGGATCTATGTTTCTATGATACTATGTGGTAAGGCGTAAAATAGAATTGAAGATAAGAATTATAAAGAAAGTGGCGACAGTAATTGATCAGTTTCAATAGTCCTTGCACATTTGAAATGCCCGAGCGGGCAGGCTTTAACCCATGAAGTGAACAGGGCTTGCATGCCAGTTCTTCTTTGGTTTCCACGATAAACGATTTCGCAGATAACGGGTAAAACCCAAATGAAGGAACTGTGGAACAAAAAATTGCGGTAACAGGGGCATCCATTGCTGAAGCAAAATGTAAAGGCGCAGAATCATTGGTATAATTCATTACTGCATTTTTCATTAACGCGGCAGATGAAAGAAAATTTAATTTCCCGGCAAGTACTTCAACATGTTTGTTGATCAGCCAGCGTTTTAATTTTTTCACAGAGAGCTGCATCTTCCTTTCCACCCAATAAATAAATGTTATAATCCGGCGGAAAATTATTAATAAGATCAATCCACTTATCAAAAGGATATTGCTTGGTAAACCAGACGCTTGCAGGCATCATGCAGACATAAGGTTGCAGCGTGTATTTTTTTATTTCATCATAATTTTCAACGGAAGGGTAGAGGCGTGGCATCACAAATGTGTCATCTGTAAAATCTTTTATCAATTCATTGTTTCTTTCTACTTCATGCCTGCCGTTAGTAAGATCATGCTTTATTTTTTTTGTAAATAAAAAACTGAAAGGATTTTTATCAAATCCAATTTTTTCTTTAGCTCCTGAAAATGCTGTTAACAGGCCTGTAGAAGCAAATCTTTGCAGGTTAATCACCGTATCATATTTATTTTTCCGGATTTTTTTAAAAGCCTGAAAAGATTTTTCTTCTTATTTTCTTTTTTATTCCATATCAACACTTCATGTAAAAAAGGATGATCGATGTAACAAGCCCTTCATTTCCTTTTCTTACTAAAATATCAATAGATGCATCCGGGAAAAAACTGATGCAATTTTTCAATCAATGCGGTTGCCAGAACCACATCGCCTGTAAACGCCGTTTGTATCACAAGAAATTTTTGCATGAAGAGTAAAGTTATCAATAAAGAAAATATGATCAAACCACTTCTGTACTATACGCCAGGTTCAGGTTATTTTGATATTTTTCTGTGGAAATCTGTATAATCTTTGGTAAAAAAACTGTTTACATATTATGTTTGCAAAAACGAAAATATGGATCTGCAACAATTAATCAATGAAGCATGGGCAAACCGGGAGCTTCTTAAAGATGAAACTTATTCCGGTGCCGTAAGAGATGTAATCGAAAAAGTTGATACCGGCGAATTGCGTACAGCCGTGCCCGTTGGAAACGGCTGGCAGGTAAATGAATGGGTAAAACAGGCAATCCTTTTATATTTCGGGATCCAGCAAATGCAAACTTACTACGTTGCCGCCGTTTGAGTTTTATGATAAAATGAAATTAAAAAGCAATTATAAAGATTTGGGCGTGCGGGCCGTTCCACATGCTGTTGCGCGCTATGGCGCTTTCCTTGGAAAAAATGTAGTGCTGATGCCGAGTTATGTAAACATCGGCGCGTATGTGGATGAAGGAACTATGGTAGATACCTGGGCCACGGTAGGCAGTTGTGCGCAAATTGGAAAAAATGTACACCTTAGTGGCGGCGTAGGCATTGGAGGCGTGCTGGAACCTTTACAGGCCAGCCCGGTTATAATTGAAGATGGATGTTTTATTGGCAGCCGCAGCATTGTTGTAGAAGGAGTGAGGGTAGAAAAAGAAGCGGTGCTCGGAGCTAATGTGGTGCTTACGCAATCCACAAAAATTATTGATGTAAGCGGCAGTGAGCCTGTAGAATATAAAGGCATTGTGCCGCCACGCAGCGTAGTGATTCCGGGAGTTATATAAAAAAATTTCCTGCAGGAGAGTACAATGTGAGCTGCGCACTAATTATAGGAAAAAGAAAGAAAGCACTGACATAAAAACCAGTTTAAATGATGCTTTAAGAGATTTCAATGTTGCAGTGTGATTACTGATTTCTTACCCGTTGTTTAAAATACAGGGAAGCAATTGGCGGCTAAAGTCACCACTGAATTTGTAATAATTTAAATTAGATTTGTTTGGGGTGTTGCTCCTTCCATAAATCTTATTACCAAAATCTTCAAATTATTCTTCATGAAAAAAATACTTGTACTTGTTGCAGCACTATTCATGGTGTGTTCCGGTTTAACCCAGGAAACAGCCCGGAAGCTCGATACATTAATAAGCGCTTATGCTAAATTGCATCGGTTCAATGGCTCAGTGCTGGTCGCAAAGAACAATACCCTTCTGTTAAACAAAGGATATGGATACCGCAACGCCGCTGCACGAATCGCGAACAATGAACAATCCGTTTTTCAGTTAGGTTCTATTACCAAACAGTTTACTTCAGCAGTTATCCTTAAACTCCAGGAAGAAAAAAAACTGGATGTAACAGATAAGATCAGCAAATATTTCCCGCGGTTATCCAAAGGGAGATAGCATCACTATAGAACAGTTATTAACACATACTTCCGGTATTTATAACTATACCAATGATCAGGACTTTATGGCCCACCAAATTACCATACCTGCAAACAGGGAAAAAATGATGGCCTTATTTAAAGATAAGCCGCTTGATTTTTCACCGGGTACGGGTTGGAATTATTCTAATAGTGGCTACTCGCTTTTGGGTTATATTATCGAAGCCGTAACAAAGGAGCCTTACGAACAGGCGGTGCGCAGTTACATATTTACACCTTTAAGATGACACACAGCGGTTTTGATTTTACCCACTTAAAAAACAAGGATAAAGCGATCGGGTATTTCAAGCTTGATGATAAAGATACAGTCGCTGCACCTATTGTAGATTCATCCATTTCTTTTTCGGCCGGTGCTATCTATTCAACTACAGGGGACCTTTACCTGTGGCATAAAGCACTGGAAAATAATATCATTTTATCAAAGGCCCAGCAGGAGAAAGCGTATACGCCCGTAAAAAATAATTATGGCTACGGATGGGGAATTGATAGCATTCAAGGCAAACGAAGAGTGGGGCATAGCGGCGGCATACATGGTTTTACTACCAACATAGCACGGGTTCCGCAAGACGACGTATGCATTATATTGTTAAGTAACGCATCCGACGGCACACTGGGGGAAATTACCAAAAGCATTTTTGCTGTTCTGTATAACGACCCATATGAATTACCAAAAGAAAGAACCGCTATAAAAATAGCGGCAGAGAAATTAAAGCAATATGAAGGTGAGTATGAAATAAAGCCGGAGCTGCATGTAACGATGAGTGTGAAAGATGGTGAGCTGATTGCAGCACCTACAGGACAGCCGGCACAAACTATTTATGCAGAAAAAGAAGATTTCTTTTTTATAAAATCACAGGATATCCAGATAGAATTTACAAGAAATGATAAAAAAGAAGTCGATGGTTTTATACTGCACCAGGGGGGTTCACAAACAACATGCAAGAAAATAAAGTAGTGAGTGAATGAGCGATGAGCAATCAGCGGGGATAAGCAAGACATTATTGTAAATTGACGATCACTCATGCCCCGATGTTGTAAATCGCCGCTGCTTCTTAATTCTAATTGTCCCCAATTCACCTCAACGATTTATGCATTTCTTGTTTCCCAAAGACTGTTTCAATATTTTTGATTGTTTTCTTAAGATTAATGCCTTTGCCGAGTACGCCGGTGAAAATATCCCCTTGCATTTTTATCCTGTCTATTGCATTGAAAATGGTAAAGTCTTTCATTTTTAAACCCTTTGTCACTTCATGCCAATGCAGGGGCATGCTTACCGTAGCGTCTGGCTTGGGACGCAAAGAATAAGGCGCAGCAAGCGTGGCCTGCGGCCTGTTTTGCAAAAAATCGAGGTAAAGCTTGCCCTTCCTGTTTTCTAATAATGCGCTCAATGCTGGTAAATTCAGGTATTTTTTGATGCACAATTTTTACAAGTACCCTTCCGAATTCCTTGCTTTGTTCATAAGTATACTTTGCGCCGAGGGGTATATAAATGTGCATGCCTGTTGCCCCGGAAGTTTTGCAATAGGCGGGTACTTCAATGGCATCAAGCACTTCTTTGGTAGTTTGCGCGGCGATAATGACCTGTTCAAAAGTTGTTTTATCGGCAGGGTCAAGGTCAATAATGCACCAGTCAGGATTACCGGGTTTTTGTATACGGCTGCTCCAGGGATGCATTTCAAGGCCGCCAAGAGATGCAATTAAAAGAAGGCTGGCCTCATTGGTGCATACCAGAAAATTGCGGTCGCCTCCACGGTCGCTGCTGTATGGAAATTGTTTTACCCAATCCGCTACTTTGCCTGTTACATCTTTCTGATAAAAGCTTTCTCCTTCAATACCATTAGGATATCGAATGAGCGTTTGCGGACGGTCTTTCATATATGGTAAAATGTAAGGCGCCACGAGATAATAATAATTCACCACATCACGCTTTGGTTACTTTCTTCTTCGGGTAATAAATCTTATTAAGGTTATTAAATGTAATATCATGCCCGTTTATATTTCTTGTTTGAGATTTATCTTTTGGGTTAAGCAGCGTTTTACGGCCTGCAATTTCGGAAGTTTTCAGAAGCCTGCCTGTAAGAGTTTCACTAGCGGCCTTATCACTATTTGCAGCCTTTTTGCCAGTCGCAGCTGGTGATTTACTTTCTTAATTTTCTCGTTTGCCGGAGCTGGGGAGGGATTTACAATTTCCATGGTATGTTTTTCTTTTTCTTTTACAACTTCAGTTACATTTTTATCTATCTCTCATGCCTTCAAAAGAAGGGTGGCGCATAACGCCATCAGAGGTCATTTCAGCATACGAAACTTCACAGATTAATTCCGGCTTAAGCCAGGTGGCCGTTGCTCTTGGCGGATTTGGCCGAAACCGGGAAGGCTTATTAACATCAGGTATAATACGTAAACGGGCATTCTTCAGTTATTAAGAGGTTTAAATTGTTGCATCATTTCTTTTTGTAATTTTTGTGAGAATCCGGTTCCTATTTTACCAGTATATTGCAGTTTCCCATTTTCATAGGCGCCCACAAGCAGCGAGCTGAAAGCTTTGCTGCTCCCTTCATTATTGGTATAGCCGCCAATAATCACTTCCTGCCTTTTGCCGGTTTTTAATTTTAAGCCAATCTGTGATCGTTCTCCGGGGAAATATTTACTATCACTTTTTTTTGCAATAATACCTTCAAGATTTATTTTTTTCGCGACCTCAAAAAATTCTGTTGCTCCGGTATCAAAGCTTTCACTAAGCCTTATGTTATTAATATTGGGGGACAATGCCTTTCAATATTTCTTTTCGCTCTTTTAGTGGAAAGCTGGGTAAGGTCATAGCCATCCAGCCATAAAACATCAAAAATATAAAATATCAATTCGCCATCAGCTTCGCTTCGCCAAGCTCTGGAGGTTGCCAAAATTGGATATGCCTTTCTCATTGGCAACAATTATCTCGCCATCAACCAGCGCGTTAATTTTCCATTTCTTCAAGTCATTATGAACCGAATAAAATTTTTCATCAAATGATTTTATTGTTCCTGGAACGCATTTCCACTTCGCCGTTATTCAGGTAAACAAGTGCACGATAGCCATCCCATTTTACTTCGTATAGCCAGCCGGGTTCATCAAACGGTTTATCAACAAGGGTCGCAAGCATAGGTTTTAAGTCTTGCGGGATGGGAGTTTTCTTCATCGTCTTTGCAAATGAAGAAATTATTTTTTTTGAAATCATTTTTAACGATTGGGTTCTATATTAATTAACGTGCCAATGCTTCTTATACAGGTGTCTGGACGGGCAAAACTTCTACTTAGACGTTATGTGTATAAATTTACTCACGTAATTTTTACCGTGTGGAATTTTGTGGCGGCAAGATACTGTCGGACACGGGATTTTCCGGAAAATATGGGAAAAACTTCCTAAAACAGCCTGTAGTCGTTTTATCCACAATTTTTTTAAATCTGGCATAGTTTATTATTAATGTTAGTACAAATATTTTTTATAACCATTAAAATAAAAACCATGAAATCTAGTACATCAAAATCCAATTCATCGCAGAATGGAAAAAAAGCCGCCGCTAAGGATAGTCAGAAAAGTGACTCAAAAGTTGCGCAGGGATTGAGGGATCTTTTTGAAGATGAGCTAAAGGACATTTATTGGGCTGAAAAAGCTTTAACAAAGGCGCTCCCCAAAATGGCTAAAAATGCAACAACTGAAGAATTAGTTAATGCATTAAACGAACATCTTGAAGTAACCAAAGGGCATGTACAGAGATTAGAAGAAGGCTTCAAAATATTAGGAAAAGCCGCTCGTGCAAAGAAGTGTGAAGCTATGGCAGGACTTGTAAAAGAAGCTGAGGAAATTATGGAAAATACAGAAGAAGGCGTTGTGCGTGATGCAGGGATTATTTCTGCGGGGCAAAAAGTTGAGCATTATGAAATAGCGACTTATGGTACGCTATGCGCTTTTGCAAAAACTCTGGGTGAAGACGAAGTTGCATCACTCTTGCAACAAACCCTGGACGAAGAAAAAGAGGCAGATCAAAAATTGACAGAGATTGCAGAATCTTCCATTAATGTAGAGGCTGAACAAGAATAATATTTTTTTATATAAAAAGAGGCTGTCTTAAAAATAAAAGTTTACGGGCTGTGTGGATACAGCCCGTTTTTATTTTATACAATTCGAATTAATTTCTACTTTTCCGCCAGCCCGTCTTTTTTCCAGTTTACAAATACCATAATTGTAGAGTCTGCGAGCTTTGGGTGCTTGAAAGGCATAAATCCCTTTTCATCTGGCTGCTTTTGTATGCGTGCTATGATTTCATCGATGTTGGATTTCACAGAATCATAATTATTGAAAGCTCTTTTAGATCCTTTAGGTGGTATGTGGCAAGGCGAGCAGTTGCTAACAATGGTGGGTTGCACATTGGCCATGTAAGTAATTTTTGGAGCCACCATTGCGCTTTGCGATTTTTTTGACGATCGGCAAAACTGTAGTACCATTGGCAGTACCAGGGCTAATATGATGCAAAATTTTTTCATAATACAAATTGGTTGAAAATTTAAAAGTGGTTGAAGATAAAGATCAGGAAAATTTCATAAATAACCATCTAATTTAACTCCCTGCAGTTACCTTCAAATATTTTTTTGCCGCGATTGATCTCCTGCTGACATTATAGATGAAACAGTGCCCCTTTTATCAAAGCCTGTATCTCCGTATTCAAGAGGTATTATCATCGTGTATTTTTCCGGAGCCCTTTGCAAATTTCTACATCTTCACATTGAATGTAACAGGTAGTATATTAGGTTTTTCCCGGCACAGAGTGTAATGCCATCCTGTTTCCTTCAGTATCTATAAATACTGCCATAAATCCATAGCCGGAAATTTCCATCTTTGGTACAGTAATCTTGCCGCCGGCCGCTTCGACTGAAGTATTTCCGTTCAGAAATACTTATTAAAAAAAATTGAAATTATATTTGCATCTTACTGCCCGGGTGGCGAAATTGGTAGACGCACTGTGTTCAGGTCGCAGCGTTCGCAAGGATGTGCTGGTTCGAATCCAGTCCCGGGCACTTTTTAACTCTTTGAAATGAATACTTACAATTGATTTTCAACAATTTAAAGTTTTGAATGTGTCAATTTTCCCCTTTTATTCGCTTTTTATCCTACATATTTGACACACGATGTGTCATAAGCGAGCATGAGCACTATTATAACAAAAATCAAATAAGAATAAAAAAATAAAGGAAATTTTAAGCGGGGAAGATTATTAAAAATTGATGAAAACGCCCTGCACGAATTATGAAGTAAAAAAAGCATTTGTTTTCTCTTTGTACACCGGATTAAGATGGGCAGGTTTCAAACCATTGAAGTGGGAAAATGTAAAGGAACGTTCAATTGTTCTTGAACAGAAAAAAACTGGTGTTAACCTCGAAGTACCCTTACATGAAATTGCTTCACAAATAATAGGAGAAAAAAATCAGGAGTAGTTTTTCATATTCCCACCCAGGACGGCGCCAACAAAGTATTGGGTAGGTGGTGCGAAGATGCCGGCCTTGATAAACATATTACCTGGCACTGTGCCCGTCATAGTTTTTCAGTATTACTTCAACAGAAAGGGATTGATCTGGCAACTGTTGCAGGAATGCTTGGACACACAACAACCAAGTATGTACAACAAACCTATAAACGATATTTACAAAGTAATGCGATGGAAGGCATCAAAAAACTTCCAACTTTATAATTTTATTTTTTTGACTTTTTCCTCGAATAGGGTAGGGCCACCTGATAAGATTAGATCAAGTTCTTCTTTTTTATAGTACCCATTTTTGTTTTTAAATACCCCATACTCTTCACATTTTTTTGCCAGCTGTGTGCGTCCCAAATTACAATAGATCATTGCTTCTTCAGGCTTTAAATATGGCTTATGGCATATAGCTATTGCCTTCATAATTGTTTTATCATTGTACTTCATCATATCTGACACCTATTTGCTTTTGTTGCAATAATATTATTACACCATAAAATTAGCATGGCAATAATAAAAAGCGGATTTTATCCTCATTAAAATACCATCCGAACAGCCCACACAATAAACGGATTTGTTAAACAGTCTAACACCCAAAGTCTACCCCTAGCACCAGGATCTGAATTTGATTCCCATGATTCAAAAAAGAGGGATGGGTATTTTAGAAACATTGTTGAAGCCCGAATACACGTCGGCTTATATGCCAAATCAATTGACTAAAAAACAAATGAAAAAAAAGAAAAACGTATTTCAAATCGTCTCTGATCACCTTGTATATTTCATTATGTATACAGTCAAAACGAGCGAGGATTGGGGAAAAATTCTGGATATGATCAGGTTGATTAATAGTACTTTTTCCTTTGCATTTTCATTATTGCCCTAAGTGGGTATACTGAAATTAAGTAACGATAAGAATTAGGAGGGTTATAATAATTTATTATCAATTAATACTCAAAAAAGTAATAGAACCGAAGATTGTAATCCTTAAAAAATGGATAGTGGAATAAACATTCCGTTTACTCCTGCGGTAACTCTCCATCCCTTAGTCTCAGCAAAATTATACTTCACATCATAAGTAAAGCTGTTAAGAATTAAATACAAGCGGGGTAAATTCGAAATGGGGATCTAAACCGAAAAGGAGTAATCTTCCAAAAATGAAAAATGTGTGCTTAATGCTGGTTGTGCAACGAGCACAACTCGCTTGTAAAAGGATTTACTGCACCGGATGAAAATAAATATTCATAGAATGCTAATTTTAAGCTTTGAAATTTCTGGTTCTTTGTAACATAAATATTTTTTTGGAAAGAGGAATAGCATATTCTCTTTTAAAAAATCATTCATTTTCTATACACACTTTTATGAGCAAAATTTTGTTTAAGAAAAACAATATCCAAGTTTTATTGATTTTCATTTTTATGTTTATCTATAAAATAGGTTTGTGTCAGCAGTCGTCGGAAGACCATCTGTTTTCAACAGCAGATACTGCATTTGTTCCTAAAGAAATTGAGGACCCGCAGTGCACCGGCATAAATAAAGAACCTTATCATGCTACTTTAATGCCTTATGGTTCACTAAAAGAAGCACTGGTAGCCAATCGGCATGCATCGTCTTTAAGCCAAAGTTTGAACGGATTATGGAAATTCAATTGGGTTGACTGGCCTCAAAAACGCCCGGTTAATTTTTATAAAACGGATTATGATGTTTCCGGCTGGAAAGATATCAAAGTGCCATCCAACTTCCAGGTTGAAGGTTATGGAACGCCTTATTACAGCAACTTCACTTATATCTTTCAAAAGGATTTTCCAAGGGTAATGAGTACGCCCCCTGTGAAATTTACTGCTTACCAGGAAAGGAACCCCGTTGGAAGCTACCGGAGAAATTTTGAAGTTCCTGCAGATTGGAAAGAACGGCGCATTTTCGTGACTTTTGATGGCGTTGACGCAGGTTTCTTTTTGTGGGTAAATGGAGAAAAAGTTGGTTATAGCGTAAATAGCCGAAATGCTGCTGAGTTTGATATAACAAAGTATGTAAAACCAGGTAGTAATATGATAGCTGCTGAAGTCTATCGTTTCACCACCGGCAGTTATCTTGAAGACCAGGATATGTGGCGACTGAGTGGTATATTCAGAAATGTAACGCTTTGGAGCGCGCCGCAGGAACATATCAGGGATTACTTTATTAAAACCAATCTTGATAAGGAATTTAAAAATGCCGAACTGGTAGTTAACACGAAAATTAAAAACTATGGTACTACAGACATGAAAGCGCGGGAGCTAAATGTTTTGCTGTACGATGGTACAACCCCGGTACCCGGAGCTGCCGGAAAAAAGTCGATTCCGGCATTGAAACCAGGTGAAGAAGTAACAGTTGATGTTAGTGTTCCCGTAACCAATCCGCAAAAATGGACCGCGGAAACGCCTAAACTTTATACCACGGTAATTACTGTTGATGACGGAAATCGGACTGTAGAAACCTTGTCATCACGTACAGGTTTCCGCAAGATAGAGATAAAAGGCCGCCTGTTTACCGTAAATGGTGTCCCTATAAAATTAAAAGGAGTTAACCGGCACGAGAACTGGCCTGATGATGGACATGCCATTACAGAAGAGCAGATGATCAGGGATATTATACTTATTAAACAGGCAAACTGTAATCATGTGCGTACCTGCCATTATTCAGATGATCCAAGGTGGTATGAGCTGTGTGATGAATACGGCATCTACCTGGTTGCTGAGGCGAACCTGGAGAGTCATGGCGCCTGGGATGAATTTAACGAGGAACCGAGAATCAAAGCAGCTCTTATTGACCGTAATGTCGCCAATGTGGAGAATTTTAAAAACCATCCTTCAGTTATTATCTGGTCACTTGGCAACGAATGCGGCAGCGGCGGTTCCAATTTCAGGGCTATATTGAAAGTAATAAAATCGATTGATCCTGACAGGCCAACGCATTACCAGGGTTTCGGTACAGGAAACGATAAGAACCCTGCCGATATGGACAGTGAAATGTACACCGGCCTTGAAGACCTGGAAAAAAAAGCTAATGACAAAACACTCACCAAGCCTTTCTATTTGTGCGAATATGCCCATGCGATGTTTAATTCGATGGGCTCAGTAGATATCTACAACGAGCTCTTTGATAAATACCCTCAATTACTTGGCGGCGCCATCTGGGAATGGCAGGACCAGGGTATCTACAACAACCGTGATCCTAAACATCCTATAACTGCTTTTGGTGGTGGTTTTAGCGAATACCCCAATGATCAATATTTTATTCATAAAGGCGTTGTCTTTTCTGACAGGTCACCAAAACCTCATTATCCCGAGCTCAAACATGCTTATCAGTGGATCAGTATCATCCCGAAAGACATTAAAAACGGCATTGTTACTATCAAAAACCGCTATCAGTTCATCAACCTAAACGGTTTTACTGCCAAATGGGATTTAAGTGAAGATGGCAGCAAAATATCCTCGGGCAATTTATCAATAGGCGTGATTAATCCCGGTGAAGAAAAGGATATAAAAATACCGTACAAGGTTACGCCAAAAGCCGGAGCTGAATATTTTCTCAGAGTTTCGTTTGACCTGGCTACAGATCAATTGTGGGCCAAAAAAGGCTATGAAGTTGCTGCACAGCAATTGGAATTACCCATTGCCGTACCTGCTGTTTCAAATCGCGGACAAGGTGGTAAATTTGACCTTGAATGATTCCAACGATGTAATCAGCATAAAAGGAACAAATTTTTACCTTCAGTTTGATAAAGTAAAGGGCACCTTCTCAGCCATAGAAAGGGACGGAGAAAATCTCTTGCAGAAAGATGGCGGGCCGATGCTGCACCTTTGGCGCGCTCCTCATCAGAAAGATGATATGTGGGCTTACCAGGACTGGGAAAAAAATGGACTGAGAGATCTTAAATGGGTAACTGATGAAGTGAAATGCAGGCAGCGTTCTGGTAATGTAGTTGAGATCAACGTAAGGTTAACAGGAACAGGAAAGAACAATTTTATTGTGCATCACCAGGCAGACTATACTATAAACGGAAAAGGAGAGATTAATGTTGCAAATAATGTAACCACGAGTGATCCAACGTTAGTCCTGGCAAGGATGGGAGTGCGCATGTTTTTAAATAAGGATTTGGATAAGTTTGATTACTTTGGCCGTGGCCCAATGGAAAATTATAAAGACCGCAAGAGTGGCTCCGATGTGGGGCATTATGCAAGCAGTGTAGCACAGCAGATGACTCCTTACGAAAAACCAATGGAATGCGGTAATCATGAGGATGTGCGCTGGGCAAATGTAACCTCAGAGAAAGGTTTGGGAATAAAAGTACAAGAAGATACATCTTTAATGCAGGTTTCTGCGCTGCCATACAGCGATGAGGAAATGAATCCGGTGGAATACAAAATAGACCTGCCAAAGAGTAAAGGCACCGTTTTGTGTATCAGCCATAAAACATTGGGTGTTGGTTCTAATGGGTGCGGGCCACGGCCCTTAGAGTCCTGTCGCGTACATGCAGAGCCTTCAACTTTTAGTTACCAGATTCAATTATTGAGCGGGAAATAAAAGTGGCCTATGTAATGTAACCTTCCCGCCTGATAAGTTTGTGCGTTGTTCCTATTGAACAAATCGCACCCGGTTGTCGTAGTTCTACCTGTTTCAGAACATCATTGCACATCACCACGTGTAACGCCGCTTTCTCCAAAAGCATCAACTGCAAACCAATATTTTCTGTCTTTGTCTAGACTTCGGATAATTATTTGATTATCACTATACACCTGGTAGCTACGGTATAATTTGTCCTTTTCTGTACCAAAACGCACCAGATAGCCAATGGCATTAGGTTGCTTTTTCCATGAAAGTCTCACATTCCTTGCATCATTCGTATCCCGTGTGATTTCAACTGAATTAACTTTCGTTGGTTTTTTACCTGTACCCAATCCAAAAACCCTGAAACCCGAAATAGCGAATGTACCATCCGGAACTCTATAGTTTGTTATCTTTAAATAACGTGCTTTTACAGGCTTTTTCATAACATGGTACTGATGGGTGAGGTCCTCCGTATTTTGAGTTTCATCTATTAATTTTTTCCAGCTTTTGTTATCAGTTGAAAATTCTAATAAATATTGCTGCGCTGAAATGTTGTCACGGCCAAAAAGCTGTGTATTGTGCTCTGCAAAATTAATTTGCACTGCCTTTACCGTAGCTTGCTCACCAAGATCTACGGTTAGCCATTCATCCTTATTGCCTGTTTTAGCACTCCAGTAATCCCTTATTTCCTCATTGAAAGCCAGAGAAGCAGGATGATTAGCTAAACTTGAAGATGCTTCTGATTTTTTTTTGTAGGACAATAGCATCCATCCGGGGAACAGTTCGCTTACATCATTGTACCTATAGTTTGGCATTAGCATAGGATAGTCTCCAAATTCCGTATGCGTAATCATATTGTCTTCCTTATCAAAGGTCACAGGAAACAATCCAAGCCTTCGCTCGAATATATCTTTTACAGAAATGGTCATTGTTGATACGTGCCAGTAGTTACCGTACTTATCCTGAAAAGTGGCGCTATGGCCGGCTCCATTGATAAATCCCTCGGGCTTCGCGGAAAATGGATTATTTGCAGCATAGGTAAACGGGCCGAGAGGCTTATCAGAAACATAGTAGCCATCTGCATAACTTTTATATTGAGTCCCCGGTGCTGAATATTGATAATAATACTTCCCATTGTATTTGGTCATCCAGGGAGCTTCAGTCCACGGGCTCTCGGTGCTTGTATTGTAGTCGCCAGGTCTTTCCCAGCCATGTAATAGTGGATTTCCTTTTATGCAGTTTACCGTTTTCCCTATTGGGTTCAGCTTATTATTCACATCCAGTTCAACAGCCCCCAAATAGTCATTATTAGTGCAACCAAGATACATATAGACCCGGCCGTCTGTGTCCTGAAACATATCCGGGTCACCTACTGCCAATGGAAAGGAATCATTGTATACCTCCCATTTTCCACTGACGGGATCATCCGTTTTATAGATAATATGACTGGCCATGGGTAGATAGTAAACCGAGCCGTTTATGACAGATACCGAGGGTGCGTCTTTTTCAAAGGGAAGATCCTTAGTAGTAACAAAATTCCATTTTAGCAGATCCTGTGAATACCAATAACCGCCCGATGCGGTGGCGAACAAATAATAATTGTCTTTATATAAAATAATAACCGGGTCAGCCGCAGTGCGGCGGGATGGTTTAGATAATTGAAACCGGTAACTAATATTAAGGGGATTGCAAAAAGTTGGTTGACTTTTTACTGCTAATGGCAGCAGGTTTAAACAAAGTAAAAGTCCGAAAATGATTATATAAATACGTTTCATAGATATGCTTTTCAACACAACCGCGAAGGTAACAAAATACACGCCTGTCAGTTTTCAAATTATGCATATCTTTTGACGTGATGTACAAGATTCACCTACAAATTATCAAATATCAGGTGTTTCTTATTGTGAAAGCGTTTGATACTAAAATCACTCTGCAATTCAGTTTAATATCATTCCTTAAACGTTTAGGATTGTTTTGAAAACAAGCACAATTTTAGAAAGTACAAGACGGTTCAATAGAATCTTTGTCAATCAATTCTACCCTGGACGATATTTCGTGACAGATTTTCCGCTGATTAAATTATCTGTTTCCAATTCTCTTAAGGTTTGTGCCAGCACTTAGTTGTAATATGCCGGTATGAGCACTGTAAGACGAAGACAATTGTCTAAACTTATTTGCTGACTCAATCAAAAAATCATGTTATATAATTGTACTGTTTGATTACTGAAAGTTTAAAAATCAACAATTATTCATTTTACCAAAATTGCATTTAATTTCGATTGAAGATAACTTTATCATTAGATATTGATTACTAATTTAAAACCAATGAGACGAAACCTTACTCTTGCTGTATGCATAGGATGCATCGCCATATTAGATTTCCCGTTTAAGGTACTGGCTCAAGCACATGCCAAAGAAAGCCGGTATCAATTGTTAATGGACAGCGACTGGAAGTTTTTTTTGGGAGATGATAAAACCGCTCTGCATCAGGCTTTAACGATAACAACTGGCGACAGCTCGATCTGCCGCATGACTGGAGCATCGAAGGCACTTTCAGTAAGGATGCACCCACGGGTAGTGGCGGCGGATACCTGCCAGCGGGAATTGGCTGGTACCGCAAAACTTTCAGATTGCCGCCATGGGTAAGCAACAAGCAGGTCAACATCCGTTTTGATGGAGTATATAAGAACAGCGAAGTATGGATCAACGGCCATTACCTGGGCAAACGGCCTAACGGCTACATCAGCTTTGTTTATAATCTCACTCCTTATCTTTTAAAAAACAAAAACACCATTGCGGTAAGAGTAGATAACTCGGAGCAACCCAACTCAAGGTGGTATTCCGGCTCCGGTATTTATCGTCATGTATGGCTGGATGTCACCAACGCTATGCATGTTGAAACGTGGGGCACCAATATTACCACGCCAGAGATTAGCGTTTCGTATGCCAGGGTGAATGTCAGGACAAAAATAGAAAACCGCGGGCTGCCGGCTGATGGCGTATTAACATCTGTCATATACAATAAAGACGGTAGAAACGTAGCTTCCGCAAGCATACCCGTTTCTGTAGGCCGTGATACATCTGTGGAATTTAGCCAGCAGCTACAAGTGGCGTCCCCGGCATTTGTGGTCTGTAGATACGCCCCGGTTATATACTCTGCATTCGGTGATCACTTCAGGAAAAAAGGTGGTCGATGATTATCAAAGTACCTTCGGCATCCGCACACTGGTGTACAGCAATACCAAAGGATTTTTACTAAATGGTGAAAGAGTGAAGATGAACGGCGTTTGCCTGCACCATGATGGTGGCTGCGTTGGCGCGGCGGTGCCTTTAAAGATATGGGAAACGCGTTTAAAGCTGTTAAAGCAAATGGGCTGTAACGCTATCCGGACTTCGCATAACCCGGTTGCTCCCGAATTTCTGGATCTATGTGATCAAATGGGATTCCTGGTGATGGACGAGGTTTTTGATGTTTGGGAAACAGGAAAAGTGAAATACGATTACCACCTTGATTTCGATCAATGGTGGAAAACCGACCTGACGGCTCAGATACATCGCGACCGCAATCATCCGTCTGTGGTTTTATGGAGCGCTGGTAACGAGATTGGCGACCAGTACCGGGATAGCGGCGTCACACTGTTGAAAGCATTGCTCGACATTTTTCATATGGAAGACCCGACCCGCCCGGTAACAACAGGCAATGACGGGATCGCTGCCGATGGTGGCGGCACCAAGCTCGCGTTCCTGGAAGCAGAAGACATCGTAGGTTACAATTATGTTGATCGCTGGCATGAGCGCCGTGAACTTTATTACAGCATTGACCACTTTAACCACCCGGGCTGGAAGATGATAGGTACTGAGAGCGAAGCGTTACGGAATGCGCCTGAAGATTCGTTAACCGTTAATAATGGGAAAGTGTCACCGAATTATAACAGCGGGATGGTACGTGCTGAACAATTATGGAAGTTTGTTGCCATACATGATTATGTTATCGGTGATTTTATGTGGACAGGTATTGATTATTTGGGCGAAGCGCACGGCCTTACCAAAGGATCAATGGCAGGCGAGATAGATATGACCAATCGCCCGAAGGATGGCTTTTATTTCTATCAAAGTCAATGGACAACGCAGCCGGTATTACACCTCTTACCGCAATGGAACTGGAAGGGACATGAAGGGCAGATCATTCCTGTGTTGGCCTACACCAATTGCGACACGGTGGAACTATTTGTTAATAACAAATCTTACGGCATTAAGGTGCAGGAGTTTCCAAGACAGGGAACTTCAGGCGGCTGGAACAGTTATGCCAGGCCCCTGGTGAAAGGTACAACCGCAGACCTGCATTTAACCTGGGATGTTGCTTATGACTCTGGTACTATCAAAGCCGTTGGACGTAAGAACGGCAGGCAGGTAATCGTAGAAGAGGTGCATACCGCAGCTCAGCCTGCCGCCCTCCGCATTACGAAGGATAGTATGGCCATTCGCGCAGATGGCAGCGATGTGGCGTTGTTTAATGTGGACGTGGTTGACGCAAGAGGCAACATTGTACCCTACGCGGATAATCTCATCCATTTTAACGTAACCGGCAACGGAAAGCTTTTGGCGGTTGATAACGGGAGCCAGGCTGATCTGAATTCATTTAAATTACCCGAGCGCAAGGCGTATAAGGGACATGCTTATGCCGTGGTACAGGCGGGTCGCACTGCGGGCGAAATACAGCTCAGTGTACAGGCAGACGGCTTAAGACCTGCATCCGTTAGTATAATATCGCAAAAGCTGCCCTCGCAGATAATGGTGTTTGATGATCTTAAATAATAAAACGAGTGGCATTGACCGGAAGTTACTGCTCAAGATTTAGAACTAATAGTATAACAGCATTCACATCATAAAAATTTTCGGCACTTAAACTGAAGTATTAAAAGATGCCGTAATATTACACTTTACTAATTTTTATATCCCTCTTATTTTTTGCTAAGCAACAAAACACTTAGCCGCTGATGAAGTTACCAGTCCTTAAAGAAAGCGCGGGCTTGCGATACTTTACATTTTTCTATTTGTATGTAATGCAGGGCATTCCCGCCGGCTTTGCACTTACAGCGATTGCCAATTATCTTATAGGTAAAAATGTGGCCCCGGAAAAAGTCGGCGCTTTTATCGCTTATGTGGGCTTGCCGTGGATATTGCAGTTTTTTTGGGGACCATTTATCGATCGCTTCCAGGCTTCTGCAATGGGCAATAGAAAACAGTGGGTTGTCGGTTCTCAATGGGCCGCGATTATGGTTTCGCTCGGGCTGTTAAACATTCGCTCGCCTGAAAAAAATCTAGGTCTGCTAAGTGTTGTATTTTTCATACACAGTATTTTTGCTTCTATCCAGGTGGCCAGTGTAGATGCGATGGCCATCACAACTTCGCCCGCCGATCAACGGGGTAAAATGAATGGCTTTATGCGTGGCGGTTTTCTGCTGGGCGTTGCGTTCAGCTCTACCGTATTATCTTTAGTGATGCACAGTCGCGGCTTCCCTGCAGCTGCCCTCATACAAACGTTCGCCATGGTTACATGCTCAATGCTATTCTTTTTTACGAGGCCTGAAACAGGAAGCACGCTTTTACCATCGTTTAAAAAAAGTAGCTCAGTCGAGGTTGCCAATAATGTAAACCCTGATTTCAAAATCGTTTTCAAAAAGATTTATAAGGGCATCTTACGCAAAGAGCCTCCGGTATTTTCTGGTAGTAAGCCTTGTCTATTTTTGTTCGAGCGTTTTCATTCGCTCCTTTACTTATCACCTCATCAATGTAATGAAGTGGCCCGATAAAACTGTTTCCGTGTTGCAGGGTGGTTGGGGAAGCATGATAACTTTTGTAGCTATTATCATTGCAGGCATAAAATCTGATAGTATGGGGCCTAAGAAAATGCAGGTGAAAGTAATGTGGGCTGTTTGCATATACCTCTTAATATTAAATGCAACATTTAAATTCTGGCACTTTAACGCTTATTCAGGCTTTGCTTTAATCTTATGGAATCTGGCGGATCCGCTGTTAAGCGTATGCATCTTTCCGATCTTAATGGGACTATGTTTAAAAAAGGTGGAGGGCTCACAGTTTACTACCTACCTGGCATTAATTAATCTCTGCGATGTATTCGGTTCTTACGTTACGGGCTGGAGCGAATACCAGCAAATGAGATTAAATGTGCCAGATAATTCACTAATAATAGGCTGAAAGGTTAAATTTGATTGTGCCATTTACCATTACGCAATACTTTAATCTTTCACTGAAATATAAATTTTGTTTGTGTTTTTCACTAACACTTCTTTCCTTTTTTTCGTTTGCTCAATCACCTGACAACTGGTACTTAAGCAAAATACTTAACGACAATAATGGACTTCCGCAAAACTCTGTAAGAAGCATGTACTTTGATAAACAAACAGGTTTTTTATGGATGACCACTGAAGCGGGATTGGTAAGGTATGATGGCATGAATACACGTGTGTTTGATTTGACGGAGCTTTCGCTTAAATCGAACAGGCTATTTAATTTTTTTCCTACAGTGCAAAATGACATCCTGTGCTGCAATCGCCGCGGTGAAGTATTCGCTATAAAAAATAATGTTCCCGTTGCCGTTGCTGCCAACAACACCTTATCCGTTTATACTTTTTCATATCAATACGGCAACGCCAGAAGTGTCAAAGATTTAAATTTCGAATTAAATATTACAAACAAATTTACCGGCGATTCATTCTCCATCATTAATTCCGTCTGGCTAAGCAAAAACGTTTGGATTGCAATTTCAAATAGCCATACTTATCTTTTTAATAATAACCAGTTGATCCATCAGTGGCAGATAAAAAATGAAGCTGGCAGTTTAATAATTAAGCAGGACAGCATGGTGTATGTTTTAAGAAAAGCCGCATCAGGCTACTTTATTAATCTTAATAATTACGCGCTATCAAATACACTCAGCAACGACACAGTTTTGCAAAAAGGTAATCCTGTTTTATTTTATGATAAATTGAATGAGGAGCCTTTGATTTTAAAAAATAACAGCCTTTATAAACTTCTCCTTACGCAAAATATTATATACACAGGCTATATAGCAACGGTCACTAACGTGCCTACCTATATCACATCAATCATTTTTAATGAAAGCAACAGAACAATATTTATCTCTACCAACTCGACCGGCGTTCACATTTATCACCAGAACCCGTTTATAACTTACAGGGTGTCAAACGATGATATTTTAAATAATAATTCAGCGAGCCTGCTTATTGACAGCACACATATTTTTACATGCCGCTCCGTTATTTTTAATTTAAAAACGGGCGAGAGCAAACATGTAAACACTCCTATCACCCACACGCAAAGCCTCACGCAGGACACAAATAAAAATATCTGGAGCGCATTCGCAGGTAACATAGTCAGCTTTAAATTGAATGAACCAGGTAAGATCAGAAAGTACCCTGTGGAAGGTGACAATTTTCTTCAAACATGTTACTTATCAAGCAATAATAAACTTTGGATATCAACCTTTAAATTTTTAGGCTATTTAGAAAACGACAGCATAAAAAAATTTATTACTTATAGCAGCAACCCGGACTCCATCAGCTTTACTTATTTAACTGAGACACCGGCCGGGCGGCTCACAGGCATTAACACGAAGGGCATTTATTTTATTGATACCGTTTTAAAAAAAATTGTCCCGCTAACGAATAGCGAACTTTTCATGGTTCGGTTTATTTACATTGATAGCAACAATTTCTTCTGGATAGCCACTTATGGCAATGGTATGTTTTTATTTGATGAAAGAAAAAATAAGCTCGTCAAACTGCCGGTTGATGATAAGCGCTATTTATTGTTTTGCCACGCGTTTATTGAGGATGGTCATGGAAACTTTTTAGTGCCGACAAATAAGGGTCTTTTCAGGCTGAATAAAAAAAATTTATTATCCATTTATAAGAATCCTTCCACGCCACTTTATTACCAGTATTATGATGTAAGCAGCGGGTTACTCACTAATGAATTCAATGGCGGTGGAGAAACCCCTTTTAACCTTTTGCCAGGCGGAGATATAATTGTGCCTTCGATAAATGGATTGGTGAGAATAAAAACGAATGAATTGCCGCTGCCTTCCCAAAGTAAACTGTTTGTTGATGAAATTGAAACAAAAACTAAAAGTTACAAGCCACTTAATAATATTGAATTCAACAGTGATGAAAGGACACAGGTTTGGAATATAAGCTTCGCGGAATGGAATGAGCCAAATAGTCAATGCATCTTTTTCCGTATTGATGATACTTCATTATGGCAAAGATTGGGAGCGGGTGAAAAACGAATTCAGTTGAATGAATTATCCGGCGGAAGCCATTCGCTGGAAATAAAACATCAGTATGGTTTTTTAGAAAACCAATATTCGCTGTACCAATATAAATTTTATGTCGGAAAAAGATATTATGAAACCGTTTGGTTTTGGTCTGCAGTTTTTGTTTTGACAGGATTATTTATTTTTCTTATCAATCGTTTCAGGACGCTTCAGCTAAAAAGAAAAAATATACAATTGCAAAAAATCATTCAACAAAACACAAGAGAATTATCCGGCAAAAATGCAGACCTTGAAGAAACATTAAAGGACCTGAATGAAGCATTGAAAATCTTAAAAGAAAACAGCATTTTTAAAAACCGGCTGATTGGTCTGCTGGGTCATGATATGCTTGTGCCGCTAAGATTTATTGCTAATATTTCAAATCATCTTTATACAACCGAAAACTTAACTACAGAAAGTGCGAAGGAAACCAGCGTTGAAATAAAAAATACTGCTGTAGAGTTATTGTATCTTGGCGAAAGCCTTATTCAATGGATAAAATTACAGGAAGGAAGTTTCAAACTTATTCTGCAAAACATCGATGTCAAGAAACTGGCTGAAGAAATAATTTTAATTCATAAAAACCCGGCAGCCGTAAAAAATAACACCGTTGTTTGCGACATACCTGCGGCCTTATTTTGTGTGTATGATGCCACAATTATAAAAGTTATACTCCACAATATCTTATTGAATGCAAATAAATTCACTACGGGAGGAATCATAAATGTGCAGGCGGGCATTGCCGGTAATTTTCTTACAGTAAGGGTAAAAGATACCGGAACAGGAATGGAGCCGGCGATGGTTGATTCATTAAATAACTTAAAACCGGTTGCATCAAAAAAAGGAACGGAACAGGAAAGTGGATGGGGAATGGGTTATATACTGATTATAGATTTACTGCATTTTGCGAATGGTAAACTGCATATAGGCAGCAAGCCGGCTGCAGGAACAGAAGTTAGCTTTTCACTTCCCTTGCAGAAAGCCTATTCCATATGATAAAGCGATGCGAGTTTTTCTAAATCAAGTACATTATTTACGCCAAGCTTGGTAAAAATTTTTATTTTATACGTTGTTACCGTACTTGGCTGAATATTTAATTCGGCACAAATTTCTGTGCTGCGTTTACCTTTCAGCAGTAACAATGCCGTTTCCAGTTCTCTTTGCGATAATAAATCAAACGGGTTTTTTACCGTATATGCATTTTCATTTTTACCCAATAAAAAATTCTTATAATTCTCGCTGAAGTAGGTTTTACCTGCAAGCACTGTTTGCAACGCATAAATTATCTCACTCTCTTCCGAATTTTTATTCAGGTAACCTTTTACACCATAATTAAATAGTCGCTGGGCATACACTTCTTCCGGATAACCGGTAAAAATGAGAATGGAAAGTGAAGGATATAATTTTAAAATATCCGGTATGATGCTTAGTGAAACGCCATCTTCCAGCTGCATATCAATTATAGCGAGATGATAATCATTGGTTTGTAAAGCCTTCATCATGTTTGCAATGCTAAACACCAGGGTAGCATCATAACCAGGAAATTCTTTTTCCAGAATTATTTTCAGGCCTTTCATTACGATGGAATGGTCTTCTGCTATTAATACTCTTTTCATAATACTTTGGTGGTTCAACATAAATAGTCAACGTCAATCACAAAGTTATCTTACTTCGAAACTTAGCGCATAGTAAAATTTCGATGCCTGCATAGTAATCTGACTAACGGCTTTCATAAATAGATGGTGGTTTTTTGTGAAAGAATTTTATGGCTTTTACACCGGCTTCCATATTAAACAAAATTTCCTTTAATTAATAAATTATAATTATTGTGCGTGTAAAATTATGGCATTGATAAACCCTTGCGGTTAATGGCTCCATGCCTGCCCTGGGGATTGGGATTGAGGTAAGGCCGTCGGAGTTTGAATCATTTGCCCGTAATAATATAAAACTATGTATATGAAAAAATTATACATCCTTACTCTTTTTGTTATGATTGTTCAAAGAGCGTCCGCACAAAATGTAATCATACAGAAATCACTATAAAACCGCAACTGTTGGCGGTATTGGTTATTATCTAAAACTAAGTATTGGTTATTGTCTAAAGTGTTGTCTTATGAAAAAGCTGAAAGTATCTGTCGCGCTTTTATGTTGCCTAAGCACTGCATTTGCCCAGGATAGTATAAAAACGGATAGCCTTCGCAGTGCATTGGTCACTGTTAAAGCAGACACAGCAAAAGTATGGGCAATGCACGATATCGCGTATGCCTACCTTTATATAAAAACCGATAGCAGCTTGTGGTATGCACAACAGGCGCTGGCATTATCGACTAAAATAGACTACGACAGGGGCATTATAAGGAGTATGAACGATATTGCCAATGTACTCTCAACAAACGGAAATTATCCAAGAGCGCTCGAGATCTTGATGGATGCACTACAAAAATCAGAAACGCGGAAAGATGGAAGCATGCAATCAACGACGCTGGCTAATATTGCGGACGCTTACAGCTTCGAGGGAGATTACCACCAGGCAATAAATTTTACTTTTCGCGCCCTTGCCATTGACCTTGCTCATCATGATACACCCAATATAATTTATGATTACGCTTTTTTGGGTGATTACTTTGAAAAAAACGGGCAGGCAGATTCTGCACTTATCTATGTAAGCCAGGCTTACCAGCTGGCGTTGCAAAATAAATCACAGGATCTGATGGCTCCTATTTTAAATTCATTAGGTAACATTCAATCACGCTTAGGTAACGATGATATTGCATTGCCTTATTATAATAAAAGTATCGCTTTAAATGAGTCGCTCGGAAATTTATTAATGCTGAGCCAGAATTATTTTAATATGGCTAATGTTTTTAAACGCAGCCATGGTGCCGATTCAGCTATACTTTATTTAAAGAAGGCATACGGTGCAGCACATAAAGTAGTTTATGAACAAGGTATGCTCAATGCCGTTAACATGCTTGCCGCTTTGTATGAAAATAGAAACAATGACAGTACGCTGAAATATTTAAAATTATCCATGGGTATTAAAGACAGTATTTATAACCAGGAAAAAATAAAACGCATACAAAGCTTAACTTTTACCGAACAGGTGCGCCAGGCAGATGAACTGGCAAAACAAAAACAGGAAGAGGCGCAGCACCGGCAAAATATTGAAACGGCAGCTATTGGTTTAGGGATTATCATATTCATTATTTTATTTCTTTTATACTCACGCAGTATTATTGCTTCGACCAGGCTCATCAGCTTCTTAGGTTTAATTGCACTGCTGGTAACCTTTGAATTTCTGTATTTGCTGATTGACCGTTTTCTTGCAAACTTCACACATGAATCTACCTTGTGGATGTTACTTATTTGGGTAATGCTCGGCGCTCTCCTGGCGCCTTTGGATAATTTTATGGAGCACTGGATAAAACATCGCCTTGTTGAAAAAAATAAAGCTATCAAAATTGCGGCAGCACATAAAACATTAGAAACATTAGAAGAAGAAATCATGGAGCATGATAACAAAAAAGTAGTTTCATAAGTCGCTGCTAAAGCTCATCCTAAATTCTGCCTCTGCTGCCAGGCAAGCTTCAAAAGAAAGGCGTGGCAGGCGTTGATAAAATAAATTTTGTTTAGATTATTAGCCATTCACAAAAATTTCCCTCCGGAAGAATTATGATACGGTGTCAAACACTTCCGGGTGTCTGACGCCCCGCAACTTCATCAAACGAGGGCCGCATCGTAAAATTTTGATGCCTGTATAGTAATCTGCCTATCATGGCAGGTTCAAAAGTGTAATTCTTTTGTATTCATATTTCTACTTCATTTAAATACTCATTACATGAAAACAAAAAACTTACACAAGCGGAATCTTATCTTTTTAATATGCTGTATCCTCTATGCAGGTATCACTTCAGTAAAGTTGCAGGCACAAACGCCGCAGCCAAAGAATTTTGCCACCTACAACCTTACCAGTAAAATAATTGATGCGCCTGCGGGTACTTATGGTTATGAAATTTATGCCAACAATAAAAAGATCATCCATCAGCCTTCCATTCCCGCGTTGCCGGGCAATGAAGGCTTTGCAACAAAAGCGTCTGCTGAAAAAGTGGCTACACTCGTGATGAGTAAAATAACAAAGTGAAAGCTTACCCTCGGTTACAATAGAAGGAATGAAAAAATTAACAACGACAAAAATTGCTTTCAACACTATAACAAATAACATCATTAAATATTATAATATGAAACATTTCTTACTCTCTTGCATCTTTCTTTTTGAAAGCATGCTGGCTCTTGCACAATGGGTTCCAGTAGGCAGTTCCGGCTTTTCTGCAGGAAGTACCAACCGCATTTCTCTTGCCTTTAATAATGGAGTGCCTTATGTGGCTTATGAAGATAATGTTAATGGTGCTAGAGCTACTGTAATGCAGTTCAATGGCAATGCCTGGGTACCTGTAGGCGCACCCGGTTTTTCTGAAGAACAAGCTACCTACATTTCTCTTGCCTTTAATAATGGAGTGCCTTATGTAGCGTACTCAAGTAATGTTCTTGGTGATAAAGCCACCGTTAGGCAATACAATGGAAGCACATGGGTGCCTGTAGGCAACTCTGGCTTTACTGCAGGAGTGGCCTTCGACATTTCTCTTGCCATTAACAATGGATTGCCTTATGTGGCTTATGAAGATCATGAAAATGACGATAAAGCTACGGTAATGCAATACAACGGTAGTGCATGGATGCCTGTAGGCAGCCCGGGTTTTTCTGCAGGATCGGTTAACCAAATTTATATTGCCATTAATAATGGAGTACCCTATGTAGTTTATGACGATGATAATAATGGGAGTAAAGCTACTGTAATGCAATATAATGGCAGTGCATGGGTGCCGGTAGGCAATTCCGGCTTTTCTGCAGGGGAGGCTGATTATCCTACTCTTGCTTTCAACAATGGAGTGCCTTATGTGGCTTACACTGATGTTGCTAACGGAAGTAAAGCTACTGTAATGCAATATAACGGCAGTGCATGGGTATCGGTAGGAAGTTCCGGCTTTTCTGCAGGACAGGCAGAGTATACTACTCTTGCTCTCAATAATGGCGCGCTCTATGTGGCTTACGCAGATGTTGCTAACGGTAATAAAGCTACAGTAATGCAATACAATGGCAGTGCATGGGTACCGGTAGGCAGTCCCGGCTTCTCTCCAGGATCAGTTAAATTCACATCTCTTGCCATTAACAATGGAGTACCTTATGTGGCTTACACCGATGATGCTAATGGGAGTAAAGCCACCGTGATGGTGTACGATGCTATTTCTACTGCTTCTTTAAGCGCTAGTTCCTACTGCTCAGGAGCTTCACTTCCGGTAAGTTATACAGCCAGAGGTACTTACAACAGTAGCAACACTTTTACTGCCCAGCTCAGCGATGCCGCAGGCAATTTTGCAAGCCCGGTAAATATTGGAACATTAAACTCAATAACATCCGGGACTATTAATGCTGTTATTCCTTCAAATACCGCAGCTGGGATTAGTTATAGAATAAGGGTTTTTTCAAACAGCCCCGCTGTTACAGGATCAGATAATGGTGCAAACATCACCATTAATGCACTTCAGATTTCCTATCGTGATGCAGATTTTGATGGCTATGGAGATCCTAATAATTCTGTAAGAGGTTGCGGCGTACCTCTTTTTTATGTTTCAAACAACCTTGACTGTGATGATACAAATCCAACGGTTTATCCCGGTGCTCCTGAAATTTGTGATGGGCTCGATAATAACTGCAACGGTCAGGTTGATGAGGGTGTTCAGTCAACATTTTACCACGATGCAGATGGTGATGGCTTTGGCAACTCTATAGACACCATACATGCCTGCTCTCCGCGACAAGGCTATATAACAGATAACACAGACTGCAACGATAATGATGCCTCTGTTCATACAGCTCACCAATATTATGTAGATGCAGACGGCGATGGCTATGGTTCAACTACTACAGCATTGCTTTGTTTCTCAACCCCACCGGTTGGTTATTCTGTAAACAACAACGATTGTAATGATAAAGATGCAACCATTAACCCTAATACCGTTTGGGTCCTGGATAAGGATGGTGATGGATATTATAGCGGCAGTCCTCTTACACAATGCACTTCACCGGGTGCGGGATATGTCGTTAAAACCACCCAGCAACCGGGCGATCCTGTAGATAATGATAACACTATTTACCCCGGCGCACCGGAACTGTGTGATGGAAAAGATAATAACGGCAATGGCCAGGTCGATGAGGGATGTTCAAATATTACCGCATACCTTCTGCCTTCATTTACCATCGAAGGTAATAGCGGCAAAGTGCCGATGATTTTTACCATCATACTCAATAAACCAGCCACGGTTTCCTGCAGTGTAAAATACACAACGTATGATTTAACCGCTAAAGCGGGCTCTGACTACCAGCAAACAAGCGGCACGCTTTCCTTTACCAAAGGCCAATGGCTTAAGTTTATAACAGTGTATGTGTATGGTGACAAAGTAGTGGAACCAAACGAACAGTTCGGAGTGCAATTACAAAACCCGGTTAATGTAAAAATAAATGGCAGTGGAAAAACTACCGGAACTATTATTAATGATGACCACGTGCAAAACAATTCAGGCCTTGCTATGGAACCAATAGCCGGAAGAGAAATAAGCAGCAGTAGCCGCTCCATTAAAATATTTCCAAACCCGGCATCTAACCTGGTTAATATAAAACTGGAGGGTTATACCGGAAATATAACAATACAACTGCTAACGGTTGAAGGCAAAATAGTGAGGCACCAAAAACTGCAGGCGTTAGCAAAATTTGCGCAGCAGCAAATAAATGTTGGAGGCTTAAGCGCCGGTATTTATTTGCTTACAGTAGTCGATGACAAGGGCAGCAGACAAATAGAAAAAGTAATAATAGGCAGGTAATTTATATTATTATTTGTGTTTTACACGGTTTATAACGGTGACCAGACAAAAATTATGAGCCTTCTAAATTTACGCCTGCTTACTGAGTATCCCACCATACCCTGTCAGTAAGCTTTGCAGACTGTTGAGGTTGCGGGTTTGTTAATACCTCACTTTCAGGATATAACAGACGCCGTGGTATTTCAGATAAGGCGCCATCTACTTTTGTCAACTCCGGATAGCCGGTGCGTCGCCAATCATTGAAGGTTTCAAAATTGAATAAATTGGCGATTGCTTTTTCTTCCATGATACGTTTTAGCGCATTATCCGCTGTTAACACTCTTGCATTTACATACGCTATGGCAGCAGTCGAAACGGTATCTATTCCAAGTTTCGAAAAGTTTGAATTAATTGCGTTACGGTATGCGGACTGAGCTTCCGTAAAACCTGATTTACGGTATATGGCTTCGGCTTTTATAAACAATGCTTCAGAATAGGTAAAAAGATAATTTGATGAAGCCGTCCCGGCATAAAAATCATTAGGATAGGAATAGTTAGCCAGATCCTCTATGACAGAACCAATTCTCCGGCCGTGATAAAGACCGGTATTTTCTGCAGGTTTAGCAATCACCGGCAACCGCGGATCATTTCTTTCTTTCAGCGTATCAACAAGTGTTTGATTGAGCACATAAGTGGTAACCGGGGAAAATGTAAGATTCCATATATTTTCAGACCCTGTATTTCCCTCATAAGTAAATTTTAAATCATCTTCATTAGCTGTCATACCGTTTTGCAACGCGATCAAAGCACTGTCAGACTGTGTGGCAGCGCTATAACCAGGCGCTTTAGTAAGATGAATAAAATAGCGCGCCTTCAATGACCAGGCAGCTTTTCTCCACTTCTGCATATCACCATTATAAAAATAATCATCGCCGGCAGGAAAGGTTGCGCTATTCTTATCAATATCTGCAACGCCATCAGAAAGTAAGGATTGTATTGTTTTATAAATTTCTTCCTGGCTATCATAAGGCACCAGGAAATTGGTTTTGTCAAATGCTTTTGAGTATGGAATATCGCCCCAGTAATCTGTAGCCGTTCCCAAAGTATACGCGGTTAAAATTTTAGCTATAGCAGAATAATTCCATCGTTCATCAGCCTGCGCTTTTTCCTTTAGAATTTTTAAATTGTTAAGGCATACAACATAAAAATTATACCAGTCGCCATCGAAATCAACATTAAAAGATTGATAATTCCATATTCCCGGGTTGGTCTGGTTGGGCGCTATATTTTGTAAATAATTTTGAATGTTGATACTGGCATTACCGCCCTGTACATTGTCAGACACATTTTGTTCGATAGGAGGTAAAAGCAAAGTCTCCTGCACATTTGTAGGATTGTTGGGATCTTTATTGACATCCAGAAATTTTTTGCAGCCGGCTGTTAACAAAAAAACTATAGCTATTATAACAACGAGTGAATTTTTCATTTTGTGTGTTATTGATCAATTAAAAACTAAATTTCAAGGATACATTGAAAGAGCGGGAAGTAGGTGTTGAAAATGCATAAATGCTTTGAGCTGCGTTGTTGCTTCCGTAAGAACTTACTTCGGGATCTGCACCGGTAAAATGTGGACTATAAATCCAAAGATTTCTTCCGGTTAAATTTATGGAAGCGGCCTTGAAGGGAGTCTTTGAAAGTGCTGAAGGCTTTATATTATATGCGAGTGTAACATTACGCAATTTGATATAGCTTCCATCCTGGATAGTAGATTCATACTGCCTGCTTTGCCAATATGTTTGGGGATTGACAGCGACAGTATTCGGCTTACCATCTGCCTCTCGTATTCCGGCTATCACAAAGGGAGAACGGTTTTCTGTAGCTTTCGAACTTCCGTAAAAAAAGCCATAGCTGTCAACATCGTTTTGTACATCGCCACCTTCTTTCATATCAAAAAAGAAGGAGAGTGAAAACTGCCTGTAGGTAAACGTATTTTCAAGCCCCGCTAACCAGTCTGGTGTCGCATTTCCTACAATTCCCTGGTCGCCTACAACAGGCAATCCACTGGTATCGATTAACAATTGCCCGCCCGTTGCGCGTTTATACTTTGTTCCGTAAAAAACGTTGTATGGCTCACCCACAATAATTCTTCCTAATTGAGTTATGCCAGGATACAATGCCAAAACTTTGTTTCGGATTTTGGTGAAATTGAAGGTCAGGTTCCAGGTAAAGTCTTTTGTTTTAACAGGGACAGCGCTGAACAACAATTCAACGCCCTTGTTCTCTATGCTTGCGGAATTGACGGTGGTACCACTAAAGCCGGTTGCATTGGAGATGCTTACTCCTGGTATGATGCCATTGTGTGATTTGCGGTAAAAATAAGATCCTTCAAAACTTATTCTGTCATGAAAAAAACGCAATTCGAGACCGGCTTCGTATTCGTCCAGGCGCTCGTTTTTAAGATTGGGATTGCCAAGTGTCGGGCTCAGTAAAAACCCTGGTTGCCCCTGGTAGGGATACAAAAAGAAACCGGCATTAGTATTTCGGCCTGCCTGCAAATAGGGCGTGCCTAATGAATAAGGCGACACACCATCATTACCTACAGTTGCCGCTGAAAATCTTAGTTTGCCGAAGCTAAGTGTGTTCCGAAGGTTACCTTTTAGCAATTCAGAAAAGATAAAACTGGCGGCCGCTGAGCCATAGGGATAAAAGTTATTGTTTTTGGACAGCACCGAGCTTCCGTCATATCTGCCTGTAAGTGAAAGATCAAGCAACCGGTTATATTCAATGTTTGCCTGCGCATAAAAACCAACTTTTCTTGATATTGAATGACTTTCTGAAGATGTGATGGTGGTTCCGGCAGAAGTGTTATAAAACTGGTCGATGGTTAAACCGTTACCTGTAAGATTAACCCCCTGAGAATAGGTAGAAAGAATATTATTGCCGAGCAGGAGATTTAAATTGAACCGCCCAAATGATTTTGATGCATTGATAATTATATCATTATTAAACTGCCGGAAAATCGTGTTATTATCTACCACTTTGCCATTGAGCCCAATGGCTGGCTGAGGATTTTCATGATACTTATTTTGTTCTGTATAAATATCTGCGCCTACTCTTTCAGTAATGGTTAACCAGTTGGCCGGAGAAATATTTATAGTATATACTGGCAAAAATCTATTAACCACTACATTATTTTTTATATTATCCAGCGTCCATAAAGGAGCGTTTCTTGAGAAACGATATAAACGCATCGTGCCATTAGAATCCAATACCGGGTAAGGATTCCACGAAACAGGCTGACTGTATAAAACAAACAAAGGCCCGTTACTTGCGCCTTCAGGTAAGCGATCTTGCGTTGAGTTACTATAGCCAAGTTGAAAAATGGTATTTACATAATTACCAAGTTTAGCATTGTATTTGGCGAAAAACGAGTGGCGTTTAAAATCATTACCGGGCATAATACTTTTCTGATCGTAGTAGGAATAACTAATGAAATAGTTGGAATTAACATTTCCTCCGGCAGCCGATATAGTGGAATTGGATGTAATGCCTGTTCTAAAAAAATCATAGGGATTATATTTTGGCGGTAGCTTACCGTTAATTTTTAAAGTATCCATACGCGGCCCCCATGACGCACTTGTTTTCTGATCATTTCCATTTGCGAAAACGCCCTGGTTACCCTGGGCATAAGTAGTTTGCCTTTCCGGTAGCAATGGTTTTTCAAAAGACAAATCAGAAGAGACAGTGAAGACGGGCTTTTTATCGGTTGTACCGCTTTTTGTTGTTATAAGAACTACTCCACGTGCGCCGGAAGAGCCATATAATGCCGTAGCAGCCGCGCCCTTTAGAACGTTAATAGACTCTATGGTTGCGGGGTCTATATCTACAACGCGATTGCTTCCTGAACCTGCAGCGTTTCCGCCTGCTGTACCAGTTTCATCATTATTTATTGGAATGCCATCCACCACAAAAAGCGCCTGGTTATCTCCTGTAGCCGAACTATTTCCTCTTATAACAATACGTGATGAAGCGCCTGCGGTTCCTGAAGAACTTGTCACCTGTACACCGGAGATTTTTCCCGCGACCGCATTTACAAGATTAGGTTCGCGCGTTTTAGTAATTTCATCACCGCTTAACTGTTGCGTACTGTAGGTAAGATTTCGCTTTTCCCTGCGTATACCTAAGGCGGTAACTACTACCTCATTTAGCGTCGTGCTGGCAGCATTGAGTGTAACGGTTACATCGGTTTGAGCGCCAACGGTTATTTCTTTAGTAAAATATCCTATCCTTGAAACAATGATAGAACTATTATTTGCAATTTTTAATGCGAATGTCCCATCTTCATGAGACATAACGCTATGGTGCGAATTTTTATCACTTATAGTCGCGTTAGCAATACCATTCCCTAATGAATCGACAACCTTACCATGAAGCTTTTCCTGTGCTGCAGCTGAAAAATGAAAGCACAAAAACAAAAGACCCGCAGATAAATATCTCGCTTCATGGAAAAAAATTTTCAGTTTTCTCATAAGAAATCTTTTAACTGTATGACATTAATTTTTTAGCAAATCTATCGTGTCGCGCAGGCGCACAATAAATTTATATTAACTAATAGTTAGCAAAAATTAACTTCCTATTTTGAAAAACATTTATAAACAGGCTGTGACAGAAATAAGAGTTCAGGAACGATATTAATGGCCACGGTTTAGAACATGGCTCGTAAGATTTGGGAAGATGATTCGCAAAACATAACTATAACAATAGCTATCTTGGTCATGTTTGACTTTTTACCGGTAAGCAGATAAGCACTTCTTTTGGTTTGGATGCATTGCAGGTGGAATTCAAAAACAAGCCGCGCATTATTGAAAGAAATAAAAGCAATGGCCTACGGTATAAATCGGATTGAAGCAAAAGTGATGTACTTAAAACATGCGAAGGCTTTGGGTTTTGAAATCCATATGCCTAATCCTACGCTACTTTTAATGCTTTAATTTATTTTTTGCATATAACTTTCAACGTATTGTTTCGGCGATTTTTTAACAACGCTTTTAAAAACGCGGTTAAAATTTGTTATACTATTAAATCCGCTATTGTAAGCAATGCAGGCGATCGTATCGTTTTGATTCTCTACTAATTTTTTGCAGGCTTCATTAACCCTTACCTGGTTTATGAAAGCAACCAAAGTATTGTGAGTATGTTTTTTAAAATACCGGCAAAATGCCTGGGGTGTCATATAAGCAATTTTAGCTATTTCTTCCAGGCTTATTTGCTCTGTATAATTATTCATAACATAATTATAAATCTTAGCAATGCGAATACCTTCGGTATCTTTAACGTTCGCTGCTGTTGATTCAGAAGAAAGAGGATTCAGGTGCGGCAAGGCAGACAGCTCTTTGAGCAGATTAATAAAATGAATAAATTGCTCGGCTCCGTTAGTGCTGCTTACCAGCAACATTTTACCGGAAATTTTATTCACTTTATTTGATGGAACACTAAATCCATTGTTTTGTTGTTCAATAAACGTTTTCAGGTTTCGTATTTCCGGAATGGAAAAAAAAGAGGAAAGCTGCGCATCTATATTAAAAAAGATGTCCAATGAATGTGTTCTTTTTTTACTTTTATTTTCAAAATAAGACGGGTCGCTTTTGAACACATGCGGCTGTTTTGCACCGATCCAAAATATTTCATTTTTTTGGAAATTGTGCATGGAGTTACCTGCTACCAGGGTGCCTTCGCCTTCGATAATCCATGTTAGCTGAACCTCGGCATGACGGTGAAGATGAGGATAGAAATGCGGTAATTTTTCTTCTTTAATGATAATTGTTTTATTATCTGCAACTGGTAAGGTAAATTCTAATATTTTCATAATAATTGAATAAGTGTAATAAAGACATTTATTATTTTCTGATAGTAATTTACATATTTTATCTTATTTAGCCACCTGTTTGGTAAATCCGGTTAAAATACGGTTACTATTGGCTAATATCCTTTTTATGGTAAAAACTTCGATATTGATCAGATATAAAAGGATCGAGGGTTAATTTAAGGTGATAATTAATTAATAAATGATTTACTCTTCGGAGATGATTATAAATATTTTTGATAAAAATTAATTTATGAATATCAATTGGAAAGGTGTGTATCCTGCACTTACGACAAAATTTGACACTAATGATCAATTGGATCTGCAGCTATTTGAAAAGAACCTGGATGTACAAGTCAGTTCAGGAATAGCAGGAATAATACTTGGCGGTACTCTAGGCGAATCCAGTGTACTTACTGAGTCCGAGAAAGAAACACTCATCCGCTTTGCATTAGAAAAACTTGACGGCTCACTGCCTGTGGTAGTGAATATTGCAGAAGGTTCCACCACGGAAGCTGTGCGGCAGGCGAAATTAGCAAAAGGATGGGGCGCTGACGGGCTGATGCTCCTCCCGCCAATGCGATACAAAGCTGATCACAGGGAAACGGTCGAATATTTTAAAACTGTGGCGGCGGCTACCGATCTTCCGATGATCCTTTACAACAACCCTGTAGATTATAAAACAGAGATTACATTAAGCATGTTTGACGAACTGGTTGAAATTGAAAATATACAGGCAGTGAAAGAATCAACACGCGATGTTACTAATGTCAGCCGTATGATTAACCGGTTTGGTAAACGATTTAAAATATTGTGCGGTGTAGATACGCTGGCCATGGAAGAAATGGTTCTTGGCGCCGATGGCTGGGTCGCCGGGCTTGTGTGCGCTTTTCCTGCAGAAACGGTAGCTATATATAAACTCGTTAAGGCGGGTAAAATAGACGAAGCTGCTGAAATTTACCGTTGGTTTATGCCATTGCTCGAACTGGACATTCATACCAAGCTGGTGCAATATATAAAGCTGGCTGAAGCACAGGTTGGCATTGGAACAGAATATGTTCGTGCACCCCGGCTTACGCTCGTGGGAAAAGAAAGAGATTTCATTTTGAATATAATAAATACGGCATTAGCAACACGGCCTGAATTGCCGGCATATCTGTCCTTACAGGAAAAGACTTTTGCTGTTTGAAACAAGTAAAGATGCACGACCTTGCTTTATTTGTTTTTTACTTAAACATCATTAATTGAAAAAAACTTTTGTTTGCATAGATGCGCATACCTGCGGTAACCCTGTGAGGCTCGTTGCCGGAGGCGGCCCGGTGTTGAATGGAAATAATATGAGCGAGAAACGCCAGCATTTTCTCAATGAATATGATTGGATACGCAAAGGGCTCATGTTTGAGCCCCGTGGCCATGATATGATGAGCGGAAGCATCCTGTATGCTCCTCACAATCCCGAAAATGATGTGGCAGTTTTATTTATAGAAACCAGTGGCTGCCTGCCTATGTGTGGACATGGCACTATCGGTACGATCACAATTGGTATTGAAGAAGGGTTGATTGTCCCTAAAGTCCCGGGTATCGTTCGCATGGAAGTACCAGCTGGCCTGGTTTTAATAAGCTATAAACAAAATGGCCCAAAGGTAAAGTCAGTAAAGCTGATTAATGTTCCTTCATACCTCGCAGAAGAAGATATAGAAGTGGAATGCCCGGAATTAGGGATGCTGAAAATGGATGTAAGCTACGGTGGTAACTTTTATGCAATTGTAGACGTGCAGGAAAATTATCGCGGCCTTCAGCATTACAGCGCAGCCCGGTTGATTGCCTGGAGCCTGGTATTGCGAAAGCGAATTAACGAATTGCACCAATTTGTTCACCCGAATGATATAACGATAAATGGCTGCTCACATATTTTATGGGCAGGCGATGTAATTGACAAAACCTCAACCGCCCGCAATGCAGTATTCTATGGAGACAAGGCGATCGACCGCAGCCCTTGCGGCACCGGAACATCCGCACGTATGGCTCAATGGTATGCAAAAGGTAAATTAAAAAAAGGTGATTTGTTTATTCATGAAAGTATCATTGGGTCAAAATTTACAGGAACGATTGAAGAAGAGCTCACGGTTGGCAATAAGCCGGCTATTCGCCCGGGTATTGAGGGCTGGGCAAGAATTTATGGTTACAATACTATCACTATAGATCCGGAGGATGATCCATATGCTTATGGTTTCCAGGTATTATGATTTAACTAACCCCTGTTATCAGGTAAGTGAAACTGTAATAATAGACGGAAACCTGGTAAATAAAAACCGACATGAATAACGACGGAAACCAAAAAACATTTAAACAATCATTCAGCCTGCTGGATGCGACAATGGTTGTTGCCGGCTCTATGATCGGCTCCGGGATTTTTTTGGTTAGTGCAGATATGACACGTACGGTTGGCTCTGCAGGCTGGTTAATTTTACTCTGGATACTAACCGGCATACTCACATTAATTGCTGCATTAAGTTATGGTGAGCTAAGCGCTATGTTTCCCAAAGCCGGGGGGCAATATGTTTATTTAAAGGAGGCATACAATCCACTTACTGCTTTTTTATTCGGATGGAGTTTTTTTGCAGTTATTCAAACGGGAACCATCGCGGCGGTGGGTGTTGCTTTCAGCAAATTTGCGGCCTATATTTTTCCCGGCCTGAGTGAAAATAATATGGTTACTGATATAGGTTTTCTTAAAATTTCAGCCGCCCAGCTTACATCAATCATACTCATTATAATCCTAACTTTTATCAACACGCTGGGAGTTAGGGAAGGTAAATTCATTCAAACATTGTTTACGTTGGTAAAGCTTGCGGCTTTGTTTGGTTTGATAATATTCGGTTTCCTTGCGGCTAATAAAACAACATGGAATACGAACTGGGCCACAGGCTTTTCATTCGGCAAAATGGATGGGAATATATTAATACCCTATTCAGGAATGGCAGCAATTGGAGCAATTTCAGGAGCCATGGTTGGAAGCCTTTTCAGCAGCGATAGCTGGAACAACGTAACATTCATTGCCAACGAAATAAAAAACCCGAAACGCAATATTGGGCTGTCCCTTTTCCTGGGCACACTCATCGTAACAATAATTTATACGGCAACCAATTTAATGTATCTCGCTGTAATGCCGCTGCAGGGCATTGCACACGCAGAGAACGACCGTGTAGGTGTAGAGGCTGCAAAAATTATTTTTGGCAGTGAAGGCACTAAGATCATCGCAGTGATGCTAATGATATCAACCTTTGGTTGTAACAATGGTTTAATTTTATCCGGTGCAAGAGTGTATTATACTATGGCAAAAGATGGGCTATTTTTTAAGCGGGTAGGCAAGCTGAATAAAAACGCGGTACCTGCACGTGGCTTATGGATACAGTGCTTGTGGGCATCTGTATTATGTGTTAGTGGTAAATACGGCGACCTGCTTGACTATATCATTTTTACAGTACTCATCTTTTATATTCTTACCGTTATTGGTATTTTTATTCTTCGCCATAAACGCCCTGATATTCCGCGCACCTATAAAGCATTTGGTTACCCTGTATTGCCCATGTTATATGTAATTTTGGCAAGCATTATTTGTATTTCATTGTTGATATACAAGCCGAAATTCACTTTCCCCGGATTGGGGATCGTATTGCTTGGTATTCCCATTTATTATTTTGTATGGAAACATAAACATGTGATAGAAGAGCAACCGCTCAAATAAAGTTATAGCTAATTAAACATCTGCAATCAACTATGAAAAATAAATTGTGATCATTAATTCAAAAAAAAATATAATGAATAAAGAAGATTATAAGCTGGTCGTCACCCGAAGTTTCACAGGGCTCGCTATTTGTGTAAGTACTTTTGTAACAGGCCAAAAAAGAACTGCCGATTATCCCATACAACCTGTTGCCTTTACACAGGTGCATCTCACAGATGATTTTTGGGAGCCGCGTTTAGAGACCAATGCAAGGGTTACCATTCCTTACATTTTAGACCAATGCCGCGTGCATGGAAGAATAGATAATTTTTTAATTGCAGCGCACAAAAAGAAAGGTAAGCTTACGGATTTCCCCTTTGATGATACTGATCTGTATAAGCTCATTGAAGGCGCATCTTATAGCTTGCAGGAAAAACATGATGCAAAGCTCGAGAGAGAATTGGATACATTGATAAACATTATTGGCGCTGCGCAGGAACCTGATGGTTATCTTTATACTTTTCGTTCAGCCCATGTTGATAAGCCACATGAATGGATTGGCGCGAGGCGTTGGGTAAATGAGGAAATACTAAGTCATGAATTATACAACAGCGGGCATCTATTTGAATCTGCTGTTGCGCATTATGAAGCAACCGGTAAAAAAGCATTCTTAAATATCGCCATAAAAAATGCCGACCTGTTGGTAAAGACTTTCGGCCCCGGTAAGTTAAAAGAATATCCCGGTCATCAAATTGTAGAATTAGGATTGGTAAAGATGTACCGCGTAACAGGCAAAGAAGAATATTTAAAACTTGCTAAGTTTTTTTTAGACGTACGCGGCCCCGGCGGCGATGCATACAACCAGGCAGATAAAAAAGTAGTCGACCAAACGCAAGCTGAAGGCCATGCTGTGCGTGCAGCATACATGTATACAGGTATGGCTGATGTGGCTGCGCTTACAAATGATGAAGGTTATCTTGATGCCATTGATACAATTTGGAATGATGTTTCTTTAAGAAAATTATATATCACGGGTGGCATTGGCGCAACCGGTAATGGCGAGGCTTTTGGTAGTGCGTATGATTTACCTAATATGAGCGCTTATGCTGAAACCTGTGCCGCTATTGGAAATGTTTACTGGAACCAGCGCATGTTCTTATTGCATGGCGATTCAAAATATATGGATGTATTGGAACGTACCTTATACAATGGGTTACTTAGTGGTATTTCACTAACCGGTAACCGTTTTTTCTATCCAAATCCACTGGCTTCTGTTGGCCAGCACCAACGCAGCGCGTGGTTTAGCTGTGCTTGTTGCATTACCAACATGACTAGGTTTTTACCTTCTATGCCGGGTTATATTTATGCCCAAAATGACAATGATCTCTATGTGAATTTGTATGTAAGCAATAACGCAACTGTAAAATTAAAATCAACAAATGTCAGGCTTACCCAAAAGACAGAATATCCATGGCAAGGCAAAGTTGACATTACCGTTGAACCTGGCAAAAGCCACTGATTTTACCATGCATATCCGGATACCGGGCTGGGCGACAGACCAGCCTGTAACAAGCAGTGATTTGTATTCTTTTATGGATCATAAGATAATAGATATTCCTGTTTATGTAAATGGTGAAAAAGTAAATTATACAATACAAAAAGGTTATGCCATTATCAAACGCACATGGAAAAAAGATGACAAGATCACCATTGAATTTCCAATGAATGTTGAAAAGGTAACGGCTAATCAAAATGTAAAAGCAGATATTGGCCGCCTCGCTTTACAACGTGGCCCTGTTGTATATTGCCTGGAAGGTGTTGATCAGAAGGATAGTGGAGTACAGAGCCTTGTGGCAGATACTAATTCTGTTATTCAAGCCATCTATAAACCTAACATGCTGAATGGTATCACGGAACTAACCTTTACAGGTTATGAAGCAAACAGAGACACTGCAAAGTTAACGTTACCAAAAGAGCGCACGATCACTGCCATTCCTTATTATAGCTGGAACAATCGCGGCAGTGGAGAGATGGAAGTGTGGATTCCGTACAAGGCTAATGTTGCAAAACCAAAAGCCGCACCAACTATTGCATCAAAAGCAAAAGTAACATCCTCGGCAAAAAATAAGCTGATGGTGAAAGCAGTAAACGACCAGTATGAACCTTTGGACAGCAAAGACCAAAGCATAAACTATTTACACTGGTGGCCCGCAAAAGATACAACAGAATGGGTGCAGTATGATTTTGACGCAACATATACCATTTCAAAAAGCAAAGTGTACTGGTATGATGATAAACCCTGGGGCGGATGTGATTTGCCGGCATCCTGGAAACTCTTGTATAAAAAAGGCAATGAGTGGGTGCCTGTAGAAACAACAACACCGTATGAAATTGCAAAAGATAAATACGATGCTGTCGAATTTAAACCCGTAACAACAACGGGTTTAAGATTGATAATTCAATTGCCTAAAAATGACGCGTCAGGCATTCATGAATGGATAGTGGAATAAAAAATTTAAGTACACTATGCTGAAAAAAATTGGCGCATTTTTTCTTATTACATTCATCGCCTGCAATTATTTATATGCCCAGCAAAAAGCAATAGTAACGATTGATGTATCAAAAAGGGGTGCGCCCGTATCACCAACATTACATGGTATTTTTTTTGAAGAAATCAGCCATGCCGGTGAAGGGGGATTATATGCAGAACTAATACAAAACCGTGGCTTTGAAGAAGCGAATATTCCGCCCGGTATGACACTGGTTGACAATTTTATTGTACCTCCGCGAACACCTGGATTTACCTTGCCAAACAATGCAGTAAGCGACTGGAAGATGGAATGGCCCATTAAAACAGGATATCCTGCGTGGAGCTACAAAGCTATTGGCAACGCAGCTTTGCAGGTTTCAACAACTACAATGAATCCTTTAAACGATGCAACCCCGCATTCCTTAGAGGTTATATTTCCAAAGCGGATAATCGTAACGAGGCAGAAATAATTAATGAAGGTTTTTGGGGTATTAATGTAATAAAAGGAGCTAGCTATAAACTCAATTTTTATCTGCGCAGCAATAATTATAAAGGTAGTGTATTAGCCATGCTACAAAGCGAAGATGGAAGCACCTTAGCATCCCATACATTTTCATTGGCAGATAATAATAATTGGAAAAAATTCAACTGCTGTATTAACTGCAACAAAGAGTAACCCAAAAGCAAAGTTTATATTATCATTTAATAAAGAAGGAACAGTTTGGCTAGACGTTGTTTCCTTGTTTCCTGCTAAAACATTCATGAACAGGCCCAATGGCTTGCGCCAGGATTTAGCACAATATATAGCCGATTTAAAGCCGGCTTTTATTCGCTGGCCCGGTGGTTGTTTTGTGGAAGGAATTACTATTCAAAGTGCACCACTGTGGAGGAACACTATTGGCCCGGTTGAAAAACGTACAGAAACTTATAGCCCCTGGGGTTACTATACAAGCAATGGCTTTGGCTATTATGAATATTTGCAATTTTGCGAGGATATTGGTGCTTCTGCATTGTACGTATTTAATGCGGGTGTATCGTGTGAGTATCGCAGCGGCACTTTTATAACCGATGATAGCCTGCAACCTTACATACAAAATGCATTAGATGCGATTGAATATGCTATTGGCCCGGCAACAAGCAAATGGGGAAAAGTAAGAGCAGCCACAGGCCATGTAAAACCATTTCCATTGAAATATGTAGAGGTGGGTAATGAGCAAAGTGGCCCGGCATATGCGAACGTTATAATAAATTTTATAATGCCATAAAAGCTAAATATCCGCAGATACAAATAATGGCAAGTATGGGTATTGGTGATGTGAATCAATACACAACAAAGCAAATGAGGCACATTGACTATGTGGATGAACATGCTTATAAACCGGCGGAATGGTCGTTTACACATTTCGATCATTTTGATAAATACAAACGTGGCAAATGGAATATGTATGTTGGTGAATATGCAACCAATGCTGGTGTGGGTGCCGGTAATATGGAAGCGTCGCTAAGCGATGCTGTTTATATTATGAGCATGGAAAAGAATAGCGACCTTGTTAAACTGAGCAGCTATGCACCTTTGCTCGTAAATGTAAATGACATTGACTGGCCGGTTAACCTCATCAATTTTGATAATGCGAAGAGTTTTGCCAGGATATCTTATTATGCTATTAAAATGTTTAATGAAAACAAGCCGACAATAAATCTTTCTACTGAAATAAAAGTCATTCAACCTGAAATAAAACAACCTGAATTCAGCGGTGGAATTGGCTTAGCCACATGGGATACAAGAACCGCATATAAGGATATTGAAGTCATACAAAATGGTCAAACGATTTATAAAAGTGATTTCATTAATAATTTGAATGACTGGTCTTTACTGCGGGGGGAATGGAAATTGCAGGATAGCAGCCTGGCTCAAACAGCAGCCGGCGCGCAACAATTAGCAATGCTTACAGCGAAAAGTTTTGAAACTTACACACTTAAACTAAAGGCGAGAAAACTCGGTGGCTATAATGCATTTATTATTCCTTTTGCAATAAAAGACAGCAATACATTTTACCGTGCACATATCGGTGCATGGGTAAATAAGATTGGTGTGTTCGAAAAAGTAAGGAACGGTTATGATGTAAATAATATTTCTCTTGCGGTTGAATTGGCTGATACCATTGAAGCCAACCGATGGTATGATATAGAACTACAGGTTGGTATCGATACCGTTAAATGTTATTTAGATGGAAAGCTTCTGATGAGCTATTCGGAGCCTGATAAGCTATTTGCTATCTCAGGGAAAGATGAAAAGAACGGCGATATTATCATCAAAATTGTAAATGCATATAAAACACAAATGCCTGTAAATATTAAATTGCAAAAAAGTAATGGAAAAATATCAAATGGCTATTTGAGTACTTTGTCTTCAGCTTCGTTGACAGATGAAAATTCCTTTGAACATCCCAAACAATATGTGCCTGAAAACACAAGACATCAAATTTCTTGATGACAGTACCTGTTAATTCATTTAAAGCCATATTCGATCAATGTTGTACGAATTTCTCAATAATAACACGGGGGTTTTTTAATAAGATAGCATCATTATTTTCTTATTGTCCTGCAACCGAATAATCTTCCGGCTGTTTTACCATTGGTTGCCTGCACTTTTACTACTATCTTCGTCTTGCCTTGCGTAAGTTGCGAAGCAATCGGGTATTCTACATTAAAGAATTTACCCGCTTCTTTACCGTTCAATTCTACTGAGGCAATTTTTACATCGTCAACCAAAATATCAAAACTCCTGTTTTTATCATCACCGATATAAGTGCACAATAAAGCGGCCGGTTTTTCAGGATCAACCTTCATATTAAAAGAAAAAAAACCATTATTGCGAACTTCTCGGCCGGTACGCCCATAAGCATTGTCTACATAAGACTGTTCGGTTGCTTTTAGGTTATGATCCCGTTCCGGCTGCATTTCTCCTACACGGAACACATCAATCGTTTGCTCTTCAATTTCCTTCTCGTGCCTTTTTTCCGCTTCATATTCAGCCTTTCGTGCAGACCACTCCTGATCGGTAAAAAAATCCCAATAAACGCTGTAATGATTATTTACGTTCTGATAGAAAGGAGTGAGGGTTACATCGAAAGGTTGCCCCACATTTTTTGTATGAAACGTCAAAGGATTAGTGGCGTCCTGCAAAGCCCAATCGGCAATATTGCGATCATTAGTAAGAAATACCGGGCTACCATAAACCGGGTCAGGCATCGTATCTCCAAGGTTGCCTGCAAGAACTAACGGGCCGTACATTAATGCTACACGATTTTTATTATCGGGCATGCTTTCCGCATAAAGACTCATATCAAAACTTACTTCTACTTTATCATCAGGGTACCACTTCCGTTTTATAACGAGAAACCCCTGCTCATCTTTATCAGCAGTTATAATCTTATTGTTTACTTTAATTACTGCATCTTTTTTTGTCCACCACGGGTAACGTATGCGCAGAGGAAATGTAGTTGCTTTTGAAGTAGAAATTTTAAGTACTATATTGCCACTGGCAGGATAAGAAGTTGTTTGTGTAACGGTCATATTTTTATTCCTCCAGTTAAGTTGGGAAGGAATAAAAAGATTGACATACAAACTTCCATCAGCGCCTTCGAAATAAATATCTTCGGTGTATTTCGAATGGTTCTCCATACCGCTTCCGACACAACATGTGAATGTATTGAATGAGTCGCTAAACTCTTTTTTACCTCCGGCACGCAGGGGTTCAAAATAAAGCATCATCGCTGTCTGTGGATTTTGAGAAGTAAGTATGTCATTGTATAAAGTTCTTTCAAAATAATCTCCAAGCTTCGCGGATGGTTGCCATGTAAACAAATGGCCTGTAAGCTTCAGCATGTTGTATGCGCAACAACTTTCTGTGTTATTATCACTTAAAGTATTATTAAGTTTGTCCGGCTCACCCAGATATTCATAGTTGCCATTGCCCCCGGTTACATAACTATGATCATTTACAAGAATATCCCAGGCGCGTGTGGCGATTTTTTCGTCCCTGGCGTTAGATGTCAATTCGTATTGCCTGGCGCTACCGATAGTCTTGGGAATATTCGTATTGGAATGCCTCCCAGCCAAGGGATCTGGCTTGCCATCAGCCAATGGTTGCATTACAAAATCATCAAAGAATTTATAAGATAGGTTGAGATATTTTTTATTTCCGGTGATCGCATAGATATTAGCCAGCACGTCATTCATACCCCCATATTCGCACTTCAACATTTTTTGCCGTTGCTCATTAGTTAGCGGGTCCACAATAGTCGCCGTCCAATCAGCCATTTGTTCTACAATCTTTAGTGCCTGGTTATTATCGCAATATAAATAAGCATCTACCAAACCTGCCATTACTTTGTGTACGGTATACCATGGGCTCCACCCGCCGTTTAAATCAAAGCCACCCGATTTTATTTCGCCTTTTTGTACTTTATAAAAAATAGAGTCTTCATGGGGAATAGCTCCAACATAGCCTGTTTTCCTGGCCCTCTGGCATTTGGCAAGTTCTTCAACAATATATGCTACCCTGTCTTTATATTGCTGGTTGCCGCTTGATGCATACATCATTGAACAGGCAGATAAATAATGCCCGAGTGTATGACCTGAAAGGCCTTCGCTTTCCCAGCCACCATAAGCACTGTCTTTTGGTTGTAAGCCGGCATTTTTATAAAAACGGCTTAGCAATTTATCAGGGTTTAAAGAAAGAATATAGGCGCCATCTATATCCATCGCATGTTTGAACGGGCTACCGGGCAATAGTTTTACATTCTTTAAATTAAAGGCATAAGCCTTTATACCAATTGCAGGTTTCACGACAAACTTGCTATTTTGTTTTTCAGGAAGGTAAGATTGGGCGAAGTCTTTCTCGCCGATTAAAATACCGGTAAACAATAAAATAATTTTCAGCAATTTCATATACACAAAATGATAAACTGGTAATCAAACAAACATATGTAAATTGGCAAAAATAATAATAAAATTCTTTACAGATATTACCTTCCTATGGGCGAAACTTATCCTCCTGTTTGTTGCTAACTAAGTTACTTTACAACCTGTCAATAATTGAGGATAATGAGTTAATAATGGATAATGCTTTTTGTGAGGGTATGCATATTTTCACCAAAATTCTTAGCCTGGCTGTGCGGTTGCACAAGATGTATTTTTGTTATGATCGCCCCGGATGGTATTCGGGTAAGGTTTATTCATAGGATTTGCAATCGTAATGGCGAAGATGATGACCGAATCAAAAAAAAGATTTCTTTGTTCAAGACTTACGAGGTGCATAGCTTCATATGTAACAGAAATAAACCATCGGAAATAAATTAAATGTAACCGATATATACCTCAGAGATTCATTCTAAAAGTAAAAAAAGTTTATTATGCTGAAAATCCGGTGTCCACATAAAATCCTTATATCATTTTTATTTCTCATAGCCTTTAGCTGCCTGCAGGCACAAAATAATACCGACCTGTATGAACAAACCAGTGAGGTAAATAATATCATGATAAAATACAGAGCCGATTATGGCAATGTATCACGCTTTTATGTCATCCAAAATTCACCCGAAAGAAGAGAGCGATTGTTGTCAATAGCAAATGAATATATTCTTAAACTTCAGGGATTAAATTTTGATCATTTAAATACGGGCGCACAGGTTGATTATATCTTGTTCAATCGCGATCTTCACGAAGAGCAATACCTGCTGCAAAAAGAAGCCAAAGAGTATGACCAGGTTAAGCAATGGTTTCGATTTGCAGACAGCATATATTCTTATGAAAAAATCCGCCGAAGGGGCGCAATATTAAATTCCCAACAAATGGCCACTGACCTTGATAGCTGGGGGAAAGAAGTAGAAGAACTCCAAAAAAAATTTAGTAAAACACCTTCTATCAGTTTCGAACTTGGTAATCGCGCCGAAGGCTCCATCAGGGGTTTGCGTGATGCACTTAAAAGTATCTTTGAATTTTATCGGGGTTATGATCCGCTTTTTACCTGGTGGGTACCACAACCCTATAAATTTGTAGATAGCTTGTTAGATCAATATACTAAAGATATCAAGGCGAAAGAAAAAAGTATAACGCCGCAGAAAGATGACGGCAGTGGAATTACCGGCAATCCCATTGGCACTGATGAATTAAAACGCCGGCTTAAGTTTGAAATGATTCCATACACACCGGAAGAATTAGTGGCGATTGCCAATAAAGAATTTGACTGGTGTGATAAAGAAATGCTGAAGGCCAGCAAAGACATGGGCTTTGGCAACGACTGGAAGGCAGCGCTTGAAAAAATAAAATTGACGTATGTGCCACCCGGTGAACAGCCCGCTGCCATGCTTAAGTTGTATAATGAGTCAGTAGATTTTATCAAACAACATGACCTTATCACAATACCTCCACTGGCGGAAGAAACATGGCGCATGCGCATGATGACGCCTGAGCAGCAAAGGGTAAATCCTTTCTTTACGGGCGGTGAAGAATTCAGTATTTCCTATCCTACTGATAGCATGAGTGAGGAAGATAAGCTGATGAGTATGCGGGGGAATAATCCACATTTCTCCAGGGCAACCGTACATCATGAGCTATTAGCAGGCCATGCTCTGCAGGAATTTATGACCAACCGTTATAAAACTTACCGCCATTTTGAAACGCCTTTTTGGATAGAGGGCTGGTCATTATATTGGGAAATGCTGCTATGGGATCAGGGCTTTGCACAAACACCTGAAGACCGGATCGGCATGTTGTTTTGGCGTATGCACCGTTGTGCCCGAATTATATTTTCATTGAACTATCATACCGGTAAATGGACGCCACAACAATGCATTGACTTTTTAGTAAACAGGGTAGGGCACGAAAGGGCTAACGCTGAGGGCGAAGTACGTCGATCTTTTGTTGGCGGTTATGATCCTTTGTACCAGGTAGCATATATGCTTGGAGGCCTGCAAATCATGGCGCTGAAAAATGAATTGTTAGATAGCGGTAAAATGAGCTATAAGCAATTTCACGACACATTTATTCAACAAAATATGATGCCGATAGAAATGGAACGAGCCATACTTGAAAACCAACCATTAAAGAAAGATTATGAAACGAACTGGAAATTTTATAAGTTTTAGAAAGTGAAATGATATTGTGTGTGGCACGGCTAGTCGCCAGCATGCGGCTACAAATTCCGGCGAAGCTTTGGACATCCGGACTTTAGCCGACTTTAGTGGTAGCTGGTCTTTGGGCATGCCCGAAAAATGAAAATTGTATGAAGAATGTAATTGTAATTGGCGGAGGAATAATAGGATTAAGCAGCGCGTTATACCTTCAACGTTCAGGGCACAAGGTAACGGTGTTGGATAAAGATGGTTTCACCGATAATTGTTCCTACGGCAACATGGGTTATGTGTGCCCGAGTCATTTTAGTCCACTCGCTGCACCAGGTATTATATGGCAGGGGATAAAGTGGATGTTTAACAGTCGCAGCCCATTTTATGTACAACCTTCCCTCAATTTGTCTTTAATAGATTGGGGATTGAAATTTGCACGAAGCGCGAATAAAAGAAATGTTGAAAATGCGGCTGTACCCTTAAAGGAAATTGCTGTATTTAGTCAGCATGAATATATAGAATGGGAAAAAAAACTCGGGCTTGATTTCGCCTTTGAACGCAAGGGTATGTTGGAAATTTTTAAAACAGAAAAGGTTGGCCACCATGCTGCAGCAACCGTGGAAGCCGCAAAAAAATTGGGATTAGATGTTGAATTAGTTGATGCGAAAGGCCTGCAGGTTTTGGAACCTCAAACAAAAATTGACGCATTAGGCGCTATAAATTTTAAGTGTGATTCGCATTTATATCCCGATAAATTAATGTCTTCCTTAAAACAATACTTGCAGCAAAAAGATGTAAAATTGGTAACAGGTGAGGTGTCAGGCTTTGAAAAAAGCAAGGCGAAGATCACGAAAGTGCTAACTCAGAATGAAGCTTATGAAGCAGATGAAATAGTGATTGCAACCGGATCGTGGAGCCGTGATGTAGCTGCAATGCTTAACACAAAAATTCCTTTAATGCCAGGGAGAGGGTATTCGTTTACTTTAGATAATTCGCCTTACAGACTTAATCATCCGGCAATACTTACCGAAGGAAGGGTTGCCATAACCCCTATGCAGGGAGGAGAAAAAATGCGCTATGGCGGCACTATGGAAATCGTAAATATCAAAACGCCGCCACGATATCAACGGGTCGAAGGCATTATAAAGGCTATTAAAGATTTTCTTCCGGAATTTCAAATTGAAATGCCTGCGCAGAATAAGATATGGTCTGGCTTTCGTCCAACCTCGGCAGATGGATTACCTTATATTGGCAGAATAAAAAAATATAAAAACGTCGTGGTGGCAACAGGTCATGCAATGGTGGGTTTAAGCCTGGGGGCGGGTACGGGTAAATTAGTAAATGATTTAGTGAACGAAGAGCAGCCCGGTATGGACATAAAAGCATTTGATGTAGAAAGGTTCGGATTGCGCACCTGAATTAAGCTTTAGCGGTAGTTCAATTTTGCAGAGGTTTTGTATGATAAATTCAGGCAATAGTGAGCGATAGAAAAGTAATTATAACGGGTGCTTTGCAGTCTGGCAAAAGTATTAGAATGCAATCTGTGTTTGTCACTGGTGCTGTAAAAGCTGCACCACTTCTTCTTCCGTCATAATATGAGAAGAATAAAAACTCAGCATATTGTGTTACTTAAGTATGTCTGAACACTGGCCGGAGCAAACCGCTTTTGAAAGATTACTTTTTCTCGGTTGCGGGCTTATTTTTGGGCAGTGGGTATAAGTGCGTTTAATAAATCCGTTTTCCATTTATTAGTTTTTAAGTCAAATAAACTATAGTCTACCGCAAAATTCCAATATCCCCAGCTAAATTTATGCAATTCTGCCTGCGACCTGTAAAATGTAATCCATCTTATTGTTGATTCTATGTCGGCATGATCAGTTACACCAAATTCCCCAAAAAACACAGGTATATTTTGAAGTTTACCCCACGAAGAGACAATATCCATAAATCTTACAATCTCAATTTTTTCGCTATCGGTACCAAGCCATTTTGTCCCTATCCATTCCATTGGTTTTCCTATCGGAAACCACGCCTCACCCTGCATTGTAAATTGAACAGGATTGTAAAGATGAAAGGTTGCAATTATATACTTATCGTTTGCAGGCAGTTTTAGGGTATTTATTTTGTACGGTAAATTGTATAATACCGGTCCAATAAGAACCGGCCGCACAGGATTGGAATTCCGGATTATTTTTAACGCCTCGGTAAAATATTCTTCCCAAACTTTTTCCAACTCTCCATGAGGTTCTGCCATAACTTCAAACATAACATTCTGTGGATAAGAGTTATAATGCACTGATAATTGGCTCCACAATTTTAAAAACCGTTCTTTAAAACCGTTTGGATGAGTCATAAGTTGTTCATCTAAATGATTGTCAAGCACAATAGCAAGTTTGTTTTTTAATGCCTGCTCAACAACCCAATCAACTCTTGCCAGAAATTTGCTATCAATATTGTATGGCTCGACAGAATCCATGCGGGCAACCCACTGAATGGGTAAGCGGATAGCGGTAAAGCCTGCTTCTTTAATGAGTATAAATTCGGCTGCATTTAAGGTATGTCCCCAGGCTCCTTCCGTGGGGGCATCCATTGTGAACCCGATATTAATAGTTTTTGACAAAAGCCGGTTAGCGGTAAAAATGTCAATTGCTGTTGAAGTATCCATAGCATTGCCTGCAAATAAACCCGGAGGAAATAATAACACTGATATTGCCAGGATTAAATAATTTCTTTTTTTAGCCCAATAGTTGTGCCCCAATATCTTTCTCATACATCTGAATTTTATTTTTTTGGTAGTTATTTAAATTGTTGGATAAGATTGTCTAATTTCTCCAGGTATTCACCAAACTGTCTTTTAAAAAAATGCTTTTTGAGTATTTGCTGAATAATCAAAAAGACGATATAACAGAAGATGCGCAAAAGCATTGGCATTTTATACCACATGCTGAAATTAGCGTCGGCATTATAATACATTGCTATTTCCAATGCAATTGCCAGTAAAGAATACAAACACAGCGTTATTAAATATTGCCTTTTGAAACTTATTTTCAAACTGTTAATTTTAGATAAAAAATTTTCTTTTGTACTGCCCGTAGGATTCTGCAACCTTTTGACTAATTCATAAGTGAATATTGAATAGATGAATTCAATGAATAAAATAAATAGCAGTAGCCACCTTAACAAGCTGCGAAATGCCAGCGGATCTGTTACGAACCCGGCAGAGAACCATAAAACAGTGAGGGGGAAAGGTATTAAACCAATTTTAATCTTTTGAGCCAGGCCAGAAAGGGAATTTTGGCTTTTATGGCTTAAAAGTTCCATGATGTTATTGTTTACCGGTTTGTAGCTTCTTGTGGAAGTATCAACAATATTTTTTAAATCATCAAGTTCCATCTTAGATATTTTTAGTGAGGTTACGTAATTTCTCTTTTATCCTGTTCATCTTAACCCTTAGTGTGGGGCCATTAATGCCTAATATCTCCTCCATTTCTACATAAGTTTTTCCATCTATATACAATACCACTATAGCTTTTTCAATTTTATTCAGTTGCTCAATAGCAGCATACATTGCGCTGCACAATTCCTCTTTACCGGCACCAGTATTTACATCTTCAATTTCTTTATAAAAATCACTTACCTCATATGTCCGGATATGTTTCTTCTCTTTCCGTAGTCCGGCGATTGCGGTGTTAATTGCTACCTGGTAGAGCCAGGTCGTAAACTTAGATTCTTCTCTGAAAGTTGGAAAGCTCTTCCATAATTGAAATAGTATTTCCTGATATAAATCCTGCTTGTCTACCTCGTTATTCGAATAGAAATGACATACTTTAAAAATCAACTTTTCATGCTTTTGTATTTGATTTATGAATATTTCCTTCATTTTATCCCTTCATCATGGTTAATAACACTATTAGTAGAAGAACGTTTATAAAAGTTACATTTTCAAAAATTAATTTCCGGTTTATTACCCTTAACACAATTTCGTATGGAGTATTTTATTCAAAAACCCTGTCCTGGCAGGGCTGTGCGCAGATACCCATGCTAATTGAAGTTTAAAGTAATTACAATACGGGAAATACCTTTTCTCTAATCATATTCTGCCACGCAGATAATTTTAATTTTATGGGAGGGTACAAGTTGTATATTATTTAAACTTACAAAATTGACGGAAACCAGGAGGAAAGTTATGAATGCCAGATACGCGCAGGATGCACCTTAGATTGCAACCAACGTTAAAAACATACAGCTATTTTAGATCTTTAACTTCAAAAAAATTATAAATAATAACCACCATATTAGCGCTCTCATCACTTCAGGTACGTAGGATGCTTTACCAGGTACAGTTTTTCTTAAATTGAATTAACCGTATTACAAAAATTGCTTATAAAACTTTTCGTGTACTCACCCGATATGTCAAGGTCGGGGTCCAGGATTGTTATTTCTAAACCAGTTGCTGTGGTTTCGCTTAACAGCAGTCGAATTATTTTGTTAAACTCATTATAATCTAATCCATCCGCCTGGCGACTGTCGACCGCAGGCATTAGTTTGTCATTCAACACATCAACATCAATATGAATCCAAAACCCATCTAACTTCTCCCTTTCAACCATTTGTAAAAAGTCCGCTATGCATTTTTTGATCCCATTTCGCCTAAGCGAGTTAAGGTCAATATAATTTATACCGGAACTCATAATTTCTTTAACATACCATTCTTCATAGTCTCTATTACCCACGCACCAAATATGTTTTTCCTTGAAATATGGTTTCTGCCCATCAATATTAGTGAGTTTGTCATGTCCATATCCTGATACTATTGCCAGGTCCATTCCTGCGGCTCCGCCCGTCTGCGATAAAATTGGCAATACAAAATCTGTATGCCCGTCAAGGAAAAACAAAGCAAAAGATCCGATATTCTTTAATGCTAAAGAGTTCCCGATTAAAATGCTACAGTCGCCGCCTACCACGATTGGAAATTTATTTTCTGAAAGCGCTTTCGCTAGTATTTCAGACTGGTCTTTTGCATATTTCACAATCTGATCTGCATTTCTTACACCTGAAATGCTATCAAGTGTCATACCATAGGTTGGAGGATTCAGCCTAAAGATATTAGTTGGGTTTAACGATGAATGAAAGTTATACTTTTTTAAAAAGCCTGGTAGGTTTTTAACTCCGGGCTCTTTCCCCGGGAATGGCTCTTTCAAACCAAGATTAGATGGAAATTCCAATATGCAAATATTGTCTCTCATAAATTACCTAACGGCTCCAGCTTTTAATTCGTATTTATTTATTCTTATTGAAACTACTATTATTAAATTTTCTTTTTTGTTTTTTTCTTTTGTGAATATCGAAAAATGTGACTAAGAAAAATCTAAAACCACATAAACACTTTATGTTAGGGTAGCGGTAGCCTGCCCCGGATCGTGTTTATTTTAAATGATTGCCATGATCATCTTTTGTTCTGGACAACATTAAGCATTTAGCAATTGTGCTTATCTTCAACTGGAGAGCGCAACATTTATCGCTATTTAATCGCATAAAATAGTAAAAATGCAAAAATTCATCTCAATGGAAATTTATATAATTTGCATCTTTTGCTTGCTGTTTAATTCTTGTTTCTCTCAAAAAAGTAATGAAGAAAACGCAGGCCAATCTGCAAATGATACAACCTTATTAGGAGTATATGCGCAAAGAATATTGGACTTTACCGAAGTAAATAAGGACAGTGCTTTTTATTATGGAGAAAAGGCAATTGCGCTGGCAAAGAAATTAGACCAGAAGTTTTATGAAGGCATTGTTTCAACAAATGTTGCTTACAACTACATCGTGAATGGCGAATATACGAATGGATTAAAATATTTAATAGAGGCAACAAAAATATCAGAACTGGAAGGCGTGGGAAAGGACATTGTTAAAACGCCCTTCATTGAAAATTATTTGCAAAAAGACCCTGAAACTAACCGGATAGAACTGAAGGGTTATATAAAAAATTCTTTAGGCGTCCTATACGGTTTTACCGAAAGTCCGGAGAAAAAACTGCAGGAATTATTAGAAGGCAAACATATTATTGAAGGCGTGACTAATGATATGTTTCTTTTAGCCGGTATTACAGAAAATGTCGTTTCAGCATACATTTCTGAAAAAAAATTCGATTCTGCTCTTTACTATGAAAGAGAAGCCATAGGCTACAGAAAACAGAGTAAAATAGATATTTATGAAGGTTTGCCTTTAGCTACAGTCGGAAATATTTATGTCGGGCAAAAGAAATTTGACTCTGCAAAAAAATACCTGTTTGAAGCTGTAAAAATTCAATTAAAGCAAACCGATAATTTACTTGATGTAGGAAGGACCTACGTCTCGTTAGCGAATTTATATTATAACTTAAACCAGCCTGATTCAGGTGTTTATTATGCAAGCCAGGCGCTTACCCGGTACAATTCGGGAGGCGCCTCCGGCCCGGACTTATTTGATGTTTTCACGCAGCTTGCCTTAAACTACAATGCAATTAAAAGGTATGATAGCGCATACAAGTATTTGAACTTTGCAAAAAATATGAGCGATAGTTTAAACGGAGTTCAATTAAGTAACCTTGGTAAATTTCACAGCATCGGCTTTGAGGAAAAACTAAGAGTGCAGGAGTTACAGAATGAAGCTATTGCTACAAAAAACAGGAACAGGATCATTTTTCTATCCTTCGCCGTATTTGTATTCCTGGTCAGCGCCTTTATACTTTTCAGAAATAATAAAGAAAAACAAAAAGCGAATAAGATGTTACAGACAACCCTTTCTGAATTAAAATCCACGCAGGCTCAATTAATACAATCCGAGAAAATGGCAAGCCTTGGAGAGCTTACTGCTGGCATTGCACATGAGATACAAAACCCGTTAAACTTCGTAAACAATTTTTCGGAAGTAAATACAGAACTGCTTATTGAATTGAAAGAAGAAATGAACAAAGGAAATATTAACGATGCGAATGAAATTGCAAATGATATAACAGAAAATTCAGAAAAAATAAACCATCATGGCAAGCGTGCAGACAGTATTATAAAAGGCATGCTGCAACACAGCCGCAGCAGCAATAATGTGAAAGAACTCACTGACATTAACGCGTTGGCGGATGAATATTTAAGACTTTCCTATCATGGCCTTCGTGCAAAAGACAATTCTTTCAATGTAACGATGAAAACAGATTTCGATAAAACAATCGGCAACATCAATATCATCCCGCAGGATATAGGAAGAGTGTTGCTCAATGTATACAACAATGCTTTTTATGCAGTTGCAGAAAGAAAAAGGCAACAGCCGGAGGGGTATGAGCCCATCGTTTCGATTAGCACAAATCGCTTCCCGGCTCCCCGGGAGGGCCGAAGTGAGGTCCGGATAAGTGTGAAAGACAATGGTAATGGCATTTCTCAAAAAGTAATTGATAAAATTTTTCAACCATTCTTCACCACCAAACCAACAGGGCAGGGAACAGGCCTGGGATTGAGTTTAAGCTATGATATTGTGAAGGCTCATGGGGGAGAAATAAAAGTTGACACCAACGAAGGTGAGTTTACAGACTTCATTATTATTTTACCTATTTAAAGATTAAATTTATTCTATGAAAATTCTGGTAGTTGACGATGAGACTGATGTAAAGGTCTTATTTGAACAGCGTTTCCGCAAAGAAATCCGGAGCAGGGAAATGGAATTTATGTTTGCGTTTTCGGGTATTGAGGCCCTGGACTATTTAGAAAAACATAACCATGAGGCAGTACTGATTCTTTCTGACATCAACATGCCTGGTATGACCGGCCTTCAATTGCTGCGCAGGATAAAGGAAACCTACGAATCACCCTCCCCGCATGTCATGATGATGACCGCTTACGGTGATGATGAAAATTACAGGCATGCGATGAGGTTTGGTGCAGATGATTTTTTGACCAAACCAGTTGATTTCCCTGCATTGAAGGAGAAGTTGAAAAATGTTGCGAAGCCTTAGCGTTTCCTATCCGGAGGTCAAACTTGTTTAATGCCGGTTAAGTTATAAAGCGAAATGAGCATTAGCAACTCCCGAAACAAGATAAGTTACAGCTTTCATTACGAATAGGAGAGAAAATTGAAAGTTTTGCTAATATTAGCACCGGTACTTTTTGCGGCATCTACTGTTTATGGCATAACGAAGCTTCTTCAAATAAAAAGGGAATGCATAAGAATAGTGTTGCTAAAAGCAATGACTGAACATCAAAACACCGGCTCCCGTTGTACTTCTGCGATTAACAAATGTGGTGTAAACTGCTTAATTTTAAAGTTATATTAACCTTTATTGTATGTGCAATATATTTTAGCATAAATATTGCAATGTTACCATTTAAGGTCGCCTGGAGCCGATCCCTATAAAAACAATTAAAAATAAAACATTGGAAACGCAACATCAATATTCACAAAATCAGGAAGCGGTTGAAAAGTTACGTATTGAAAATGTGGAGTTGAAAAAAAATTTAGAGAGAGAACAACATCTCCACACGATGCTTTACAAAGAGTGGAAAGAATTAAATGCGCAGGTATTATCTAAAGAAGATGAAGTTCTGGAAAGTAAGCCAAAGAATTTGTTTTATAAATATGCCTTTTATGTTTTATTAATTGCCGCTTTCCCGGCCTATTATTTTATAACAACTAAAAAAAATCCCTCCTCTCAAACTACCTCCGTTCCTACACGTCCTGCGAACATCAGGGATTCAACTCCGGTAACGAATTCGGCGTTGACAGCGACAAATTCAGCATTAACAACGAATAAAAAACCTGAAACTATTGGCGCGAATACCGTACATCAACCTGCTCTAAAACAACCTGTTGTCAAAACTGAGGAAAAAAGGCAAACTGAGGAAAAAAGGCAAACTGAGTCTCGTACGATCGAGCCCAAAATCGCACCTCCCAGTAAAGCGGTGCCTGAGGGCCCTCTTACTGATTCTATACGCGACCTGATTTATTGGCAAGGATGGAACGCTTATTATGACAGGTCGCCTAATCATTTTAAAAAGACGTCGCAAAAATACCAGGTCTGGCTTCAGGGCTTTAATGAGGGCAAAAATGACGCGAAAAAGTTACTTGCGAAGGACACGCTTCAAAAACAAAGGTAGCTATACTCTTCGTTGTAATAGCTATAAGACCGTCTCTTCACTAAATTACTCAGGGTCATTTTTTGTAAATGACATCAACGAACTTAAGTTTTCGGGAACTTCCAGGCAGGTGATTTCTTCGATAAGAAAAATATAGAAAAAAATTGCCGGTTTTTTTATTTGCCGAGAAAATACAACATCTACAAGATATAAAACTAGATTTAATATTAAACATTAGACGTATCATATAAATGTATGTAAATCAGTGTACAACAAGTTGATTTAACAGTGCGTTTGGAACTCCAGTTAATTCTTTCCCTTAGTCGCCTGGTGATTCTTTGACCCTTGAAAGGTGCAACTGCGCATTCTTTTCTTCAAGTAGTTTCAACACGTCATCCATTTTCAGTTGCAGCCTCATTACTTCCGCCTGTGCCTTCAGGTTTACCTGGTACTCTATTTCGGCTCTCAGCCTGTCCTGTTCCGCAAGGCCGCGCTGGCTTGTAAGCACAAGAATTGTAAACAAAAATGAAGTAAGGGTAAGTATAAATCCTAAAAAGAAAAAAGTTGGCGGGCTGTCTGCGAGGCTTACAATGCCTTTGTGAATCCTGTGATAATACCACGTCTGAAAACCAATCCAGCTTGACAGGAAAATAACTGCTGCAATAAGAAATCGGCTGCTGGAGACATATCCGGCGGCCCTGTCGACAAACCTTCTAAACGAGGCCGGTTGTTGAAGGGGCATATGGCTGCCGGCCATATGTTCCCGCATACTTACGGTAGAGGTTCGCAGCCTGTCGACCAATATTGCGAGTAAAGTGCGCGAAAACTGCGGATGTTTGTCAAGATAGTTATAAAATGTTGCCCGGCTGATAGTAAGGAGTATTGTTTCTTTTATCGTGCGCACCGTAGCTGTATGGGGCCCGCTATCCAGCAAAGACAGCTCGCCAAAAAAGGTTCCTTCACCCTGTACACCCAGGGTAAATTCCTTGCCATCTTTGTTGGTGTAGCTGATGCGAATTTCTCCTTTTTCGATTACATATAGTTTATCACCGGGGTCATCCATCCAGATAATAACAGTGTTGGGCGGATATTTTTCGGTTGCAAGTTGCTTCAATAGATCCTGTAGCTCTTCCGGATTAAGTGTTGCAAAAAGCGGAATTTCTCTTAAGATTTCCGGCGTCATAAAATTTTCAGATGATATATCCCGTTACCAACTTATTAATTATTAAAGGTATGATATTGGTTATTTATATGGAATAAATCCATTCATTTGTGTGTATCTGCGGTGGTTATTTGAATCGCAATTCGATGTGTTTAAATATAGGAAGGCACTATTTTATTCTTAAATGTTACACCTGTAATTACCTATATTTTACAAAACGCCTTTACAATAAAACAGAAATCGTAATTTTATACCATAAATTTTTTTAATGCGCATAATTTTATGGATAGCCATTGTTTTGTTCTTTTGCAACACTAAAGGCGCAAACGGTTTTACCCTTCAGCGCCACTGGTTCACAAAGTTCAGGCTTTATAAATAATGTTTCTTCACATGACAGCCTTTCCACACACAAGTGGTTTTTGAGCATGTACCACGGCATCTCTACCGGCATCTCTTTCTTTAACAGGGGCAATGCAACTATCTTCGCTGCACCATTGGGCCTGCAGCTAAACCGCAGGTTAAATAATAATTTTTATGCCTTCGCTAATGTAAGTGTAGCACCGGCTTATACCAGCTTCAGCCCTTCTTTTACCACTCAAGGCTATAATAAATTAAGCCGCTATAATACGCCAGGTGCAAATGGTTTTGGCATGTATCCGGCCGCATCATTGGGGATCATGTACGTTAACGACCAGAAAACATTTTCCATCTCGGGAAGCATCAGCGCCGAAAGAAACAGTTACTTCCCACTTCCTTATTACCCCGCCATTAATGCAAGGCAAAGCCGTATTACTCCCTTACCGGGTAGATAATATACTTAAAAAATTTGAGTGGATATCTGCTCACACTTAAAAGATACCGCTATAAGCTCGCTTGTTGTAAGTGTGTTCTTGTTATAAATCTTTTTAACCGACTGACATTTACTATATTTTGAAGTACTCTAGTATGCAAAAATTATGATCGATAAAATCGCAATAAAGAAATTAGAAATCGAATTGCTTTATATAAATTTATTTAAAATAACTCCCCATGGTAAAACACCTTACCTTATTACTGGCTGCTTTTTTACTGCTTGAAAGAAGTTTACCTGCACAACAAAAGATCGACAGTTTATTCCCGGTGCGGGGATTTTGCATCGGCGCGCCAAAGCCCTCTGCTGTAGATTCATTTACCAGGTTTATTGTTCAGGAACTGGCGCCCCGAAAAGTCAATACACTTATTCTGCGGGTCGACTACCGGTATCAATATAAAAGCCATCCGGAACTTATAGACAGTTTTGCCCTAAGCACAGCTGATATAAAAAAAATGGTCAATGCATGCAAAAAAAATAATATCAGGATCATTCCGCAAATAAATCTTTTGGGCCATCAATCATGGGCAAATCACACAGGTAAATTATTAGCTGTTTACCCACAATTTGATGAAACACCGGCGGTACAGATGCCTATAAAATATGAATGGCCTAATGCCGATAATTTGTATTGCAAAAGTTATTGCCCTTTACATCCTGAAGTGCATAAGGTAATATTTGACGTGGTTGATGAAATATGCGATGTGTTTGAAGCAACTGCTTTCCATGCCGGACTGGATGAAGTGTTTTACATAGGCGACGACAGATGCCCGAGATGCAGCGGTAAAGATAAAGCAGAGTTGTTTGCCAATGAAGTGCGGGTGTTAAACGATCATCTTGCTCAAAAAAACCGTGAGCTTTGGATTTGGGGCGACCGGTTGATAGATGGGCCTACAACCGGCCTGGGAATATGGGAAGCCAGTTATAACAATACTTACAGGGCGATAGATCTGATACCGAAAGACGTAGTAATTTGCGACTGGCATTACGAACGTGCAGATAAAACTGCCGTGTATTTTGCAATGAAAGGCCTGCATGTAATAACCTGCCCGTTTGATATGCCATCGCTCGCCGCCAGGCAAGTTGAAGATATGGCCGGTTTCAGGAAAGAATCTTCCCCGGTAATGCAGGATAAATTCTATGGCATGATGCAAACAGTATGGTCTGATGCCGGGAGATTCCTGGAAGGGTTTTATGCAAATAAAAAAGATGCTGCGGGTAGTGAAAATACATCATGGAATTGCTTTATTACTTTGTATAATAAAATAAATAGTATGAAATAATTAAGTTGTGTTAACTATAAATGGCGCACTGTTTATTTACCGAATGAATTAAATAATTTGTTTTTCTCATTCGTGTAATTCGTATTTAAAATCCGGGTAATTATATATGTCATATCACCCTTAACTTAGCAGTAGTTGATGGTTGAATATTTTCGGCCCCCGTTAATCAAACGCTCACATTTTACCTGGCAGTTTACTTTTGTTACATTTGTCAAAACTTAAATTATTTAATATGAAGTCCCTGTTTTTTTCACTCTTAATCGTTTTTGGGTTATGTGATGCTAAGGCGCAGCTTAGCGCCCCTGACAGTATACAAACAACAATGGGCAAGCTTACCATACAACCCATTCAGCACGCAAGCCTGGTATTATCTATACATGGTGTAACTGTGTATGCTGACCCAAATGGTGCAGGTAATTTTAAACAAGCGCCTGCCCCGGATATTATTCTTATTACAGATATACACGGAGACCACTTTGATGTAAAAACTATCGATTCAGTAAAAAAGGCCACCACCATACTTGTAGTGCCGCAGGTGGTAGCAGATAAATTACCTGCCGCCGATAAAGAGCACGTGATAGTGCTTAAGAATGGCGATAACACTACGCAATTGGGCATTTCTATACGGGCAATTCCCATGTATAATCTCCCTGAAAGCCCTACGGCTATGCATACTAAAGGCAGAGGCAACGGTTATGTACTTGGTATTGGCGGCAAGAATATTTACCTCTCCGGTGACACCCAGGGTATTCCTGAAATGCGCTCACTGAAAAATATTGATGTGGCATTCGTTTGCATGAACCTGCCTTATACGATGGATATAAAAGAAGCTGCAGATGCGGTATTGGCATTTAGCCCGAAAATTGTTTATCCCTATCATTATCGCGGCCAAAATGGGTTAAGTGATGTGAATGGCTTTAAAACTCTTGTAGATGCCGGTAACAAAAATATAGAAGTACGGTTGCGTAACTGGTATCCGGCAAAATAAAACTCATACTTCGTATAACTTACGTCATTAATTTTATTTGGTAAATCACCATACAATCATATCGCGCAAAAATTAGTCTGCCCCCGGGCCCTGGGCTAAATGAAATTGATCATCGCAACGCAACCTTTTCGATAACATAAAAATGCTAAATTATTTGACTTAAATTGGCAAACAATTTCTTTGAAGAATTTTCACCTGGTAATACTTTTCGATGGATGAACGTAACCCATATTTCATTCTACACGCCAAATGTTCCAAAAACAAAGACAAGTTTTACAGGCAATCCTAAGCAGGAATTACGCATGAATGATGTTTCAGCACGTATAATTATTATTTATTAGCTTTGTTTCCTGGCAGCAATTACATCATACGCTCATTTCTACATGCACTCTGCATATATTTCCATTGTAATGAATGGAACATCGCAGCACGTTTAATATAATGTCATTATCTGCATTTGACTAAGCGCGGAATAACCGCGCGCAATATCACTTTCATATTTTATAACGGGTGGCGAATAAAAACAAATTTATGCATATAGGCGTATTAGGCGCGGGAATGGTGGGACGCACCATAGCTCTTGACTTAGCAATTAATTATAATGTTACTGCCCTGGACATAAGCGGCTATTCATTACAATTACTTGCTCAAAAAAATAACTCCATTAAAATCATAGAGGCTGATCTTACTGATTACGGCATTTACGACAGCTTGTTATCCGGTTTTGATTTTATAGTTTCTGCTGTACCTGGGTTTATGGGTTATAAAACTTTAGAAGCAGTTATTAAGGCGAAAAAAAATATAGTGGATATTTCATTCTTTCCTGAAGATGCCTTCCAACTTGATGAATTAGCTAAAAAAAATAATGTATCCGCCATCGTCGATTGCGGCGTAGCGCCCGGCATAAGCAACCTTGTATTAGGTTACTACAATGAACAAATGACCATAACACATTTTGAATGCCTGGTGGGAGGGCTTCCCAAATTGCGAATAAAACCGTTTGAATATAAAGCGCCTTTTTCTCCGGTTGATGTACTGGAAGAATATACCCGCCCGGCAAGGTATATAGAGAATGGGTATGTGGTTACCAAACCTGCTTTAAGTGACGCAGAGCTCATAGATTTTGAAAAAGTGGGAACTCTTGAAGCATTTAATACGGATGGTTTGCGCTCTATATTAGTTACCATGAAACACATCCCAAACATGATAGAAAAAACCCTGCGTTACCCCGGGCATATTGATCTTATGAAGGCGCTTATTAAGGCCGGATTTCTCGATGACAAGCCGGTTCATTTTAAAGGGCTGCAGATTTCACCGCGTGAATTTTCGAGCGCTATTTTTTTCGACCAATGGAAGCTTAGTGAAAATGAAGAAGAGTTTACGCTGATGAAAATTATGCTTAAAGGAACAAAAAACGGAAATCCCGTAACAATAAACTATCACCTGTTTGACGAATACAATGCAGCTACCCAAACATCGTCCATGAGCCGCACGACAGGCTACACCGCGACTGCTGCACTGAATATGCTCATTGCCAAGTTGTTTACATCAACAGGAGTTTTTCCACCGGAGCTTGTCGGAAAGGACGAAAATTGTTTTAATTTCATACTTAACTATTTGAAGGAAAGAGGTGTGATTTATGTAAACAAATAAACGTGAAAACAACTACTGTTTATAAGCATGATATAACGCAACAAAGATGCATTGAAGGCCTTTAGTTTTTTTATTAAATTAATGTTAGTTCCCGTCATAAAGCGGTTTGCAAAACATTCACGGTTTAAAAATGATGGCCCATAAATACTCGTGTAGAGTGCAAGTTAGCCTACATAAACAAGCAATATAACACAATCTTAAATCCAATTGAGGGATATCCAAATAAATATAAAAATCGAAATAACTAAATGTACTTATCGAAGAAAACCATTCAGGAAATTACTTCTTCTGCATGCCTTGAATTGCCATCTGCTAATTCGTTTCTTCTCCCGGAAAAAGTATTACAGTTTGGAACGGGCGTGTTATTACGCGGGCTTCCTGATTTTATTATTGACCGCGCAAACAAAAAAAATATTTTTAACGGGCGCATTGTTATGGTAAAATCTACCGGTGATGATACAACCGCATTTGACAGGCAGGATGGATTGTATACGGTTTGTATCAGAGGAGTAAGGCAGGAAATTGACATTAACGAAAGCCATATTGTTTCTTCGGTAAGCCGCGTACTGGCAGCGTCTGCTAAATGGAATGAAGTGCTGGAAATTGCCGCAAGTGCCGATATGCAGGTAATTATATCCAACACAACGGAGATAGGAATTACTTTAACTGAAGACAATATTCATGCAATGCCGCCGCAATCTTTCCCGGGAAAATTATTGTCTTTTTTATACAGGCGTTTCAAAGTATTCAATGGCGATGTAACTAAAGGTATGGTGGTGATACCAACGGAACTACTTCCGGGAAACGCAGACAAATTATTACAAATATTGAAGGAACTTCTACTGCAAAATAATTTAGAAAAAACATTTTCGGATTGGCTTGAAAATGCAAATTACTTCTGCAATTCACTTGTTGACCGCATCGTTCCGGGAAAGCTCAATGCTGTGGAACAAAAAAGAGTGGAGGAGCGCCTGGGTTTCGAAGATGATCTGCTCATCATGGCCGAAAAATATGCGCTGTGGGCAATTCAAACCAACAATAAAAAGGTAAAAGACATCCTCTCTTTTGCATCTGAAGATGAAGGCGTCGTCATAACGGATGACATCGGTAAATTTCGTGAATTGAAACTGAGATTACTTAATGGCCCGCACACTTTCAGTTGCGGCCTGGCATGGCTGGCAGGTTTTAAAACTGTAAAAGATGCAATGCATGATGTTCATTTTTCAGGGTTCATTAAAAAGCTCATCTTTGACGAAATGATACCTGCGATAACAAGTGAAACCATCAGCAGTAAAGAGGCAGGAATTTTTGCTGCAAATGTTTTAGACCGCTTCAGGAATAAATTTATTGATCACCAATGGCTGAGCATCTGTATGCAATATTCTTCAAAAATGCGGCTGCGGAATATTGAAGTAATAAGAAAATATTTTCAACGCATGAATAAAGTTCCTTTAAATATGACAATGGGTATGGCCGCGCATATTTTATTCATGAAAACCAACCAGGCATCCGATGGAAAATTTTATGGCGAAACAGATGGAGGCGCATACCTCGTTGAAGACGAAAATGCAGCTTTGTATTCGGCTTGCTGGAAGGAATACCCGCTTCAATTAATGGTTCATAAAATTTTAAGTAATGAACAACTATGGGGATTTGACCTTTCAACTTTACAAGGTTTTGAAGCCCGGGTTTATGATTGGTTACAAATGATGGTTGATAAAGGCGTTATGTTTACACTCCGGCAAGAGGTATTGCAAAAAGATTTCTATGCATGAAAACATCATGAATCAAGATCAGCAAAATGTATTATTGAACTTGTATCTTTTCAATGATTAATATAAAATAAAAGGAGTTGAAATGGAAGCGTTGATTTGCATGAAACCCGGATCATTGGAATATAAAGTAATTCCGCCGGTAGTACTACAAGCAGGGCAGGCGATCCTAAAGATAAAACGAATCGGCATTTGCGGAACCGATCTTCATGCCTATAAAGGAATTCAGCCTTATTTTTCTTATCCGAGAATTTTAGGGCACGAATTGTCGGCTGATTTAATTGAAGCCGATGGTGCAGATGGATTTGTGCCCGGTGAAGCGGTCACTTTTATTCCTTACATCAATTGCGGTAGTTGCATTGCGTGCAGAAATAACAAACCAAACTGCTGCGTATCTATTAAAGTTATGGGAGTACATATAGACGGCGGAATGGCAGGATACATTTCAGTTCCGTCTTCTTCTTTGGTAAAAAATGAAGGCCTTGGCTATGATGAGCTGGCATTAGTGGAACCTTTGGCTATTGGCGCCCATGGCGTGCGGCGTGCCAATATTATGACAAATGAATTCGTTTTGGTAATCGGTGCTGGGCCTATTGGGCTGGGCGCTATGCAGTTTGCAAAGATTGCGGCGGCTAAAGTCATTGCGCTTGAAATAAGCGATAACCGTTTACAATTTTGTAAAGACAAACTTAAAATTGAGTATACTATCAACGCCCGAAAAGAAAATGTATACGATAGGTTAAAAGAAATAACAGGCGGCGATATGCCTACAGTAATTATCGATGCCACGGGCAACCAGGCAGCGATCAACAATGCGTTGCAATACCTGGCGCATGGAGGAAGATTTATTTTAATCGGCTTGCAAAAAGAACAATTTTGCTTTAGTCATCCTGAATTTCATAAACGGGAAGCAACATTAATGAGTAGCCGCAATGCAACGAGAGAAGATTTTATTTATGTTATTAATTCAATGAAAACAGGACTGATAGATCCTAAAACGTATATCACGCAGCGGGTAAAGTTTGGCCGCCTCAAAGAAGCATTTGAGACATGGCTTTATACTTCATCTAACATTATAAAACCTATGGTAGAAATGGATTAATGATTTTAAGTAAAAGAAATTTTTACTGCGCAAAAAGGTATTAAATTGTTAAGGCACTACCTACGCTTAAACAGGCCATTGTCTACGGGCTTTTCGTTATATTAAAGGGTCGGTTTTTGCTTCATTCTCATGCTTTGGAACGATGTTCTCATCAGGGTTTTCGGTGCCGAAGCCTTCCGTGGTGACCTTCCGGCATGCTTGTACAAAAACTCTACAGGCATGTATAGTTTCAACAATCACCTCATTTTCATCTTTGAATTTTTCAAGACCATTGACAAACGTCTCACAAATCTCGGCACACACTTCACACAGTTGTTGAAAAAAAGGCGAACGCTGCGCTTCAAATTTTATACACTGGCTGCACATTTCTGTAGCATCTCTGCAGGCACCTATTGAAGCTATATATTTATTATTTTCTATACTCCACGCCATATATTCTTCACACATCTTCCAACAGGCAAGGCACTTTTGCATCCAATCAAAATGCTCCTGTTTTTTAGACCATTTCGTACCGCTCATCTTTTGAAATTTAAGGCAACCATGCTGTAGTTACAGCCAGAAGATTGCATGATCAAAAATTGACTATTCTTTTCGTTATCTCCCTCATACCTCTGAAAACTACTTATTACTCCCAACGTACAGTGTATTGATCCTGCTACTTATTTGTGTAAACTTTCCTTCAAGACTGTCATAAGCCTTAAAAAAATATTTCACCATGAGCCTTACTTAGACCGGGTTATGGCACACTTCAGGCGAGCCTGATTTGAAACATTTCCTGTCGCTTCTAAGCCGGTTTATAAGAATATAATGATTAGCACAACGATTATTATGCTGATAATCATTATACCGAAAATCAGGTTCTCATTTTTACTACGCGTCGTTTCTAACTCTTTTTTCATAGACAAGCCAATTTTACGATTAGCGGTTTGGAAATTAAAACTGATGACGAAATAAAAGTATAAAAAAATATATAATTATTTAAATATATGTAGATTTTTAATTTTTTTTGCGATGGTGATTAAAATCCTTGCGCATCTTATAAAATGCCCATGCCTGAGGCGACTTCATGAACAGTAAATTATCTACTACAGCACCGATAAACCGCTCCAACTTTGAAACGGTTATACGTTGTGCGCACCATGATCGGGAACGAGTATGGCAAAATCAAAGTAGAAAGCAATTACGGCAAATGATCAACTTTCATGGTATACTTTAAGCGTTGACCTTTGCTGCTAATATTGACTGTATTTCATGGACAAGACATACAGGATCAAATGGCTTTTCAATAAATCCGTCCGCAAGAAATTCTGATAACGTAGGTCTTACGTTATCATTTCCGGAAAATATTAATACAGGGAGATCTTGGGTTTCCCGTGCAGTTTTCAATTGTCTGCATACTACACGTCCATCCGCCCCCCTTAGGGAAATGTCTAATAAAATCAGATCCGGATTAAATGTTTTAATTAACCCGTTAATGTCTTCCCACCTGGGAGTTGCTGCCACTATAAACTCTTTTCTTCTAAGAAACAAGGTTACCATATCCAGTAAATCAGTATCATCATCTACTACTAATATCTTAGGCATAAAAAAATTAAGGCATTTAGCAACAGCTTCTTTCTATATAATTTATTTCAGTGTGTTAACTACAAGATGGTGCACTTTTTTATTTCATCGCACGAATCAAAACGCACATTACCAGGACGGGTTACGATGTTTTTCGCCAATTAGAATAATTCGTATGAAATTCGTGCAATTATATTTTTGATACTTACAATTCATCATTAGCATAAGACGATTCAATTTCATTGAGTTCCAGTTTTTCAAGATTTTTCCGGGCCGGCGCAGTAAGCATTTCGCCTTCAGCATCAAACCTGGATCCATGGCATGGGCAATCCCATGATTTTTCTGCATTATTCCAGGCTACGCTGCATTTAATGTGAGTACAGGCAGGATTCACTGCATGTACGGTGCCAGTTTCGTCTTTAAATAAAGCAATCGAATGGCCCTCATATTTTACCACTTTTGCTTCGCCGGCAGCGATTTCTGTGAGTTGCGTAATTTTTGAAGATGAAAACCATTTGCCTATAAAATTTCCAACAACATCTGCGGATTCTTTTACAAAATCGGTAAAGCCTGCAACCGGCTTTACGCGGCCTGGATTATATAATTTTTCATATTCACTTTTACCAGAAACAATCATATCTGTCAGAACTTTTGCAGCAACATGGCTATACGTCATTCCATTACCACCATAGCCTGTTGCAACGTATACATTAGATGGGTTGCCCGGTAAATGCCCTATATATGGCAATCCATCAGTAGATTGAAAATATTGCGATGACCATTTAAAAGGTATCTCGTTAATGTCAAAATATTTTCGCAGGTATGCTTCCAGCTTTGTAAAGCAAGCCTGCGTATTTTCTTCATGCGCTGTTTTATGATCTTCTCCGCCGGCAATTAAATATTTTTTTCCGTCAATCTCCTGCGTACGATAATAATGGTAAGGATCATACATATCATAAGCAAGGCCTGCCGGGTAATTATCATCATTTAACTTGACCGCTATAGCATAACTCCTGTAAGGTGCGCAACGAAAATGCAAGAGGTTTACACCCGGGGGAACATGAGTTGCGTAAACTAATGATTTTGCAATTATTTTGCCCTTACTGCTTTCAACTTCCAATGGGTCGTTTTCTTTTACCGCCGTAACTCTGCAATTCTGCAGTAAGGTACCTCCTCTATTTTCAAATTCTTTAGCCAATGCATATATATATCTGGAAGAGTGAAACTGAGCCTGCTGCTCAAAAATAACCGCTTTGGTGAATTCCACCGGTACAGGTATTGAATCGCTGTATGCAACTTCGCAGCCTGCCTTTTTTGAGGCCTCGAAAATCTTTTCGAGTTCTTTGTCTTGTTTTTCATCTTGTGAAAAAAGATAGCCTTGCTGTTCGCTAAATCCGCAATCAATGTTATATTCTTCTACATTTTTTCTTATTAACTCGATTGCCTCTTTCGCTGAAGTGCAAACTAATTGGGCATTATCTTCCCCAAAATTTTGAGCAATTTCACTGTATGGGCTATCCATAAAAGTATTTAAATGAGCCGTTGTGCCGCCCGATGTTCCAAATCCAATAGTTTTAGCTTCCGCAATTATGCATTTTTTTCCCGCTTTTTGTAGAAGCAAGGCAGTACTGATACCGGTTACGCCTCCGCCAACAATTATAACATCATAGGTTTTATCAGGTAAATCATGTGACTGGGAAACATAATCCGGCATATTACTTTGCCATACACTTATGGTGGCTCCATCTCTTTTCATAATATTTTTATGAGGTTCTTACAATGATCATCTTTCAGAATAAAAATAATTCTCTTTCGGAATTTGATATTCAATAGAGACAATTTTGAAGCCAATACATAAATTACTCAGGCAGTATGTGGCACGATTTTCAAAGGTCGTTGGTTGTCACGTTGGAAATAGTGACCGTATTTTTGAGATCGCTTTATGATAGATTTTTTCAGCCAGCTTGGATTTATAAATATTATAGGTATAGTCGCCGGTATTTTCACTGCTGTTTCAATGCTGCCTCAATTAATTAAAACCTTTAAAAAAAAGAAATCAGAAGAGATTTCAGTTTTTATGCTGGTTATCTTGAATTTGGGTATTGCCACCTGGATTTATTACGGCATTCTTAGAAAAGATAACCCGATAATATTCACAAATTCATTTTCTTTTCTCGTAAATCTCACTTTACTACTGCTTCATTTTAAATACAAAAAATAAGTTTATGGCTGCATTAATCAATACCCTCATTCCTGATAATAAAAAAGGCAAGCCTACTAATATCGAACATTCGATAACATTAGATACAATCGAAGATGCGCAGGATGCTTTCAAGCGAGCTTATAAAAGAATGCTTAATATAAATATCTGGCATAAGCTAAGCGGCTTTGCCAGTGCCCGCTTTTTGTTAAGAGATCAGCAAGGCAATGAAGTGAACCGGCTTGTGCAGACGGGTGATTATATTCAAATTGATATCCCGGGCCCCGGGCCCGCGGCCGGTGGTGGTTATGATTGGGTACAGGTCGAAGTAATTGAAGACAAAACAAATGCTGAAGCCGAAGAAGAAAGCTACGGCATGAGGGTGCGTTCATGCAAAAATCCTAACAAACAGGGTGACGATACTGCACATTTTTTTACCAGTGAAGCAACTTCCACTTTCATTATTTACCGAAAGCATTATACCGTTTTCTCTTCCTATCATGGGCGCAATGAGGTACCAAATGCTCATACAGAGAAACTGCAGGATAACATACGAAATACAGTAGTGGGAGCAGGCGCAATGGCTGGCATTTCCGAACTGCAATGGTCAAGTTTAACCAAATCTTTTTTAGAAAAAGAAGTATAATATATTGAATGTTTTTATACCATTTTTGTACAGACATCAGCCCGTATCCTATGCACTTCCTTCACAAAAAAATTATGTCATATAAAAAATGTATTCTGTTTCGTAGCGGCTTATTTATAAAATTTTACATCAAATGCATACTAACAGGGCCGGGTATTTGCAGGTTATAAATGTGCGCTAAAATTCAACTCCTCAAAAGAAAATTCTCATGAATGCCGCAGGCAATATTCAATACTCTCAGCGCGGCGCAACAAAATGCCACTTAGTGCTCCGCAACTACTTTGCGTTAATTCATTACATGACAGTCTATTAAGTTGTCAGGAAGCTGTATATGATTTTGTACAATACTTACTACGAATGAGGAAAAATGTTCACATTAAATTTTACCCGCAAATGTTTTAATACAGCAATAATTAGAAAATATCCTTGGCATATTTGTAGCAATAGTAAATTAATTCATAATTTTTTTCATTTAAATTTTAACCGATAAAGATGGATATAATTTGCTTTTGTCACATAAGATGGGATTTTGTTTATCAGCGCCCTCAGCATTTAATGGACAGGTTTTCCCGGCACAGCAGGGTATTTTTTATTGAAGAGCCCGTTTATGAAGCTTCGGGTAAAGCGTTCATGGAGGTAAATAAAGATAAGAAGAGCGATAACATATGGATCGTTACGCCGCATCTTCTGGAAAGATATACAGCTGACGAAATAGTTTTTCAACAAAAGGTCTTACTCACCTCGTTATATAACGAATATAAAATCAAAAATTATATTCATTGGTTTTATACTCCTATGGCTCTTACGATAAGTAACCATCTTGCAGCCCGAAATGGTTATATATGATTGTATGGATGAGCTTTCAAATTTCAAATTTGCACCGGTTGAATTAAAACAAAAAGAAAAAGAATTGTTCAGGATCGCCGATCTCGTTTTTACGGGTGGACATAATCTGTATGAAGCGAAAAAGAAAGATCACCACAACATATATCCATTTCCCAGTAGTATAGATAAAGATCATTTTCAGCAGGCCCGCACTTTATCAAAAGAACCAGAAGACCAGGCAAATCTTATCTCACCCAATATTTGGTTTTTATGGTGTAATAGATGAAAGATTTGATATTGAGCTTTTAGGGGAAGTAGCGTCAAGAAAGCCCGAATGGAATTTTGTAATTATAGGGCCTGTAATAAAAATTGATAAGTCTGTTTTACCGCAATTGCCATAACATACACTACCTGGGCGCAAGAAAATATGAGCAGTTACCGGCTTATCTTTCAGGATGGGATGTGGCTATGATACCTTTTTTACTAAATGATTCTACAAAGTACATAAGCCCCACAAAAACACCGGAATATTTGGCAGCCGGTGTACCGGTTATTTCATCGTCTATCGTTGATGTTGTTAATCCCTACGCGATAAACAATCTCGTCCATATTGCGGATAATGCAGAGAGTTCATAATAGCGGGGGAAAAAGAATTGGCAATTCGAAATAAAAAAAACTGGATGTCGCGGGTGGATCAGTTTTTAGAAGAAAATTCATGGGACCATACCTGGAGCCAGATGATACAACATATAAATTCAACTTTAAAAAGCAAAAAAACATCTACAATCACAGTTAAAAAAGAAGGCGCATATGTTTGATTTCATGATAGTAGGCGCCGGATTTTCAGGAAGTGTTCTTGCAGAGCGGCTTTCGAGGCTTGGCAAAAAAATCTTGATCGTCGATAAAAGAAACCATATTGGTGGCAATGCTTATGATTATTATAACAACGAAGGGATCCTGATACATAAGTACGGGCCGCATATTTTTCATACTAATTCTAAAGAAGTTTTTGATTACTTAGGAATGTTTACCGCCTGGAGGCTATGAACACAGGGTGCTTGCCAGTGTTGACGGGCAGTTGGTACCAATTCCTATTAATCTTACGACAATAAATAAAATGTACAATCTGAATTTGAATTCAGATGAGCTTGACAACTTTTATGCGTCGAAAGCAGAGCCTGTTAGCCAGGTGCGCACCTCGGAAGATGTGGTTGTAAGTAAAGTAGGCCGCGAGCTTTATGAAAAGTTTTTCAAGGGTTATACCCGTAAACAATGGGACCTGGATCCTTCGCAACTTGATGCATCAGTAGCTTCAAGAGTGCCTGTAAGAACAAATAAAGATGACCGGTATTTTACCGATACGTACCAGGCCATGCCGTTACATGGATATACAAAAATGTTTGAGAAAATGCTCAGCCATCCAAACATAAAAGTGATGCTTAATACCGATTATAAGGAAATCACAAGTTATATTCCATACAATAAAATGATTTATACGGGCCCGGTTGATTATTATTTTGATTATTGTTATGGAAAATTGCCTTACCGTTCTCTTGAATTTAAATTTGAAACAATTGATGCCGAAAAATTTCAGGAAACCGGTACTATAAATTATCCTAACGAGCAGGCATACACGCGAATAACCGATTTTAAATATCTCACCGGCCAGGTGCATCCAAAAACCAGCATTGTTTACGAATATCCCCGGGCAGAAGGCGATCCGTATTATCCTGTTCCGCGTCCTGAAAATGCAGCACTTTATAAAAAATACCAGCAGCTGGCGCTGGCAACTCCCGATACTTTTTTTGCAGGGAGATTGGCGTACTTACAAATATTACAATATGGACCAGGTAGTCGCTCAATCATTAACCCTGTTTAAAAAGATAGTACAAACCGAACCGCATTCATATGTCAACGGAGAAAAGATACATGAACCACAATCTTGAATTTTGGGGAGGTGTTGAATGCACTATCAATCGTGTTAAGGATACATATTTTGATCAGTTACATCTGTCCGGTCACTATAACCGTAATAGCGATATTAAGTCTGTTGCAGAACTCGGCATTAAAAAGCTGCGTTACCCGATATTATGGGAAAGGCATCAGCCCTTTTATCAGCATGCAATTGACTGGACGTCTACAAAGCAAAAATTAGATGAGATAAATAAATACGGCATTACTCCCATTGCAGGGCTTTTGCATCATGGAAGCGGCCCGTGTTATACTAATCTTTTAGATGATAATTTTCCTGAACTTTTTGCATCTTACGCCGGTACGGTTGCTCAACAGTTCCCATGGCTTGAATATTATACTCCTATCAATGAACCGCTTACCACGGCACGCTTTAGCGGGCTGTATGCCTTATGGTATCCGCACATAGCTAATGATGTAAGCTTTATTAAAATGTTACTTAACCAGTTGAAGGGAGTAATACTTGCTATGAAAGAAATCAGGAAAGTTAATCCGCTTGCTAAGCTGGTGCAAACGGAAGATCTTTCTAAAACCTACAGCTGTTTATCATTAAGATACCAGGCAGCATTTGAAAATGAAAGGCGGTGGCTTACTTACGATCTGCTTTGCGGAAAAATACAGCCCGGGCATAATATGTGGAATTATTTTTTAAGGTTGGGCATCAGGGAAGACACCCTTCAATTCTTTATAGAAAATTCAACGCCCCCCGATATTATGGGCTTCAATTATTATGTCACGTCAGAAAGATACCTGGATGATAAATTAAGAAGCTATCCTCCACATACATATGGTGGAAATGAAATACAACAATATGCAGATGTTGAGGCTATAAGAGTGAATCACGGTAATCCATCGGGCCTGAAAATTCTTTTGAAAGAAGCCTGGGAGCGTTATAAGTTACCTATCGCCGTTACAGAAGCACATCTCAATTCCGGAAGAGAAGATCAGTTAAGATGGCTGTATGAAATATATTGTACATGTTGCCAGGCGTTCGAAAACGGAATAAATATTAAGGCTATTACTTTCTGGTCTTTGTTTGGAGCGTACGGTTGGAATAACCTGCTTACAAACGAACGAATGGAATATGAGTCCGGCGCTTTTGATCTGCGTTCGGAAAAGCCAAGGCCTACCGCTATTGCAGCGTTCATCAAAAAACTGATTAAAGACAAAAACAATACCCATCCACTTTTATATCAGAAAGGGTGGTGGCATCAAACCGATCGCTTCTATAAAAATCAAACAGCGAGTAAGCCGGTGAAGAATATTTCACAACGTGGCCGGCCGCTGGTTATTATTGGAAAAGGAGCATTAGGACAGGCATTTTCAAAAATATGTGACAGCAGGAATATCCAATATTTACATGCAGATAGCGAAACTCCCGATATAACCTCTGAGAAAAGCATACAAGCTTTTTTTGATATTCATCATCCATGGGCTATAATAAATACTATTGATTTTATAAGAGCAAAGGAAGGCGGCGATCCTGCAAATGGTTCCGGCCTAAAAGCTATCGCACCGGTTTTACTGGCGAAGTGCTGCAAAGAAAGGCAATCTTCTTTCTTAACCTTTTCATCGGCGCTTGTATGCGACGGCCGAAAAGATGAAGCCTTCTTTGAAGCTGATATGTTAAATACGGCGAACATTTACGGATTGTCAAAAGCGGCTATAGAAAGGGAAATCTTAAACCAAAACCCGGAAGCGCTTATTGTGAGGACCGGCCTGCTTTTTGGCCCGTGGGATACACATAATTTCGTTTTGTTGGTTTTAAATTCTTTATCAGCCAATGAAAAATTCCCCGCGGCAAATGATGTAATCATCTCACCAACCTATATTCCGCACGTAGTGTCAGCTTCTATTGAACTTTTAATAGATAAGGAATGTGGCGTTTGGCATCTAACAAATGACGGAGCGCTAAGCTGGAAACAGTTCGCTATAAAAATCGCCAACAAGGCAGGATATGATAGCGAATTAGTTGGAGATACGAAGGCCGCTTTCCAAAAAATGAACATAAGCGCCCGAAGCGAAAGCGATTTTATCCTTAGCTCCCAAAAATGTAACCTGCTCCCATCTCTTGATTTTGCTATAAATTGCTTTTTCAGGGAAAGCACGGCTTTACCCATACCTGCTATAAAACCTCATGGACAGGCGATTCCAATCTAATATTGTGTCAACTGGTGTTATGTTGATTATTTATCAGGCAAACTAAAATACTAACTACACAACTATCTTTCTCTAAATCGTGTAATAGACGCATGAAAATCGTGCAACCCCATAGGCATATCAGTCCACATAGAAGACACAAAAAATTGAATACTAAAACTATTTCAATCGATGTTTCTATTGGATCCTTTATAATTAGTTACACTTAAAACTCACGTTAATTATTAACACGAGGATGCCTGGAATTCGGTTCACTTTTTAATGGCAGCGCTTAAAATTATACGGTTTTCCATCATGCCCAAATCCTGGTTTCTTTGCGAAGTAACTTCCATACAAGGCGATAAAACAATATTTTCAAATCCGGATAATGTTACCAGCGTTTCAAGGTCGCCGCTGTCATAAAGATTTTCTGAATAAAACTGATCCGCAATGACGCCTTTATTGGTCTGTGTGATAACTTCCCTTGAAATTAATTTTTTGCCGTTTGAAGACAAACAGCGCTCCCTGCATACAAAATGCCTTTTATTGATCCATTCCCATGAGCGCGGTTTAAAATGATGTTTTAAATAATTCCCATCTGCAACATCAATCAATAACTTACCTCCCGGCTTTAATACTCTTGCTGCCGATAGCAGCACCTGCAGATCATCATTTAAACTTTCAAAATAACCAAAACTGTTGCCTAATATCATTACTGCATCGAAGCTTTCAGTGTCGTAAGGCAGCTTTCTTGCATCTCCTTCTTTAAATTTTATGGAAAAAGAATTCTCTTTACTCTTTTGCCTTGCTTTTGCAATGAGATAGGAAGATCTGTCGAGACCGGATATATTGGTGTAACCTCTCTTAAAAAATTCGAAAGTATGCCGCCCTTGGCCGCAACAGATGTCCAGGATGCTTGCTTCCTTTTCCACATTGAGAATTTCAATAAACCTGTCAACCTCATAACTTGTGATTGTATCATCATTAACCACATCCCCATCGGTCTTTATATATAGAGCATTAAAGATATGTTTCCACCACTCAGGATTAACGTAGGTTTCCAAATCGTTTACAGGCCCCAAAGTGCTATACCTGTTTTTTGAATATTTTCGGGCAGGTTGTTCCTGATTAGAATTATTCATGCCAATATATTTTTAAAATTAATTTAATAATTAATGTGCCAAACATTGGTTTTAGAAATTTTTAACCATGGTTTTGAAAGAAAATGATAATTGTATGTTTCCTTTACAATTTTATCTGTATCGCTTTTTAAAAACTAAATTGAGTAGGAAGGATTTCAAATGAGAAGTCGCCGTATATGCACTAAACTGGTTCATATTAGCTAAAACACTTTTTCCATTCTTTATTATTGAATCAAATGATCCATGACCTTACTTTATTTATCCTTAAAAAAGATGCCCTGCAATTTTTTTAAGAAAAAACAGTTAAGGAGTTTATGCCAGGAACGAAATTCATGTTTGCAACCGGAATAGAAAACAGCTATCCTAACATACTGCTGCCTGATGGCACAGTGAAGCGTATAGATGAAATGGAAAAAACCGGTCATTATCAAAATTGGGAAAAGGACTTTACGCTAATAAAAGACCTTGGGATTGAATACCTGAGGTACGGGCCTCCTTATTACAGCAGCCATACAAGACCGGGGAAGTATTGTTGGGATTTTACCGATGCAACATTTAACAGGCTACATGAAATGGGAGTAATACCGATTGTTGATCTTTGTCATTTTGGTTTGCCAGACTGGCTTGGAAATTTTCAAAATCCGGATTTCCCCTTTTATTTTGCAGAATATGCAAAGGCTTTTTCAATGCGCTTCCCCCATCTGAAATTATATACGCCGATAAACGAAATATTTATTGCGGCGATGTTTTCAGCTCAATACGGATGGTGGAACGAATGTCTGCAGTCTGACAGAACATTTGTAACAGCGCTTAAACATTTATGCAAAGCAAATGTACTGGCCATGCATGAGATCATGAAAGTACAGCCGGATGCAACATTTATACAAAGTGAATCTTCAGAATATTTTCATGCATTTGATCCTTCTGCAACATCGCTTGCCCGTTTCCTTAATCAGAAACGTTTTCTTTCTCTCGATCTTACGTATGGCTATCCGTTAAATGTAGATATGTATGAATATCTTCTTAGCAATGGAATGACCCGTGATGAATACAAATGGTTTACCGAAAACCAGGTGAAAGCCAGTTGTGTTATGGGAAATGATTATTATGTAACAAATGAACACATTGTTCATCCTGACGGCACTACGCAGGCAGCCGGCGAGATATTCGGTTATTATGTTATAACCAGTCAGTATTACAGGCGTTACAAATTACCAATTATGCACACTGAAACGAATATAAAAATGCCCGCATGCGAGGAGTGGTTATTAAAACAATGGGCGAATGCACATCGCCTGAGACATGATGGAATTCCCCTGGTTGGTTTCACCTGGTACAGCCTGCTACACCAGGTAGATTGGGATTCTGCATTAAGGAACGATGCCGGGATCATAAACGAACTTGGATTATTTGACCTTGAAAGAAAAATAATGCCGGTTGGCGAGGCATATAAAAATTTGATTGCCCAATGGAAAGATATTCTCACGGAAGAAAGCTTCGGCCTTGGATTTTTAAGATGAGACCCTACCTGGTATAGACTACATTCTTCTTTATAATATCGGCCGTAAAAAGTGAAAACAATTCAAAGGGATTTCTCCGCCTGCTGGTTTTTAAAACATCCCATTCCCCTGTGCGTAAAGTATGCTTATCTGACGGTTTTTCCGTAAAGGGCACGATCTCATCCTGACTTCTAATAATAGACAACTGCGCTGAATTGGAGTTAAAATTTGAATGGTTAATTTGTGCCATATGTCCGGGTTGTAAATAACGGACATGAATGATGCCAATTTGGATTGCCTTTATATTTTATTACAGCTTATTTACATAAGCTTTGGAATATCAATAATTTAATATTTAATATTATTTGCACTTGTTACTTGTCAATGAAGTGTACAAACCGGTTTTTTCTTACTTCTTATAGAATTTTTGCCACAGATGCAACAAAAAAAATCCCATTTCCGGCTTCACGGCTGATGACGAATTTTCTTAGCGGTGGCCATTTATCCGGAGAAGCACATCTTTAATGCTGGAAACGGATTGAAATCAAGGGTTGAATAGCGTAGTAGAGCATACATTGGAAGACATTGCAGCCAGTCAATGGAAAGCTGTCAAATAGTTAAGTATCCAACGCACGATAGGTTGTGATTGATAATCCCGATAACCCTAATAATATGGTTCAAAAGGTTGTCTTGTTATCCACAGGGAGGAGGATAAATATTCTTTTAAATTTCTTAAATGGTTTGTTATTTGGATTTCCAAGCAAAAACAATGCAAACCAAATCACATACGACCCATGTTGTCATGCCAGACGATTCTGTTCTTGAAGTAACCTATTATTGCTCTGACGCAACACTGAAAAAAAAGGAGAAGGAGAAAATTACACGGCTTATCATTCAGTTACATGATTGTATTTGTGCCGTAAAAATCGAGAAATCGCTTTGCGCTAAAAAAGATAAAACAGAGGCTATAATTCACAACAAAGTCATCAGCGTAAAGGGGCATTTGTGCTAAGTGTTTTTATATTGTTTAAGCGGTAGTCAAATGATTCCCGCTTAAAGATTTGCATTGCACCCGCTGTTCATTTGGCTGGCTATAAAGGACTATTCCCAAAGCGAAAAAAATAATCCGGTACTTTTCAGCCCGGATTATTTTATTTATATAGACAGGAATAAGTCAGCGCCTCTTTGATGATTTGTTTTTGCCAGATTTGCTTGCTGATGAACTTTGTCCCTTCTTTTTACTGGCTGCTTTTGATACAGATTTGGCACCGCTTTTATTACCTGAAGATGTAGATTTTTTTGCTGAGCTTTTTTTCGCCGGGCTTTTTTTGGCCGCAACTTTCTTTGCAGGGCCAGGTTTTGAAGAACCTTTTTTTGCCGGCGCTTTAGAGCCGCCTTTCGAAGTGGGCTTTGCACCTTTATTTGCAGCTTTATTTGTAGAAGTGTTTTTAGATGAACTGCTTTTTTGCGAAGTGGGTTTTGGCGCACTTCTTTTTGCGGAACTACTTTTTCGGGGTGCCGGCGGTGCAGGATTTTCAGCCTCCGTGTTAAGTTTTCCAACGGCAAGTTTAGTCAAAGAATCATCCGCTGCATATTCTTCATCGAGTGTCTGTTTCAACAAATCTGCAACATTGCTTAAACGCAATTCTTTTGCATAAGCTACAGCGGTTCCGTAGCCACTTATTTCATAATGCTCTATTTTTTGAGCAGCGCCAATAATTGCAGCGTCCATGACTTCTTCCGTCATATCCTCACCCATCATTTTTTGTCCCTCGGTTATGAGGCCTTCAGTTCCCTTACATTTTTCACCACCTGATCCGCCAAACAATCTTGAAAAAAATCCTTTTTTTCCTTCAGGCCCTTCTTCCTCTTCACCCATCATTTCTTTTATTTCATCTAACCGGTTTTTTTGTGCTTCAGTAATTTTAAGATGATCGCTTAAAGCTTTTTTAAGGTCAGCATTAGCAGCCTTCTCAATCATCTGAGGTAAGGCCTCTATGATTTGTTCTTCGGCTGAATACAAGTCAAGGATTTCATGTTTTAAAAGATCTTTTAAATCATTTATTTGTGGCATGGGAAAGTTTTAGTTATCATGCTAAGAAATAATCATGCCGTAAATAAATAACAAGTTTAAATTTTTTTGTAGCAAATAAGTTCTGATTAATTCAATTGGCGAATGGGTTCCATTTAAAATGGCGATGTGTTGAAATGCTTATGTGTCCTGCATTTCAGCATTAACCAAATCTTAAAGCTGATTGATTCAATCTTTTCATTTTAACTATGACAGCCTGAAGCAAAACTTAGATCGCGTAGATGTGTGCCGATCTTAAAATGTCGTGAGGAATTAAATTACCGGATTGTTCCATGCGGGAACAACAGGAAGTTTCTTATACATCATGCTTCGGAACAAATATTACAAAATTGGCCTATGCGTTTCCGCATGCTAAGTACGAATACCGTTTAAGATAAATCAACAAAAGAATTTTATAAACAAGTTAAATAATAAATTCCACCTTATGTATGGCTCCATCGTTTACCATTGAAATAAACGTATTGCTTTCTTCTTTGCCGTCTACGATCAATTTTGCTGGCTCATTATTTTGTTTTTTTTTCAATTCAATTTCATACATGGTATCCATATAGCGGTAATTTATTTTTAATGAATTCCATTCAGCAGGTATGCAGGGAATGAAATTCAAAATATTTCCTTTCCGCTTAAGCCCGGCAAATGATTCTATAATTAACTGGTACATCCATCCGGCAGATCCCGTATACCATGTCCATCCGCCGCGGCCTTTGTTATTTGGTTCGGCATACACATCGGCTGCAATTACATAAGGCTCTACTTTGTAGATGGCAATCTTTTTTGCATCGCTGCCGCGGTTAACCGGGTTGATCATTTTTAACAAGTTCCCATGTTCGTTCTGTATCACCCAAGGCGGCAAAAGCCATAACCAGCCAAATAGCCGCATGGGTATATTGGCCGCCATTTTCTCTTACGCCCGGCACATATCCTTTAATATATCCGGGATTCATGGCAGATTTATCAAAAGGCGGATCAAATAATTGTATCATGCCATCTTCTTTACGAACCAGGTATTTGCCTGCAGATTGCATGGCTGTAAGTGAGCGTTTACTGTCACCTCCTTTTGATAAAACTGACCAGCTTTGCGCAATCGAATCAATCTTGCATTCTTCATTTTCTTTAGAACCGAGCGGAGTGCCATCATCAAAATAAGCTCTGCGGTACCATTCGCCATCCCAGGCATTTTTATTAATATTTACTTTAAGCGTGTGCTGCCGAGACCCTGCATGTTTCCTCAAATGCTTTATCATTTTTAACATGGCTAGTTTCTATAAAGCTTATTAAAATATCGTATAGAAAAAATGCCAGCCACACACTTTCTCCTTTGCCATGGTTGCCCACTTTATCCATACCATCATTCCAGTCGCCCGAGCCGATAAAAGGCAAGCCCATGTTCGCCAAACCGCAATCCATGTTCAATTGCTTTAACGCAATGCTCATATAATGTTGCTATTTTATCTGACCTTATGGGAAGATCATAATAGGATTCTTCGCCTGCATTTAATAACCGGCCTTCAAGAAAATGAATAGGCTCATCCAATATAGCTTGTATCACCGGTAACTTCTACATATTTTGATGTTACAAAAGGCAGCCAGAGATAATCATCGGAACAGGTTGTACGAACGCCACGGCCCTTAGGCGGATGCCACCAATGCTGAACATCTCCTTCAATAAATTGTCTTGAAGCAGATAGCAATATTTGTTCTTTTACCAGATGCGGGTTTAGAATGAACCAGGGACAATACATCCTGCAACTGGTCCCTGAATCCAAATGCGCCGCCTGACTGATAAAAGCCGGTTCTCGCCCAGATACGGCAACTTAGTGTTTGATAATTCAGCCAGCCGTTTGCAAGTATATTGGTGGCAGCATCCGGTGTTTCAATTTGTACGGTTGCCAAAGTATGTTGCCAGAATTTCTTTACTTTTTCCAATGCATTTTGAGCAGCCATGCTTCCTTCAAAGCGTTGTATAAGCGCAAGTGTTTCTTCCATATTTCTGCCGGCTCCCAGCCGGAATATAACTTCCCGTTCTTCTTCTTCGGCAAGGTCAAATGCAACCTGTATGGCGGCGCAGGGATCAAGGGCGGCGCCTCTTTTTCCTGAAAGCCTTACCCGGTTCATAGCATCAGGATTACTCAATGTGCCATTGCGGCCAATAAATTCTGCCCGGTCTGTGGTAAATGTTCTTACAGTATCATCTGTATCAAAAAAAGCAACCCTGTTTTCAAATTCCGGGCTGTAAGCATTTTTTGCAAGAACGGCCCCGCTGCGTTTATCCATTTCTGTTATCGTATGCATCAGTGTTTTTGAACGGAGATCTCCCAGCACCCATTCCACATAACCTGTAGCAGAAATGCGCCGCGACCTGCCTGAATTATTTTTTATTTTTAAAACAATGAATTTAACCGGCGCTTCAATATCGGTAAAAACAGTCATTGCGGATGCAATTCCATCTTCGATGTGTTCAAAAATGCTATAGCCAAATCCATGCTTTGAAATATAGCCGATTTACCGCCGCAGGGCAGGGGAGTGGGCGACCAGAATTTGCCGCTTTCTTCATCCCTGAAATAAAAGGCTTCCCCCTTTAAATCTGTTATCGGATCATTGTTCCAGGGCGTAAGCCTGATCTCATGTGCATTGTCAACCCAGGTATAGGATTGGCCGCTTTCAGAAATGATGGTTCCAAATTGAGCATTGCCCAATACATTTATCCAGGGAGCAGGCGTTTGCTTGTTAGGAGTTGTGATGATAACATATTCTTTTCCATCTTTTGAAAAGCCCCCCAGGCCATTAAAAAATTGGAGTTCATTGGACAGCCGAAGCTGTTGTTACAGAGGTGTCGAAAGAAGGATAAAATTTCGTTGGCGTGAAAAGGGGAATGGACGATTTTAGTTTATTTATTTTGTTGATCTGTTGTTCCAATGAACCAAGGGAATCTGAAATTACCACATGTGCCACTGACTGAAATAATATCCTGTCTTCATTGGATATCTGGTCGGCAGACCTTATAAAAATTCCCCCGGGCTGATCTTTTAAATTTCCCGCTAACCCGGGCGCTACCAGGCCATGAATTCTGTCATGCAATGCCTGCCTGTAACCGCCATGATCGTCGTTCCATATCACGAGGTCGGTTATCAGACCTTTTAAATGCCAGTATGCATGCGCCTGCACCATTTGCCTTACCAGCTCAATGTTGGTGCTATCTTCAATCTGCAAAAGAATGATAGGCAAGATCGCCGGAGATGCCATAACTCCATAAGCCGGATTGCCCGTGTTGGTTTTTAACAATAGTTGCCGGATCGGCACGCAAAGAAGGATTGGCATAGATAATGGAACCTGCAAGCTTATTATATAATTGTGCATCGGCTTCTACAGCATTTATTTGCCTTAATATTACCTGGCTATGCGTCCAGGCAAGTTCCAGCCCACGGTTGGTTAAATTTCTATCCTGGTATTTTTCAACAAGGTTATTGCATAATTCTTTGGTGTCTGCGATCCCAAAAATCATATCAATGGTTGCAGATTGGTACGGATCCAGGAAAATGCGATACTGTATAGAAACAATCGGGTCAAGCACAGAACCGCTGCTTCCGGATAATGGCCCGGCCTGGTTAATTGCTTTGGGATTGTTGACGGTATTGCCTCTTCCTATAAATTTATCTCTCGCAGTTTCGAATGATACCTTTTGGATTTCTGCATTATGCACTTTCATTAAATGAAACATCCATGGATTTTGTTCATCTACTGAGCGGGGCCTGCGGGTACAAATGATAGCATGGCGGTGTTCATTAATTTCTGTTTGAACAAACAGGTTACTAAAAGCAGGATGCAGTTCATCTGCTATAGGTGCAGCTAATACTACTTCTGCATAACTGGTTACTTCAATGGACCTTCTTTTTCGCGAGCGGTTAATAATATGCACCCTCCTTAATTCAATATCGTCTTCGGGAGACACAACAATTTCCGTGTGAGTTTCCATGGCTGAATCCCTGCGGCGAAATTCTGCCCGGCCCTGTGAGAAAACAGCTTCATAGTTGTCTCCCTGTTTTAATGTTGGCTGAAAAGCGGCTGACCAGGTATTATTGTTATCCAGGTCGCGGATATAACAAAATGTGCCCCAATTGTCGCAGGTACAATCTTCACGCCAGCGGGTAAGGGCTATATTTTTCCACCGGCTGTAACCGCCGCCGGTATTGGTAAGCATAACATGATAACGGCCGTTGGATAATAATTGTACTTCAGGTATGGTAGTCTGCGGTGTATTTATTACCCTCATGGATTCTGTACCACCAGGCGTTATATTAATATCCGATTCATGAATGCTGGGTGAGTAAAAAGTAGTAATTCTTGGTATTCTTTCCTGCAATAATAATAAAGCCGATCGCATTTGCAGGTCTGCCTCGAAACGCTTTTGCATCGGCTTATTCAAGAGAAGGTAAGCAATCGATAAAAAACTCATACCCTGGTGGTGAGCCATGAAAGACCTTATCAACGTATGTGTTGTTCTTCTTGGTAACCTCGATGGAGTATAATCTATCGCTTCATAAAAGCCATACCTGCCCTCAAAACCTGCCTGTTCTAATGTCATTAAGTTATCATAGGCCTGCTCGGGCGCAACCATTAGCGCCATGATCGTGGCATACGGCGCGATAACCAGGTCTTCTCCCAACCCTCTTTTAAATCCTATGCCCGGTATGCCAAATGCGCGGTACTGATAATTTAGATTGGTGTCTAACAAATTATAGCCAGACTCTGATATGCCCCACGGAACACCACGTTTTTTTCCATACTCAATCTGCTTTTGTACAATTGCTTTATTAGTTTGGTCAAGCAAGGTATTTTCGTAGGAGGGCATTACCAGCAATGGCATCAGGTATTCGAACATTGAGCCGCTCCATGATAAAAGAATGGGCATTGTACCACGATTGGTGAGCTGCCTGCCCAAAGCAAACCAGCTTTGCTGCGGCAATTTCCCCTGGGCAATTGCAATGAAAGTCGTTATCCTCGCCTCAGAAGCAAGCAAGTCATAGAAGCTATTATCTCTCCTGTGTTCATCCGTATTATACCCAATGGATAACAGGTGCTGTGTTTTATCATATAAAAAATCATAATCAATATTGGCAAGATCAGAACATTGCGTCACAAGTTGGCTTATTTTCAGCATCATCTCTTTTGCATGTCGCGCAGATTCTGTAACGGATGCCCTGAAACTATTAAGCCATTCGTTTTCCATTGCATTGTTTTCAGGATAATAGCATGCTGTTATTTTTTGAAGTAGCAATTCTTCAATCCTTGCCACCTGGCTTAAAGTAGGCGAAGTTGGAAGATGGGGAAGAAGGTGTTGAAATTTTTCAGGAAAAGCCGGCAGTGATAACCAGGGCAAAAAGATAGAAACATCTCTTTTAATATTATTTAGTTGCTCCGCTATTTTTTCTGACCACCAGTCGTCTTCGTTTTCAGGATTAAGATCAAGTTCAATAAGTATTTCACGAAAAGATAGATCAAGCTTATCGATGTAAGATTTAAGGGCCGATAAGTCATCAAAGTTTGATGGAAAAGTTTCTAATTGCTGTTTAAATTTGTTTAGTTCGGTTGTATCTTCTGTTTTCTCAATAAGGATTTCAACCGTATCCTGTAAACCCTCAAATAATTTTGCAGGGACTATTTTTTCATCCTGTATCGTTAGCAGGGCTTGCTTTAAAATTAAAATGTGCCCGACAAAATTTCCGCTATCGACCGTTGAAATATATTTAGGTGTTAAAGGAGCCAACGAAATTGTATCGTACCAATTATATAAATGGCCTTTATATTTTTCCAACTTTATGATGGTGTTGATCGAGTTAGTGATGCGCTCAATAAAAACGCTGTTGGTAAGATATCCAAAATCCTTTGCTGTAACATTTGCAAGAAGGGAAAACCCAATGTTAGTAGGAGAGGTGCGATGGGCAATTCTTTCAACAGGTTGCTCCTGGTAATTATCAGGCGGCAGCCAATTGTCTTCCTTACCGGCAAAGGTTTCAAAAAATGCCCATATCTTTCTCGCGAGGGTGCGCAGGTATAAAGTTTTGGCAGCATCCAATTCTATCTTTTCTTCCGGGGTAGGGCGGCTTATATACCAGGCAACTAACGGGGCGGCCGCCCAGCTAAAGATGAATGGAAGAGCGATAAAAAGTGTAAGTGGAAAGTATAAGGTTAAATATGCAAACGTAACAATTGACAAGAAGGGGCCAAACCACATTTTCAGGTAGGTGCTTGCAACAGTCTTTTTCTCATGCTGGTAGCTGCTATAAGGGCTCCATTGAAGGAGATTTTTTCTTGAAATAAAAATGCGCCATAGCGTGAGTAATATGGCATGTGTATTTATATATGCCTCGTATGGCAGGCAAATCAGATCAATGATATGTTGTAGTATATTAGCTTTTAAGGACCGGTTCGTAAATATGATATGCTGAATAAAAAGTACATCAGGCGGTTTTTTGAAAATCTCCCAGGTAAAATGAAGAACGGTCGGAAGAAAGACAATCACTATTACCGCGACTGTCCAGAACACCGGGTTTGATAAGTAGGTCCAGCCTGCCAGCAATATTAATAACAAGGCAACAGGAATAAGGCTGCGCCGAAGATTATCCGATATTTTCCACATGGAAAGTAAGGAAATCGGATTTCGATAAAGCTTTTTATTCAGGCCGCGAACAAAAGGTGTTATCCAGGTTGCAATTTGCCAGTCGCCTCTTATCCAGCGATGCCGCCTCTGTATATCAGTTACATAATCTGACGGGTATTCTTCATATAACTGTACATCGGTAATTAACCCTGCGCGTGAATAGGCGCCTTCTAAAAGGTCATGGCTTAAAATTCGATTTTCAGGAAACCGGTCTTTCAGAGCGGTCTCAAAAGCGGCCACATCATAAATACCTTTTCCGATAAAAGAACCTTCATCAAACAGATCCTGGTAAACGTCAGAAGTAGCCCTTGTATATGGATCTGTGGCCGCCTCATTGCCATGAATTTTGGCATATAAGGAACTGCCTGAAAATGGTAAGCTGTTTGAAACCCGGGGTTGAAGTATACTATATCCTTCAATAACTCTTCTTTTTTTTGTATTGTAAACCGGGATGATTTAGCGGGTGAGCCATTGTGGCAATCATCTTCCAGGCCACGTCTCTCGGAAATTGCGTATCTGTATCGAGCGTGATAATATATTTTACAGAACTGTAAACGCTTTCTTCACCAACTATCAGTGAAAAAAAATCTTTTTTATTTTCCTGTATCAAAGCATTTAATTCACCGAGTTTACCGCGCTTGCGTTCATAGCCCATCCATATTTTATCATGAGTGTTCCACCGGCGCGGCCGGTGAAACAAAAGAAATGTATCATTAGCCGGCCTTTCGTATTTGTTGTTCAGCTCAATGATCTTATTTTTGACGAATTTTAGCAACGATTCGTCTTCTTCAAGTATTTCTTCTTTAGCATCTTTAAAATCGGTTAATAAGGCATAAGAAAGATTGGGGTCACGGTTTGCAAGAAAACGTACTTCAAGGCTTTCAATAAGATCGGCAATACTGCTGATGTTATTAAGCAATGCAGGTATCACAACCATTGAGCGGTATTCCCGGGGAATGCCCCTTGAAAAATCCATTCGCGGCAGCAAACACGGCTTTGCGATTAAGGTCGTGAGCCAGTTGATTATTGATGTAATTAACTGGCTGGTCGCTAAAAATAAAATAACTCCCAAAATCAATAATATCCAATGACGGGTGCCTAACGGCCTGCTCTTTTATAATGAGCGCCCAGCTTAAAAAGGCCGTTAAGGAATATTATGGATCCCGCATATACGAACAGCGGAACTTTATTTACAAATCTCCTGCAATTTTCAATTACACCAATGTGCATATTTGCTGCTTTCTCCAGGGCAGGTACTCCTTTGCCGGTAAGGTAATATCCTACATGGCTGCGCTTTATATCCAAACCATTTTGTGCGCTCAACCTCGAATTTTCAATAGCCATTTCAGCTATTTCGCGCTCAGATAATTCGCTGTTTTTAGAAATTTTTTCTACAGCATGCCTGTATTGGTCTCTTGTATAAAAGTCCATTTTGCTATAAACGCTGTCCTGTGAAAGTGTTTGTTCTACAATGCTGTTTTTTTCAACAAAGTCTCGCCAGTCTGTTGTACTTAAAAATCGCAGGCTGCTGATGCTGTTGCTGATAGATACCTGGTCGGCGGCCTGTTTTTGATTCTCTGATTGAATCATTACTGTACTGCTTAGTCCTTCTCCATTAAGATATTGCTCCATCCAGTCAATTGCGAGGGTAAGTGCACTGCCTTTCTCCTGTAACCTTCTGGAAAATTCGGCAACAAAAGAACTTTCCATCGGGGGGCTTGACCTCGCCATATCGGCTATGACCAGTATCAAATCTTTAGGATTATTTTCAACAGTATCCATCATTTCTTCTGCCCATTTTGCAGCCAGTTTTTGGTTAGCAATATCACTGGATATCTGGATAGAAATACGCCGGAGGTTTTCCAGCAATGCCAGCCTGAACATAATAGGAACTGCCCATAATTCACCCAGGTTGAGAAAAGTTATGGTTTGATAGCTCCTGATAAAATTAGAGAGGCTGCTAAGATTAACGTGGCCATCACTGTGAGAAATGATTTCAACGGCTATATCATAAATGCGTGGCAGCCCTGCTGATGCGCCCTTTAAAAGCTGTGGTAATTCCTTGCTATAACCTTTAGGAAGATGTTTTTTTGCCGTATAAATTTGTTCTTCAATGAGATAAAAATTATCCAGCAACCACTCTGCCGCGGGTACTATCCGTGTGTTGGATTTTACAGCATTCGGTTAAATTTTCATGTACCTCCAGTAAAATCTTTTCATTTTCATCAAGCCGCTTCAGAAGGTTTTCTGAAGGATTTTTTGAAAGTAAAGAATGTTTAACTGCAAGCGCCGTTGCATATTTTTCAAGTTGTTCTTCGGTAAATAATTCTGACCGGAGAGGAAGCCTTTCCCCGCTGCTTCCATTACCATTAAGGCCATCTCCAAAAACGGTGCTGATCGGATTTTTCAATGCAGCGATTGCTCCCGGAAGTATTTTTAAAATCTCTTTTGCCTTATTTTCTTTTTGAGTCAAGCTCATTGCGATAGTTAATTTATCAGGATATTGAATTGACAAAAATACAACGGCAAAGAATAAAAATCGTTTGCTCTTTGAGTTGAATGCTTATACGATAGACATAAAACATTTATATACCAGTTTAAGAACGTTTATAGATTTACCTAAGTATATAAATACGAAATTCGCGCTAAATTTTTAAGACTCGGGTGTATTAGAAAAATACCGACGCCTCTTATAGTTATCTCAATTCCCATATTTAAGAATTTATTATATAAGGAGCAAAATATCCGCGCAGTTTAAATTTTTGATTCCCTATTAAAATTTTTATTTGCCGGTAATTGCTTCATATTATTATTGCTCCGATATGAGTAGAACCGGCGCATCATTGTGTTTAACGATTAGTAAATTTGATAACATGGGCCGTGCACTATTTTATGAATTGCTTAAATCTCTTCAATTCAGAAATTTCTGCGGGAGAAATTAACTCATTGTTTTCATATTTGGACTTAAGAAACAATACTCTTTTATGTTGAGGATATTTTTCGAGTATAGCTTCGATCAATATGCCGGCTGTTTTATCTTTTTCGAATAATGGCTGTGGTGGAGGAAGTTCTGATTTATACCTGGTAGGCATTCTTTTTATTATTGCCTCTAATGTACCCAGCTTGCTTAGAGATATATCTTCAATCTTTGAGGCTTTACTGTAAAGGCCCTGGAGTTGTTTTTTACTAAGGCTGCCTCTTTGCTGGTATTGTTTATACAGGCTTATAATGAATGATGAGATGGGATAAGCCAGGATACAGTCTTCCAGCAAATCATTGATAATATCGATAGCGGGTTTTTTAGATTTCATTCTAATTACAGGGAAAAAACAAATTTAAGAAACTCTGCAATGGCTTATCAAAACACATGAAATTACAGCTGTGATGACATGAAGTATGTACAGCACTGCTAAAATTTAAGGGTTACTTTTTTGATACATTAAAAAATGCTGAATAGGAAGAAATTCTCCGTCATAGGAGAGTTTAAATCCATTTGCTGCCATTTCCTTATTTACCTGTGCAACACTCATTTTATGCAACGCTTTTATCGGGATGTTCGGATCTTCGGCCCTGTATTCAAGAAGTAAAATTTTGCCATTACTTTTAAGCGCCTTGCTTATATATTGCAGCATTTCTTTTGGGTATTCAAGCTCGTGATATACATCGATTAAAATGGCAAGGTCAATAGAACTGTCAGGCAGGTGCGGGGATTTTGAGTCACCTTTAATTACTTCAACATTTGAAGCGCCCAGTTCCTTTTTCCTTTCATTTAAATAATGGATCATTTGGTCCTGTATCTCCACTGCATACACTTTACCCAGTGGTACTTTTTGTGCAATTTTGAAAGTATAATAGCCGGTGCCGGCTCCAATGTCTGCCACGGTGTTTGTTGGCAGAAGTTCCATTTTATTAATGGCAAGATTTGAATTTTCTTCCTTTTCCCGATCTTTCCTATTTAGCCAGGCAGCGCCATCCGACCCCATTATTTGGGCGATTTCCCTGCTTACATATATTTTACCGGTACCACCTTCAGAATGTTGCCGGTACGTATAAATTACTTGTGGGCTTATATAGGTTTTATGCGGCGGCTTGGAGGAATTGCACTTCCCGAAAGAAAAGAGAATAAAAAGTAAAATGCAGGCGGCTGATAATTTCATAAAGTTGAAGATAAAATTAATTCCTTCTATATCTTTATAATAATTTTTATCAGTGAATGGTTAAAAAGAGGCTGTTTTAAAAAATTTGTTTGAAAATCTTTTTGCGTTATTTTTGCACTCCTTAAAAAAGGCAGGAATTCGGTTGGCAGCATATAGTAGGTTAATGATTCCGTAGCTCAGTTGGTAGAGCATCCCGATTTTATCGGGAGGGACTTGGGTGGATTGGTAGAAATTTAATGATTCCGTAGCTCAGTTGGTAGAGCATCCCGATTTTATCGGGAGGGTCTTAGGTTGAGATTGGTAGAAAAATTAATGATTCCGTAGCTCAGTTGGTAGAGCATCCCGATTTTATCGGGAGGGCCTTGGGTTCGATTGAAAGAAAATTAATGATTCCGTAGCTCAGTTGGTTCTTGGCTTCGATGGTAGAAAATTAATGATTCCGTAGCTCAGTTGGTAGAGCAATACACTTTTAATGTATGGGTCTTGGGTTCGAGTCCCAACGGGATCACAAACCTCTTTAAAACAGAGGTTTTTTTATGCCTTGTGTCTATATCATTTATTCGCAAAAAATTGATAAGTACTATGTTGGTGCATGCACTGATTTAGAAAGGCGCTTACGCGAGCATAATGTTGGACATTCAAAATTTACTTCAACAGGAATTCCATGGATAGTAAAATATTCAGAAGAATTCAAGACGTTACCTGAGGCAAAAAAAAGAGAATCGGCGATTAAGAAAATGAAATCAAGAAAATATATTGAAAATCTATTTGTTTAGCTCGGTCGGTAGAGCATCCCGATTTTTATCGGGAGGGTCTTGGGTTCGAGTCCCAACGGGATCACAAACCTCTTTAAAACAGAGGTTTTTTTATGCCTTGTGTCTATATCATTTATTCGCAAAAAATTGATAAGTATTATGTTGGTGCATGCACTGATTTAGAAAGAGCGCTTTACCGAGCATAATGTTGGACATTCAAAATTTACTTCAACAGGAATTCCATGGATAGTAAAATATTCAGAAGAATTCGAGACGTTACCTGAGGCAAAAAAAAGAGAATCGGCGATTAAGAAAATGAAATCAAGAAAATATATTGAAAATCTATTTGTTTAGCTCAGCTGGTAGAGCATCCCGATATTAATCGGGAGGGTCTTGGGTTCATCCTAAACGTTTGAAATATTATAACATTGAATCTTATCCCGCTAAAAGATTTGCCAGATTTCTTTGAATCTATCAAAAAAAACTCGAAAAGTGTAACATTGGGGTCACATGCCTCTATTAAGCCAGAGGATTCTTATGCCCTATGTTTTATGGATATCTATTGTATAAAACTTAACAGGTTTTATGTGGGTGCCTCACCAAGGCTTACTTTTTTTGAACTAATTTTAATTGTTAGTAAAACCAATCTATAAAGGTCCGGTTATTACGACAATGTATACCAAAATTAAACTATGAAAAGATTATGCCTTAATTCAGCCCTTTCGATTTTACCAGTGTTTAATTTTATCCGTTCCTCCTCTGTGAACGTCTCGGTGCCGACAGGCAGTGACAGAAACAGTAAAAGCTTCCGTAAACGTGCGATGGCAAAAGCGTGCTTTTTTTTAATCTTTATGTTTTCGTTCATCAATGGTTTTACTCAAAGTACTTTCAGCAGAAATACTATCTATGGGGAATTTGGTGGTGATGGTATTTTTCTGTCGGCTCACTATGAACGACAATTGGGAACAAAACCCGGGTTTGGTGTTCATTTTGGATTAGGAAATGCCGACGCAGATGAAAACTTTGCCTTCACTATTCCCATCGGGCTGGTTTATCTTTTTAATATCAGTAACCAGGAATCATTTATCGAAACAGGAGTGGGTGTCACCTGGGCTTTGCAAAATATTTGGGACAATTACAGCCATACCGAACCCCATGACTATAAGCCCGGATTTATATCGTCCGTCAGTTTTCGGCATCATACGCCCTACGGGTTAATGTGGAAAGTGAGCGCTCTTGCTGCCTTTTCAAAAAATAATATTATTCCTTTCTATCCCGGCCTTTCAATAGGGTGGAGATTTTAATCCCCATATTGGCGCCAGTATATTCTCTCGTCTGTTCGATCTTTGAGCGATTGTCATCTTATTAGCCAATAATTTTTACGGTAAAACGATAGAAAGGGAATTGTAATATCGCTTATTGAGCGATCGTCTGAATATGACTAACAAATTTACCGACGCTGACCGGGGGGGGTTTATGGATCAATGCGAAATTCATCGAAGAAGTGAAAAAGTAAATGCATTTATATCTTTTTTCGTTAATTCATTCACAGATACAAATAAGGTTAACGCAAATAAATACATTACAGTTTATTTCAAATAAAGCCGTCGAAAATGAAATGATTCTTTCTTTAGCTGGCACCCGTTTCCCGGGTAACACCATAAAATAAGCAGTAAAACTCTTCAGCCCTGAATTTTCAGAAAGTTATTTGATTAATAAACAGCACTGATATTTACTCTATTTCCATCCGGCTTAACGATTTGCAATTGATAAATATCGTGAGGCATGTTTTTATCTATTGGGATTAATTCCGTACTGTATCCTTCCGTATGCAAAATAATTTTATCGAGAACTTTTTGACCGAGGTTATTTAAAAGCCGAACCGAATATTTACCTTCCGGTACGTTGCCGAAACGGATATTGATTACGCCACCGGTAATGGGGTTCTGTACTATAGTGATCCCGTCTTTTCCGGTTGCCATCAACACCTTTACTATATTGCTATATGCTGTTTTTTCATTTAAACCGACGCTCTTGACGCGATAATAATTATAGCCTTCAGCAGGATCTGCGTCTGTTACCTGGAATTTTGCCCGATCACCATTAATGTTTATTGGGCGGATAACAGACAAGGTTCTAAATTGTGTGCCGTTATATGATTTCTCTATTTCGTATAACCTTGTATCTATTTGATTCTCTACTTTCCATTCCACAGCTATCTCTTTATTCTTTTGCCAGGCTTTTACTGAGATAATACTTAAAGGCAACACCAATGCAGGCGTGAACACAATTCGAAAGCGGTTAGCTGCATAAGAAGCGGGTATGTTTACAATATTGAAGTCCACAAAAGTGCTTCCGTCAAGGTTTAGCGGTGTACGGGTATTAAGGTAGGTATCTTCTAAAAATCCGGTTAGCGCCTGGTAGTTTAGGTGATATCCCTTAAATTGAAACCTGTATTGCTGAAATTTTGTATTGGTTAAGTCCAGGAATATAGTATCTTTTTCTGCCGTTCTATGCCTTCTTTCGACCACCAATAATGAATTGGCTGTTTTTATAGATAAGTTTTCAGATATATTACCTGATTTTATAGCATCCATACCATCTACACCATTGCTGTAACTGTCATCATAATTACTAAGAGTCCCATCTATCATATAAACACTGCTGTCGGCATTTACTCCATATAAACTGGATTGTAGTTGGGGCCGTGATAGCCCGCGTGGCCTTGAAACCTCGCTGCTGCCACTGGTTTTGGCTGCTTCATTAAATGTAAGGCTACCACCTGTACTATCTCCCTGTATAAGGAATGCCTGCCCGCTCTCGATGTAATTATTCACGCTGCCGCTATCGTCATAGCTTCCACCTCCCGGAGTTATTACATAATTGCCGCTTCCGTTATTCGAAACAACCTGGTAAGCTCCAACCCCAAAATTGCCTCCCAGTTTAGGATCCCATAAATAGAAAAAATCTTTTATTCCGGTCTTGCTGATACTGCGCATATCTAATGCAGATGCATAAGGATTGCCAATTGAAATAAATGTATTGGCGCCGGCAAATATAGTATCCTGATTACCTGTATATAAATTTCCATTGGTGCGTAAAACAGTGGACGTAGAAGGTGAAATAAAAGATTTTGAAGTTCTATCGCCTCTTACAAAAGTCATATAGCCATAAATAGATTTAATGCCGAAGGTATCGGTATTGGCAATGGCCACCCAGCTATTCGTTGGAGAATCGTAAGTTTTCATCGATGGTGTAGGTGTATAAAGATCAAAACCTGCTGCTGTACCCCCCGGGCCCGTAATCTGCGTGCCATACCCTTTTACGAGATCAGAATCAATATTGGTTGCTCCTTCCTGCCAGGATTGTTTTACAGTTTGTGTTGTATTGGTAGGTATGGCTAAAAACTGCCATGCCTTATGGTTGGCAATATATCGTTCCACTGTAACTTTGCCTATGATAGTATCACCTGTCATATTTCCAACCCGGGCAGTATTAAATGCAGTTGATTTTAACGTTAAGCTATCATTTGTAACCAGTTTCATTCCTATACCTGAATAGGTCAAAGATCCGTAGAGATCGAGGGCACCGCCGAGCGTAACACCGCTGGAACTGGTATTGCTCACGATGAGATTATTCAACCCGTTATTCAGGAAAGTATTTGCGGCAATAGTCTGGCCTGAAGAACCTGTCATTTCGATGGTTCCACTGCCGGCATCAGTTGTTCCGGTACTGAAAATTTCACTGTTAATTTGCAATGTCGAGTTGATAACAGTTAATGTAGCAGGGCTTAGGATGGTGATCCTGTCAACCGAAGCGACTCCTGTACTAATTACCGGGAAAACCCTCCCGGTCAGAAGCGTTGATGGTATCGATGTTTCAACACTTATGTTCGGTACACCTTTATCCCAGTTGTCGGTCGTATACCAGTCTGCCGTTCCTGCCGCCCCGGTCCAGGTAGTGGCCGCCAAACAGCTGTTAATTGCTACAACTCCATAAACAGAAACTGCCCCGGTAGTGGAAAACATCCTTCCTTCAAGATTGCAGAGGGCACCCATAGAAACTGCTCCCGGGTGGGCAATAAGTGTTCCCTTCATGGTTGTTAAAGTAGCCATAGATATGGCACCTTCCGCTACCCAAAATATGTTGCATGCAGATGCGCCATTAACCAGCAGGATTGTAGCGGATGCCCCGGTAGTAAATGCACCCGCTATCTTAAAAATAAATATCGCATTGGGATCTCCCTGGGCATCGAGGATAAGAGTACCGGCTACGGATGCTGCACCTCCTATGGAATACACTCCGGCAAAAAGAGTTTCCCCGGTTCCAAACGCCGGAGTATGAGTGGAGTTAGTTGGTGTGATAGAGCTTAACTGAGCATATGCAGCCTCCAGATCTATTACACATTGTGCGGTAACACCATCTGCATTATATATGGTCCCATTCACACTAGTCGGAGCTCCAAAACCGGTAATAGCGCCCACGTTCGCTCCTATGTTGCCGGTGATGTTCGAAACGGCTGTATTGCCCACTGCGCCTGCGGTGGTAAAGAGTGCAAACTTTGCTAAACTACCAAAATTTGGTACCTGCCCGTAATTTGCGAACGGCATTACCAATAGCGCAAAAATTACTATAATCTTAGGTAGTTTGTGGAATATCATTTTATGTAGATAATTGGATTATTAGATAACCTACCATGTCCGGCTGAAAGAATGCCGATTTATAAAAAAAACAGGCTTGTAAGAAGGCTTATGCCACCACTAATATTATTGTCATTGACGAGAAGGTGAGGACCTGCCTCCGATTGCTCCTTCCAGGTTATTGGATTACGCTTAATTCAAGTTTCTTCCCTTCAAAAAAGGAGAATTGCAATATAGCGGATACTTGTGTGGAGGAGTAGTAAAATTTTGCTTTCATAAGGGATTTTTATAATATAGCTATAACTCTTAAAGCGAAATTTTATTGCATACCAGGGGTATATCTGGATAAAAGAATTACTTTCAATATGATGTATTGTGACTTATCATAAGTTTATTAATTTAGAAATCTCTTTAATAGAGTTTTTTTTATGTCTGGTATATTCATTTATTGACGGAGAATTAATAAAGTAATATGTAGCCTGGTAGAAATTTAGAAAGATCCTTACACGAGACAATGTTGATATTAAAATTACTTCAACAGGAGCTCCCTGAACAGTAAAATATACAGAATAATTGGAGACGTTACGTGAAGCAAAAAGAGAATCGAAGATTAAGAAAATGAAATCACGGAAATATTATCTAAAATCTATTTATCTGGCATACTGTTGCGCATTCCGAATTTTTAAGTTCATCTATATCTACCATTTATATTCAGTTATCACATTTCTGGGCAAAAAGCCACTCCAACAACCCCGGTGTATTTTTAACCTCATCCCAGATGTTATGCCCGGCATCAGGGAACTCTGTATACCGGGGATGACCACCCGCATTTTTGATCGCCTCAATCATCTCACGCGTCAGTTTCACGGGCACGGATCGATCTTTTTCACCATGGAAAGCCCATACCGGCACATCCACAATGTTGCGGGCGAATTTAGGATCCCCTCCTCCACAAACCGGTATTGCAGCGGCAAACATTTTAGGACGGGTAGAGATGAAATGCCAGGTCCCATAACCACCAGCGGAGACACCCGTCACATAACGCCTTTTCTCATCGATGCTGAACTCTTTCTCCAACGCATTGATAGCTTCGAAAACCAGTGAATCTACAGCTGGATAATTGATCGGGCCTCCCCAATTCGAACCGTGGGGACATTGGGGCACAAATAGAAAGGCAGCGTATTTTTTCCTATTTACTTCCTCCGATAGTAACAGGGCCGCCGGAGATCCCTCAATTTGCCTGATATTGTCATTTCCATAAGACCCGCCATGATGCAGGCATACGACCAAAGGATATTTCTTTTCGGGATCGTAATTGAGGGGCTTCATTAATCGATATAGCAACGTTTCACCATGCGTGTTCACATAGGCTCGCGCTTCAAATGGTTTAGCTAATAGTTTCGCTTTATCAGTTACTTTTTCCTGATCAAAAACCTGTAGCGTTTCACTGGTTAATTTTTGCCCGAAAAATAAAGTAGCTATCAAAGCTAACAATACTACCAGCCCCATAAGTGCATCCAAAGTCTCCTGCCGGGAAGTATTCAATTTCTCTACCTTTAACAACTTTAATTCACTTCTGTAATTCATAATAAACAGAACAAATAGCAGGTTACCAGCCAAAGAATTCCATTGATAAATTTTTTCCAGCACAACACCCGTTTGAGCATCCTGAGAATTAAGGGCCCATATCAGTGTTGACACTAAAACAAGTACGAGAATGAATATTAAAATGCCCGCTGTCTTAAGCCAGGGCCTTTTTCCAGAATCGGAAAACACCAGGCTTAAGGCATACAGGATGCCGGCAGCTAAGGTTATTAAATAAGTGATGGTAAAAAACTTCGCCAATTCTCCTCCCATGAACGTATCGCATACTATGATAAAATGAGCAAGAGATGCTATCGTGAAAATTATCCCGGTTGAAAATGTATACCGATATTTCTTGTAATGATAATACGTTAGCAGGATCAATGACGCGGCTAAAGAAACTACAGCCACAAAAACAAACCAAACGGCAAATGATTGCAATGTAAAAATCTGAGCACCCAGCAGTAAGTAAATAATGCTCTGAAACAAAGCAATTACTAAATAAAATCCGGTAAAGAAGATCCCAAAAAAATAAAATCTTCGATCCATAGATATTAATATTTTTATCGATTAACAACTGTATTTATAATATTCAGGAGTTTTTAATCGATGTAGATCGCAGATCCCAAATAAGTTATAACCTGGTGCCGGTAAAGATTGTGTTTATAAATAACAAGAATTAAATCGTTCTTCGTTTTTTTATCGCAGAAATCGTTTAAAGCCAACTACCATTCGCAAAGAAAGTCTTTATTAATTCACCCGATTATATAGATATGCAATGTTCAGCCTTGGACTACTAATAAGTTCGCCAGAACCTTTAAATTCATCAAAAAGTTCGAAAAGATATGGTATCACGGGGCCTCAAAGTTATAACGGGCGATGCCAATGAAAGCCATCTCCAAAATAATGATTCAATCTGGCACCTTATTGCAATGCCGTCTCAGTAGCCTATTTAAAAATAGTCCATTCAGGAACTTCCTGATCATCTGTCGATCGGGAGTGTCCGGAGAGAGAAAACCATATGTCCGCAAATGATTTATGATCAGGATAAATCAAACCTGTCCAGATTCATCACTTTATTCCAGGCTGCTACAAAGTCTTTCACAAATTTGTCCTGGGCATCTGCGCTTCCATATACTTCTGCAATAGCTCTCAGTTCTGAGTTAGAGCCAAACACAAGATCTGCACGGGTGGCTGTCCATTTTAGTTGCACCGGTGGCACGGTCGCTGCCTTCATAAAGTTCCTTGTCTTCAGAAACTGCTTTCCATGCAGTGTTCATATCAAGCAGGTTTACAAAGAAATCGTTGGTAAGCAGGCCCGGGCGTGACGTGAAAACACCATGTTTGGAACCATCAAAATTGGTATTCAATACACGCATACCGCCCACCAATACTGTTAATTCAGGCGCTGTAAGTGTGAGCAATTGAGCTTTATCTATCAGCAACTCTTCGGTAGATACAGGGAATTTTGATTTGCGGTAATTGCGGAAACCATCAGCAACAGGTTCCAGGTAACCGAATGATTCAACATCGGTTTGTTCCTGCGAAGCATCCATACGGCCAGGTGTAAAAGGAACAGTGATCGCATGTCCGGCATCTTTCGCTGCTTTTTCAACACCTGCACAACCGGCCAGTACAATCAGATCTGCCAGCGAAACTTTTTTACCGTCTGCCTGTGCACCATTAAATTCTTTTTGAATTCCTTCCAGTATATTCAATACTTTTTGCAATTGCGCCGGATTATTTACCTGCCAGTATTTTTGAGGAGCCAGGCGAATGCGGGCGCCATTGGCACCACCGCGTTTATCAGAACCACGGAAGGTGGAAGCCGAAGCCCATGCTGTAGAAACCAGTTCAGATACGCTCAATCCGGATTCCAATACTTTTGCCTTCAGGGCTGCAATATCATTTTCATCTATCAATGCATGGTCAACTGCAGGAATAGGATCCTGCCAAAGCAGTTCTTCCTCCGGTACATCAGGGCCCAGGTAACGTGCACGGGGTCCCATATCGCGGTGCGTTAATTTAAACCATGCCCGTGCAAAAGCATCTGCAAATGCTTCAGGATTTTCCAGAAAGCGCCTGGATATTTTTTCGTAAGCCGGATCAAACCTTAAAGCAAGATCGGTAGTAAGCATGGTTGGCGCATGCTTTTTTGAACCATCATATGCATCAGGAATAATATCGTCTGCATTTTTGGCTACCCATTGATGCGCACCGCCCGGACTTTTAGTCAAGTTCCCATTCAAAGCCAAACAGGTTTTCAAAGAAATTATTGCTCCATTGGGTTGGCGTTTTCGTCCATATTACTTCCAGCCCGCTGGTAATGGTGTCAGCGCCTTTACCGGAACCATAACTGTTGCTCCAGCCAAAGCCCTGCATTTCCATGTCGACGGCTTCCGGCTCTTTGCCTACATGGTAGAAGGAGCAGCGCCATGGGTTTTGCCAAAGCTGTGTCCGCCTGCTATCAGGGCAACGGTTTCTTCATCATTCATGGCCATGCGGCCAAAAGTATCACGGATGTCTTTAGCGGCAGCAATAGGATCAGGATTACCATCAGGACCTTCAGGATTTACATAGATCAGTCCCATCTGCACGGCAGCAAGCGGTTTTTCCAGGTTGCGGGAGTGGATATCGCCGTCCGCATCATCATCTGATGACAACTACGCCATGTTCTTCTGACACACCTTCGGAACCATGCGCATAACGCATGTCGCCACCCAGCCAGGTGGTTTCAGAACCCCAATACACATCTTCATCCGGTTCCCATACATCTGCACGTCCACCGGCAAAGCCAAATGTTTTAAAACCCATTGATTCCAGCGCTACATTACCGGTAAGGATCATCAGATCTGCCCATGAAATTTTGCGGCCATATTTTTGTTTGATAGGCCAAAGCAGCCTGCGGGCTTTATCGAGGCTCACATTATCGGGCCAGCTGTTAAGCGGTGCAAAACGTTGCTGTCCTGCGCCTGCGCCACCACGGCCATCACCTACACGATAGGTACCTGCACTATGCCATGCCATGCGAATGAACAAAGGACCATAATGCCCAAAATCTGCCGGCCACCAGTCCTGTGAGTCGGTCATGAGTGCATGAAGGTCTTTTTTCACTGCTTCCAGGTCGAGGCTTTTAAAAGCTTCGGCATAGTTAAAATCTTCACCCATCGGGTTTGATAACGGAGAGTGCTGGCGCAGGATATTTAGCTTTAACTGGTTGGGCCACCAGTCACGGTTCCTGGTGCCGCCACCGCCAACATTTTGCTTCATACTGCCATTATGAAACGGGCATTTACTGATGTCGTTTTGATTCTTTTTCCATTTTTATAAGTTTTTATTGTATTGAATTGTACACTTGCCTGACCTGGTATTTGTAAGAATCATAAAATTATGGTATTGGGAAAAATAATCACAATCAATTAATTCTATATTTCGATAGTTAAAATCTATATTGAATACCTCGATGCCACAGGTACAGGAGACGAAACAGTTTGGATTACAATTGCAAACTCAAAAAAAAGCAAAAGAAGAAAATAATAGAAAAGTCGGGTTGAATGTTTAATTTTTAAAATCCTAGGAATCGATTGCAATTCCTTTGTGTCTGTCACAACTTTCCTCTTATGTTCTTCAACATTAATTTCCGCACAAACTCCTTCGAATTTAGTATATGTAGTATGAGTTGTATTTGCCTTACCAAAAGGAATACAAACGCAAATGAAAAGTAAAGAGCTTCCAGGCGTATCTTTTTGTTGTGAAGTTGCCTAAGCTAACTTACCGCGCCTGGCAATTGAATGATAAACCCGGCACCTTCCCCATCTTTGGTTTCTACTTTTATTGTACCGCCATGTTCCTTGGTAATAATATCATAACTCAATGATAAACCGAGGCCTGTTCCCTGTCCTGTTGGCTTGGTCGTAAAGAAAGGTTGAAAGATTTTATCAACAACTTTTTGCGGAATGCCGATGCCATTGTCTTTTACACATATCTCAATTTTGTCCTTTAATTTTTTGTGCTGACGGAAATGTTGGTTCATAGTCTCCACCAATTTTTCTTTTTTTCTGTAACAGCATAAAATGCATTGTTGAAAAGATTGAGCAGCACTCTTCCCATATCCTGCGGAACAATATTTATTTTACCAATGCTTTTATCAAAATCAGTTTGCAATGTGGCATTGAAATTTTTATCCCTTGCACGAAGCCCATGATAAGCTTAACCTTAAATATTCATCAGCTAAAGCATTAATATCTGTTGGTTCTTTTTGTCCCGTAGTTACTCCGTGAATGTTGAAGCATGCCTTTTACAATAGCATCTGCCCGTTTGCCATGATGATTTATTTTTTCTTCATTATGTATAACATCATTTGCAATCGCTTTTGCATCAACTGGTATTTCCTTTATCCATTTCATCTTTCATTTCAGCCAGTAATTCTTTATTTAATTCTGAAAAATTATTAACGAAGTTTATAGGGTTTTGTATTTCATGCGCAATGCCTGCCGTGAGTTCTCCAAGCGAAGCCATTTTTTCTGATTGGATCAGCTGGGACTGTGTTGCTTTTAATTGCGTGAGAGTTAGTTTCTATTTCTTCCTTTTGCTTTTGCAGGAGCATGTTGGCTCTTTGCTTGTTCCGATACCCATTGAATGATACGACCGCAAGCAGAAGCGTCAGTGCCAGCCCTGCAGCAAGGGCTATTTGTTTGGTTCTCGCTGTTGCGTTTATTTTTTCCTGCTCAGCCTTTGTTGCTTGTTGCTGTCCGTCAAACTCGTATTTCATAGTTAGCTCGGTAGCCTTCCTGATATTATCGTGGCTTCTTACTGAATCTGAAATTTCAGCATATTTTTTATAATCTGCCAATGCACTGCTGGTATTACCCGTTTTTTCGTAACACTCTGATAACTCTCTGTAGCAGTCACCAATAGCTTGCGTGTACTCTTTTGCATCCTTTATTGCGACAAAACTTTTTTCATAAAAGGGTATTGCTTCCTTATATTTTTCCTGGAGATATAATATGCGGCCCATACTGGAATATGCCTGGAAAATATTATAGGGCTGACCTGATGAATCAGCAACAGCAACTGCCTTTTGTACCAATTGCGTTGCTTCCGAAAATCTGTTCATTGCGCTTAAAGCGCCGCCGGCCTTCGATAAACTAGCAGCCCGTATTCCCTGGTCGCCCACTTCTTCGCTAAGGAATGCAGCTTTCATTGCAAATTCATAGGCATCCTTCCATTTTTGCTGAGAGTGATAAAGGCCGGAAAGATTGTTGTATGCGTATAATTCAACATCCTTAATTTCATTTTTCTTAGCAATCAGTATAGATTTTTGGAAAGTTTGCTCGGCCCTTAAAGTGTCGCCGATTTGCTGATAGGTAATTGCCAGGTTTACAAGCGTAACGGCCTGTTTTCTTTGGTCGTTCCTGTGTTCTGCAATTCGCAGCGCTTTTTGCTGGTATACCAACGCGCGGCTAAAATCAGATTGCTGCCCGTAATCGATACCGAGCTCTACATAATTTGTGATTAATGAAACTGAATCACCCGACCTTTCACAAATTCCCGCGGCTTTTTTAAGAAACTGAATGGCAGTATCATACCGGGCCTGCATACCATACATCAGCCCATAACTATAATACAGGTCTGCATAGTCAGCAGAATCCTTTGATAGTTTTATAAATTGACTAAAAAGTTTCAAATTTTCATCAGCGCTTTTATAATCCCCTATAAAGCAATAATTTTTAATTAATTCCTTTCTAACATTTAATTCCCCCTGGTAATAATTAATTTTTTGTGCTTCAGCCAATGTTTTTTTACAAAAAAATATTGCCGAGTCAAGGTTTACCTCACTAAGTAATTTGATTTTTTGTATAAGAAGGTTGATCTTCGCTGTATCAGTAGTAGCTTTACTAACGAGGTTGTTAATACTATCAATTTTTCTGGTTTGCGCTTGCCCAAAACATAAAATGGATAAAAGCAGTAAGGTAAAAATAATATTTTCTAAAGCTTTCATTTATTTGGAGTGTTAAAAAAAGAATCTTATTAACCAGATCGAAATTCGTTATTATTGCCCGCTATTGTGTCATATTATTTTCAACAATGTGCATTCATAACCCATCCATTTCCCTGGATTGTTTATGCCAGGAAAGATGTATGGATTGGTAACGCATTCGAATTTTTATTGATAAGTCACGGAAGGTAATAAAGGCTTCAATAATACTGGTATCTGTTACGTTAGTAGATGAATATATATCTACTTAATTGATATTCGATATTGAAAGCATGCTATTATCTACCTTTCCAATATGAAAGCCTTGATTATTCCCTTTAGTGTTGCACAGCTTCAATCAAAAAGGCAACGCCCGCTGTCTAAATTAATGATCACAAAATTGTTATCAGCATACGTGTTGGAAAGACAAGGCTTATTTTTCGGCCCGAAGGATATTAAAGGGTCAATAACATCTTTGATAAACAGGGGCCTCATCATAAGAAAAGAAATTTCTGTTAAGGGCAAGAACGAAATAATATGGCATGTTACTTATGAAGCAGTTGAAATGTTGAAATCTTTGGGCATTGATGTGATATGCGTGAAGCCGCGTGTTAAGGAGCGCCCAGGTAATATCATTTCTTCCTCTTGTTGAGGCTTATTCTTCGAGCCGCTCACTGGCCAAATGTGTACATCTTTAACGTTGCCTCTTATTTACGGATGATAGTTGCGCCATTCGTCTCGTGGTTTTTTTATTTTTTTCGATCAGCTTTACATCTGCAAAGAAATTTACACGCGATGCCTTAAATAAAGGTGATTCGTTCAACGCAAATAATCTGATTATTTTACTGGAAAGATATCCATTCAAATTTTAGGTCACCTGTTGCTACAACCTAATTTTTAATTCATCTCAACGATGAATTTTATTATTCTAAATGTATACTTTTGCCTGCTTATAATAATACAATCTTATGCTTAAATCTAACAAATCAAAAGCATCCAGTTTCATATTCCCTAAATCGCTAACAGGCATCCAGGGGCTGGATGAGATTACAACAGGTGGCCTGCCTAAAAACCGGCCCACCCTGTTACTGGGCAATACAGGTTGTGGAAAAACAATCATGGCAATGGAATTTCTTATCAATGGAATCGTAATGTTTAATGAGCCCGGTGTATTTATGGCATTTGAAGAAAGAACCCAGGAGCTTGTAGTGAACGTAAATTCATTAGGGTACGACCTGGATAAGCACGTTGAAGAAAATAAATTATACCTGGAGCATGTACGCGTCAACCAGGCCGAAATTCTGGAGACGGGCAAATATAATATCCAGGGATTGTTTGTGAGGCTGGAACAGGCAATTAACAAAGTGAAAGCAAAACGGGTTATACTTGATTCGTTAGATACACTTTTTTACGGCCTCGATTATAAAACGCTCCGGCTGGAATTCGAAAGGCTTTTTTCCTGGTTAAAAGATAAGAAGGTAACTGCAATAATTACGGCTGAAGTTGGAGATACTTTTCTTACCCGCCATGGCCTGGAAGAATATGTTGCCGATTGTGTAATTGTGTTAGATAACCGCGTAACTAATCAAATCGCGACAAGACGATTAAGAATCGTTAAATACCGTGGCTCGCTTCATGGCAACAACGAATATCCTTTTATCATTGATGAAAAAGGGATCACTGTTTTTCCTATTATAAGCGAAGGCGCTCAGCAAAAATCAAGTTCATCAAGAATATCTTCAGGCAATAAAGATCTCGATGAAATGCTGGGTAACAAGGGGTTTTATGTGGGGAGCAGTATTCTTATATCAGGTACGGCAGGTACCGGAAAAACCAGCATCGCGGCCTCCTTTGCATATAGTGTCTGCAACGCTAAAAAACGATGTCTTTTTTGCGCCTTTGAAGAAGCGCCTAACCAGGTAATAAGGAACATGAATTCGATCGGATTTCGCCTGGATGCCCTTGGTTGAATCAGGAATGTTGACTTTCTATTATTCAAGGCCTACTTTACAAAACCTGGAACTGCATTTTATTGCAATCAGGCAAATTATTAATAAAGTAAAGCCTGCTGTAATTATTCTTGATCCAATTACAAATTTGATGACTGAGGGGCCTAATAGCGATATACGATCCATGCTCACCAGGTTTGTGGATTATTTAAAAACCATGCAGATAACCGTTATGTTTACCGCGGCAATTACCGTGGGTTCTATAGAGCGCAATCCCAGCGACGAAGGGATATCATCAATGGTTGATACCTGGATGATGGTCCAGGATATAGAAATAGAGCAGGAACGGCTCCGCAGCTTGTGTATTATGAAATCAAGAGGAATGGTACACTCTAACAAAGTGAGGAGGTTTGATATTTCGAGCAAAGGGCTAACATTTACCTCGATTCCCAACAGCGAGGAAGGAACCAAAAAAAATTACAGCAGAAAAACAAAAGAAAATGAAAGCTTGTCTACAGACAGGGCGTCGAACCAGTTAAAAGAAACGGCACGTTAACAGATGCGCTTTAAGGTTAAAAAATATTTTATTGAGGTTTAGGTTGGTGACAATGTCGAAAAAATTATGAAAAGTTCAAAACAAAATGCAGAAGTTAAAGTTGCCCCGGAGGGAAGTATATTCTTCAGCTATTTATTTTTGATGACCAACCAAACTCTGAACGCGCCATTACAAATATTAAGGCAATTTGTGAGAAACATTTAAAAGGAAGATATGAATTAGAAATCATTGATCTCAATCAGAAACCAACTTTGGCCCTTTCAGAAGATATAATTGCTGTGCCGACTTTAATAAAGAAGTTTCCTTTGCCGGAGATAAGGCTCATTGGAGATCTGTCAGATACACAAAGTGTTTTTGAAGGACTAAGTTTTTTTAATTGATTCGGTTTCATTAATGCCATGCAAGAAGGATCTTCAGCCCATTTATGCAATAAGTATATGTTCACTTAAGCTAAATAATTTTCGGTGGCCTTGTTTCCTGCATTTGGTAATTATCTTTTATGAAAAGGCTTATTAAAAAAATCATCAACCGTTCTGTTAAATATCTCGGTGTGCTCAATTAATGTTCCATGCCCTGAGTTCGGTACGATCCACAAATACGCCTTTGGAATATTCTCGTAAATTAATGTTGTGTGCTCTACTGTTATTACGTCGTGATCACCCCCGATAATTAACGAGGGGCACTTAATTTTGCGCAGTTCTTCATTTGCAATGTGGGGTTGTTGCCAATCCAGCATGAACAACTTTTTTTTATTTTTTTCGGCAAATGTTGAGATGATTTTGCTTTTTAATAGTGTATAAATGGTATAGTCTTTTTTCCATACGGATGATGCTATGGCAGTCGAGTCCGGCCGTAGGTTAGCACCACTGGACACGAGCTTAATTACTTTTTTAGGATGCCTTATCGCCATCAGGATAGCGTTGATACCGCCGTCGCTCCAGCCAATCACATACGCTGCCGGTATATGCAACGTATCCAGCAAGGCAGCCTCATCATCGGCCATCATTTCAAAGCTAATTGAATCACCGCGGTCTTTAGATTTACCCTGTGCCCGGCTATCAGCTACAATAACTTTATATTTTTTTGAAAAATAGGGGATGTTTTTTTCAAAGCTTTTTATACTTCCGCCATTTCCATGAATCATAAGCACGGGCTTTCCACTTCCATAAATTTCACAATAGATTTTAATGCCCCTGATACTATAGAATTTGCCGGCAGCCGGATTATTCCCGTAATTAATTTTTGCCACACTTTGGCAAAAAGAATTAAAACAAACAGGTTGCAACAAGCAACAAATAACCAGGATGTTTTTCATATAATAAAAGTACCGAATTTAAGGCTGTCTCTAAAAATGCAAGGAAACAAACACCATGTGAACGGGCTCTTTCGTTAGGTATACTTTGAACGATGCTGTAATTTCCATAGAAAGTTGAGATTGCTGATTTTCTAAAAAATACCTATCAAGGTGCAAAATATATTCCTCCTGACAGGAAATACAAATGCACTCCCCACTTTCTTCCGGCTGGTGCAATAAACAACAGCGGCTGCATACACATATCTTAAAATTATCTTTTTATTACAATAGTATCTCTGTTATTTTTGCCCGTATTAAATTTCAGAAATGTTTACAAATAAAGTGGTCGTAGTTACGGGCGGAAGTGATGGAATCGGAAAAGCATTGGTTGAGGCACTGCTAAAAACGGGTGCAAAAGTAGCGACCTGTGGCCGCAATACGCAAAAGCTTGAAGATCTTTCAAGGTTAAACGGAGGGTTGCCTTTATTTACAATGATATGCGATGTAAGCATAGAAGAGGATTGCAAAAAATTTATTAATTCCGTCATTGAAAAATTTGGTGGTATTGATATTTTAATAAATAATGCAGGCATTTCCATGCGTGCACTTTTTAAAGACACTGATCTTTCCACATTAAAAAGGTAATGGATATCAACTTTTGGGGAACGGTTTATTGTACCAAGTATGCAATGAATTCAATTATTGAAAGAAAAGGAAGTATCGTAGGCGTTTCTTCTATAGCCGGCTACCGCGGCTTACCCGGCAGAAGTGGCTATAGCGCCAGCAAATATGCCGTGAATGGCTGGCTGGAAGCTTTGCGAACTGAATTGCTGGAGACCGGAGTAAATGTAATGTGGGTATGCCCGGGATTTACCACTTCCAATATCAGAAATGTGGCTTTGAATAAAGAAGCAAAACCACAAGGCGAATCACCGATGGATGAAAGTAAAATGATGAGCGCTGAGGAATGTGCCGGGCATATTTTACAGCCATTGAAAAAAGAAAACGCACACTTGTTTTGACTTTCAATGGTAAGCGAACGGTGTTTTTAAATAAATTTTTTCCGCGCCTTGCGGATAAGCTTGTACGGAAATTTTTTTTTAAGAATGGTGAACTTGTAAAATAAACAGGTGTTTTGTCTTTCGTTATTTTTATTATTCTTTTAGAATTGAGTAATAAGATCTGAATGCCTTTAATAACTATTATATCAGACATCGGAAGACAGGATTTTTTAACCGGCGCTATCAAAGGGCAATTACTTAGCATTAACAGCAATTTTAATATCGTAGATGTTTCTCATGAACTGTCTCCGTTCAATTATCCGCAGGCAGCATATGTTTGCCGCAATGCAATAAAAAATTTTCCGCCCCTTACTTTTCATATGGTATTGGTAAACCTGTTTGATAAGAGGCCGGAACATTTACTATTAATTCAGCACAACAATCAATATATAGGTTGCGCGGATAACGGCTTGATTACAATGATCCTTGAAGAAACCCCTGAAAAAATTGTTGCGCTTGCCTTTACGGCAATCGGAACAAAGAAATACTTTGTATTGTGCATCGGTTTTTGGAAATGCATACCAGGAAATACTTAATGGAAAAACAATGGATGAAATAGGGGATAGCAGTGTTTCAATAGAAGTAAAAAATCCATTGCGCCCTTTGCTTGGGCCAAAATATATTGAAGGGCAAATCATCTTTATTGATAATTTTGAAAATGTAATTATCAATATAACCCGGGAGGAATTTGAAGAACAACGCCGTGGAAGAAGTTTCAAAATTGTTTTTAAAAGAGATGAAATAATTGATAAGATAAGTGAAACCTATGCTGATGTTAATGAAAGCGAAAAACTGGCCTTGTTTAATTCAGCCAATTATCTGGAAATAGCGGTAAATAAAGGAAATGCAGCCGGGCTTTTCGGGCTGGAAGGTTATTCTGAAAAATTAAATATGCAAACACAATACATGCAGAACAGGTTGTTGTACCAGACAGTAAAAGTTTATTTTGAATAATTGAATACACTGTAATTTATATTATCAATATGAAATCAATTCTGCAAAGGCAACCGCTCCGTTCCAAAAGCAAAATAACACATATGCATCGAAGGCATTTCATAAAACTATCAGGACTTTCGCTTGCTGGTTTACTGGTTCCGGATCTCCTCGAGGCGCGACAAAAAAATTATACCATTCAAATGCCCGATAGTGTCGAAATACTGATAAGGCGATCAATATTTAATATTACATTCCCGGGACCGGTATACGTGGACTTATAAAGATGTTATCGTTGAATTCAAAAAATTAAACGATACAATCGCTGTCTATATACAATCGCCAACAATTGCTTTAAAGGAAGTAAGAATTTCATGGAAATACAGCATCAATAACAATTCAACAATTCTCGGCGATCATTGGGAACGAACTTACGGCGATGTAAGCTGGCAAAAAATTAATGCTTCAAAAAAATTGCCCTGGTATTGTGTAGCATATGATGACAACAATACAACATGTTTTGGCGTAAAAACAGGATGCAATACAATTTGTTCCTGGCAAATCGGGCAATGACGTACTGCAGCTGACACTTGATACGAGAACCGGTGGCAATGGAGTTCAGCTTCAAAAAAGAAGACTGCATGCCGCCGATATTATAACGACACAGAATGAGGGAAATGAAAATGTGTTTGCAACCGTAAGAAGATTTTGTACCCAGATGTGTGAAAGCCCGAGGCTGACTGAAAAGCCCGTTTACGGTATTAACGATTGGTATTTTGCATATGGCAATAATTCGGCTCAACTCATTCTTGAAACTACCTCGTTAATGGCCGCACTGGCAAGCGACGCGACAAATCCGCCTTTTTCGGTCATTGACGCAGGATGGGCAATAAAATCACCTGCATTGCCTGATGATTGTTGCTGGGGAGATGATTTTGCCGTTGCCAACAGTAAGTTCGGCGACATGAAAAACCTTGCTGACAAGATAAAAAAATCGGGCATGCGCCCAGGCTTATGGACCCGGCCTTTGTGTGCGCGCCATGATGATAAAAAAAATTTGCTGATGCCTTCCATTCCAGGCCGTGATGATCCTAAAACACCTTTGCTTGACCCGACGATTCCAGAAAATATTGAGCACGCATAAAAAATCTTTGGAACACGTATCATCAGTGGGGATTTGAAATGGTAAAACATGATTATACGACCTTCGATATTTTCGGCCGATGGGGTTTTCAAATGCAGGAAGGACTTACCACACCAGGCTGGCAATTTAATGATGCCACAAAAACAAATGCTGAGATCATTTTAAATCTATATAACAATATTCGTGAAGCTGCCGGTAGTATTGTACTTGATTGGTTGCAATACAATGAGCCATTTGTCCGCAGGAATTTTTGAACTCAACCGTATCGGTGATGATACGAGTGGAAAAGATTGGGAACGTACACGAAAGATGGGTGTAAATACATTTGGCTATTCAGAATGGTGCAGCATGAAACTTTTTATGAAGCGGACGGAGATTGCGTAGGGCTTACCAAAGATGTGCCATGGAATAAAAACAAGCAATGGATGGAATTGCTTGCAAAAAGCAGTGCTCCATTATTTATATCTGCACAGCCCGAGGCTAGTTGGTGAAGAACAAAGGAAATTTATAAAAGAATGTTTTCAGGAGGCCTCCAAACCACAACCAATAGCAGAACCTTTGGATTGGCTTACCAATCCATTACCATCAAAATGGAGGCTGAATGGACAGGTTGTAAAGTTTAATTGGAGTTAATTCTTAGCCTTAATGTAAATGGCACACCCGGAAAATTGCAAATCGCCGATAAAAAATGTTTGGTGCAAATAATGTACAGTTTAAAATCTCCCAATCCGGAATATTATTGCCATGCCATAATGAGAGTTACTTTTGTTGAATTGCTTTATTGTTGAATGGTTTCGTTTTTATAAACACCTGGAAAATATATCCCAATATTATTACGAGTAAAGCTCCTATAACATTAAGCCACAGAAAAGAAATGATATCTGGCTTTATAAATAGCTATTACAAAAATTTCTGCAACAACAGATGCATAAAAAATTGCATTGGCTTTTATTTGTCTGCACCAAAAAGCACAAAAAAATACCGAGTATAACACCATAAAATATTGAGCCGAGAATATTTACGGTTTCAATAAGGCTGTTACCGAGGTTACTTGCAAACTCTGCAACAGCAATTGAAAAAATTCCCCAGAAAAAAGTATATACTTTTGAAATGCGGTAATCAATTTTCTCAGTAAGATCTTTTTTAAAAAATTTTTTATGAATATCAACAACAGTACAGGATGCCAGTGCATTTAATGCAGCGGCAATACTTCCCCAGGCAGACAAAAAAATTACGGCGATCAATAAGCCGATAAGCCCTTTGGGAAGATAATCAATAACAAATCGTAAAAAAATATAATTGGTGTCATTGATATCCTCCCCCGGTAATGCTTTGCCAAAACTTTTTTATATTCTTTGTTTATTACATTTTTTTCGAGAAACATCATCCGGGGCAATCTTTTCATAAGCAGCTTCCAAGTGCAATTAAGGAATCTTTATAAGCTGTTTTTTTTGCACTACGTTATTTGTGTTTCATTAAAATAAATTGGCGCTTTATGAAACTGGTAAAATGAAAATACCAATACTCCGAGCATAAGAATTAAAAACTGCATAGGAACTTTTACCAGGCCATTAATGAGTAATCCCAATTTACTTTGGCGGTTATTTTGTGCGGTAAGATAGCGCCCCACCTGGCTTTGATCGGTTCCAAAATAAGAAAGCGCTAAAAAAAATCCGCCGATCAAGCCACTCCATATATTGTATTTATCTTTCCAGTCAAACCGATTCTGTTTTTCCGGAAGTAATAATATTCATCTTGCCGTTTTTGCCGCCAATATGCAAGCGCATCAATAAAACCAATATTTGCCGGCATCAGATGCACAATCAAATATCCTGTTATCAACATCCCTATAATAACAATAATCAGTTGCAGTTTTTGTGTATGTGCAACAGCCTTTGCGCCGCCACTTACTGTATAAATAATCAACAACCCGCCCATGATAATATTGGTATAATGAATATTCCATCCAAGAATGAGCTAAGTATTAATGAGGGCGCATAAATACTTATGCCTGTTGAAAGCCCGCGTGATACCTGGAAGAGAAATGAAGTAAGTGTTCTTGTTTTAAGATCAAAACGGTTTTCAAGAAATTCATAAGCGGTATAAACTTTCAGCTTGTTAAACACAGGAACAAAAACAATACATATAACGATCATGGCCAGTGGCAGGCCAAAATAATATTGAACAAATCGCATTCCATCGGTATAAGCCTGGCCCGGAGCACTTAAAAAAGTAATGGCACTTGCCTGTGTACCCATAATACTCAGCAGCACAAGATACCAGGGCATATCGCGGTTACTTAAAAAATATCCGTCAAGGTTTTTTGTAGTACGGCTTTTATATACGCCATATATAATAATGACAGAAAGTGTTACAATCAATACTATCCAATCAATACTACTCATGAAAATGTTTGGTAATAAAATAATAGAGAAATCTGCAGTATCAAAAATGCAAGCAACGCGATGTACCATTTATTCCAATATGTTTTTTCGTTTTGCATTATTATTAATGACTGATACTGTTTCTATCCACAAAGGCTATAGACAGCTCACAAAAACAACTTTTGTGCGCTATTTGCAGCATTTGTATTGTGCACTTATAACCATAGCTAAGCTTTACTATGATACTAATTTCTTATTTATTCTTTGGCAAGGCAATAAGATTGGCCATCAACCTGTATGCACCGGGCACACCTGCAGGCAATTCGCGAAAGAAAACAAGGCCTGCATACACAAAATTTCCTTTGCCATATTTTGCAATAGCCAGGCTGCCATTACTTTCCTGTTCACCTGTATCATGCATGCCAAATAGGCGTTTCATAATGATTATCTAATTGCGATAGCCTGGTAAGTGCTTCTTTCCTGCACCCAGCCTTCAAAATCTTTTTGAGTTATTTTATTGGGATAATTTAATGCTGGATGGTTGGGCAATAAAAAATTTACTTTGGCATCTTCTTCTGTAACCCTTGAACCGGCATCAATAATAAATGGATAGGGCCTACTTTTACCTTCTTTTGCCCTACCTGGTTGCTTTTTAAATATTGCACGATAAGGTTGCCGCCATTTTGAACATACCGCATCAGGATATCATTTTTATCACTCAGGTATGCATAAATATTATAAGCTCTTATGCCGGTAATGATCGCATCGAACTGTTTTAAATTTTCATCATTAATATCTGCTTCTGATAAGATTTTTACTTCATAGCCCATTTGCTCCAATGCCTGCGGAACTTTATCACCGGCACCAATTATATAGCCGATTTTTTTACCAACAATTTTTATATCAAGCTTTACCAGGTTAGCTTTTGCTTTAGGAAAATAAGTAATAGTTGGAATATGATCATAAGCAATTGTTTTTGTATAACTGTTATATTTTCCATCCGTCGTTTTTAAATTAATTTCTTCAGTTGTATTAATTTCTTTGATCTGTTGGAGTAAATATTTGCGCAACATAATTCTTCTCTTCCGAATCATCACGTAGCTGCAGGATTGCTTATCTTCCAGTTTTTAGAAACATTCCTGGCAATTATATATTTCTCCAGTTGCATCTTTAAATTTGTTTTATAAATCATCCTGCACTTTAACCGGATCACCATTCAATGAAATAAAATTATCTTTTGTATAACTCAATTCCATTTTGGTAACACAGGTATCGGTTCATACAAATCACCTTTTACAGGATCAATAAACCTGTATTGTACCGGGCGTTTAATAACAAAATCTTCTCCATCAATATTTACCAGTAATCGATGCTTCAAAAGATGGATCATTCTGGGCTTTCCCAATCATCAGTTGGTCTCTTACTTCAAATGTTCCTCCTTTCAAAGGATATTCAAGCCAGTAAGGTTGCGATATTTTTTTATCAGCAGCAACAGCTAATGTTTTATTAATAGTAACATTTTGATTAATTGGTAACGGCATAGTAAACGCTGAATCAAAATTTTCAATGCTGATATTTTTCAATAGTTGCCTTTACATCTTTTCGCTCATTAAGAACAAAATCAATCTTTAAAGAATCACCCTGCACAACCTGTGGTTGTGATGAAGTTGCTTCCACATATAAAGCGCTGCATGCTATAATTATCTTTTGCACTTCATCCAGTTTTTTATTTCGCCAGTTACTTTCCGGTAATGCTTTTACAGACGTGATATAATTTTATCAATGCAGGTACCGATAATTGTGGCTGATCAATTTTATAATCGCTGATGATTGTATTGATCATAGATTGAATAGCTTCCCCGCCGGGTATTCTTTTCCAGTCAGTAACAACTCCATCCATCAAATCATTTTGCAACGGTTCACCTCCGGTAGTTGCAAAATATTCAAAGGATTGCCCTCTTCTTTTTGGCCTGCCTTCACCCTGGCTTTTATGCATGGTTCTTGCTTCACCGCCCAATTCACCATAGCTTTTTCCAATCAAAGGATTATAGCCGCCAATATCAATTTTTAACTGGTCTTCACTGGTTGTATTATTGCCTCCAAAATTAAATGTGTTCCATAAAATTCTTTTTGCCTGCCAGGGTTGTACTCCATATTTAAATTGCTCCGGAAATCTTTTTGGATCGGCGGCTGCAGTAAATGCTTCATCAGCTAATATTGCAGAAGCTGCATGATGTCCATGCCCGGCTCTTGCATCAGGAGGAAAGCGTTTTATAATAATATCAGGTTGAAATTTGCGGATTACCCAAACCACATCACTTAATATTTTTTCTTTATCCCAGATGCGTAATGATTCATCGGCGCTTTTGCTAAAACCAAATTCATAAGCCCTGGTAAAATATTGTTCTGCCCCATCAATTCTTCTTGCAGCCAATAATTCCTGTGTTCGTATCAATCCAAGTTCTATACCTTGTTCATCACCAATTAAATTTTGTCCGCCGTCACCCCGTGTTAAACTTAAATAAGCAGTACGATATAATTTTTCTTTCGCAAACCAGGGAAGCAGCGCATTATTTTCATCATCAGGATGCGCGCCAATATATAATACAGAAGCAAAGTACATTTAGCTTTTTTATCTGTTGAAAAATTTCTGATGAAGTATATGTTTCAGGAGATTGGGCAAAAGTAATAATGCAATACTGAAGAAGTGAAAATAAGCAAAAAAACCTTACGCATAGAGTATAATTATTTTACGAAAATAAGGGAATGTAATTTTGAAGTACTTCCGCTTAAATAAAAAACCGAGAAAGTTCGACTTTAGACAAATGCTTCGTGAAAGTTAGATCATATGACATTATAAGTATAATTTATGTTCTGCTGATAGCCAGATAAACCATAAAGCTTAATAATTGCTTAAGCAAATTGCTGGTTATACAATATCAGCAATACTAGTATACATTAAGATTAGAAAGTGTTTTGCCCGGAAAACTTAAATTCGATGAAAATTTCTCATGAAAAACACTTGTTTACTTTTTATAATGTTTATTTTTTGCTGCTGTGCAGCATATGCGCAGCAATCGACAACAACTGATCATCAAACATTAAATCCTATAAATATGAAACCAATAAAAATGTTGTATGTAAAAACGGCGCTGTAGTTTCTGCACATGCACTGGCAAGCAAGGTGGGCGTAAATATTTTAAAACAGGGAGGAAATGCTGTTGACGCTGCTATTGCAACACAACTTGCTTTGGCAGTTGTTTACCCGGGTGCAGGCAATATTGGCGGCGGTGGTTTTATGGTGCTGCATTTAAAAAATGGTAAAAATATTTCAATTGATTATCGTGAAGTGGCTCCTGCAGCGGCTTCCAGGGACATGTATCTCGATGCTAACGGTAATCCGCAAATGCACTTATCGCAGGATGGCCATCTTGCCGCAGGTGTTCCCGGAACTATTGCAGGGTTATTTGCAGCAATGAAATATGCAAAGCTTCCTTTTAAAAAATTGATACAGCCTGCTATTGATCTTGCAGAAAATGGATTTGCAATTACAGAAAACCAGGCAGAAAGTTTCAATGATACAAAAGAGGAATTTATAAAATTGAATACCACTGTTCCCGTATTTGTAAAGAATACATTATGGAAAGCAGGAGATACCCTGATTCAAAAAGACCTTGCCAATACATTAAAAAGAATAAGAGATAATGGAGCCAAAGGATTTTATGAAGGTGAAACTGCAAGACTCATTGTTGCAGGAAATGAAAAAGGGACATGGCATTATTACTGAAGAAGATCTAAAAAATTACCAGGCAAAAACACGCGAGCCATTGGTTTTTAATTATAAAGGAAATACGGTCGTGACAATGCCTTTGCCAAGCAGCGGCGGAATTATTATTGAACAAATGTTGAAGATGAGCAGTATCAGAATCTCAGTGATATGAAATTTGAAACGCCGGAATCTGTTCAGCTAATGACGGAAGTAGAACGCCGTTCTTTTGCTGACAGGGCAAAATTTTTAGGCGATCCTGATTTTGTAAAAGTTCCTGTGAAAACTTTGGTAAGTGATGAATATCTTAAAAAAAGAATGAGTGATTATCAGCCCGGCAAAGCCGGAAACAGCAAGGATATAAAAGAAGGAATAATAGATAATGAAAGTGAAGAGACAACGCATTTTGATGTGTTGGATAAAGAGGGCAATGCGGTATCTGTTACTACAACTTTAAACGGCGGCTATGGAAGCAGAACGGTTGTTGCAGGTGCAGGATTTTTATTGAATAATGAAATGGATGATTTTAGTGTGAAGCCGGGTGTAGCAAATATGTATGGCGCTGTAGGCGCCGAAGCCAATGCCATTGCTCCCGGAAAACGAATGCTTAGCAGCATGACTCCAACGATTGTTTTAAAAAATAATAAGCCATGGATTGTAGTGGGAACGCCGGGTGGCACAACAATTCCAACAAGTGTTTACCAGACCCTTGTTGACATTATTGATTTTAAAATGACTCCGCAGGATGCAGTGAACAAACCGAAGTTTCATCACCAGTGGCTTCCGGATGAAATTTTTGTTGAAAAAGATTTTGATAAAAATGTGATTTTAAAGCTACAAAAAATGGGTTATAAAATAACAGAAAGAGATGAGATTGGCCGAACAGAAGTAATCATGATAATGCCCGATAAAACAATCGACGCTGTTGGTGATCATCGTGGCGATGATGCAGCCGCAGGATATTGATTACAATTTGTTATCACACGAATTAGGCGAATTACACGAATAAATAAAGAATATCTTTTACCATCGCACCTCGGATATTCGTAAGCAATAAATAGCGTTAATTCGCTTAATTCGAGTAATTAGTGTCCGGTTTTTAAAATTTGTTTTATATTAACTAACCCTTGATTTGGCTAACGAAGTGGTTTGTTTATTTTTACCACTCAATTTCTTCACCTGAAAAAAGCTTATAAAATATTTCTCAAAGTTTTGCTCGCATTTTTTGTGCTCATACTGGTTGTATGGCTTTTACTTCAAACAACTTTTTTCCAGAATTTTATTGTAGATAGGGTCGCCAACCGTTTATCCAAAGATTTGCATGCAAAAGTTTCTATTAAGCATGTTGACCTGGAACTTTTTGATAAAATGTTGCTGCAGGGAACATTGGTACTGGACCAGAACAAGGATACATTATTATATGCAGGAAGCGTAAACGTAAAATAACGGATTGGTTTTTCTGGCAGGATAATATAACCCTTAAATATATCGGTCTTGATGATGCAGTCATAAATCTTAACCGCACAGATTCTGTATGGAACTACCAGTTTTTAATAGATTATTTTTCAGGGCCGAAAAAGAAAAAGGATACTTCTTCAAATGCAATTCAATTAAGCCTGGAAGACATTCAGTTGAACAGGGTTAAGATCTGGCAGCAGGATGAATGGAAAGGGCAAAACATGCTGGTATCCTTAAACAAACTCAGTTTCAATGCGGATACATTTGATTTAAAAAATAATGTTATAAATATCAATTCAGTTATTATTGATCATCCTGCTTTTTTCTCAATATGATTATGCGGGCAAACGGCCGGAAGACACTACTTCATCACCCGATAAATGAAACTCCGGAAGACAAAACAGGCATGCAATGGAATACCGATGGATGGCGTGTATTCAGTAAAGAAAATTCAAATTAACGACGGAGGAATCGCCATTGAAAAACAAACCGACAGGCCGGTATATCCTGACAGGTTTGATGATAAGCACATTGTATTGTCAGGCCTCAACGGGACTTTTAAAAATTTTCTTTTTTTAAAAGACACGTTACTTGCCAACGCGCGAAATTTCGGTGCTGGAGAGGAGTGGCTTTACCATAAAAAAATTATCAGCCGATTGTAAGTTTACGCCGAAATTGCTGGAGTTGAACAAGCTCGACCTTGTTACCAATAAAAGCCATCTTACAAATTATTATTCAATGCGGTATAATAATTTTAATGACGACATGCAGGATTTTGTTCATGCGGTAACGGTAGAGGGCCATTTTGAAAACAGTGAATTGAATAGTGATGACCTTGCTTTTTTTGCGCCGGAGGCTGCAACATGGAAAGAAATATTTTCATTAAACGGAAATGTAAAAGGAACTATAGATAATTTGTCAGCAAAAAAAATAATAATTAAAGCGGGGCCAAATAATTACCTCGATGGAGAAATAAGTTTGCGTGGCCTTCCGGATATTGATGAAACTTTTATTGATTTCAGGTCAAGAGATCTTCTTACAAATTATACAGAGCTGGCGAGGCTTATTCCCGCTCTCAAAAATATTACCAATCCAAACCTGAGTGCATTAGGCAATATAAAATTTATCGGGAGCTATACAGGTTTCATTCGCGACTTTGTAACCTATGGAACATTATCAACGGATATCGGCTCTCTTCAAACGGATCTTCAGATGCGGTTTCCTCCCGGTAAAGAAGCGGTTTATAGGGGTAAGATTTCAACAGGTAATTTTCAGTTAGGTAAATTTATAAACAACAGCCAGATCGGTGATATCGCATTCAATGGTAAAATAAACGGAAAAGGATTTAGCGCAAAAGATGTGGATATCGGCATTGACGGCAATATTAGCAGGGTAGATTTTAACGGGTATACTTATACCAATATCATCACCCATGGAAATTTCATAAAAAAACTTTTTTCCGGAACTGCCAGTATTAACGATCCCTAATATAAAAATTGATACACTTAGCCGGCTCTATAAATTTCAGTAAAACCGATCCCCAGTTTAATTTAAATGCTGATGTGTCGCGGCTCAATCTTAAAAATTTAGGATTTACCAACGATAGTATTTCTTTAACCGGTAAATTCAGGCTTGATTTTACAGGAAATAATATTGATAATTTTTTAGGCTCCGCAAAATTATATAATGCCATTTTACTCGATAATGAACAGCACTTGTCATTTGATTCGCTTGAAATTAATTCTTCATTTGCCGATGGAAAAAAATATTTAACACTGCAAACAAATGAACTGGAAGCAACATTAAACGGGCCATTTTAAAATTCTCGAGCTGCCCGATGCCTTCCAGTTATTTCTTAATAAATATTATCCCGCATATATAAATAAGCCAAAGCGAAAAATTGAAAACCAGGATTTTACTTTTTTGGTAAAAACAAAAAATATAAGTGATTACGTTGCCTTGATAGATAAAAAAATAAGCGGCCTTGATAATTCAATTTTTATAGGTAATATTAATGTTGCAGAAAATACACTTAATCTGCAGGCAGATATTCCCCAATTTAAATTTAGCAATATCAGCTTCAATAATATTCATTTTACAGGCAGAGGAACACTGGATACACTTACATTTAATGGAGATATTGAAGATGTGGTCATCAATGACAGCCTGCATGCACCCGGTACAAAAATCCAGGTTGTTGCCAATAATGATATTTCTGATGTGAGGATCAATACTTCTGCCAATAAAACATTGAATGCCGCCGATCTCTCGGCACGGATTCAAACAAATAAAGATGGCTTTAAATTATTATTTAATCCATCTTCATTTACAATAAATGAAAAAAAATGGACAATAGAACAAGGGGGTGAACTTGAGCTTAATAAAAATATGCTGCTGGCAAATAATATCAAATTTGACCAGGGCGGCCAGGAAATTTATCTTGTCAACAGAACCTTCGGGAACCGGCTCCAGCAATGATGTTGTAGTTGGTTTAAAAAAACTGGATATCGGAGATTTTGCTCCCTTATTTATTAAGACACCTAAAGTAAATGGATTTATGAGCGGGCAACATCCGCATCAATGATCCGTTTGGAAAACCATCTGTAGAGTTTGATACAAAAACAGAAGATTTTCGTTTTGAAAATGATTCAATCGGCGTATTATCAACTACAGGGGAATATCTTTCAGGGCCCGGGAGCTGTAAAGGTTCATGCAGTTTCAGATAATAAAATTTATAATTTTTCGGCCGACTTTGGATACCAGCCAAAAGATTCTTCCGGCAATCAACTCAATGGGGCTATTGTGCTTAATAATTCGGGTATTCATATTCTGGAAAAATACCTGGGTAGTATTTTCAGTAATATTTCGGGAAGGGCTACAGGCAATTTAAATATTTCCGGAACAGCGGCTGATACAAAACTTACCGGAAGTGTGCAGGCTTGACAGTACCTCGATGACAGTCATTTATACACAATGCCGTTATATTTTAGAAAACAATACTATAATAACTTTTAACCCCGATGAAATTGATTTCGGAACAATAAAAATAAGGGATACACTTAATAATACTGCTACGGTAAGCGGAAAATTATACCATAGTTTTTTCGATAATTTTTTCTTCAATGAATTGCATTTGAAAACCGATGACAGGGGCAATGCTCCTGCAAAATTTGTTTTATTAAATACTACTTCAAAAGACAACAAACAATTTTATGGAAACCTTGTTGGCAAGGCTGAATTATCACTCAATGGCTTTGTGACCGATATGAAAATGAGTATAAGTGGCGAGCCTACTGATAGCAGCCATATTTATTTGCCTACCGGCGAAACGGCCGAAACAGGGACGCTGGATTATATTGAGTTTACAAAATTCGGCCGCGAAATGAAGGCTGATTTGTCATCGCGGATAAGTTCAAATATTAAAGTAGATATGGAAATAACTGCAAACCCCTATGCAAAAATTGATGTGATACTTGATGAAACAACCGGTGATGTAATAAAAGCGCAAGGCAGTGGAAAACTAAACATAACTGCAGGTACAACAGACCCGCTTACCATAAGGGGAAGATATGATGTGGCGGAAGGTGAATATACTTTTAATTTTCAGACATTTTTAAAAACACCATTTACTTTGCAACAGGGATATATTGAATGGCAGGGTGATCCATATCTCGCTAACCTGAATATTGACGCGGTTTACAGGGCGCAACAGGTAGATCTCAGTAACATACCCACCAGCCGCCCAACGAACACAAAAGGTGACGTGGATATCATTTTTAAATTAAGGGGAACATTAAAAGATCCACGCCCTGAATTTGAATTCCAATTTCCTTTCGATAATCCATTGAAGTCTGACCCAATTGCTACTGAATATTTAAAAACATACCAGTCCGATCAAAATGAACTCAATAAACAGGTAACATCACTACTGCTTTTTAATACATTCATGAGTGGTTCACAAAGTTTATTAAGTACCAACAATACAGGTAATTTTGTAACAAGAACCGTTGGCCAATTGTTGTCTTCAACACTTTCATCATCGCTTAACAACTGGCTGCAGCAGCTTCTTAATACCAATTCTATAAATCTCTACACTAATGTAAACACCTCGGATTTTAATTTTCAAAGAAGTGGTACTCAAAAGGAAATTCAAAATGTCGGAAATTTTGGAGTAAAAACCGCTTTTTTAAAGAACCGCCTGCTGGTGAATTTTGGAGGGGATGTAGACTACCGGCTGGCCTCTAATTCAAATTCTAATTTCCTTTTTACGCCGGATGTTTCTTTTGAATATTTGATTTCTCCTGACGGCAGGTTGAGAGTGATTGGGTTTAACCGTAGCGATGCAGACCTGGTAGGTGATATTTCAGGAATTGCGCTTCGCAACCGGACCGGAATTCAACTTTCTTACCGCAAGGAATTTGATTCTTTTACGGAATTTTTTATCAACGAAAAAAGAAAGAATAAAAGATTTATAGCCGATAGCACTACAACGGATTATTAGGCTCCTCACAGGTTTTTAAAACCAGTGAGGTTTTGGTAAAACTTTGTGAGTTCCATTAAAAATCAATCTTATCAATATCTTTCAAATAATCCAGTCCAATTTCCATATTGCCGCGGTGGAAATCGATAAACTCTTTTTTACTTCCAAACCAATCAATGACTTCTTTTCTTTGTAATAAAGTTGGTTGGCCACTTAACAAACTTAAATAGGATGAATAAGGGTACTTTGTAAAATCCACTGCGATACCATGCTTTTGTGAGTTGGTATGGATATAAAAAATAATCTCGGTAAAGTACTTCTCATTATCGATATACTTTCTGCCAAATCTTTCCTGAAATAAACTTCCTGTTCTGTTGTATGCTTTATTTATACTTTTGGCGTAAGCATTAAAATAATTGCTAAACGCTTTACTGATTTCAATTTCTGAATTTCCCTCTTTTACAAAAATTAAAAAGTGAAAGTGGTTCGGTTGAAGGCTGTAAGCAAAAGTAAGCGCAATTGGTTCAATGTATTTTTTCCAGAGCAATAGAAAATAGTTATAGTTGCGCGGCTCTTTAAAAATATTCTCTTTATTGTTACCTCTATTGTAAATATGATAATAACAGCCTGGTTGAAGAAGATATTTATCCATATTTAAAATTTCTACAATATACATATTACTTAATCGCGATATAAATTCTGTTTCACATAAAATGATATGTCGAATAACGAGCATGAAACGTCGGTTATATTGTTCCGGTTAAAATTACCTCTACACCTCACAGGTTTTAAAAACCTGTGAGGTGTTCAAACCAGTACAGAACTTCATATAAAAAAAGAATTAAATTCTAATGGATGAAAGATGCCGGAACTTTAAAGGAAACCTGTGAGGTTTTGAAAACCTCACAGGTATGAGGAAGCTTTGGCTATGTTTCGATTGAAATTACTTCCCCACCTCACAGGTTTTTAAAACCTGTGAGGTGTATCAAACCAGTACAGAATTTCATATAAAAAATGAATTAAATTCTAATGGATTAAAGATGCCGGAACTTGAAAGGAAACCTGTGAGGTTTTGAAAACCTCACAGGTATGAGGAAGCTTTGGCTATGTTTCGATTGAAATTACCTCCCCACCTCACAGGTTTTTAAAACCTGTGAGGTGTAGTCAAACCAGTACAGAATTTCATATAAAAAATGAATTTAAATTCTAATGGATTAAAAGATGAGCCGAGAACTTGAAAGGAAACCTGTGAGGTTTTGAAAACCTCACAGGTACGAGGAAGTTTTGGCTATGTTTCGATTGAAATTACCTCCCCACCTCACAGGTTTTAAAAACCTGTGAGGTGTTCAAACCAGTACAGAATTTCATATAAAAAAGAATTAAATTCTAATGGATAAAAGATGCCGGAACTTGAAAGGAAACCTGTGAGGTTTTGAAAACCTCACAGGTATGAGGAAGCTTTGGCTATATTTCGATTAAAATTACCTCCCCACCTCACAGGTTTTTAAAACCTGTGAGGTGTTAACCAGTACAGAATTTCATTTAAAAAAGAATTAAATTCTAATGGATAAAAGATGCCGGAACTTGAAAGGAAACCTGTGAGGTTTTGAAAACCTCACAGGTACGAGGAAGTTTTGGCTATTGTTTCGATTGAAATTACCTCCCCACCTCACAGGTTTTTAAAAACCTGTGAGGTGTATCAAACCAGTACAGAACTTCCATATAAAAAATGAATTAAATTTCTAATGGATAAAAGATGCCGGAACTTGAAAGTAATACCTGTGAGGTTTTGAAAACCTCACAGGTATGAGGAAACTTTGGCTATGTTTCGATTGAAATTACCTCCCCACCTCACAGGTTTTAAAAACCTGTGAGGTGTTCAAACCAGTACAGAATTTCATATAAAAAATGAATTAAATTCTAATGGATTAAAGACGCCGGAACTTGAAAGGAAACCTGTGAGGTTTTGAAAACCTCACAGGTACGAGGAAGTTTTGGCTATGTTTCGATTGAAATTACCTCCCCACCTCACAGGTTTTAAAAACCTGTGAGGTGTTCAAACCAGTACAGAATTTCATTTAAAAAAAGAATTAAATTCTAATGGATGAAAGATGCCGGAACTTGAAAGGAAATCTGTGAGGTTTTGAAAACCTCACAGGTACGAGGAAGTTTTGGCTATTGTTTCGATTGAAATTACCTCCCCACCTCACAGGTTTTAAAAACCTGTGAGGTGTAGCAACCTGTACAGAACTTTATATAAAAAAGAATTAAATTCTAATGGATGAAAGATGCCGGAACTTGAAAGGAAACCTGTGAGGTTTTGAAAAACCTCACAGGTATGAGGAAGCTTTGGCTATTGTTTCGATTGAAATTACCTCCCCACCTCACAGGTTTTAAAAACCTGTGAGGTGTATTAACCAGTACAGAACTTCATTTAAAAAAGAATTTAAATTCTAATGGATAAAGACGGCAGGAACTTGAAAGGAAACCTGTGAGGTTTTGAAAACCTCACAGGTATGAGGAAGCTTTGGCTATGTTTCGATTGAAATTACCTCCCCACCTCACAGGTTTTAAAAACCTGTGAGGTTTTCAAACCAGTACAGAATTTCATATAAAAAGAATTAAATTTTAATGGATAAAAGATGCCGAAACTTGAAAGTAAACCTGTGAGGTGTTCAAACCAGTACAGAATTTCATATAAAAAAATTGAATTCTAATGGATGAAGCGGAAAGAATAAGAAAACCTGTGAGGTTTTGAAAACCTCACAGGTACGAGGAAGCTTTGGCTATTGTTTCGATTGAAATTACCTCCAAACCTCGCGGTTTAAATCGCGTTGTAAAAACTAGATTTTTCCTGTTTGCAAAATTTTGTGGCCTAGCTTATCTCTTTTCGTAGTAAGGTATTTTTCGTTATGAGAATTGGGTGTTATCTCAATGGGAACAGTTTCCACAATTTCAAGCCCATAACCTAACAGCCCTGCTCTTTTTTTAGGATTATTGCTGATGAGTTTTATTTTTGAAATTCCCAATTCTCTTAAAATTTGCGCACCCACGCCATAATCCCTTTCATCCATTGCAAATCCTAATTCAAGGTTGGCTTCAACCGTATCTCTTCCTTCTTCCTGGAGTTTATACGCCCTTAATTTATTGAGCAATCCTATACCGCGGCCTTCCTGGTTCATATATAACACTACGCCTTTGCCTTCAGCCTCTACCATTTTCATAGCCGCATGCAATTGTTCGCCACAATCACAACGAAGAGATCCTAAAATATCTCCCGTCATGCAACTCGAATGTACTCTTACCAGTACAGCTTCATCCTTTTTCCAATCGCCTTTTTTGAGTGCCATATGTTCTTCGCCTGTGTTCAATTGCCTGAAGGCTATCAATTCAAAGGTTCCAAATTTTGTAGGCATTTTTACCCGCACATCCTCTTTTATAAGAGTTTCCATTTTAAGGCGGTATGCAATCAGGTCTTTTATTGATATCAGCTTGAGGTTATGTTTTGTGGCAATTAGCTTAAGCTCAGGAAGGCGGGCCATCGTTCCGTCTTCATTCATGATCTCTACCAAAATGCCGGCATCTCCGTGACCTGCAATTCTTGCGAGGTCTACTGTTGCTTCCGTGTGCCCCGTACTTCTTAGTACTCCGCCGTTTTTTGCCCTCAGGGGAAAAATGTGGCCGGGCCTTGCCAGGTCTTCCGGTTTTGTGGCTGGATCAATTAAAGCCTGAACGGTTTTAGCGCGGTCATGTGCAGAAATACCGGTAGTGCATCCATTTCCCAACAAGTCAACACTTACTGTAAATGGAGTTCCATGCAGAGCCGTATTATTATTAACCATCAATCCCAGTTCCAGCTCTTCACACCGTTTTTCAGAAATTGGGGCACAGATAAGCCCGCGCCCATGCTTGCTCATGAAATTAATGATCTCAGGGGTTGCATTTTTTGCAGAAGTAATAAAATCCCCTTCATTCTCACGATCTTCATCATCAACAACAATTACCAATTTGCCATTTTTTATATCTTCAATAGCGGTTTCAATTGTATCTAACATATTATATTTTGTGGTGCAAAGATAGTTCAATGTAAATCCTGAATGAAAGAGCAAGCAAAATTTTGCCTAACTGTATGGCCAGGGAAAATTTTAAAAAAATTCGGTTGCATTCTTTCTTGCATTTGCTTTTAATAAAAGATTGGTTGCAAAATAGTTATCCCATTACCTACAATAAAAATTACGAATAGTTCGAAATTTGGAAAATCCCTTCATAATTTCTTAATACAATACATGCAGCTAAAACGGGATAATTGATGCCATAGGTTTGTTAATAAATGTTAATTATTATTAAAAGATTATTCAGTTTCTTTGCCCCGTAAAATAAAAATTACTATGAATTTTAAAAGATTCTTACTCTTCATATTTGCAATAATAATTGCTCCACTTTTAATGAAGGCGCAGGTCACAACCAGTAGTATCATAGGGTTTGTTAAAGCTGACAACGGATCAGCCCTTGAAGGAGCTACCGTAACTGCCATACACCAGCCTTCAGGAACAAAATATGTAACCCTTACAAAAAAAGACGGAAACTTTACGATTCCAAATACAAGGGTGGGTGGCCCATACCAATTAACGGTAGAGTATGTGGGCTATACTCCTCAAACGGTTAACAATGTTATTTTAAATCTTGGTGAACCGTTTTCGGCAGATGTAACTCTTTCCGCCAGTTCAACGGTATTGAAAGAGATAACCGTTACCGCGGGAAATCGCAGTGCTGCCAGGGCAAAAACCGGTGCAAGTACTATTTTTGATGCAAGGCAAATTGCAACATTGCCTTCTATATCAAGGACGATTACCGATTTTACGAGGCTTACGCCCCAGGCAAGCAGTGGTAACAGCTTTGCCGGCAGAGACGGAAGATTCAATAACCTGCAAATTGATGGAGCCAATTTGAATAATAATTTTGGATTAAGCACCGATCCGCAGCCAGGCGGGGGAGCAAGCCCAATTTCGATAGACGCATATGATGAAATTTCTGTAAATATTGCTCCCTACGATGTAAGGCAATCCGGGTTTACAGGAGCAGGCCTAAACGTTATTACAAAAAGCGGTACGAATACTTTTCATGGTACAGCTTATGGCTTTTACCGCGATCAAAGCTTTAATGGCAAACATGTAGGCGATGTAACGCTAACTCAAACACCGCAAAAAAATAAAGTATATGGCGCCAGCCTTGGCGGCCCTATTATCAAAGACAAATTGTTCTTCTTTGTAAATGCTGAATGGGAAAACGCATCCAGGCCCAATGCAAATACCTTCGTTCCTGCCGGTTCTACTGCATCCGGAACTCCGTCCGCTGCCCCGATTGACTCGTTGAATAAATTCAGGGATGTATTAAAATCAAAATACAGTTATGATGCAGGTGTTTATGACAATCGTCCCAATTATGTAACCAAAAACAGGAAGCTTTTGGGTAAAATAGACTGGAACATTAGCAACCGGCATAAACTGGTTTTAAAATACAGTGACTTCAAAGGATCCGATCAATCGCCCCTTAACGGAAGCAGTGTTCCCAATAGTGGTGCCGGCGGCTTTTTTGTCGGCTCTGCAGCTTCGCAAACAAGGTTGCCCAATAACCGCAACAGCAATCAATCCATTGGATTTTCCAATTCGGATTATGGCACAGATCACGTTGTACAATCTGCTACCCTGGAATTGAACAGCAATTTTAACAGCAGGGTTTCAAACCAGTTGTTATTGGCGTATACTCATATTAATGATACAAGAAATAGCGCCGGGGGAATATTCCCTACCATAGAAATTTTTGATACTACAGGGCTGATACCCGGAGTTACGAAAAACAGGAATTATATGAGCGCAGGCACTGACCCGTTTACGCGGAACAATGAAGTGATCAATAACATCGCTGACTTTAACAGATAATTTCACCTATTTTGCCGGAAAGCATACATTAACTGCAGGCGCCACTTATGAATATCAAAAAGTAGGAAATGCTTTCATGGGTGGTTCGGAAAGCTATTATATTTATAACAGCCTTAATGATTTTGTAACCGATGCCCCACCTGCTTTTTTTTCTTATACTTATTCCTTGATTCCGGGGCAACCTAAAGTTTTTTCTGCGGATTTAAAATTGGGCCAGTTAGGCGTGTATGTACAGGATGAATTTAATATTAATAGTAATTTTAAACTTACTTATGGTATAAGAGGAGATATTCCTACTTATCTTAAACAGCCTATTGCCAATCCTGCAATTGATGCATTACAATTTCCTGATGAAAATGGCAATCTTGTGAATTATAATACCGGCAAATGGCCTAAAGTCAAAAGTTTTATTGTCACCACGCGTTGGGTTTCAGATGGAAAGTTCCTGATGAAAAAGGCCTTGTATTGCGAGGCGGAACAGGAGTATTTACCGGCAAAATACCGTTTGTGTTTCTAACCAATATGCCAAGCAACAGCGGTGTTTATCAAACAGGCGCAGTATTAAATACGAAGGCTGCAGTTAGCCGACGTTACATTCAATCCAAATCCCGATGCGTATGTTTCTAAGTTTCCTTCAACCGTTACTGCTGCGGCGCCGGGAAGCTTTGTTTTAATAGACCGCAATTTTAAATTCCCGCAGGTATTCAGAACAAACTTTGGAGTTGACAAACAACTTGGAAATGGATTTACCGCTACTATAGATATCCTATATACAAAAGATATCAATGCAGTAAAAATGCGCAATGCAAATCTTATTGATCCTACGGCTACTTTAACGGGCCTGGATAACCGGCCTTATTATCCTTCAACAACAGCCGCCAGTGATAAATATATTTATCCAAATCTTGCCGGAACAAATAAAGGCGGATCAGCCATTGTTCTTGAAAATACTAAAAAAGGATATTCTTTTTCCAGTACCGTACAATTATCAAAAGCATTTTCAAATGGATTTTATGGTTCTTTAGCTTACACTTATACTTTAGCCACTGAAATAAGCCCCAACCCAGGCTCACAGGCTACTTCAGCATGGCAGTCTATTATAAACAGGGGAACACCTAACAATGAAGAATTATATAATTCAGCCTACTCAATTCCGCACAGGGTTGTGGGTGGTATTTCTTACAGGAAAGAATATGCAAATCACTTTGCCAGCACCTTATCTCTATATTATGAGGGAGAAGCCCAGTCGCGTTTCAGCTATATAATAGGAGGAGATGTTAACGGGGATGGCAATAATGCGTCTGACCTGATGTATATATATGCAAAAGGATCTGATGTACCTTTTATAACCGTAAAAAATGCGGACGGCTCCGTGAAATATTCGATTGCAGATCAACAGGCGGCCTATGATCAATTGGTAAGCAATGACCCTTATTTAAGAAAGCATAAAGGCCAATATGCAGAAAGAAATTCGGCAGTAACTCCATGGTACAACAGGGTTGACATGCGTTTTTTGCAGGATTTTTTTATTAAAACAGGCAGTATAAAACATACATTCAGTTTAGTGTTGATGTGTTGAATCTCCCAAACCTGCTTAATAAAGACTGGGGCATCAAGCAATATACTTCTTTAGGGTTCTGCAACAAACTTTACAAATAATCCATTAACTTTTAAAGGGATTGACGCGACAGGGCAACCTACTTATACACTTGCAGAATTTAGCGGGCAACTTGTAACAACTCCTTTTCAAAAAGATATTTCCACATTCAGTACCTGGGGTATGCAACTTGGATTAAGGTATCTTGTTTTAATAGTTCTATCACCTTCCTGGTTGCACTAATCTCAATTTGCGGCAAACATGTTTACGTAGCACGCCATGCATCGCGTATCTACATAGGCAATTTAAATATCGCAGCTTATTATATAACCGCATACAAATAAGAATACCTACGCGGCAACAACATCGGTGAATGATAAATTCAAACCGACGTACCTGTAGTCCTTCAGTAATTTGTGTAATCTGCCAGCTAAGGATCATATATGATTTTTTGTAGTTATATTTTGACATATTACCTTTAACTAAACACAGCTTACATACTTTAAAATCATCTTTTATCTTTATCTAATAGTACTAATATGAGACATGACCTAATCGTATCGGAATCGATTGACATTAATGCATCGCCCGCTATGGTGTGGGATGCGCTGACAAACCCTGAAATAATAAAAAAATATTTGTTCGGTACAGAAACTATAACTGATTGGAAGGTTGGAAGCGAAATAATATTCCAGGGAAAATATGGGGAAAACAATGAGCATTCGTACCGTGACAAGGGTATCATCATCCAAAATATTCCAGGCAATTATTAAGCTATAGTTATTGGAGCGGCTTCTCAGGGTTGGAAGATAAACCTGAAAATTATTCATTAGTTACCTATAATCTCAAAAGTGAAGATGACCAGGAAACTACTTTTACATGGACACAAAAAGGTTATGCAACAGAGGAAGGTTATCAGCATTCATTGGGTGGAATGAAAGAATTTCTTAAACAAATAAAACGAGTAATTGAAGACGAATAAATACTATAAATTAAAACAACAAGCGCTCCAAAGACAATATTTATTGTATAAGCCGGTATTATTAATCAATGAATAATGGCATTTGCAATCGAGCCGCATTAAATCGCCCACAGAAGTAAACAATAAAACCTCACGCAACACCCTCAACATTTCACTTTCCCTGTTACACAAAAAAACGGCTGTAAAAAGCCGTTTTCCTTGAAGCAACACACAGTTTTAGATACGCGTTGCGAAAAATTGAATCTATTAGCTTATAACGGGAATTTTTTGGAAACAATTCCAGCTACAAAATTTCGAAATTCTATTTTACAAACCTTATTGTTTTTCTTTTGTTATTATTTTCAGCGTCCAGTATATATATTCCCTGTTGCAATCCGGCCGCGGGCAAGCTGATCTGGCCATTTACATTTTCTAAAGATTTTGTATAAATGGTTTTTCCGCTGATATCATGTATAGAAAGCCTGATATTTCCGGTAACTCCGGAGAGCATTACTTTGATATCATTCTGAACAGGATTTGAAAGCAGGCGTACCTCCCACTGGCTGTTGCCTCTCAATTTCAATAAAATGACATTTGAATTCACGGTTTTTCCATCTTTATCTGAAATAAGTAACCTGTAGTACACTACATCTTTGCCACTATTAATAATTCCCGCATCGGTAAACGAGTAGGCGTGCCCGTTAGAGGAGATTCCTGCGGCATTAACAATGCCAACATATTCAAAATGCTGTGCATCGTAGCTTCGCTGGATAGTGAAACTTTTCGTATTTAGTTCCTGTGCAGTATTCCATTGTAACAGTGCGTCGCTCGATCTTGGAGTTACAGTAAGGTTTACAAGTGATACCGGTAATGGAACAAAAGTTCCTCCTAAGACAAAAAGATCGGTCGTATCCTCACCGGAGGGATTACCGTCAGTTGCGCCAAACATAACTTTCGCATTGGTAATAAATAAAGACAAGTCAGGGTTTGCATTTCCGGCGTTAGGATTGATATCCTGCACTAATGTTGTGTTTGCAGCGGTGCCATCTGTTTGCCATAATTCACTTCCGTGAGTTGCATCAGAGGCACCGAAGAAAAAGGTGGCCGATGTATATAAATAAGAACCATCCCTCACGGAAAAATCAATTCCATCAGCCGCGCCGGGATTAATATCCTTAACAATATTCGTCCCGGCTAAAGTTCCGTCAGAAATCCACAATTCCGTTCCGGCAGCGGCGGTGCCGGCATAGAAGAAAAATTTATTACCCTGGAAAAGCGGGTATGTCAAAGTCTGGTTAATCAAGTCTACATTATAGGGTAAACAAATTTCAGGGAATTCGGCCCGGGGTAGTTGGTGAAAATGATTCGAATAAAACAGTTCCCTCAGGAGTTCCGTTGGATTGCCACAATTCTGAGCGGCTTACACCGTCGCCGAATGGAAAAATAAATTTATTGGAAAGATTTATAGCATCTATTAAAAGGGGACGTGAGGAAGTGATGCCCGGGGAAGAAATATCTTTTATTAAAATGGTATTTGCGGTAGTTCCATCGGTAGACCAAATCTCTCCCGAACTTGTACCATCGGTAACATTAAAAAAAGCATGGTTATTAAAAGGGTGAAAGCCGAAAAATATAAACGAGATACTACTTGCTGTTCCCGGGTTAATATCTTTCAATAATGCAGTTCCGGCGGCGCTGCCATCAGTTCTCCATATTTCATTCCCGTGCGTCGCATCGGTTGCGGTAAATAAAACTGTACTATTGAGCAGAAAAAAATTATCAGGATCCGAAGAGTCAGCGCCTTCATTTATATCCTTTAATAAAATAGTTCCCGCACTGGTTCCATCTGATTCCCACAATTCATTTCCAGTTGTTGTGTTCGCTGCGAAAAAAAGAAAAGTTCCATTTGAAAACAGCGTATTAGAATTATCCCCAAAGCTGCCTACAGCCCCGGACACAATATCTTTAACAAGAGCAGTACCTGCCGGGGTACCATCCGTTCTCCATAGCTCACGCCCCGTTAAAGGGGTTTCTGCGGTAAAATAAAGGACACCGCCTAATATAGCAAAGTCGCTTGGATCAGAATTGCCCATACCAGTATTTATATCACTGACCAGCATTGTTCCACCAGGCGTACCGTCCGAAATATACACTTCAGCTCCGGTAGCAGCGGTACTTCCGTTGAAAACAATTTTACCATTAAGGAGAAGTCCCCAGTCATTGTCATCGAATTTGATATCAGGCGATATTTGAACGGTGCCTGCCAGTGTGCCATCTGTTACCCAAATCGAACTATCAAGTGCCGAATAAAGAAAGGTTTTAGTGGAGGATACGGGAACAACGACCTGCAGGCTTTTATTGGCATTAATTTGTGTAACCTGTGCTGTAAGTCTGAAGACACAGAAAATTAATAGAGCAGCGGATACGAGTAGATTTTTTTTCATGCTTGTTTGATTAAATTGAATGTGCAATTATACTTTATTACAATTGAATGCCGGGATTAAGAAATTGTAGTTTTATATTCTTACCGGTCCTTAAATATGTGTACCCAATAATTAATAATATTAAAATCATCCTGGTAAAATCTTATGAAAGCAGAAGCAGGTAATTCCAGGGATATTGTCTCATTAATAACTTAGGGATCAGCGAACTGGCAGCATCCGCAAGATACAGTATTAAATCAGCATGAAAGTTATTCAAACTTTTGAATTAAACCAGTCAAATATTATTTTTTTTTAAACAAACTAAAGCTTTGCCTTTGCAATCACCGCAAATATTCTTTATGACAAAAAAGCTAATCGAAGCCGTCCGCGGTTTGCAAAAAGAAATTACCTGATTCCTTTCTCATATTCTTTCTTCTAAATGTAATCATACATTTACTTTTGTCAATAGTATGAAAGGAAAAAATAAATTTTTTACCATCCTCATCCTGGGATTGCTTTCTGCAATCGGGCCTTTCTCCATTGATATGTATCTCCCCGGCTTTCCGGAAATCGCAAAAGACCTGCATACAACAGTTGCACACATTTCTCTTTCGTTATCAAGTTTTTTTATTGGAATTGCTTTTGGCCAATTATTATATGGCCCTCTGCTCGACAGGTTCGGGAGGAAGAAACCTTTATACATCGGCATGGCTGCATACCTGCTGGCTTCTGTAGGATGTGCTTTTTGCACCACTGCTGATGCGCTTATTGCTATGCGGCTGTTACAGGCGTTGGGAGGTTGTGTAGGAATGGTGTCTGCAAGGGCAATGGTGCGCGACTTGTTCCCTGTTGAAGAAAATGCAAAAATATTTTCTTTACTAATGCTCGTCGTGGCAGTATCGCCTATAATAGCGCCTACGCTTGGGGGTTATGTTACTGCGGCGTTCGGATGGCAATCCATTTTTATAATACTTGCCGGTATCGCTGCCTTTACTTTATTGGCCATTTATTTGTCTTTACCGCAAAGCAGGTTGCCCGACATGTCGGTTTCACTGATGCCGAAACCTATTATCAAAAATTTTTTGCAAATCTTCAAAGTCCCGCAATTCTATACCTATGCATTCACGGGGTCTGTTGCCGCTGCCGGTTTATATGCATATATAGCCGGCTCGCCGCATGTATTTATGGAAATTTACAAGGTAAGTAAACAACAATATGGGTGGATATTCGCCACAATAGCAACGGGGCTGATAACATCGAGCCAGGTCAATACGTTATTATTAAAGAAATTTACAAGTGAACAGATAATTCGCATTGCATTACTTTGCCAGTCTGTTACAGGCATCCTTTTATTGCTGGGAACTTTTTACCATGTGATTGGGTTGTTCTCCACTATATTCCTGATATTGATTTTTTTAAGTTGCCAGGGTTTTACTTTTCCAAATTCCTCAGCATTATCTATGGCTCCTTTCAGCAAAAATGCAGGGTCCGCCTCGGCATTAATGGGTGCCATTCAATTAGGCATAGGCGCTTTATCATCTGCATTGGTAAGTTTCCTGCATAACGACACTGCGTTGCCCATGGCAGGAGTAATGGCCTGTTGCGCATTATTGAGCTTTATTGTATTAACACTTGGAAGAAAAGTGATTTACAGAACCAATATAGAATCTGTACAGGAAGAAAGTGCGGAGATGATGATTACATCGTAATTTATTGTATCGGGTTAAGAAGAAGGCTTTATACTTTGCTCATACCTGAAATGATTTCGGGGATCGTATTTATCTTTTATTTTTTGCAGGCGCTGATAATTTTCGCCAAAGTAAGCGCCTTCCCAATTTTTAAAATTTATGTCCGGGTAATTTCTATACTGGTCTTTTATTCCATTGGCATAAAAAATTTGTTGAACCTCTTCAAAAGCCCGGATCATTTGATTTGTCTTTGAAGGTACTTTCCAGTAGGTCTGTAATTCTGATAAATAATTTTTATCGCGGTGTGCAAAAGAAGACCGCTTCGAAAAATCAACATCATTTATTTTGCCACCAAGCGTGTTCACCTGGTATATCATTCCGGGAGTGATAGTTACTTTTTGAAAAACTTCTTCAATACAATCTTTTACGTCATCATAACTTTTGTAAAAACCTGCCGAACCATTTTTAAAATAAAGCGGCTGTAACGCTCCATAAAAAACTTTCAACGCTTTTGATAATTTAACCGGTTGCCCTTTTGATGTTTTATCAACAAGCGCCGACAATGCCGCAATAATGTTTCGCGTTTCTTCAGTTTCCCTTTCCGCAATTGGTAAGTAAGATGTACAATGAATTTTGATTGAGAACAAAAGCTGAAAAACATGATTCGGGTAAGTTTGCAGTTATTGAAAACCATTTCTCCAGGATTGTCATTAATCGTTTAACATCAACTTTGTCAATTTTAAACCGAAAACTTTGTAAAAAATCCGGCGCATCATTTAACAAGAATTTCATGGACGTGATAACTCCAAAGTTCCCATTGCCGCCACCTTTACACGCCCACAAAAGGTCAGAATCATTTTTTGAGTGAACGATATTTCCGCTGCCATCTACCATAGAAATTTCTATAAGGCTATCGCAGGTTAAACCATATTTCCTGCTAAATAAACCGTAGCCTCCCCCGAGAGTTAAACCACCGATGCCTACGCCACCACAAGTACCCGCAGCTATTAGTTTCTTTTTAGGAAGAATGCAATTATATAACTCTGAAAGTTTACAACCGGGGCCTACAGAAATTACATCTTCACTTTCCCAGGTTATTCCGTTCATTGAAGAAAGATTAATGACCAATCCATCATTATTACATGAAAAACCTTCGAAACAATGGCCACCACTTTTAATACTGATGGGTAGTTTATTCTTTATTCCGTAAGCAACCGCCTGTGAAACTTCTTCAGTTGTAGCACAAACGATAATGGCTGCGGGGTACTTATTAATTGCCTTATTAAAACCGGCCCTTAATGCATCGTAGTGTATATCGCCTTTTTTGTAGAGTTTATAAGCGGGCTCAATACTTTCTACTGTTTTTGCAGCTATAGTATCTTTTACTGCGCTGTCTTTATTGGGCGCACTTTGTATTTGTGTATTTCCCGGCCGGCATGAATTTAAATAAATCGCCGTGCCGCCTATTAAGCTAAGCCTGATAAATTCCTTTCGCTTTATTTTTTTTGACACGTACATGTACAGACTCTATAAACAAAAGCCACTTAAATCAAGTGGCTTTCGGTTAAGTGTTTTCTAAATTATTTTTTCTTTGACCCTTTTTTAGGTCCTGGTTTTGACGAGCTTTTCTTTGCAGCCGATTTTTTGGGTGCTGCCTTTGAACCTTTTTTTGGGACTTTAGCGCCTTCTTTCCTCGCTTCGGAAAGCCCTATAGCAATCGCTTGTTTGGGATTGGTAACTTTCTTATTGCTTTTCCCGCTTTTTAATTTTCCTTCATGCATTTCATGCATTACTTTTTCAACTTTGTTTCCAGCTCCTTTTGAATACTTTGCCATGATTTGAATTTTTTGGGTTAGTAATAATTATTTATAGTAATTTTTATGCCAAAAAGTCTGGTACGCGCCACCGGTTTAAGATTTACTAAAAATAAGCCAGACCATTACAAAAACTACGATGATAGATTATCACATCCGAAAATTTGACAGTCATTATTATTAAAATGAAAAATAAGAAAGTTCTATACAGCAGCAATAACATCTATTTCCCTGATCTCTTTTTTATATTGGCGGGGAAGAATTAAAGATTTCAGCAATACATCCAATTTAAAGAACCGGCTAAGTTTATAAATTGGCAAAAGGAACTCCAGCAAGGAGAACTTTCTAAACTGCAGGAGTTTTTTTACTTTGGCAGGGACAATCATTATCTGGGCTTCGATTAAAAGCCGGTAACGAAAAGCGCCAAGATGTTTTTTATATTGTTTATACAGGTCAATCGTATAAATACTTTTTTCAAGATCATGCTCTAAATCATGTTGCCTTACCACCAGCCACTGTGCGTAGGTACCAGGTACCCCCTGCAATTTCATTCGTGTGCCAATCATGGAAAAAAGATGGAAGATTTCTTCTTTTTCTATATAAGAAAGCTTGCGTTCCAGCACTTCAAAAGATGCAATGCTATAATGTATGAGCATGAATAATACATCCCTGTATGCCCAGTCGGGAATTGCGGCACCGCGTTTGGTTTCGACACCTTTATGGATGGAAGAGATACGGTCGATTGTTTTCAAAGCTTCGTCATACTCTGCAAAAACGATTCGCCTTGCATAGCTTACGGTAGAAAAAAGTCTGCCCAGTGGATCTGATGGAAGCTTTCCTGTAAAATACAACCAGTCCACCGCCTTGTTTAAAGCGAATTCAGCGGCCGATCCTGCAAATATAAAAAGCACTGTATCGCTTTTTCCCCATATTTGCCTTACGATAGATTTTTTTTCTACGAAATACTGCATAAATATAGAATGTATCACCGGTGACACATATCGCTTAATGTAAGGCTGCCGTTATCTCTATCAACTAAATAACAATGGGTCCTTACAAAACGCGCTTAAAGATATTTATAATAATTGTTACTATAATACTTACAATTATCATTGTGGCTAAAGGAAAATAAAAGCGATAGTTTTCTTTCTCGATACGAATATCTCCGGGCAGTTTTCCGAACCACCTGAAATAATCATGAAAAAAATAAATCAATATTCCTGCTACAACAATAAATATTCCTGACGTAATTATATATTTTCCCGTTTGCTGATCCATGAGTTTAATCCTGGTTTGTCATCTACCTTAAAGACAATTATTTACTGCCACGCCTTTCTATGTACCCGTTAAAGGAAATCGGATCCCGCGATGTACTTGTTACACTAAGGCTTGCAGAGCCGTTGTCATAAATTGTAAATTGAAATTGCTGAATCGCACTATTATCCTTTGGCTTGATTACAACATTCCATCCGTTCTTTTTATGAGGTGCAACTGAATAAGAAAAACTGGTTGAAGTAAAATCAAGCGGCCCTTGCTGTGGATCGATAGGAGCGGAATATGCTCTTCCAAAATAAGGAAGATAACTTACCATGCTATCTTTTGAAACTACTACATCGTTTTGAGAAGTCAGATTTCGAAACTGCCCTCTTAAAGGAGTGGCTGACTGCGCAACAAAAACAAAATTTTGTGAATCCACCATGTTTTTAAACATTTGTTTTTTACTATCGTTCTTTTCTGCCGTACTGCTTTGTGCCCTTACAGATTGCGAACCTATAATGATCAGAAGGCATGTCGTGAAAAAAAGATTAAGATATTTTACTTGTTTCATTTCATTCAATTTTAATTTGCATATACAAAATTACAGCTTGAATGTTTATAGGATTGTGAAAAGACAGAATGTTAAAATCCGGAATACGGGTTAACTGGTACAATTATGACACCAATAAAATAAGAAATTTGCTTTGTGTCTTAACACACAAGTTCCAGGTAAAACGAAGCAGCCAGTTCCTGTATAATTGTAAGGGCACGTATGCTGACCGGCTTCAATTCCTGGTTCAATGTTGCAGAATTGTAATGGCCAGGTAAAGCTTGAAAAATCTTACCTGAATGTAAATTTTTTCTTTTATGTTTGTAATGCCTGTACCAGGTAATATAATCCTTTTCCTACAAAAGCTTCTTCCTCTTTTACCTTCGAGTGCTGGAATTCAATATCAAAGACCAACAGGCTTTTCATCACAATTATTACACACCTAAAAAAAAACTATGGAAAAGAAATTTACCTTTTTCGCAAGAACGGCTATCTGTACCGTTTTGACACTTATTTTGCTAATTAGTTCCTTTACAGAAAAGAGCTTTGCGCAGCTAACCTGCCAAAGTGAAAATATTTTATTTTCAGAAACTTTCGGTACCGGAACAACTCCTACGAGCAGCGTTGATGTAATTCCTACGGCACTGGCTTTCCAGGCCACCGGGATGTTGGCAGGTGAGGGCGCATATAGAGCTATCGATAGTACGCAGCAAAAGCCGGAGTGGTATTCCTCAGGCGATCACACTGGTAATGCAAATGGAAAAATGCTTGTGATTAATGGTAATGCATCAACCTTTTACAGCCACGAGATTAACGGCGTTAACGGGTTTCAGCCCGGTACCTACATTGCAAGCCTGTTTCTTATGAACCTTGATATGCCGGGCGTTTGCTCTTCAAACCCGTTGCTTCCTGCTATAAGCATCAGGCTTGAGTATCTTGCAGAGAATAATACATGGCAGCCTTTAACCGGGTCACCATATGCTGCGCCAGGTGTAGCGCAGTCTGCAAGTCCAACATGGGTACCAATTGGGTCTGCCTTTATTTTACCTTCCACCGGCTCTTTTTTAGTTAAGAGTATGAGAGTGCTTCTTGTAGACGTAACTGCCGGGGGGTGCGGGAATGATTTTGCATTAGATGATATCAAGGTCTCGCTTTGTCCTAATGGGGGCCCTTTGCCAGTTGAATTTTTAAGCATTGATGCGCGTCAGAAAGGTAGTGGTGTAAGCGTTGAATGGTCAACAGCGCAGGAAACGAACACGAAATCTTTTGTCGTTGAAAAAAGTGCAGACGGTGGAAATTCTAACTGGACTGTGATCACCACAATAAACGCCGCAGGGAGTAGCTCATCGATAAAAAATTATAACGCTTACGACCCACAGCCTTTTACAGGTATCAATTTCTACCGTATCAGGCAGGTTGATAAAGACGGTAATTTTAAGTATTCCAAAATAGCAAGCCTGAAAATTAATTTCAGCAAAACAGGAATTACGGTGTTGGCCAATCCCTTCCACAATTCACTCACTGTAGATTTCTCCAGTTCAAGCGGACAGGTCGTTTCAGCAAGGCTTGTGGATATTGCAGGAAAACAGGTTGCTTTTGAAAAATGGGCAATTAATGCAGGAACTACCCGGAAAGCATTTTCTAATGTAAGCGGGTTACAACAGGGGATGTATATATTCACTGTTTCCGGCGCAGGTGGTGAAATTCTTTACCATAATAAAGTTATCAAGCAGTAATAATAGTATTTTAAATTGACCGGCATATAAGCCTGGAAAAGGGAACCATATTGGTTCCTTTTTTATTGCAGACTAGTGTTATGTTAATGTAAAGCCGCGCTTTGAACGCGAATTGTCACCGGTAAATTGTGAATTTCGGCCATTTCACCAGCCACAAATACACCATTTCGTGCCTATAGTTATGTCAGGGATCAACGTTTTTTTTAAATAGCGATGTTACCGATATTTACCTGCATGAAGCCGGCATCCGTCAATGAGATAAAAAAGGAACTGGAAGCGAGAAATCATATTCAGCTTCTTTCTGTCTGCCTGCGGCTTGCTAAATTCAAAAAAGAAAATAAAGAACTGCTCACTTTCCTGCTTTTCGAAGCTGACGACATTGTATCTTATATTGAAAATGTAAAAGCGGAAACCACCGGCCTCTTTGAGAATATAAATACTGCAGGCATTTATTACATAAAAAAAAGTGTGCGTAAAATTTTACGCCTTGTAAATAAGCACATAAGATTTACCGCTTCAAAACAGGCAGAGGCGGAAATGCTTATTCACTTTTGTAACAGCATCAATTCTTTTTCGATACCGGTACACAAAAGCAAACCGTTGCTAAAAATGTATGAAATGCAACTAACAAAAATTGATGAAGCTCTTTCAACACTTCATGCCGATCTTGCAATATGATTTAAAAAAACAATTAAAGAAGATTTAAATCTAATTACCATGGTGAATTTTATTTAGTTTTTTACTAACTTTATGATTCATCAAATAAAAAGGAGGTATTCATGCAATCTACAGATAGAACATGGACCCCATTGCTGAAAGTCTGTTAGCAGGTCCATCAAAATAATCTGTGGCGCGCTGCCCGCGCCAATAACCACCGGTTTCATTCCGGTGGTTTTTTATTTTGAAATCCTCCCACGCCTAGAAAATAGGAGGCAAGTTATTTTTGTCATGAATAAATCATAACGCACACTTTAAAATATTTTTTGATGGAAAAAATCGTTTTTAAAATGAATACATTTAAATTTACAATGCAGTAATTATTTTAAACCCAAAAATTTTATCAAATGAAATTAAAAACACTTATCCCTTCGCTGGTATTAGCGATGTGCCTCACTATGGTAATCCCTGCGTTTGCAGCTGATGTAACGCCTATAGCGAACACAGAAAAACCCAGCACTGATGTACGAGCCCAGCAATTGATGACACGCCTGAAAGAAATCCGGGATATGGACAAGAGCAGCCTTACTTCATCAGAAAAGAAAACCCTGAGAAAAGAAGTAAGAGAGATGAAAAGAGAAGTAAGAAGAAGCTCAAATGGGATTTACTTATCTGTGGGCGCCGTTATTATCATTGTATTGCTTTTGATTATTCTTTTGTAAGATTTTTTGAATGTATACTGAATGCCTGGCCGGGAAGCCGGGCATTTTTATTTAGAGGGCTGCTGCTTAAATTTCAAATAACATTTTGCGAGTTGATTCTATTTCCTCTTGTCAGCCACAACAAGAACAACACCAATCAGTGCAAGAATGCCACCGGCATAAGTTGGCCAGCCAATCCATTTATTTTCAGTTTTATTTACCTGCACGGGGCCTATATCAATCACTTTCTTTTCTACAGGGATTGAAAACCCTTTAATAAGTATCATTATGATTCCGATAACGATCAATACCCATCCTGCTGTTTTCATGTTAAAATTTTTCTTCAATGCAATATAAAAAATAATTATAAACTCTGGTTTCTGAATCAAATAAAAAAAAGAATAGTTTAAACACGCCAGTTCACGCACCATGAAAATTTCATAAATAATTTTTTTGCTTTTGTTTTTCCGGCATCTTTGAAAAAAAGTAATGATGGTTTCAAACCGTAAGGCAGCTTTGGTTTTATTTTTCTTACGCTGCTTATTGATATAACAGGCCTGGGAATAATTATTCCGGTATTGCCAAAGCTTATTGAAGAACTTATTCATGGAAATATAAGTATGGCATCGCGCTATAGCGGCTGGCTTACCTTTGCTTACGCTATCATGCAGTTTTTATTTTCTCCATTCCTTGGTAACCTCAGTGATAAATTTGGCCGGCGGCCCATACTCTTATTTTCGCTATTTGGTTTCGGAGTGGATTATGTATTTCTTTCTTTTGCCCCCACTATCGGTTGGCTCTTTGTAGGCCGTATCATAGCTGGCATCACAGGCGCAAGCTTTACTACAGCCACCGCTTACATAGCAGATATAAGCGCTCCTGCGGACCGGGCAAAAAATTTCGGTCTTATTGGGGCTGCGTTTGGCCTTGGATTTATCATTGGTCCCGTGATTGGCGGCTTGCTTGGGCAATATGGTTCGCGGGTTCCGTTCCTTGCGGCGGCGGCGCTTGCCTTTATTAATTTCATTTATGGTTTTTTTATTTTGCCCGAATCTTTACTTATTGAAAACAGGCGAAGGTTTGAATGGAAACGAGCCAACCCCTTCGGAGCATTTAAACACCTGAAAAAATATCCCGCTGTTGCGGCTCTTGCTTTTTCCTTTTTTTTGGTCTATATGGCTGGCCAGTCCGTGCAAAGCGTATGGTCTTTTTTTGGTATTGAACGTTTTAAGTGGAGCCCGAAAGCTGATCGGTATTTCTCTTGGAACGGTGGGGTTGTTGGTTGGGCTTGGTGCAGGGTGTTCTTATACGTTATATTAACCCGAAGATTGGAGATACAAAAAGCATTTATATCGGCTTTGGCCTTTATGCATTGGGACTAATCTTATTTGCATGTGCCACGCAAGGCTGGATGATGTTTGTTTTTTTAATTCCCTACTGCCTTGGCGGAATTTCAGGGCCAGCCCTGCAATCAATTATTACAGGGCATGTCCCTGCCAATGAACAGGGCGAATTACAGGGAGCGCTTACCAGCCTGATCAGCGCGACTTCGATCATAAGCCCCTTAATAATGACTGGCCTTTTCGCCTGGTTTACCTCAAAACAAACTTCGCTATACTTTCCCGGTGCGCCGTTTGTTTTGGGTGCCATATTGATGGCAGCAGCAGGAATTATAGCCTACAATGTATTGAGTAGAGAGAAAATTGGTCAATAGTCATTATTAGTCAATAAGTCATTAAGTCAATAGTCATTGGGCGCTTCACATTGACTTATTGACCATTGACCTTATTGACCAGCTTTTCCTTGCTTTATTTGTTTAAGAGCTTCCGCAACTTCTTCCACCGGCCGTTGGCACGTTTTGTTTTCACAAACGTAAATCATCGTTTTCCCGGCCACCGTTTTATTCTCCAACAGTGAGAGTGTGCCTCACCATCTCCACCTAAATAAATTGTATTTGGTAAATAATGTTTATGAAATTCAGCTAATTTTTCTTTCCAGTTACTTCCCACAATAGCAATTTCATAAGGAGGCTTTATTTGCAATGCCATTACCTGTGCCCAGTTGCTGTAATACCCGAGGTTCTTCTTAGCATCATCAATTACATTTTTTACAAGTTGCACCGATTGCTCTTCATAATTATTATTTTCAAAATAAAGCCCGAGCAATAATAAATTTTTAGCCATTTCACTATTGGAAGAGGGAATTACATTATCTGAAATTTCCATTTTACGGGCGATTAAATTACTATGCTGGTCATCAGTATAAAAAAACATGCCCGACGTTTTATCAAAAAAATGGAGCTCCGCATATTGAGTTATATCCCGGGCTTTTTGTAAATAATTTTCATCGAAGCTAACCTGGTAATAGTTAATGAGTGCGCTTATCAAAAAAGCATAGTCATCAAGAAATGCCGGGATAGTTGCTTTACCGTTTTTATAATTTCTATACAGCCCATTGTCCTTTGTAGAAATATTTTTTAAAAGAAAATCGATATTAACTTTTGCCATGTTCAAAAAATCATTTTCTCCAAATGCCTTATACGCATCAATCAGGCCATTTGACATGAGGGCATTCCATGAGGTTAATATTTTATCATCCGTATGAGGGCGTATTCTCTTTTCTCTTGCCTGTAACACCTTAAGTTTTAAGGAATCTATTTTTTCCAGAAATTGATCAGAAGAAAGGTCATACTTTTTTTCAATATTTTTATTTCCTTCGTTGATATCAGGTATATTTTTACCAGGCTCCCAGTTTCCTTGATTGCTTATTCCAAAATAGTCAGAAAAAATGGCTGCGTCACTTCCTAGTATATCCTTAATCTCATTTTCACTCCATACATAAAATTTCCCTTCCTCGCCCTCGCTATCGGCATCAAGTGAAGAAAAAAAACCACCTTCTGCAGAAGTGAGCTCCCGTTTTACAAATGCAATCGTTTCATAAACTATTTTTTTATACAGCGGATTTTTAGTAAGCTGAAAAGCATGGCTATAAAGGCTTACAAGTTGGGCATTATCATAAAGCATTTTTTCAAAATGCGGCGCATGCCAGTTGCTATCCGTTGCATACCGTGAAAATCCCCCGCCTACCTGGTCGTATATGCCGCCTCTGGCCATATTATCAAGCGTAGTGTTTACTGCTGTAATGGCTTCCGGGTTACCGGTCAAATAATGATATTGTAATAAAAATTCCCAGATCGCTGGCATAGGAAATTTCATTCCGCCTTTAGTGCCGCCTTTTTCGCTATCAATCCTCGGGCTGAACTTTGCAAACATTTCATCCATAATAGCGGTATTGAATGAAACGGCATTTGTATTCATCGGCACATTTTCAATATCTCTTATCCCTTTAGAAACATTGTTAGCCTGCTCGTCCAGTTTTTGCCTGTCATTTTTATACAATTCGACAAAGTATTCGAGCAGCTTAATCCAATTTTGCTTTGGAAAATAAGTGCCGGCAAAAAAAGGCCTTCCATCTGGCATGGCAAGTGCATTGAGCGGCCAGCCTCCGTTTCCATTTACAAGGTATGCCGCATTCATATATACCTGGTCAACGTCGGGCCTTTCTTCGCGATCCACTTTGATACACACAAAATTTTCATTCATTACATTTGCCACTGCTGTGTCTTCATAACTTTCATGTTCCATAACGTGGCACCAGTGACATGCCGCATAGCCCACACTTATCAGCAACATCTTATTTTCTTTCTTTGCTTTGGCGAGAGCTTCATCTCCCCACGCATACCAGTTTACAGGGTTATGGGCATGTTGCAAAAGATAAGGGCTTGTTTCATTGATCAATGCATTTGTATACATAAAATTTTCTTTTTCCCTCGATGATTTTTTTTGAGAGCATGATGAAAAGCTACAAAAAAGAGCAACAAAAATGAGCGAATTAAGTTTTTGGGGAAACATAAATTTTATGAGGTAAAAATAAGCCACGAATTACACCAATTTTCACGAATTGCTTGTCAATAATTTTAGCCACAGATTACACAGATTTCCACGGATTTTGTCTGTAAAATAAAACACGAATTACACCAATTCTCCCGAATTAATTACAAATAACTTAGCCACAGATTTACACAGATTTTTTTTAATACATTGTGCCTTTTAATTTGTGAAAATTCGTGTAATTGGTGGCCGTTTTAAATTATTAGTTTTTAGAGCTCACTCATTCCCCGCACTCACAGGAAACGGGTTGTCCACTCTTTTACATAAATTAGCATCCAATGGCCTCACAAATATTTACAAATATCAGTTTGCTTGCTAATACCAGGGAAAAAACAACCATTATACGCGGAAAAGAACTTGCCCATTTACCTTGTGTTGAAAACGCCTATATGGTTGTAGAAGACCAGGTTATTTCAGAATATGGTAAGATGGAAAATTGCCGCTACCCGGCAACCCAATCCATCAAAGTAGCAAGTAATTGTATTGTTTTGCCGTGCTGGTGCGATAGCCATACGCATATCGTTTTCGCCGGCAGCCGGGAAAACGAATTTGTTGATAAAATAAAGGGCTTAAGCTATACAGATATTGCTGCAAAAGGCGGAGGCATTTTAAATTCAGCAAAAAAGTTGCAGGATGCTTCGGACGATGAATTGTTCAATGAAGCATGGAAAAGGCTTGAGGAAGTAAGCAGGCTGGGCACGGGCGCCATCGAAATTAAAAGCGGCTACGGGTTATCGTTAGAAGGCGAATTAAAAATGCTCAGGGTGATAAAAAAACTAAAGGAAAAAAGCAACCTTGCTATAAAATCAACTTTCCTGGGGGCGCACGCATTCCCCGCCGAATACAAAGAAAGGCACGAAGAGTATATCCAATTAATTACAGATGAAATGCTGCCGGTAATTGCAAAAGAAAAACTGGCAGATTACATTGATGTCTTTTGTGAAAAGGGCTTTTTTTCCGCTGAAGAAATGGAAACTGTATGCACTGCAGGAAAACAATACGGGCTAAGGCCGAAACTTCATGTTAACCAGCTCAACAGTATCGGTGGTATTGAAAAAGGAATAGAATCAGAGGCGGTTTCTCTTGACCACCTTGAAACGTTAACCCCGCAGGAAATAGCAATGCTTGGTAACTACAATGGCTGTGCAACATTATTGCCTTCTGCTGCGTTTTTTCTTCGAATGCCGTATCCACCTGCCCGCAGCCTTATAAATGCCGGCGCCGCTATAACAATAGCCTCCGATTATAACCCCGGGACTTCACCTTCGGGCAATATGAACGTGGTTATTTCGCTTAGCTGTATACAAATGAAAATGCTGCCTGAAGAAGCGATCAATGCCGCAACGATCAACGGTGCATTTGCTATGGAAATCGAAAAGAATTACGGGAGTATCACCGTTGGCAAAAAAGCAAACCTTATTTTTACAAAGCCTGTTCCCAGCCTTGCTTATCTTCCGTATTCGTTTGGAAATAATTTAATTGATAAAGTCATGGTAAACGGGTCTTTTATCTGACCAATCATTACGATAGGGCAAAAATTTTAAACCCATAACTTGCAAAAAGATGCCATCAAATTTTAAGAAATATAACAAAACAGACATCCTCTCACTTACTCACCTGCGTAAGTTTGAAACGAAAGTTGGTGAATGTGTTCTTTCCTGCACGGCGGAAGGGACAATCGAAGACGCTGTTTCAAAAACAAAAGCTGCGTATGTCGTTATTGGCATACCTGAAGATATCGGTGTAAAAGCGAATCTTGGCAGGGGTGGGGCCGACTCATGTTGGTTTCCGTTTCTTGACGCTTTTCTAAATTTGCAAAGCAATGATTTTTTTAGCGGGGAGAATGTGCTCATTGCCGGCCACTTCGATTTTAGCGCTGTTGAGAATCTCATTAATATGAATGCAGCAACAGGCGACGAAAAGCTGGAAGCCTATCGCCATGCTGTAAATAGGATAGATGATGAAGTAGAAGAATTGGTAAAGCTGGTAACGCAACATAAAAAAATACCTGTTATAATTGGCGGCGGGCATAACAATGCTTATCCTGCTATAAAAGGTGCAGCCAAAGGGCTCTTTAAAGCCGACGTTTTACCCCTGGCACAAATTAATTGCATCAATTTGGATGCACATGCGGATTACCGGCCGTTGGAAGGCAGGCATAGTGGCAATGCATTCCGATACGCTGATGAAGATGGCTATCTCAATAAATATTGTGTAATAGGGATACATGAAAATTATTTGCAGCAAAATGTATGGTTCGATATGGCAAGCAATCCTTTTATTGACTGTATCACTTACGAGGATATTTTTATTCGCGAAAAAAGAAATTATGTGCAGGCAATTGCACACGCCACGGGTTTTACAGAAGACAGTTATACCGGTATCGAACTGGACCTCGATTCGATTGAAAATATTTTGAGCAGCGCTTACTCACCCTGTGGAATAACCGCACTCCAAGCCAGGCAATTTATCAATTTTGTCGCCACAGATTCAAAAGTTGCTTATGTTCATATTAGTGAAGGAGCAACGGCTTTGGAAAGCGGCGAAGAAAATAGCACGACCGGTAAACTTATCAGCTACCTCGTTAGCGACTTTATAAAATCACATTCAAGGTAATCGCTTGCTGATACTAAGTGCTCGATACTTGGTTGTTACCTGATACCTGATACTCGATACCTTGTCTTGTCCTGAAAAAAGTAGACAGTATTACTATTATTATCTTTTTCTTTTTTTTGTTACTTTTTTTCTTTTTTAATTTCCACATTTATTTGTGAATATCTGCTAAAACCATTGATTCCATTGATGTTTACGCTGCTTTGTGAATTTGCTCTGGTGTCAATAAGTTCAACGACCAATGTGGACGACGACTGTTATAACTTTCTATGGCTTCTTTTACTGCTTTGAAAGCGAGCAGCTTTATTTGCAAATTTTGCGTCCAATAAAAACTCGTCTTTTAAAATTCCATTTACTCGTTCTGCTATCGCATTTTCATAGCAATGATTTTCTTCTGTCATGCTGATTTCCATTTCATGCCGTTTTAATATTTCAACATATTCCTTACAGCAATATTGGATTCCTCTGTCTGAATGATGAATAACTCCCCGAGTGTTTTTTACATTGTTTTATTGTCATTTTAAGTGCCTGAATAGCTCCATCTATTGCAAGACTATCAGACATCTGCCAACCGGTTATCTTCCTGGACCAGGCATCAGTTTGCAAAAACAGGTATACAAATCCTTCGTCGGTTCGCAGGTAAGTAATGTCACTTACATACGCCTGATTGGCACCCGTTAAAAGCCTTTCTTTCAACTTGTTTTTATACTTATGAAACCGATGATAGGAATCTGTTGTAGTTACATACTTCTTTCTTCTTTTCACCAGCGATCTTTCGTTTGCGTAAAATATCAAAGAACTTGTCTCTGCCCATATGACCTTTCCACTTATCCAAATCAGTCTTCAGCAGCTTATAGAGCTTCTTTCCCCCTATCCTCGGCTGATAGCGTCTTATATCCTCTACCAGTCTTATTACCATGTCTTCCTGTAATGTTACCGTTGTTTTGGCTTCTAGTGATTTATAATAACCCGAACGGCTGTATCCAAAATAAGAACACAGCTTTACTACCGAACATCCTTCTTTTTTTTCACTGGTTCTTTCGATGGTTGATGTCCTAAATTTTTTTTTACATCTGTCTGATAATGTTCATCCACTATCTCTATCAGCGTTTCCAACGCATGTTTCTCCATGGTAGCATCTGCCAATGCTATTTTTAATCTTTTTATTTCATGCTCCAGTTCTTTGGTGCGGTCTTTTTCCCCTTTCATTTCTATCCGTACTATTTTGTTTAATAAATGATTTTTACCCAGTTGTTTTACCCAGTTTTGAATGGTGCTGCCTCCTTTTATCCCGTATCGCCTGGCTGCCTCAGATATTCCTCAGTCCCTCTTCTTCTATTTCTTTAACAACTTTTAACTTAAAGCTAATACTATACCGCGTCGTTACTTTTTGTTGTCTTGTCATAATAAATGTCAGATTTTTGTTTAAAAATCTGTCTAACCTATATCAGGACAAGACACCTGATACTCGATACCTGATACTCGATACCTGATACTGATACCTGCTCCTTCAAAGACACGCCAGTCTTCCACCATCGACAGGTAGATTTATTCCGCTGATATAAGACGCTGCCGGAGTACATAAAAATGCAACAGCGGCGCCAAACTCTTCCGGAGTTCCAATTCTTCCCAACGGAATTTCTGAAATGAGCCCTGCTTCTATTTCTTCATTTGTTTTTTTTGATGCGGACGCTTTATTTTCAACGATCGCATCGTATCGTGCAGTCCTCGTATAGCCGGGTAACACATTATTGACCGTAATGCCGAACTCCCCTAATTCGTTTGCGAGAGTTTTTGACCAGCTGGCTACGGCGCCCCGTATTGTGTTGGAAACGCCAAGGCCCGGAATAGGCTGCTTTACAGAAGTTGAAATGATATTTACAATCCGCCCATAGCCGGTGGGCTTCATGTAAGGCAATACTGCCTGTACCAAGATTTGATTGCAAATGAGATGGCTATTAAAAGCCTGCAGGAAATCTGCCTCTGTTGCATCTATTGCATTTCCACCTCTGGGCCCGCCGGTATTATTCACTAATATATTTATAGGTCTCTTTGCTGCAAGATACCTGTCAATGGAATTCTTTACCGAATGTGGAATTTGAAAATCCGCGATTATATACTCATGGGCCTGGCCTTTCGCCGTATCCAGCCTTTTTACAACATCTGCTAATTTTTCTTTATTCCTGGCCATCAATACCACGTCGGCGCCAAGTAAGGCCAGTTCAACAGCAGTTGCAAAACCCAGGCCCTGGGTGCTTCCGCATACTATTGCCCTTTTGCCGGTTAAATCAAGATTCATTTTAAATATTTATTCTGAATATATCGAAAATTTAAATTGAAATGAAAGAGATGTATTAAGAAAGGGAGGGAAATCAAAACCGTCGACATGATGGATATTGTGTTATGGACTATCGCCGTAACAACCTTCATATAATTTAAAGGCTACTTAATAGCCATCTTAGCGATCGCAACAAAAAATTATATGGATTACAACCGGTATATAAGAAGCCACCATATTTAGGTTTTACCGTAGTAGATTCTTTCTTTTATATGATGCAAACACCTCCGTTAACAGCCCGGGCTTGAGGTCAGTATTCAAGAATATCATAGCAAACCCCATCATCAAAAGCGTTACCTGAAAAGCGGACGTTGTTAAAGATAAACTCGCTAATTATTTATATCCGGTTTATTGTATAGTTCAAATGCCGGCAAAAAAAAACTGCCTTCTATTTAAGGCAATTTTAAAATCCAACTGAGATCTTCCATTCATACAGCCTTACTATTCACGCCGTCGATCTTACCGATGCGTTACGGGATGCGGATGGTGATGATGGCGGTGATGTTTGTGATATTTATGGTGCCGGTGAACAGCCGGCTGCGCGAAGGACGAAGCACCAATTAATAATGCAATTAGCGAAAGAAGGAATACTTTTTTCATATAAAAATTTTATGAAGTAAATTTAATTATTCGGCTTAGGGTTATTATGTTAAATATCTTTTTCAAAGTTAATTTGACATTAAAGAGACACATTTATTAATAATTGGGTTAAAAATGCAAAAAAACGCTTTATCAGATATTCACACCTGTTAAGAACATTCACATTTTTTGCTTTACGGTTTGAGTATATTTGAATCAAACGTGTCCTGAAAGAAATTTCTGTATGCAAAACCAAACCCGGCATACAACTCAATTAAAATTCCTTACAGATAATTATAAAAATTCTTTCTTTTGCCAAAAAGACGATAAATAATGGCTGATAAAACCTTGTTTGATTATACGGAAGATTCCATCAAAAGCCTTGACTGGAAAGAGCATATACGCCTGCGGCCCGGTATGTATATCGGGAAATTGGGTGATGGAAGCAGCCCGGATGATGGAATTTATGTTTTGCTAAAAGAGGTGCTCGATAATTGCATTGATGAACATACGATGGGGTATGGAAAACATGTTGATATTGAAATAAAAGACAAAACAGTAACGGTTCGTGATTACGGAAGAGGCATTCCGCTGGGCAAAGTCGTAGATGTTGTAAGTAAAATAAATACCGGTGCAAAATATGATAGTAAAGCCTTCCAAAAAAGTGTAGGCCTTAATGGGGTAGGAACAAAAGCGGTCAATGCTTTAAGCAGCTATTTTAAAGTAACTGCCTTCAGGGAAGGCAAACAAAAATCTGCGCAGTTTGAAAGTGGATTTCTTATAAAAGAATTTAAAGAAGAAAAAACTACTGAACAAAATGGCACCGAGGTTATCTTCATTCCGGATGAAAAAATTTTTAAAAACTACCATTACCTGCAGGAATTTCTCGACAACCAGTTTTGGAATTATTGTTTTCTTAATGCGGGGCTTGTTATCAATTATAATGGAAAAAGATATGTAAGCAAAAATGGGCTGCTGGACCTTCTGCTGCGCAAAACAAATGAAGATGAGATCCGCTACCCGGTTATTCATCTTAAAGGGTGAAGATATTGAAGTGGCTATAACCCACAACAACCAGTATGGAGAAGAATATTATAGCTTTGTAAATGGCCAGTTCACCACCCAGGGAGGCACACATCTCGCCGCTTTCAGGGAAGGGTATGTAAAGACAATCCGTGATTTTTATAAAAAAGATTATGAAGCTTCAGACATACGGGGAAGCATCTGTGCTGCAATAAGCGTACGGGTGCAGGAGCCTGTTTTTGAAAGCCAGACAAAAACAAAGCTTGGCTCGCAAATTATGTATGAAAACGGGCCGGGCGTAAAAAATTTTATTACAGATTATCTTGGGAAAGGAACTAAATAATTTCCTGCACAAAAACCCTTCAACTGCAGATGCCCTGAAAAGAAGGATAGAACAAAACGAAAGAGAGCGAAAAGAACTCGCGGGTATAAAAAAACTTGCCAATGAAAGGGCTAAAAAAGCAAATCTTCACAACAAAAAATTGCGGGATTGCCGGTTTCATTTCAATGATGTGGCAGAAGGAAAAAATAAAGGTGAAATAAATGCACGGCGGATGGAAACTACTATTTTCATTACAGAAGGTGATAGTGCAAGCGGTTCTATAACCAAGTCAAGAAACGTTGAAACGCAGGCCGTATTCAGCCTTCGTGGAAAGCCGCTGAACAGCTTTGGACTTACAAAAAAAGTGGTATATGAAAATGAAGAATTTAATCTGCTGCAACATGCCTTAAATATAGAAGAAGGCTATGAAGACCTGCGGTACAATAACATTGTAATGGCTACCGATGCAGATGTAGATGGCATGCACATCAGGTTATTGCTCATGACTTTTTTTCTCCAGTTTTTTCCTGATCTCATTAAAAACGGGCATGTATATATATTGGAAACCCCCTTGTTCAGGGTGCGTGATAAAAAGGAAACTATTTATTGTTATGATGAAAATGAAAAGCAAAAAGCAATTGCAAAAGCTTGGTGGTAAGCCCGAGATAACCCGGTTTAAAGGATTGGGAGAAATTTCACCGGAAGAATTTGGAAAATTTATTGGAGACAATATAAAATTGCAGCCGGTAATGCTTTTGCCGGAAGTGCATATACAGCAATTGCTTGAATATTATATGGGGAAAAATTCTCCGTCGCGGCAGGATTTTATTATCGATAATTTAAAAGTAGAACTGGACCTGGCAGAGGTTTCAGGGATGTAGAATTAAGAATTAAAAATTAAAAATTAAATCATGAAATCTAATAATGTCGTTTAGAGAAGTCTTACAATTTTGCCTTAAGAACAATAAAGCTTTATATGCATTTAAGAAAGCAGAAGGTGGAGAGAATTATTATTCAGTTTTTAAAAAGTGGCACTCGATGGAGCCAATGTAGAAGAAGCGTAGGAGCACAATCAAAAAGCGATTTTATTCACAAAATGAGTTGCTTATAAAGAATCAGGGAAGTTCTTATTGGCTAATATTTAAAGATGCCAATATATGGAGGATAAACTTCCCAATCTTTTCTTTCTGATGCAGAAGAATTAAAAAAAATACTAGCTCTATTTAAAAACAAGTAAAGGAATAAGCCTTAATTTTTAATTCTTAATTCTTAATTCTTAATTGAATAAATGATTCACATAGTATTCCAGGAAGCAGACGTAGCAGCACTTTCAAAAAGTTTTGAATTGGATGAAACCCTTGCAGGAGAAGTCATTCAAATCAAAGATGATTTCGCCGTAGGGCCATTATTAAATATTTACTCTGACGAAGGTATTGAGTTCCGCAAGCAGTGGTGGAGAGAGGTTTTGAAGGGAGGCGATTATGATGGAAAAGTTGATAGCGGTGAAATTGATGACGAGAAAACTGTTGCACGCCTTATTGAAAAACTGGCTGGCAATCGGGAAGAAACAGCCTGGATATGGGCAGCACAAAATCAGCATGATGTATCAGGATATTATTGGCTGATGAGCCAACTAAAAGATTTCCAGGGAAGAATTTTTATTTTATACCTCCACAATCTTCCTTTCATAAATGAGAAGGGACATCTTTTTTATCCTTCAAATATTTTTGAGATTCAACCGAAAGAATTTTTAAAAGCAAAAAAATTAGCAAGGCCCGTTACATTAAGTGAATTCGAAATTGATCCCGATGAATGGACAAAATTATGCAATGAGAATAAAGGAGTAAGAACACTTGAAGGCGGAAAAAAATTATTGCAGCATGATTATGATTATTATGATGCGGAATTATTAAAATTGATAACCCACGACTGGCAGAAAGTAAATAAGCTGATCCATGCATTTTATTCTAAAAACAAAATTACTACCGGTGACGCATACCTGCTATGGCGGCTTAAATTAATGATAACAGAAAATAAGATAGATGCGCAGGGAGAAATGAAAAATATGAAAGACTTTGAAGTAAAAGAAAAAAAAATATTCAATAAAATATAACACTCAATATATCAATATTCAAGTTACAAAAATCTATGTTCCAATTATACAAGCAGTATATATTGTTAATATATGGCAGAAAAAATATTTGATTTGGAAGATAGACTTGTTGAATTTTCCTGCAGGATTATTGATAGTAGTAGAAGCTTCACCCAATACCACGAGCCGGAAATTATATTGCCGGTCAGTTAATAAGATGTGGCATTAGCTCCGGCATTATTATATGGAGAAGCTCAGAGCGCAGAATCAAGAATGGATTTTATACATAAAATGAAAATTGTGTTAAAAGAACTAAAGGAATACAAGAGTCTGTTTAAAAATTATTACTAAGTCTGAAATGATAAAACCTGCCGAAAGACTAAAAGAAATCAGATCAGAGAATGAACAACTAATTTCTATAATTGCTAAAGAGTATTGACACTGCTAAAAAAAATCTAGCAAATAAATAAAAGTAGCTCACCTTGCAGAGTTGAATATTGATATTGAATATTGAATATTTATTGTTATTATGCCCAAACTATATGAAATGATCATTGCTATAAATAGTTACTAACTTGAGTGTTGAATATTGATCATTGAATATTGATTATTGTATTTTAATTATGCCTAAAGCTATAAAAGAAGATTATACCCACAGCGATGCCGGCGTTTCCGGTCAGTATAAAACATGGTTCCTGGATTATGCCAGTTATGTGATACTGGAGCGGGCCGTGCCTGCCGTTGAAGATGGCCTAAAACCTGTTCAGCGCCGCATTCTGCATGCGATGAAAGAGATGGATGATGGCCGCTTTAATAAAGTTGCCAATATCATCGGGCAGAGCATGCAATACCATCCGCATGGAGATGCCAGCATCGGCGATGCCCTTGTAAATCTTGGCCAAAAAGAATTGCTGATAGAAACACAGGGCAACTGGGGTGATGTGCGTACGGGAGATGAAGCCGCTGCGCCCCGCTATATTGAAGCACGCCCCAGCAAGTTTGCTTTGGAAGTTGCCTTCAATAATAAAACCACCAACTGGCAGCTTAGCTATGATGGCAGAAAAAATGAGCCGGTTACGCTTCCCATGAAATTTCCCTTGCTGCTGGCACAGGGCGCAGAAGGAATTGCCGTAGGGCTTGCTACAAAAATTCTTCCTCACAATTTCTGTGAACTTATTGAGGCTTCCATAAAATATTATAAAGGAAGAAAATTTGAGCTCTATCCCGATTTTATTACAGGCGGAATGATTGATGTTACCAACTACAATGATGGAATACGAGGTGGCAAAGTACGGGTAAGGGCAAAGATCGAAGAGCTGGATAAAAAAACCCTGTTAATAAAAGATGTTCCCTATGGCACCACTACCACGCAGTTAATAGAAAGCATTATAAAAGCGAATGATAATGGCAAGATCAAAATAAAAAAGGTAACTGATAATACTGCTGCGGAAGTTGAGATAAGTATTGACCTGGCGCCGGGGATTTCACCGGATATTACTATCGATGCATTATATGCTTTCACCGATTGCGAAATTTCCATATCGCCAAATGCATGCGTGATCAACGGGCAAAAACCACAGTTCCCGGGAGTAGCGGAGTTGCTGAAAATTTCTGCAGATAATACAAGAGAGCTTCTTAAAAAAGAGCTCGAAATAAAACTCAAAGAACTTCATGAAAAATGGCATTATACTTCATTGGAGAAAATATTTTTTGAAGAAAAGATTTATAAGGAGCTGGAGAAAAAACATGAAACGTGGGAGAAGGTACTTACTGCCATTGATAAAGCTTTTGTTCCTTATAAAAAACAATTGAACAGGGATATTACAAGAGAAGATATTCTGAAACTAACGGAGAAGCCTGTACGCAGAATTTACAAATTGGATATTGACGAATTAAATGAGCAGATAAAGGCGCTGGAAGATGAGATTAACAGGGTAAATTTTAACCTCGAACATCTTACAGAATATGCGGTAGGTTATTATGAAGAGCTGCTAAAAAAATATGGCAAAGGCCGTGAGAGGAAAACCGAAATTAAATTGTTTGATACCATACAGGCTAAATCAGTTGCTATTGCCAATACAAAAATCTATGTAAACCGTGCGGAAGGCTTCCTGGGCACAGGACTAAAGAAAGATGAATTTGTTGATGATTGCAGTGACCTCGATGATATCATTGCTTTTACGAAGGCCGGGAAAATGAAAGTGGTAAAGGTGGCCGACAAAGTTTTTATCGGGAAAGATATTATTCATGTAGCTGTTTTCAAAAAGAATGATGAGCGAACCACCTACAATATGATTTATGCCGAAGGAAAAAAAGGCATCAGTTACGCAAAGCGGTTTAATGTGACCGGTGTTACACGCGATAAAGAATATGACCTTACAAAGGGTGATGAAAAAAGTAAAGTGCATTACTTTTCGGTAAATCCAAACGGAGAGGCAGAAACTGTTCGCATCATTCTTACTCCCGGCTGCAGCGCACGTAATAAAGAGCTGGATTTTTATTTTGAGACGATGGATATACGAAGCCGCAGCAGCATTGGCAACCAGGTAACCAAATATCCGATTAAAACCATCCGCCTGCTGGAAAAAGGCAGGTCAACGCTCGACAAGCGCAAGCTATGGTTTGACGAAACCTTTGGGCGGCTCAATATGGAAGAAAAGGGAATCTTTCTTGGAAACTTCGATGGAGATGATAAAATTTTAGTGATATATAAAGATGGCAATTATGAAATAACGGGGCAGGAGATAAGCCAGCGTTTTGACACAGACAGTATAGAACTGATAGAAAAATTTGATCCGGAAAAAATTATTACTGCAGTTTACCTTGACCAGGATAAACTTCAGTATAATGTTAAGCGGTTTAAGATTGAAACCACTACGCTGAATAGCAAATTCTTTTTCATAAAAGAAGGGGAGGGCAACCGGCTTTTAAAGGTGACCACTGCCGCGGAGCCTTTACTTGAAATGCAAAGCGGGCGCGGGTCACAGGTTCGCCGGGCAAAGATAAAGCTCAACAAAGTAGTGGAGGTGATGGGCTGGCGTGCCATTGGAAATAAGCTGACCGATTATTCAAAAAGCGACCAGATGAACTGGGTAATTCCTCAAAATCAATCGCCGCAAAGCAAGCTGTTTGAGTGATGGAAGCGTGAAAAATATAAATGTGTTGTACTAACTGAAACGGATGTACGAAAGATTAAATAGACACTGGGATACTTGATTTCTGATTTCTGATACCTGCTACTTCGCCATCTGCTACTATGATCTGATATAATGCTTGTATCCTAAAAATTCAAAAAACATGAATTGATGATGAAGCCCGGGTACTGCCAGGCTTTTTTTATTTATGCGACATGTATGATGCCATTGTTTGAAAAAAAATAGATTGTACTAACGGATAAGCTTATACGCTATCTGATAGTGCAGAATATTGATTTTTGATATTGATAAAAATACAATGTTATGACTTGAGAATGCTTACCACATAGGCCTTTAGACACATAGAATGGGAAATACTAAAACTATGTGTGTTCTATGTTTCTATGATCCTATGTATTGAAACAATACCCGAATTCACGTTAAGTTACCAATATAAAAAGCCAAACATAAATAAACTGCTCGCCTTAAATTCTTAATTATTTTTTCAAAAATGCTTTGTTAAATAAAAAAATTATCTATCTTGTGCACTTTCCCCCCAACAAAGCACACCAATCTGTATCATCCTAGTAATCTCCATTAGTTAATAAATTTTAAGCAGTCCATTTCGATTTACCGGTAAAAAGTGTAATAAAATCCGGTAAAAAAATATAATACAATAACGCCTTGCTGTTTATTACTATTAAAATGATTAATAGTAGAACAATATCCTCCTTTGAAAAAATGATTGTCGCAAGGCACCCCCTCTTAAGTAAATAGAATCGTACGTCCAACCCTGTTATGAATAGCTAAGCTTCATACTTCTCCGCTTTCCACATAGTAAAGTAATCAAAACTTAAAGCTATTCTTTATGAGGATATTTATACGCACTCTATTTTGTGGACTGCTCGTTTTTCTCTCCCTATTGATCTGTCTAATACAAGCAATCATTACCGCAACACTTATAACTATAACGACCTTTTATTGCTTATTCATGATAGGTATAACAACAATAAAAAGTTATTTCCCAAAGCAATTTATACTAAAACAATGCCGCATAGTATTTTTTATCTGGTGAAAACTTATAGCGGATAAGCATAGAATAACATTGAATGCTCAACTACTTACTACCTGCGAACGCGCTTTATGAAAATTAACTTACAAACTACCTTATGAACCTAATTGTACCTGTATTGACGGCTTATAAAAAGCTGGCTGCAACTCTTTCAAATATTTTTTCTGCAAACAATCATTCGGGCATCTTACAGGAAGAGTGGATTCAATATAAGGATTGTATTGCAGGTACTCCCGATGAATGTAGTAACGACATTTTAACGCCGACAACAACTAATAATATTTCTGATGATGCGAAGCAATGCGACGCATCATTTTTATTTATACCCGTTACCACACACAATCATCAATTGCCCTCCCTTAAAAAAAGTACCATGAGAACTTTTCTACATTCTGTAAAAGTAAACACTGCTAACATTTTTGCTGGCCCTAATGCACAACCTGCCGGTTACGGCTGTGAAGGAGGTTATACAGCCGCAGTAAATAATTCATTCAAAAAATGAAGAAGGCAGCAAGTCGTATGATTGCTGTATTTTTTGTATTGACGAGCTTGGGACTAAGTCACCAGACGCTCGCGCAAACTGCAAACCAATACACCTTTATTAACAGTGCTACAGCGTCTCTTGTCTTAGACAGGAATAATAATACGGTTGATATGACTACCGGTACTACTTCGCTTGTTGCTTCCGGCAGTGATGATGTATCGTCCGGAGTAACTAATATCGGTTTCAGCTTTACTTTTATGAGCTCTGCCTTTACCCAATTTTCTGCTTCTTCGAATGGGGGTATACGGTTAGGTGGCACTGCTATTTTAAATACCTTATATGGAGGTAGCTTTCCTATAGCGACCACACCAATTATTGCTCCTTTTCTGCAGATTTAGCAAGTTCATCAACCGGCAAAGTCCATTATAAATTAATTGGAAGCGCTCCGAATAGAACTTTAGTAGTTGAGTTTTTAAATATGAGTATCAATTACAGTGGAGGTGTTGATGGTACCTTTCAAGTACGATTATACGAAACATCAAATATTATTGAATTTGTTTATGGTGCTATGAAGGTTGGTGGAACAACAACCGCAGGGTTGAAGAGATAGCTGCAATAGGTTTTTCTAATAACACCGGAACAAATAATGAATTTAGCATAAATGAAACAACCTTTGCTACTACAACAGCATCCACCCCCATTACAAATACAAATAGTAGCACAGGAACAATTACCGGTTTAAATGGAACGGTAAATGGTTCGTTACGTAGTTTTACTTTTGCACCGCCTCTCATTTTAACAGCAACTCCTTTAACCGCTTTTGGTAATGTTTGTACAAATACTACAGCAGGTCCAAACTCATTTAGCATTAATGGTTTTGGCCTGAGTACGGCCAATGTAACAATAGGTGCATTATCCGGATATACTTATTATACTACATCAGGCGGTACTTATACTTCGTCTTTATCATTGACGCAACCCGGTGGCACATATTCGCAACAAATTTTTGTAAAATTTACGCCGACTCTTGTTCAATCTTTATAGTGGTAATATTGCTGTGGGCGGCGGCGGCGCTACTTCTATCAATGTAGCAGCATCCGGCACTGGAGTAAATACGGCACCCACTGTAACGGCGGGCACGGCAACCGGAATCACACTTAATTCCGCGACTGTACCCGGCACGATCACCATTACAGGATGTACGGCGATTTCAGCATATGGCGTTGAGATAAGCACGACCATTAACTTTGCCAACGGCAGCGGAACACAATTTCCCGGCTCCAATTTATCAGCAGGAAACTTTTCCGTTGCTGTTAGCCCCTTAACTCAAGGCACAACTTACTATTATCATACTTTCGCTACGAACGGTGCGGGAACATCTTATAGTGCACAAGGTAGTTTTGTTACTGCCGCACCGACGTTAACTGCAAGCGCGTTAACGGCTTTTGGAAATGTTTGTATTAACACTACCACCGGTCCTAATGCATTTACGATAACTGGTACAAATCTAAGTACAGCTAATGTAACAGTTGGCCCTTTGTCAGGCTTTACCTATTCTACTACATCAGCCGGTACTTATACAACTTCTTTATCATTGACACAAACAGGCGGCTCATATTCCCAACAAATATTTGTTGACTTCGCACCTGTTGCTGTTCAATCTTACAGTGGCAATATTGCGGTAGCAGGAGGTGGCGCCGTCAGCATAAATGAGGCAGCTGCAGGTTCCGGAGTAAATACGGCTCCAACGGTAACTGCTGGCGCTGCGGGCAGTATTACAGTTAATTCTGCCACTTTGCCTGGTACTATTACTGTCGCAGGATGTTCTGCGATTTCTGCCTATGGCGTTGAAATCAGTACTACAAATAATTTTGTCAATGGTTCCGGAACGCAGTTTCCCGGTTCGAATTTATCAGCAGGGAGCTTTTCTGTTGTCGTTAGTCCGTTAACGCAAAGCACGACTTACTATTATCATACTTTTGCTACGAATGGCGTGGGAACAGCTTATAGTGCGCAGGGGAGCTTTATAACCTCAACACCGACTATTACTACCGGCGCAATCAGCGGTTCACCATTCTGCGTAACCGCGTCAACCGGTGTCGCCGTTTCTGTACCATTTACCAGCACAGGCACGTTTAGTGGTAACACGTATACCGCGCAGGGATCGAATGCAGCAGGTTCCTTTACAACGCCAATAACTATTGGCACATTGGTAAGTAATTCGAATTCCGGAACAATCAACGCTACTATTCCTGCAAATACTCCAACTGGCACTGGCTACCTTATCAGGGTGATCAGCAGCAGTCCTGCAGTTACGGGAAGCAGTAGTACAGCTCTTACTGTAAATCTTGCAGCGAATAGTATTGCGCCAACGGCTACACAAAATATTTTCACAGGGGCAAACGGTGCAACATTAACAGTTACTGAGCAATCTGCAGCATCATCCAGATTGTGGGCATACGGAACTACATCGGGAGGGCCATACGCCACCAGTACGGGTGTTACCGCGGCCACCTATACACCGAATTTCGCTACTCCGGGAACCTTTTTTGTAGTATGCCTTTCCACCTATGCCTGCGCTGTAATAACAAGTAACCAGGTACAAGTGATTGTAGCTCCAACCTATAAGTCACAGTTTCTTTCAATGAGTACTGGTTCGTTAACCTGGTGTGCCGGTGAAACGAGAGATGTAACAGTTACAGTAAAGAATATTGGAACGGCTACTTGGACAGACGGAACTGGAGGAACGCCAACCATAAACGTTGGATTAAAATGGAATTCACAAGCCAGCTGTCCCGCTGTGGGCAGTAACTGGTGCGATTATCACCTTCGCACAAGTGCTAATAATTTGGCACCTGGAGCTACAGGAACATATACTTTTACCATTACTGCATCCAACAATGCAGGTGCAGGGTACACTACTCCATTATCAGCCGGAACGAACAATCTTACTTTTGATTTAGTAGAGGAAAATATTTCATGGTTTGGTAATAATGGTGGAGGTACCGGTCCCGGGAACGTAGTATCTACTTCTCCTAATCAAACAATTAGCGCACCTGCAGATAAAACGGTAAGCGCATTGGCATCTGCAGTATGTTCGGGCAACGCGACAAATATTACGGTTGCTTCGTCATTAGCCACCACGACTTATCAATTAAGAAATGATGCAGATGATACTAACATAGGTAGCCCGCTTACAGGTAACGGGGGCACGATTAATTTACCAACGGGAACTTTAACCAGCACAACCACCTTTAATGTACTGGCAAAACTCACTGCAACAGGTTGCACTGGCCAAATGTCTATTACACCAACTGTAACTGTAAATGCGAAGCCATCAGTTTCTCTGACCGCATCACCCACTCCAATATGTTTGGGCTCAATTTCAACATTGACTGCAACCAATTCCGGAGGATCGCTTGGAACTTTTACGGGCACTAACAACACAGCAGTTACAATTCCGGATAATAGCGCTACAGGTGCAAGTAGTTCTATCACATTACCTGTAGGCGTTTTAACTGCGGCATCAAATATTACTTTGACAATCAATGCGCTTCATCCAAGAGTGGGTGATTTAGTCATAACGCTAACAAGCCCTTCATGTGGTGCCACAACGATATCAAGCAGGCAAAGTTCAACCAGTGACCAGGATAATTTGATAGGCATCTATACATTTATTTCTACCAGCAGTACTAGTTTCCCAGGTACTGATGGTAATGGAAATGTTCCAATAGGAACTTATAACGCTACATTTAGCGGATTAACTTTCCCCTGCTCCAATATAGCGGGAGTATGGACTTTAAAAATCGCCGATTTAGCGAGCGGAGGAAGTGGTTCTTCGACCTTAACCAGTTGGACTATTTCAATTACTAATGCTTCTTCGCACCTGTTTATACAACTACATTTAGTGGTCCTGGCACATTTGGGTCAATAATTCCCGGAGGCACAAATAACTCAACTCCTTCTGTAAGTGTAACACCCACTGCAACAGGTACAAATAGTTATACTGCTACTACATCAGATGCAAACGGTTGTTCAACAATTTCATCGGCAGCAATTGTAACAGTAAATGCACAACCTACCGTGACTGCTCCAAGTCCTACATCTCAAACTGTGTGTACCAATGGAACTATCGGAGGCATTAGCGTAACTGCAGCGGGAGGTATAGGAACATTCAGTTATCAATGGTTTTCAAATACTATCAATTCTACCACCGGAGGAACAAGTCTTGGAAGTAGTAATGGTGCTCAGACAGCCAACTATACGCCACCTACAACCGCAACGGCTGGAACAAAATTTTATTATGTAGTTGTTAGCCAAACAGGTGCTGGATGTGGACCTATAACTTCGGCCACAACGGCAAGTGTTGTAGTGAACCCCCAACCTACTGTGACTACTCCAAGTCCTGCATCTCAAACAGTGTGTACTAATGGAGCTATAGCAGCGACTGGCGTAACAGCATCAGGCGGAACAGGAACATTTAGTTACCAGTGGTTTCCAAATGCAACTAATTCTACTACCGGAGGAACAAGTCTTGGAAGTGGAAATGGTGCTCAGACAGCCAGCTACACATCGCCGGCAACAGCAACGGCCGGAACAACTTTTTACTATGTAGTTGTTAGTCAAACAGGTGCTGGATGTGGACCTGTAACCTCTGCTACAACGGCAAGTGTTATAGTAAATGCACAACCTACCGTAACGGCTCCAAGTCCTGCTTCTCAAACAGTGTGTACAAATGGAACTATAGGAACCATTAGTGTAACAGCATCAGGAGGAACAGGAACATTTAGTTATCAGTGGTTTTCCAACGCAATTAATTCGACAACCGGAGGAACAAGTCTGGGAAATAGCAGTGGTGCTCGGACAGCCAGCTATACGCCGCCGGCAACAGCAACGGCCGGAACTAAATTTCTATTATGTTGTTATCAGCCAAGAGACAGGTGCAGGATGCGGACCTATAACTTCAGCCACAACAGCAAGTGTTACAGTAAACGACAACCAACGGTAGCAGTTATATCTGCCCCCTCAGCATTATGTGCAGGCGGGTCATTGAATCCAACGGCTCCAACGGTTACCATAAACGGATCGGCAGTAACTGCTCAGGGATGGCAACTGGAAACAGCAGTAGGCAATGGCACATTCGCCAATCGTACGGTACCCTATACAGTAGCTTTTGTAGATAATGGAAAGAAGATCCGATATATTGCAACCAACAGTTGCGGTACTACAAACAGCAACCAGGTAACACTAACGATAAACGACAAGCCAACTATTGCAGCTATATCTGCCCCGCAGCATTATGTGCAGAAGGGTCATTAAATCCAACGGCTCCAAAGGTTACCACAAACGGATTGCAGTGACTGCATCAGGGATGGCAATTGGAAACAGCCATGGGCAGTGGCACATTTGCAAATCGTACAATACCCTATACGGTAGCTTTTGCAGATAACGGAAAGAAGATCCAATATTTTGCAACGAATAGTTGCGGGACTACCAACAGCAACCAGGTAACATTAACAATAAATACAGCGCCAACTGTTAGTGCAACAAATATTACCGGGGTCAACAACGATGCGGACAATTGCAGCGCATCTGTAACATTCGGTTTAAATGTAACCTTCGGCGGCACACCGACACCAATTCTTGTTTATAAGATTGGCGCTACTGTGATTACTTCTCCACATGTTTTCTCAGTAGGTACAACAACAGTAACAGTTGAAGCAACAAATTTGTGTTCAACAACTACTACTACATTCACTGTAATTGTTAATGATACACAGCCCCCTGTGGTTCCTGTACTGGCTGATGTAACAGGTGAGTGTTCTGCAACAGCTACTGCACCGACAACTACTGATAACTGCTCAGGCACTATCACCGGTACAACTACTGACGCTCTTACTTATACTACCCAGGGCACTCACGTTATCACCTGGACTTTCAATGATGGTAACGGCAACACTTCTACAGCAACCCAGAACCTAGTGATAAAAGATGTTACTGCTCCTGTGGTTCCTGTACTGGCTGATGTAACAGGTGAGTGTTCTGCAACAACTACTGCACCGACAACTACTGATAACTGCTCAGGCACTATCACCGGTACAACTACTGACGCTCTTACTTATACTACCCAGGGCACTCACGTTATCACCTGGACTTTCAATGATGGTAACGGCAACACTTCTACAGCAACCCAGAACCTAGTAATAAAAGATGTTACTGCTCCTGTGGTTCCTGTACTGGCTGATGTAACAGGTGAGTGTTCTGCAACAGCTACTGCACCGACAACTACTGATAACTGCTCAGGCACTATCACCGGTACAACTACTGACGCTCTTACTTATACTACCCAGGGCACTCACGTTATCACCTGGACTTTCAATGATGGTAACGGCAACACTTCTACAGCAACCCAGAACCTAGTAATAAAAGATGTTACTGCTCCTGTGGTTCCTGTACTGGCTGATGTAACAGGTGAGTGTTCTGCAACAGCTACTGCACCGACAACTACTGATAACTGCTCAGGCACTATCACCGGTACAACTACTGACGCTCTTACTTATACTACCCAGGGCACTCACGTTATCACCTGGAGCTTTCAATGATGGTAACGGCAACACTTCTACAGCAACCCAGAACCTGAGTGATAAAAGATGTTACTGCTCCTGTGGTTCCTGTACTGGCTGATGTAACAGGTGAGTGTTCTGCAACAGCTACTGCACCGACAACTACTGATAACTGCTCAGGCACTATCACCGGTACAACTAGCTGACGCTCTTACTTATACTACCCAGGGCACTCACGTTATCACCTGGATCTTTCAATGATGGTAACGGCAACACTTCTACAGCAACCCAGAACCTAGTGAAAATAAAAGATGTTACTGCTCCTGTGGTTCCTGTTACTGGCTGATGTAACAGGTGAATGTTCTGCAACAGCTACTGCACCGACAACTACTGATAACTGCTCAGGCACTATCACCGGTACAACTACTGACGCTCTTACTTATACTACCCAGGGCACTCACGTTATCACCTGGACCTTTCAATGATGGTAACGGCAACACTTCTACAGCAACCCAGAACCTAGTGATAAAAGATGTTACTGCTCCTGTGGTTCCTGTACTGGCTGATGTAACAGGTGAGTGTTCTGCAACAGCTACTGCACCGACAACTACTGATAACTGCTCAGGCACTATCACCGGTACAACTACTGACGCTCTTACTTATACTACCCAGGGCACTCACGTTATCACCTGGACTTTCAATGATGGTAACGGCAACACTTCTACAGCAACCCAGAACCTAGTGATAAAAGATGTTACTGCTCCTGTGGTTCCTGTACTGGCTGATGTAACAGGTGAGTGTTCTGCACAGCTACTGCACCGACAACTACTGATAACTGCTCAGGCACTATCACCGGTACAACTACTGACGCTCTTACTTATACTACCCAGGGCACTCACGTTATCACCTGGACTTTCAATGATGGTAACGGCAACACTTCTACAGCAACCCAGAACCTAGTAATAAAAGATGTTACTGCTCCTGTGGTTCCTGTACTGGCTGATGTAACAGGTGAGTGTTCTGCAACAGCTACTGCACCGACAACTACTGATAACTGCTCAGGCACTATCACCGGTACAACTACTGACGCTCTTACTTATACTACCCAGGGCACTCACGTTATCACCTGGACTTTCAATGATGGTAACGGCAACACTTCTACAGCAACCCAGAACCTAGTGATAAAAGATGTTACTGCTCCTGTGGTTCCTGTACTGGCTGATGTAACAGGTGAGTGTTCTGCAACAGCTACTGCACCGACAACTACTGATAACTGCTCAGGCACTATCACCGGTACAACTACTGACGCTCTTACTTATACTACCCAGGGCACTCACGTTATCACCTGGACTTTCAATGATGGTAACGGCAACACTTCTACAGCAACCCAGAACCTAGTAATAAAAGATGTTACTGCTCCTGTGGTTCCTGTACTGGCTGATGTAACAGGTGAGTGTTCTGCAACAGCTACTGCACCGACAACTACTGATAACTGCTCAGGCACTATCACCGGTACAACTACTGACGCTCTTACTTATACTACCCAGGGCACTCACGTTATCACCTGGACTTTCAATGATGGTAACGGCAACACTTCTACAGCAACCCAGAACCTAGTAATAAAAGATGTTACTGCTCCTGTGGTTCCTGTACTGGCTGATGTAACAGGTGAGTGTTCTGCAACAGCTACTGCACCGACAACTACTGATAACTGCTCAGGCACTATCACCGGTACAACTACTGACGCTCTTACTTATACTACCCAGGGCACTCACGTTATCACCTGGACTTTCAATGATGGTAACGGCAACACTTCTACAGCAACCCAGAACCTAGTAATAAAAGATGTTACTGCTCCTGTGGTTCCTGTACTGGCTGATGTAACAGGTGAGTGTTCTGCAACAGCTACTGCACCGACAACTACTGATAACTGCTCAGGCACTATCACCGGTACAACTACTGACGCTCTTACTTATACTACCCAGGGCACTCACGTTATCACCTGGACTTTCAATGATGGTAACGGCAACACTTCTACAGCAACCCAGAACCTAGTGATAAAAGATGTTACTGCTCCTGTGGTTCCTGTACTGGCTGATGTAACAGGTGAGTGTTCTGCAACA
>CAWDCB010000013.1:0-269747 GCA_963800635.1 uncultured Chitinophagaceae bacterium
AGCAACCCCGCCCTGGTGGTGGCTCCGACCAGCGTGAACGGCGGGATCTCCAGGGGGATGGCGGTGGCCCCCGGGCCCTTGCCGATGACCACGTCGACCCGGAAGTCCTCCATGGCCATGTAGAGCATCTCCTCGGCCGGCCGCGACATCCGGTGGATCTCGTCGACGAAGAGGACGTCGCCGTCGTTGAGGCCGGAGAGAATCGCCGCGAGGTCACCGGCGTGGGTGATCGCGGGTCCGCTGGTCAGCCGCAGCGGGGCGCTCATCTCGGCCGCCACGATCATGGCCAGGGTCGTCTTGCCGAGTCCAGGCGGCCCGCTCAGCAACACGTGGTCCGCGACCCGCTGGCGGGCTCGTGCCGCCTCGAGCAGCAAGGAGAGCTGCTCGCGCACGCGCTCCTGACCGACGACCTCGTCGAGCGTGCGCGGGCGCAGCGCTGCCTCCACGACGCGCTCGTCGCCGTCGGCGTCGGCCGTCAGGGGCCGGCTGGTCATGTAGCCAGCTCGGCCTCGTCGAGCTCTGACTCGTTCATGGCGTCCGGCCTCAGGCCTTGCTCAGCGTGCGGAGGGCCGCGCGGAGGAGCCGGGCCACGTCGGGCGTCGTCATCGCCTCGCCTCCGGGGCCACCTCGACGATGGCCCGGTCGGCCTCCTTGGTCGACCAGCCCAGACCTGACCAGCCCGGCCTGCACCTGGCCCTGCCAGTCGTGTCGCTGCGACATCGGCTGCGGGCTCGCGCGCTCGCCACCGAACCGGGTGAGCCGATGCGGTCGCTGCAGCTCGAGGATGATCCGTTGGGCGCCCTTCTGCCCGATGCCGGGCACGGTCGTCAGGGTCTTGACGTCGTCGCTGCTCACGGCGCGACGGAGTGCCTCGGGACGATGGACCGCGAGCATCGCCTGCGCCAGCTTGGGCCCCACGCCGCTAGCGGTCTGCAGCAGCTCGAACATCTGCTTCTCGTCCTCGTCGGCGAATCCGAACAGGGTGAGCGAGTCCTCACGGACGACCATGCTGGTGGGCAGCGTCGCCTCGGCACCGGTGCGGAGCGCGGCGAGCGTGTCCGGAGTGCACTGCAGCTCCAGACCGACACCGCCCACCTCGAGCACTGCGGAGGTGAGGTCCCAGCGCGGCCACCCGACCGCTCACGAACGCGATCATCGACGCGCTCCCCTTCCTGATCCCGCTTGCGCAGCCAGCGCGGCCTCGATCCGGTGGCGCTCCCCGCGCCAGATGTGACAGATGGCCAGGGCGAGTGCGTCGGCGGCGTCGGCCGGCCACGGAGTCTCGGTCGAGCCGGAACAGCCTGGTCACCATCGCGCCGACCTGTGCCTTGTCGGCGCGGCCATTGCCGGTGACGGCCGCCTTGACCTCGCTCGGCGTGTGCAGGGCCACGGGAGGCCCCGGCGAGCCGCGACCAGCAGGGCGATCCCGCTGGCCTGGGCGGTGCCCATCACGGTGCTTCACGTTGTGCTGGCTGAACACCCGCTCGACCGCCACCGCGTCAGGTCGGGTCGCGTCCAGCCAGCTCCTCGAGCCCCGCCTCGATTGGCACAGGCGCTGCTCGATAGGCTGGTCAGCCGCCGTGCGTACGACGCCGACATCGACCAACGTGAGCGGCCGGCCGACGCGACCCTCGACGACGCCGACGCCGCACCGGGTGAGGCCCGGGTCGATGCCGAGCACCCGCATGCTGGCTCCTCGCGATCGATGGTGACCGTCCGAACACCTGTTCGCACCAAAACGAGCGCTAGCGTCTCGCCAGTGGGTCCGACACGCGGCGCGAGGTGCTGACCTGTGGGGCATAGATGCGCGCGTACGTCGCCCTCGCCCCCGACTCTCCCACGTCATCGTCCTGGTCCTGCACGGCTCCAAGTCCGATGCCACCGGCATGCGCACCCTCAGCGGGCACACCGTCGACCGCTTCGCCCGGGCCGCGGCACTGGTCGCCTACCCCGAGTCGTACGAAGGGATGTCGAACGGCCAGGCTGGGCACCCGAGCGCCGGCGCGAGCCTGGACATCGACGGCGTCGGGTTCCTCAGCGCGCTGGTCACCCGCCTCAGCCAGGAGTACGACGTGCCGCAGGACCGGATCTTCGCGGTCGGGTTCTCCAACGGCGGCCAGATGGTGATCCGGCTGATCATGCGGCACCCGAGCTGATCGCCGGAGCCGGGCTCATCGGCAGCAACCACCGCCGCTCTGGACAACGTCCTTCCCGAGCTGCCGCTCGACCGGCACGCCCCGATGCCGGTGCTGGCCATCAACGGCACCCGCGACCCGATCGTGCCCTTCCGCGGTGGGATCGCGAGCCTGTGGGGTTCAAGCCGCGCGGGCCGGTGCTCTCATCGCTCGACTCGGCCCGCCAGTTCGCCCGACGTAACGGTCACACCGACCCGCCGGTCGTCGAGCAGGTGACGACCGGTCGGATGCGCACCACGCTCACCCGCTGGAGGCACGACGACCTGGCGCCGGTGGACTTCTACGCGATCACGCGGGGAGGGCACACCGTGCCCAACCACGACCACCGGGCGCCGCTGGTGCTCGGCCGGACGCAGCGCGATCTGGACGCAGGCGACCTCGTGGCCGACTTCTTCGGCCTCTAGCGGGGCTCAGGCGTCGAGCGCGGCGAGCACGTCGTCAGAGACGTCGAAGTTGCCGTAGACGTTCTGCACGTCGTCGAGGTCCTCGAGCGCCTCGACCAGGCGGAACACCTTCCCGGCCGCGGCCTCGTCGAGCTCCACCTGCATGCTCGGCAGGAACGAGGCGTCGGCGGAGTCGTAGTCGATCCCGGCGGCCTGCAGCGCCGTGCGTACGGCGACCAGGTCGGTCGCCTCGGAGACGACCTCGATCGACTCCCCGAGGTCGTTGACCTCCTCGGCTCCGGCTTCGAGAGTGGCCTCGAGGACGTCGTCCTCACCGACTACCTTTCCCTCCTGCTGGGTCGGGACGATCACCACGCCCTTGCGGTTGAACATGTAGGAGACGGATCCCGGGTCCGCCAGCGATCCGCCGTTGCGGGTCATCGCCGTACGCACCTCCATCGCGGCGCGGTTGCGGTTGTCGGTGAGGCACTCGATCAGGAACGCGACACCACTGGGTCCATAGCCCTCGTACATGATCGTGGTGTAGTCGGCGCCCCCTGCCTCTGCGCCCGAGCCGCGCTTGACCGCGCGGTCGATGTTGTCGTTGGGCACCGAGGACTTCTTGGCCTTCTGGACCGCGTCATAGAGCGTCGGGTTGCCCGCCAGGTCGCCGCCGCCCATCCGGGCCGCCACCTCGATGTTCTTGATCAGCTTGGCGAACATCTTGCCCCGACGGGCGTCGATGACGGCCTTCTTGTGCTTGGTCGTCGCCCACTTGGAGTGGCCTGACATCTGCGCGTTCCTTCCCTAGCGTGCGGTCGTCCCAGCCGTTGTCTCAGCGACGAGGTCGCAGAAGATCCGGTGGATGCGCACGTCCTCGCCCACCTCGGGGTGGAAGGACGTGGCCATCAGCGGACCCTGCCGGACCGCGACGATCCTACCCACGGCCTCACCGCTGCCGACGCGGGCAAGGACCTCCACGTCCGGTCCCACCGCCTCGACCCAGGGCGCCCGGATGAACACCGCGTGCACCGGCCGGTCGAGACCTGCGAAGTCCAGGTCGCCCTCGAACGAGTCGACCTGCCTGCCGAACGCGTTGCGCCGTACGGTGATGTCCAGGCCGCCGATGGTCTCCTGACCGACGGCACCGTCCTCGACACGGTCGGCCAGCATGATCATCCCGGCGCAGGTGCCCAGCACGGGCATGCCCGCGGCGACTCGCTTGCGGAGCGGTTCGAGCAGGTCGAAGATCCGGGCCAGCTTGGCCATCGTCGTCGACTCCCCGCCGGGGATGATCAGTCCGTCGCAGGCCTCGAGCTCCTCCGGGCGGCGTACGGCGACATGGGCGCAGCCCAGCGACTCGAGCGCGGCGAGATGTTCGCGGGCGTCGCCCTGCAGGGCGAGCACTCCGACCGTCGGGGTGGGCACATGATGAGTCTAGGAGCGAGCAGAACTGCTCATCCATCAGGAACGAAGTGTTCCTGATGGCCCTCTAGCGTGGTGATCACCGAACCCAGACCGAGGAGACTTCTCATGGACTACCGCGTCGAGCTCATCATCATGCCGGTCAGCGACGTCGACCGGGCCCGCGCCTTCTACGGCGACACGCTCGGCTGGCCGGTCGACCACGACCAGACCGTCGACGAGCAGGTCCGCTTCGTCCAGGTGACCCCGCCCGGCTCGGCCTGCTCGATCGCCTTCGGCAAGGGCCTGACCGAGATGGCACCCGGGAGTCTGCGCGCCATCCAGGTCGTCGTCGACTCGGCGGACGAGGCGCTGGCCGACCTGACCGCACGTGGCGTCGAGGCCCAGGGCGTCGATGACCAGCCCTGGGGGCGGTTCGTCACCTTCGACGACCCCGACGGCAATGGCTGGACGGTGCAGCAGCTGCCCGACTGGAGCCAGCAGCAGAGCTGACCCGCCCCAGAAAATGCCTGGTCCCGATGAGGTGCCTCCCCCGCGGCGGCACCCCACCGGGACTGGCGGGTTGATCGCAAGGCTGCGATGTGAGGCAATCTTGACTCAGAAAGTCGGACAGTTCAGGTTGTATCGGACAAATAGTTCAAAAGGTCTATACCAGCACAGATCACCAACCGCGTTCGGCGAGCCGATGCGGCGCCGGAAGGTCCTCCACGTTGATGCCCACCATGGCCTCACCGAGCCCACGGGAGACCTTCGCCACGACGTCGGGGTCATCGAAGAACGTGGTCGCCTTGACGATCGCCTCTGCCCGCTCCGCGGGGTTGCCGGACTTGAAGATGCCCGAGCCGACGAAGACGCCCTCGGCCCCGAGCTGCATCATCATCGCGGCGTCGGCAGGCGTGGCGATGCCTCCGGCTGTGAAGAGTACGACGGGAAGCTTGCCGCTCTCGGCCACCTCGGTCACCAGGTCGTACGGCGCCTGCAGCTCCTTCGCGGCGACGTAGAGCTCCTCGGCCGACAACGACCCGAGACGGCGGATCTCCGCCCGGATCGTGCGCATGTGCGTCACGGCGTTGGACACGTCGCCGGTGCCGGCCTCACCCTTCGAGCGGATCATCGCCGCGCCCTCGGTGATCCGCCGCAGCGCCTCGCCCAGGTTCGTCGCACCGCACACGAACGGGACCGTGAAGGTCCACTTGTCGATGTGGTGGGCGTAGTCCGCCGGCGTCAGGACCTCGGACTCGTCGATGTAGTCCACGCCCAGGCTCTGCAACACCTGCGCCTCCGCGAAGTGGCCGATCCGCGCCTTGGCCATCACCGGGATCGAGACCGCCTCGATGATGCCGTCGATCATGTCGGGGTCGCTCATCCGCGAGACGCCGCCCTGCGCGCGGATGTCGGCAGGGACGCGCTCGAGGGCCATCACGGCGACGGCGCCGGCGTCCTCAGCGATCTTCGCCTGGTCGGGGGTGACCACGTCCATGATCACGCCGCCCTTGAGCATCTCGGCCATGCCCCGCTTGACGCGCGAGGTGCCGGTGCCAGGAGTGCTGTCAGTCATGGCTGCAGCCTACGGTGGGAGTGCTTCTTTCACCCAGACGGGTCAGGGTCCTTCGGGAGCCTCGACCAGCGTCTGCTTGCGCACCATCCACACGCGCTGCAGGACGGTCACCGTGATGGCGGCGGCCAGCACCCACAGGACGATCTCCAGCAGGATCGGCAGGTTCCACCAGTCACTGACGCCCGTCATCACCAGGATCGCGACGGTGCGGTCCGCGCGCTCGGCGATGCCGCCGTGAGCCTCCAGCCCGAGCGACTCCGCCCGGGCCCTTGCGTAGGACGTCACGGCACCCATCACGAGGCAGTAGAGACTCAGGCAGAGGTAGAGGTAGTCGTCCCCCGGTCCGGCGAAGTAGAGCACCAGCCCGCCGAAGATGGCTGCGTCCCCGATCCGATCCAGGGTGCTGTCGAAGAAGGCGCCGAACCTCGACGTACGACCGAGCTTGCGGGCCATCGCCCCGTCGATCAGGTCGCTGAAGATGAAGGCGGTGATGAACAGCACGCCCCACAGCAGGTGCCCTTGCGGGAAGAAGATCAGCGCGCCGGCGGTGACACCCGCAGTTCCGACCAGGGTGATGACGTCGGGACTGACCCCGAGCCTGATGAACAGGTTGACGAAGGGCGCCAGCATGACGCCCTGCCAGAAGCTCTTGAACCGGTCCAACATGACGCGAGCACGCTATCGGGTTGCCGCCGGCCTCTTGACACCGGCGAGGTCCCGGGTTCATTCTCCTAACTGTGTTAGTTACTCCTAAGCGCGATCGGATCGCCGAACGGCGTGAGGCAACTCGGCTCGAGATCCTCGACGCCGCCTGGGCACTCGCCCGCGCGAACGGGCTGGCCTCCCTCACCTTGCGCGACGTCGCGGCCCAGGTGGGCATGCGGGCCCCTTCGCTCTACGGGCACTTCGAGTCCAAGAACGCCATCTACGACGCCATGTTCGGCCAGGCGTGGGCTGAGTACGAGGCGGCCCAGACCAGCGCGATCGCGGACCTCTCGGCGCATCCCCGGACGGCCCTCAAGCAGATGTCGCGTCACTTCTACGACTACGCGACCTCTGACCTGGCCCGACACCAGCTGATGAACATTCGCATCATTCCCGGCTTCGAGCCCAGCGCCGACTCCTACGCCCCGGCAGTCAGGGTCCTCGAGCGGGGACGGGCGCTGTTTCGCGACATGGACATCGATCCCGGGGACGACTTCGACCTCTGGATCACCTTGATCGGTGGCCTCGTCAACCAACACCACGCCAACGACCCGGGAGGCAGCCGGTACGCCGGCTTGCTGGATCGAGCCGTCGACATGTGGGCCGACGCCGTCGGCCTTCCCTCTGAACCCGACTCCAAGCCAGCCCGAAGGACACGCCGATGATCGCCACCACTCCCCCGACCTCCGCGACAACGCCTCGCCGCAGTGCCATGCGGCGGCGCGAGGCGATGAGGCTCGCCGCGACCGAGTACCAGCGCGTCGTGGCAGCCCTGTCGCATCTCGCACCTGAGGACTGGTCGAAGCCCACCGACTGTCCCGACTGGGACGTCCGCCAACTGGCCAGTCACATGGTCGGCATGGCGGCCATGGCCTCCAGTCCGAGGGAGTCGGCGCGCCAGCAGAAAGTGGCCGCTGCTGAACACACCGAGCGCGGCGGACCCATGGTCGACTCACTCACCGCCATCCAGGTCCGCGAGCGCGATCGCCGGTCGCCGGAAGAGATCACGGCCGAGGCTCGGAAAGTGGCGGTCCGGGCCGCACGAGGTCGACGCCTCACCCCTTTCTTCGTCCGCCGACGGACGTTCCCGGTGCCGCAGCTGCTCAACGGTGTCGAGGAGAAGTGGACGATCGGCTACCTGGTGGACGTGATCCTCACCCGTGATCCGTGGATGCACCGCGTGGACCTCGCCCGGGCCACGGGACACGAGCTCGAGCTCACCGCCCCCCACGACGGATCACTCGTCGAGGACGTGGTGCGCGAATGGGCCGGCAGGCACGGTCGACCCTTCCGCCTCGAGCTCACGGGACCGGCCGGCGGGCAGTGGTCCTCCGACCTGCCGGGTGAGCCCGAATCCATTCGCATGGATGCCATCGAGTTCTGCCGCACCCTCTCGGGCCGGGCGACCGGCGTGGGGCTTCTCACCACCGAAGTTCCGTTCTGAGCACCGAGAAAGGCCCACACCATGGAGGCACACCGCATCAACAGCGACGTCACCGTCCTCGGTGACAGCGTCGAGATCCCGGGATCGGGCATCTGCCCGTGAACGCATTCGTACTGCATTCCGAGCAGCCGGTCGTTGTCGACACCGGGTTGAGTACGCCGGACAAGGACTTCGTCACCGAGCTGGCCAAGGTCATCGACCCGGCGGACGTTCACTGGGTGTGGATCACCCACCCCGACCGTGACCACACCGGAGGCCTGTGGGACCTGCTCGCTGCCGCCCCTCAGGCCAAGCTCGTGACGACGTTCATCGGCGTCGGCATCATGTCGACGCAGTGGCAGGTGCCCCTGGACCGGGTGCACCTCGTCAACCCGGGAGACTCGCTCGACGTCGGCGACCGGAGGCTCACCGGGCACCGGCCGCCACTGTTCGACAACCCGGCCACCGTCGGGTTCATCGACGAGAAGAGTGGAGCGTTCTTCTCCTCGGACTGCTTCGGCGCACCGGTATCCAGTGCCGATCTTGCGACGGGTGGCGACGCGCGCGCGATCACGCCCGAGGAGCGTCGCGGCGGTCAGCTCCTCTGGGCCGCGATCGACAGCCCCTGGGTGCAGTGGGTGGACCGGGCGCTCTACGAGCCGCACGTGAGAGCGGTCCGGGACCTCGACCCCTCGGGCATCTTCAGCTCCCACCTGCCGCCCGCGGTCGGCCTCAACGACCAGCTCATCGACGCTCTGGCCGAGGCGCCGGACGCACCCTCCTTCGTGGGTCCTGACCAGGCAGCGCTGGAGACCTTGCTGGCCAGCTTCGAGCCCGTGTGACCAGGCCTGCGCGCGGTCACACCAGCTCGGGCAACCTCAGGTGTGCGATGACGAGGTCGAACTCGACGACGTCGGTCACGCTGGCGCCTGCTGCGGCGGACCCGCTCTCGCGGATCGCCATGGCCTGGTCGCGGGACGCCTCGCAGGCTGCCCGGGACTCGAAGGCGACGGTGCCACACGCCCGTCCGGTCACCCTGTCGATCAGCATGCTCGCGCTGCAGAAGCCGTCCAGCGTCTCCACCCGCGGCAGGATCTGGGTGCGGTAGGCGTCCATCCCCCGCTCGGTGTCGCCGCCCTCCAGCTGGAGCCAGGTGACGCGACAGCAGGAGCCCTCGGGTGCCATGTGGTCGCGGTGCATCACGGCGACCTCCCACTCCTCCACGCGCGGCTCGCCACCCATGATCTCGCCGCCCCGGGTCCGAGCTGCGACCAGCCCGGCGTCGCTCGCGTGCATGGCGTCCTCGTCGCGCCAGGCACTGGTCACGATGCAGTGGCCCGTGTCGCGGTTCATCAACATGGACAGGCCGATGCACCCGTCCATCGCGATCAGCTTCGGCTGCACCTCGTCCCGGACGAAGGCGATGCCCGCGTCCGTGTTCTGCGGGTCTCCCATGATGGTGATCGAACGTGCGTACACGCCGCACCTCCTCCCTCGAGGGCGGTGCCCCAGCGGCACCGCCGGTGGATCCACGCTCCTCCCGCTCCGGTGTCGCGGCAAGGCACCAGAACGGGACAGAAGAGGCAGGATTCAGCCGGGGCGTACCGTCGCACTACGGAGCCATTCAGGCTTCCGACCTGGGAGCCCCCATGAGCGACAAGTCGCCGCGCAAGTGCATGTCCAAGAAGTCCGGCAAGTCGATCAAGGAGAAGCGCGCCGAGAAGCGCGCCGGGGTCAGGAGGCCCACGACCGGGCGCACGATCCCGCCCGGAAGAAGTGACCGGGGCGCTCCTGAGCCTGGGGGTCATCGGCACCTCCTCGAAGGAGAACGAGCACCGGCTGCCGCTCCACCCCGAGCACCTGTCGCGGATCCCCGAGCGAGCTCAGCGAGGCGGATCACCCTCGAGCACGGTTACGGCGAGCGCTTCGGGTACGCCGACAGCGACCTGGCCGACTCCGTGGCCGGCTTCGCAACTCGCGGAGGAGATCCTGGCCGGCTCCGACGTCGTGCTGCTGCCCAAGCCGCAGCACGAGGACGTCGCGGCGATGAGCCCGGGACAGGTGCTGTGGGGCTGGCCGCACTGCGTCCAGGACCCGGTGATGACCCAGCTCGGCGATCGACCGGCGGCTGACCATGATCGCGTTCGAGGCGATGAACCACTGGACCGTCGACGGCGCCGTGGGCCTGCACGTCTTCCACAAGAACAACGAGCTCGCCGGGCTACTGCTCGGTGCTCCAGGCACTCGAGCTGAGCGGCTGACCGGGGACTACGGCCGGCGCCTGAGCGCGGTGGTGATCGGCTTCGGCGCGACCGCCCGAGGCGCCGTGACCGCGCTGAACGCGCACGGCGTCCACGACGTGGCCGTGCTCACCAACCGCGGGGTGGCCGCCGTCGGGTCGCCGATCCATCGGTGCTGATCCGGCAGTTCGACCACGACCCGGAGGCGCCGCACCTGAGCCACGTGATCACCGACCAAGGGCGCGTGCCGCTGGCCGGCGTACCTCGCCGAGAACGACATCATCGTCAACTGCACGCTGCAGGACACCGCGGCCCCGCTGACGTACCTGACCGAGGCCGACCTCGCCGCGTTCCGTCGCGGCAGCCTGATCGTCGACGTGTCCTGCGACCAGGGCATGGGCTTCAGTGGGCGCGTCCGACGACGTTCGACGATCCGATGTTCAGGTCGGGACGGCGTCGCCTACTACGGCGTCGACCACAGCCCGTCGTACCTCTGGAACTCGGCGACCTGGGAGAACAGCGAGGCGCTGCTGCCGTTCCTCGCCGTCGTGCTGGCCGGCCCGGACGGCCTGGGACGCGGACGAGACGATCTCGCGCGCGATCGAGATCCGCGACGGTCGCGTGGTCAACCCCGCGATCCTGGCCTTCCAGGGCCGCGCGGCGGAGCACCCGCACCGTGCGTCAGCCTGATCCCGCGTCAGCCCCAGGCGTCGGCGAGCAGCTCGCGGGTGTCGCTCGAGCAGCTGCGGCAGCGTCTTGGTGCCCCCGACGACGGTGATGAAGTTGGCGTCGCCGGACCAGCGCGGCACGACGTGCTGGTGCAGGTGCTCGGCCAGCGAGCCGCCGGCGACGCCGCCCAGGTTGAGGCCCGATGTTGAACGCGTGCGGGCCGCTGACCTGCTTGAGCACCCGGATCGCCTGCCGGGTGGTGGCCATCAGCTCGGCCGCCTCCTCGTCGGTGAGGTCCTCGAGCTCGGCCACGTGGCGGTAGGGCATCACCATCAGGTGACCGGGGTTGTACGGGTGCAGGTTGAGCACCGCGAACACGGTCGCTCCCGGGCGACCACCAGGTCTCCTCGACGGGCATGTCCCGCATCGCGCAGAACGGGCAGCCCTCGCGGTCGTCGCCGGTCGCGGTGCGACGTACGCCATCCGGTGCGGGGTCCAGAGCCGGTCGAAGCCCTCGAACCCGACGACGATCCGTCCCTACCGGGATCGTTCACACCTGCGACGCGCTGCGCGACGGCGTCGAGCCACGCGCTGCGATCGCCTCGTCGACCGGCACCCCGTTGTCCTGGTCGCCGTCGCGGTAGCGGAAGCAGACCGCGCCCGCCTCGACGTCGCTGGTCGCCGGCGATCACCATGAACGGCACCTTCTGGAGCTGGGCGTTGCGGATCTTCTTCTGCATCCGGTCGTCGGAGTCGTCGATCTCGACCCGCAGCCCCGGCGGCGCGCATCCGCTGCGCGACCTCGGCGAGGTAGTCGTTGTGCCGCTCGGCGATCGGGATGCCCTGCACCTGCACGGGGCGAGCCAAGGCGGGAACGCGCCGGCGTAGTGCTCCACGAGCACGCCGATGAACCGCTCGATCGAGCCGAACTTGGCGGAGTGGATCATCACCGGCTGCTGTCGCGTGCCGTCGGCGGCCTGGTACTCGAGCTCGAAGCCCTCGCGGCTGGTTGAAGTCGTACTGGATCGTCGACATCTGCCAGGTGCGGCCGATCGCGTCGCGGGCCTGCACGGAGATCTTCGGGCCCGTAGTACGCCGCACCGCCGGGGTCGGGCACCAGCTCGAGGCCGGAGTCGGTGGCCACGCGTCTCCAGCACGGCGGTCGCGTCGCCCACTCCTCGTCGGTGCCCGACGAACTTGTCCGGCTTGGAGTCGTCGCGGGTGGACAGCTCGAGGTAGTAGTCGTCGAGCCCGAAGTCGCGGAAGAGGCCGAGGCAGAAGTCCAGCAGGTGCTTGATCTCGCCGGGCGCCTGCTCCGGGGTGACGTAGGAGTGCGAGTCGTCCTGGGTCATCCCGCGGACCCGGGTCAGCCCGTGGACGACGCCGGACTTCTCGTTGCGGTAGACCCGCCGAACTCGAACAGCCGCAACGGCAGCTCGCGGTAGGACCGCCCGCGCGACCTGAAGATCAGGTTGTGCATCGGGCAGTTCATCGCCTTGAGGTAGTAGTCCGCGCCCTCCATCTCCATCGGCGGGAACATGCCGTCGGCGTAGTACGGCAGGTGCCCGGAGGTGTGGAACAGCCCTTCCTTGGAGATGTGCGGCGTGCCGACGTACTCGAAGCCCTCCTCGATGTGGCGCTGGCGGACGTAGTCCTCCATCTCCCGCTTGATCACGCCGCCCTTGGGATGGAAGACGACCAGCCCGGAGCCGATCTCGTCGGGGAAGCTGAACAGGTCGAGGTCGCGGCCGAGCTTGCGGTGGTCGCGCCGCTCGGCCTCCTCGAGCCGGTGCAGGTGCTCCTCGAGCGCCTCCTTGGTCTCCCAGGCGGTGCCGTAGATGCGCTGCAGCTGCTTGTTCTTCTCGTTGCCACGCCAGTACGCCGCCGCGGTGCGCATCAGCTTGAACGCCGGGATCCGCTTCGTGGTCGGCAGGTGCGGGCCGCGACACAGGTCCTTCCAGGCGACCTCGCCGTTGCGGTTGATGTTGTCGTAGATGGTGAGCTCGCCGGCACCCACCTCGGCGTCGGCGCCCTCGGCTGCGTCAGCCGCCGAACCCTTCAGGCCGATCAGCTCCAGCTTGTAGGGCTCGTCGGCCAGCTCGACGCGCGCGTCGTCGTCGGAGACCGGCCGGCGCGAGAAGCGCTGGTTCTCCTTGACGATCTTGCGCATCCGGGTCTCGATCTTCTCGAGGTCCTCGGGCACGAACGGGGTCTCGACGTCGAAGTCGTAGTAGAAGCCGTTCTCGATCGGCGGACCGATGCCGAGCTTGGCGTCCGGGAACAGGTCCTGCACCGCCTGGGCCATCACGTGCGCGGTGGAGTGACGCAGGATGTCGTGGCCGTCGGCGCTGTCGATCGTCGACGCGCTCGACCTCGTCGCCCTCGGCGAGCTCGTGAGCGAGGTCGCGCAGCTCACCACCGACCCGCGCGGCGATCACCTCGGGCGTCTCCTGGAAGAGCTCCCACGCCTTGGTCCCCGCCGTCACCGCCTGGTCCTCACGCGCGCCTTCGTGCACGAGGACGACGTTGATCTGGGACACGGGTGGCTCCTGGCGCTGGAAGACGGGCGGTGGCTCGAACCCGGCGATCGTATCGACGTCGCGCACGCGCCCGGCAAACGGTTATGGGCGCTGAGGCCCGTCAGTCAGCCAGGGGCTCGGCGTCGTCGGGGGACACGGAAGCCTCCGCCTCCTCCGACACCGGCTCGACGGAGGCCATCTCGTCGGAGGAACGCCGCTGCGAGATCAGCCGCAGCCCCTCGGTCACCGGGCGCTGCTCTGAGTGCCCGCCCACGACCTGGTCGATGTCCACCCATGCCTGGCCGTCCCAGTAACGCCGGCCTCCCGGGCTCTTGGGGTCCACGTACCAGCCGGGGTGGTCAGGCTCCATGGCGGCGACGCTAACCGCTGTGACCAGCCGGGACGGGCGCAACGCGCGACTCCAACTGGCTGGTCTAGGTGGGCGATACTGGGTTCGAACCAGTGACCTCTTCGGTGTGAACGAAGCGCGCTACCACTGCGCCAATCGCCCCGGTGTGCTCGGCGGGAACAGTAGCGCAGGAGCCGACGACGTCCGAATCGGCGGGCGGCCAGACACCCGTCCCGGCGGGGCGTGAGGTCCATACATCGCACACGACCGACAAGCACATACGAGCCCCGACCTGACTAGACCAATGACACGCCGAAATAGACCAGTGGCGTGAGAAACATAGACCACTCACGGGATTAATCGGACATATCGGAACTTCGCCTGTCGCCGGTGGCAAACCGTGAGCATCATCTCTACATCGCGTGGAGGGCGCGAAGGGATCTCTGGAGGGAAATCCCGGAACAGGTAATCAAGGGGAGTAACGATGAAGCAGACGAAGACCGCACAGGTTGTCACCGAGAGCGTCGAGCTCGAGTTCGTGGATCCGCAGGGCGAGGCCACTTCGATCGACGCGGACCTGGTCTTCGACCCGGCCGACCCGTACGCCGTGACCATGGTGTTCCGCACCGGCGTGCAGGAAGTCCTCTGGACGTTCGGCCGGGAACTGCTCGTCGCAGGGCTCTACGAGCCCACCGGTGATGGTGACGTCCACGTCTGGCCCTGCCTGAGCTCCGACGGCAGCGCCGTGGTGATCATCGAGCTGTGCTCGCCCGACGGCGAGCTGCTCGTCCAGGCGAGCTCGCGCAACGTCACCACCTTCGTCAAGAACATGCTGGACTCGGTGCCGGACGGCCAGGAGAGCTCCTTCGTCGACTTCGACGACGAGCTCGCCCAGCTCCTCAGCGCCTGATCGCCTCGAGCCAGGACTGAGCGACCCTCACGGGTCGACGTCCTCGGCCTCCTTGGTCGCCCACAGCTCCATCAGCTGACGGGTGACCGGTCCTGGGGCCTCCAGGTCACGCTCGTTCCAGCGGCGAACCGCCTGCACGTTGCGGGTCGTGGAAAGCAAGAAGATCTCCTCGGCGGAGTCGAGCACCTCGATCGGCTCGTCGACCTGCCGGACGTCGTACCACTTCAGGAGCAATGCCCTGGTCACGCCGGCCAGGCACCCCCCTTCCAGGCTCGGGGTCCGCACCTCCCCTCCGACCACGTATCCGACGTTCGAACCGGTCCCCTCGCACAGGTGGCCAGCCAGGTTCGCGAACACTGCCTCGCTCGCTCCGTGCTTGGCTGAGATTTGAGGTGTTAACTATCCGCCCGTAGAATTTTTGGCTCATACGTGTGATACTGATTCCTGCTACCTGATACCTCTAAATATACTTCCCCGTATAACTTTCTTTTACTTTTTTAAGTCCGGCAGGAATACCTGCATATACCAGATTGCCTCCGCCATCACCTGCTTCGGGGCCAAGGTCAATCACCCAATCAGCAGATTTTATCACATCAGTATTATGTTCAATCACAAGAATAGAATGCCCCTGCTCAATAAGTGCATTAAAAGAAGAAAGTAATTTTTTTATATCATGAAAATGAAGGCCTGTTGTTGGCTCATCAAAAATGAACAAGAAGATTTCCCTGGCCCTTTCCCTTTCCTAGAAACGAAGCAAGCTTTACACGTTGTGCCTCGCCGCCACTAAGTGTATCAGACGATTGCCCAAGTTTAATATAACCTAAACCCACATCACTCAATGGCTGTATTTTTTTTGCCACATCCGATCCTGAAGCCTCATTTTTTTTATTCCCAGTTTTTCTTTGCCGAAAAATTCAATTGCTTCATCAACACTCATTTCCAGCACATCATAAATATTTTTTTCCTGGTAATTTACTTCAAGCACTTCCTCTTTAAATCTTTTTCCTCCACATACTTCGCATACCAAATGAACATCTGCAAGAAACTGCATTTCCACTACCTGTTCTCCTTCTCCTTTACAGGCATCGCAACGGCCGCCATCAACATTAAAAGAAAAATGCTTTGGCAAATAGCCGCGCATTTTACTCAAGGGTTGTTTACTGAAAAGCTCCCTTATTTCATCATAAGCTTTTATATAAGTAACCGGATTGCTCCGTGAGGATTTCCCAATCGGGTTTTGATCAATCATTTCAACCTGTGAAATATAATCAAGGTCTCCGTGAAGGCCTTTGCTCAATCCAACTTTTTCAGCAATTTCTCCTTTTAGTTTTTTTAATGCAGGATATAGAATTTGTTTTACCAGGGTTGTTTTGCCGCTTCCGCTTACCCCGCTTATTACACAAAGAACATTTAATGGAAATACCACATCAATATTTTGCAAATTATTCTGCCGTGCTCCATGCAACGTTATTGAGCGGTTCCATTTGCGAATATGCTTTGGAGGGTCAATAGTTATTTCGCCCTTTAAATATTTTCCGGTAAGGCTTTCAGGATTTTTAACGATCGCATTATAATCACCTTCTGCAATTACTTCACCACCAAGATGGCTGGCAAGCGGCCCCATATCAATTATATGATCAGCCTCCCGCATCATCATTTCATCATGCTCAACCACAACCACTGTATTGCCAAGGTCTCGCAGATTTTTTAAAACCACAATCAGCCGTTCGGTATCTCTTGAATGAAGCCCAATGGAAGGTTCATCCAATATATATAAAGAATTAGTAAGATTACTTCCGAGGCTCCTTGTAAGTTGTATGCGCTGGCTTTCGCCGCCGCTTAATGAATTAGCCAGCCTGTTTAAGGTTAAATATCCAAGCCCAACATCCACAAGTGTTTGAAGCCGGTTATTGATTTCAATTAAAATTCTTTTTGCAACTGTTTTATCATAGTCGGAAAGTTCAATTTCTGAAAACCATTTTTGAAGATCTTTCACCGGCATTTCGCAGAGCTCGCCAATATTTTTATGATTTACTTTTACATACAAAGCTTCTTTTCGTAAGCCGGTATCCGTTGCATTCCGGGCAAATGGTTCTTCCCCGGTAGCGGCTTAGCAGTACGCGGTATTGAACTTTATATAAATTTTGTTCTACCTCTTTAAAAAATTCATCAAGCCCTGAAAAATATTCATTTCCGGTCCAAAGCAAATTGTATTGCGCAGTAGTAAGATCGATAATAGGTTTATGAACCGGGAAATCGAAACGGCTGGCTACGCGAATAAGACTTTCTTTCCATAGACCCAGTTTTTCCCCGCGCCATGGAGCAATCGCATTTTCATAAACACTTAATCTTTTATCGGGAATTACAAGGTCGGGATCAATGCCAAGTACCAGTGAAAAACCACCACACACAGGGCAGGCACCATAAGGGATTATTAAATGAAAATAAATTAGGAACCGGCTCTTCAAATTTTATTCCATCCAGTTCAAATTTATTGGAAAAATGCAACAGTTTGTGAGCCATTAATTTCAAGGGTAACTTCGCCTTCGCCTTCATAAAAAGCAGTAGTAACGGAGTCGGATATACGATGTTTATCATCTTCATCAAAATCTTTTACCACAAGCCGGTCAATGAGTACATAAGGGGTATGATGTGTAGAAAAATGAAGCGAGATCTTTTTTATCCTGAAGGTCTTCAATTCGTATAATTTCACCATCAGCATAAATTCTTGAAAAGCCTTTTTGCATTAAAATATTAAGTTCTTCTTTAACATCCCTGTTATGATGTTGCCTGAAGGCGACCAGCAACAAAACTTTATCGCCTTTTTTAAAACCCGTGATAGCATTTACCACATCATTTACATCATCCTTTTTTACTTCTCTTCCGCTTACAGGCGAAATTGTTTTGCCGGTTCGGGCAAACAACAACCGGAGGTAATCATAAATTTCCGTCATGCTGCCTACTGTTGAACGGGGCGTACGTGTAATAACTTTTTGTTCAATAGCAATTGCAGGGCATAAGCCTTTTATATAATCCACATCCGGCTTATTCATGCGGGCCATAAATTGCCTTGCATAAGCGCTCAGGCTTTCTGCATAACGCCTTTGGCCTTCGGCAAACAACGTATCAATAGTTAATGAAGATTTACCGGAACCTGAAACTCCGGTAACTACAATAAATTTATTGCGGGGAATTTCAACAGTTACATTTTTAAGATTATGCACCCTGTGCACCTTTAATAAAAATATTATTATGACTGCGGGCTTGTTGATTTGGAGGCTGCTGACTTGGTGGAAACTTTAGTTGTATTCATTTGGAACTGCAAAAATAACGAATAGTAGTTTTACTAACACTTTACGAGTGGTATTCCTCTATTTTCCAGATTGCCGAAAATAGATCGTCCAAAACAGTTGTAAGTCTTATTTATTGTTCTACCTTACGCCTTCCAATTATCCAGAAAGAATGAAGAACCTTCTGCGCTTCGCAAATAGATTCCTACATTATATTCTTCATAATTGGCTGGCTTACACAATATCCTAAACCACAAATCGCAACAGTTTATGAAATCCATGACTTACTCTATCCGACCAACAATTGATTCACCTTTACCTTGATGGTGATGCTGAAGCTCTTTCAAGCCTTGTACACCGTTACAAAGACAAAATTTACACTTCAATTTATTTATTGGTAAAGGACAAATATCTCGCAGAAGATATTTTCCAGGATTCTTTTATCAGGATAATTGATACTATTAAGGGCGGCAGGTATACAGATGAAGGAAAATTTTTGCCATGGGCAATGCGTATTGCTCATAATTTATGTGTTGATCATTTTAGAAAAATTAAACGCAGCCCATCTATTAAAACAAGCGATGACCGCGACATTTTTGAAGTAATCAATTTTGCTGAAGCCGGCGCAGATGAGAAAATGATGCAGACACAAAGCCATGAAAGAGTAAGAAAATTGCTGGAAATGCTTCCTGAAGACCAAAGGGAAGTAATTGTAATGAGGCATTATGCAGATCTTAGTTTTAAAGAAATTGCCAAATTAACCGATTGCAGCATCAATACTGCTCTTGGGCGTATGCGTTATGGCCTTATCAATTTAAGAAAAATGATGACTGAAAAGCAAATCGCTTTATAATTATATATCGCATTTTATGAGCCAAAGCGGCTGCCTGGAAAGGCAGCCCTTTTTTATTTTAAACTGGTACAGCCAAATCGATTAGAATCCGGTGCCAATAAGGGTGTTCAGGTAAAATAAAAAAGAATCAATAAGGTATTTTCCCCGCCACCATTTAAAATATTACTCCCTGATTTGGAAATTAAACATAAAAATATTACGTTTGTGCTCGCTTTAAAGAGATTTAGTGCGGTATTTTACTTCTAGAAACTCCAATCTCCATAGATTTACCAGGCTTAATCCTTAAATTGCATGCTCCGGTTATTATGCTATATTTCCTACAACATAATTCGTGTCCAATTCTATAGATTGCCAATCCATTGCCGTTTTCTAATTGCATTTTGAGCTTTGTATTTTAAACAATTACCGATGAATTCACAGATTATGCGCATTTGTTTATGCGTTTTTATTATTCTTCAAATTTCACTTTTTAATATGTCCTGTGTTAGTACAGGAAAAATCACTTATTTTTATAATGTGAAGGATACTACTTTTTTGCAGAGAGCTTCCGAAAATCAAACGACTATACAACAAAATGATATATTAGGAATTTCTATAAGTAGCCTCAATGCTGAAGCATCGGCAATATTCAATCCGGTAAATACGAACATCAGGTCCACTACGGTTACAGGAACTAATACCGAAGCGGGGGGTTACCTTGTAAGTAGCGATGGCACCATTCAGATTCCTGTTCTCGGAAAAATTAAAGCAGCCGGCCTTACAAAAAAAGAATTAAAAGATAATATTACTGATACTCATATTATCCAAAAAACTTCTAGTAGATCCTCTGGTAGAGATTCGCTTCTTAAATTTTGAGGTAACTGTAATTGGAGAAGTTGCGAAGCCAACGGTAATTACGGTGCCAAGTGAAAAAATTTCTCTTTTAAAAGCTATCGGGCTTGCCGGAGACCTTACAATTTATGGAAAAAGAGAAAATGTATTATTAATAAGAGAAGAAAAGGGGAAAACGAAAACAGTGCATATTAATCTTAATTCAAGTAATTTCTTCAATTCACCCTATTATTATTTACACCCAAATGATGTGGTATATGTAGCGCCCAATAAAGCCAGGGTGGCCAGTGCCAGCCGGTCTCAGCAATTGCTGCCGCTCGTTTTGAGTAGTTTATCAATTATTGTAATTGTTTTGGACAGAGTTAAATTTTAGTGGTAAGATCATGCAAACAAAGAAAAATATAAGGGCTGAGGAAAATGAGGACTCTTTGATCCAGCAAATGGTTTCAAAATACCTTCCTTACTGGCCTTTGTTTTTACTGGCTATACTAGTAGGAGCCGGAATTGGGTTTACTTATCTTCGTTATACGATTCCAATATATGAAGCCAATGCCACGCTTATAATAATAGATGAAAAAAAGGGTAATGAAGATTCCAAATTAATGGAATCGCTGGATTTAATGTCATCCAAAAAAATTGTTGAAAATGAAGTTGAAATTATCCAGTCACGTGCTTTAATGCTTGAACGTGGTGAAGGCCCTTTATTTATATGCGCCGGTATATGAACAGGGTAAAATAAAATCATTTTCAGCCTATACCAAATCACCGGTATTTATAGAAGCTCCCCTTCCGGATTCAATAACGCACATTCGACAGAATAAATTTTTCCTTTGATAAAAAAACCCAAAACATTATACTGGAAAATAAGTACAGATATCCTATAAATCAAATTGTAACTACTCCTTATGGCATGTTAAGGTTTGTGCCCAATAAATATTACACGGACGACGACACCGCCAAAAAGCAACTTTATTTTTCACTTAACGATCCGAGAAATGTTGCACGTGATCTTTTAGGAGGTTTAAAGGCAGAACCATCCAGTAAATTATCATCCGTTGTTGAACTAAGCTTTAGAGACGAAGTTCCGGAACGGGCTGAAGATATATTAAACCAGTTAATTATCGCTTATGATAAATCTTCAATAAATGAGAAAGATAAATTAGCCCGTAATACCCTGGCTTTTGTTGAAGACCGATTGAATGTAGTGGCTCATGATTTAGATTCAATAGAAAAGAAAGTACAACAATATAAATCAGGAAAAGGTGCAGTTGATGTTGGCACACAGGGACAGCTTTATTTACAGAATGTAAGTGCAAATGACCAAAAGCTAAGTGAAGTAAATATGCAGCTTTCTGTATTAAACCAGGTCCAAAAATTTGTAACTGATAAGGATAACAACGAAGCAATTGTTCCTTCTACGTTAGGAGTAAGTGACCCATTGCTTTCCCAGCTTCTGGATAAACTGTATACTTCGCAACTGGAATATGAAAAATTAAAGAAAACTGTAGGAGAAAACAATCCTACGCTTGTAGCTATTACTGATCAGATCAATAAAATAAAACCTAACATTTTACAAAATATTCAAAGCCAGCAACAGAGTTTAAATGCTGCAAAACAAAATTTATATTCCACTAATGGAAATTACAATTCAATACTGGGAGCGGTTCCTCAAAAAGAGCGGCAACTTCTTGATATAAGCCGGGAGCAGGCAACAAAAAGCAGTATCTATACTTTTTTACTTCAAAAAAGAGAAGAAAGTGAACTTTCTTATGCATCTGCTGTATCTGATCATATGGTTGTTGATAATGCACAAGCTGGCGTAAGCCCGGTAAGCCCTAAAAAAATGCTGGTTTATCTTATGGCTATTATAGCATGCCTGGGCTTATGTTTGGCCATAATCACGATCAGAGAATCATTGACCGGTAAAGTATTTTACCGGCATGAGATAGAAGCCCGTACATCGATTCCTATTATTGGAGAAGTAGCATTTGAGAAAACCAAAACACCTTTGGTAATTGAAGTAGGGAAGAGAAGTTTTATTGCCGAAGAGTTTAGAAAATTAAGAATTTCTTTATCTTTTCTGGGTATTGACTCGGCGCATAAAAAAATTCTTATTACTTCAAGTATTTCGGGTGAAGGAAAAAGCTTTATTGCCGCGAACCTCGCTGTAAGCCTTGCTCTTACTGGGAAAAAAGTGGTAATCGTAGACATGGATTTAAACAATCCTACTATTTCAAAAATTTTAAATGTAAACCAGGAGGATGGGATTACTGAATTCTTAACAGGACAAAAGGAACCTGAAGAAATTATAAAACGGGTAAAAGCACATGAAAATTTATTTTTTATTTCCGCCGGCAAGCTGCCGGAAAACCCTACTGAACTTTTAGCCAATGGAAAAGTGAAAGAGATCATTGATTATTTGGACAATATTTTTGACATTGTGATTATTGATACCTCGCCTATAGTATTGGTTACTGATGCTTACATTTTATCAGCGCTTTGTGATGCGACGCTTATATGTAATAAGACATAAATATACGCCAAAAATGCTAATAAAAAGAATAGATGAAAATAATCAGATAAATCCTATAAATAACCCCGCAATAATATTTAATGGCGTTAAAGTAAGAGGTTTTTTCAAAAATAATTATGGCTATGGATACGATTATGTTTATGGCAATAAAGAAAGAGGAAAGCAGGACAAAAAATCAATTATAAAATATTAATCCCAATGTATATGAAAAATCACTTGACTCAATACATCAATGATGTAACTGAGAGCGGCGAAGCCCTGTCACATCCTTGAGTATAGTATCAATCCTTTGAATAGCTGCAATTTTCATTTTAAAAAGAAAAATTATGCAGAAGAATTGGTATGTGGTTTATACAAAGCCCGATTGTGAAAAAAAGGTTTCTCTTTTTTTCACCAAAAAGAAAATAGAAAATTTTTGCCCGATGAATTGTATCAAAATACAGTCTTTCAGGCGCAATAAAATTCTTCAGGAACCCTTGTTTAAATCCTATGTGTTTGTAAAAATGGAGGAAAATGACATTTACCTGCTTAAACAGGCAGATGGAGTAATCAGCCTGCTCTATTGGATGGGCAAGCCCGCGGTAATCAGGGAAGATGAAATTGACGCAATTAAAGAATTCACGAATGATCACCGTTGTATAGAATTAGAAAGAAGCCAGGTTAACATGAACGACATAGCACGAGTTGTTGATGGACCTACCTATTCTATAGAAGGGAAAGTATTTGCCGTAAAAAACAAAACAGTAAAGGTGAGCCTCCCTTCTCTTGGTTATATAATGGTTGCCACAATGGAAGATGAAAGTATTTTTGCAAGGGAAACGATGTTGCAAAGTAATTCGTTTTCGCGTTCGCAATAAAAGTGAAAATTTCAGATCCTGCCGCGACCCTGCATAAGTCGGGTGATTATTAAAAACCTCAAAGAGCTTTGCTGTTGCGTTTAACTAAAGGTTAAAAGGCGAATTCTTCCACAATGCAGCGGCGTAACGCCGAAAATTTATTGATATTCCGGCGGAGCAAATTGTGAAAATTATGTTAGATTAAAGCTATAGTTAAATCCTGATTTAGATAAAATAAATTTTGTGTATTAGTGAACTTTTTCGTTCTACAACAGCTTTTCAACCGAATAAGCTACTACTCATAAAAAATTATTGATCAGAACTAAAAAAATTATCCCGAAATATTTTCGCTGGTATGATTATGGTGTATGCGTAAGGTAATTAGGCGAAATAAAGAATGAATTACAACGTATTAATCTGATTATACGAAAAACCACTTACTCAATACCCAATCATGTAACTGAGTGCTGCAAAGCCCTGTGCATTTTTAAGTATTAGTATCAATCCTTTGAACAGCTGCAATTTTCATTTCAAAAAGAAAAATTATGCAGAAGAATTGGTATGTGGTATATACAAAGCCCGAATGCGAAAAAAAGGTTTCTCTTTTTTTTACCAAAAAGAAAATAGAAAATTTTTGCCCTATAAATTGTATCAAAATACAGTCTTTCAGGCGCAATAAAATTGTTCAGGAGCCCTTGTTTAAATCTTATGTATTTGTAAAAATGGAGAAAAATGAGATTTACCTGCTTAAACAGGCAGATGGAGTAATAAGCCTGCTCTATTGGATGGACAAGCCGGCAGTAATCAGGGAAGATGAAATAGCCGCAATTAAAGAATTCACCAATGATCACCGTTGCATAGAATTAGAGAGGACGCAGGTTAACATGAAAGACATAGCTCGCGTTGTAGATGGACCTACTTATTCTATAGAAGGGAAAGTATTTGCCATAAAGAACAAAACAGTGAAGGTAATCCTCCCTTCTCTTGGTTACGTAATGGTTACCAGGATGGAAGATGAAAATATTTTTGCAAGGGAAACAACAATTTTACAAAATAATTCGTTTTCACGTTCATAAAGACCACTATTTGCGTATGAAACTCGGCAATATTGATGAGTAATTAACATATGCGAAGCTTTTTATGATCCGGATTAGAGAAGCTTCCGTTAAAAGGGATTGTTAACCACATGACAAATAAAGACATTAAGACACTCCCCATACCTCTTAATCCACAACTTAAAAAGAGCATGAAAGATAAGATACTGACGCCTCCGGCATTTCTTAACAGTTTAATCAAGGGCCATCATCGCAGTGTTAGGGCAAAGAAGAATATAATTGCTTCTTTTTTCATAAAAGGGCTAAGTATCGCAATAAGCCTGGTAGTGGTACCATTAACTCTCAACTATATAAGTCCATCCCGTTACGGAATTTGGTTAACGCTCAGTTCTATTGTTGCCTGGTTTACTTTTTTTGAAATTGGTTTAACAGGCAGCCTGCGCAACAAGTTTGCCGAAGCTAAGGCAAAGGGAGATGATAATCTTGCGCAAATTTATGTTAGCACCACCTATGCCATTCTTACCATCATTTTTACCTTTCTCTGGGTGATTTTTTTAATAGCGAATCATTTTTTGAACTGGGCGCACATTCTCAATATTTCAGAAAGTATGCAGTCAGAGGTATCCGTTCTGGCCATGATCGTATTTAGTTATTTTTGTTTGCAATTTGTTTTAAAAATAATTAACACCCTCATTTTAGCGAACCAACAACCTGCAAAATCAGCATTTGTTGATGTTTTGGGGCAGCTTGTTTCTTTTCTCTTCATTGTTATCCTCGTAAAAACAACAGAAGGCTCTTTAGTCAAGTTAGGCATTGCGTTGTGTCTTTCCCCTATTTTAGTTTTGATTGGAGCAAACCTGTTTTTTTTTAGTGGCATATTTAAAAAATATCGCCCGAGCTTTTCAAAGATCAAATTTTCTTACGCCAGGGGCCTTTTCAATTTGGGCCTGGTATTTTTTGTAATTCAGGTTGCAGGGATTATACAATATCAAACTGCCAACATCATTATTGCGCGGAATTTCGGTACTGCTGACGTAACATCTTATAATATTGTTTATAAATATTTTGGAATTTTAAGCATGGTATTTATGATATTCCTGGAGCCTTTTTGGTCGGCCTCCACGGAAGCCTTCGCAAAGAACGATATCACCTGGATTAAAAACGGGATAAAAAGATACAATCAATTGAATATAGTGATGGTGCTCGTCGGCTGCGTAATGCTAATCCTTTCGGAAAAAGTTTATACACTTTGGCTGGGACATGGAAAAGTTATCATCGGTTTCTATCTTTCCCTGTGGGGATTTTTATATTTCGCAGTAAGCATGTTTGCATTAAAATACGTTTATTTTTTAAATGGGATAAACGCACTAAAAATACAATTCTGGGCATGTATAATCAGTCCGTTTTTATATGTAGCAGTAGCCATCCTCTTAATAAAATACTACAAAATGGGTGTATACGCTATTTTCATCGCTTCCATCATTGCCAATTTCAATGGTTATATTTTATCGCCTTTACAGTATCATATGGTTGTAAATAAAAATAAAAAAGGGATCTGGGTACGGTAAAAATTCAGGTGCTTTTATGAAAATACTTTATGATCATCAAATATTTTCAATTCAAAAATATGGCGGAATAAGTAAGTATTTTTGCGAGCTGATGATGAATCTGCCACCAGAAATTGAATATAATTTATCTCTTATTCTTTCAGATAACCAATATTTAAAAGAAGGACACAGCTATTTTAAAAAAAAAATTATTCCATGGCCTGATAAAATATTTAAAGGAAAAGGTTTTTTAAACAGATGCTTGTACAATATAAATAAAGGGTATTCCAGGCATCTCATTTCCTCAAATAAATACGATCTCTTACATCCGACCTATTATGAGACGTATTTTTTGCATAACCTGAAAAAACCTTATATTATTACCGTACATGACTTAATAGAATTTAAATTTAAAGGGCAGTTCAGAGATAATTCCCTGATGCCACAAATGGAAGAAATAATAAAAAAAGCAAACCGCATTATTTCAATAAGTGAAAATACAAAAGCAGACCTTATAAATACCTTCAAGATCTGCCCGGAAAAAATTGATGTAATTTATCATGGCTTTAATAAACCTCAGCACAATGAGGAGACCAACCCATATGGACGGTATATTCTTTTCGTTGGAAAAAGAAATGGATACAAGAACTTTACTACGTTTGCCAGGGCTCTTAGTATTTTATTGCAAAAAGAAAGTGGGCTAAAACTTATTTGTGTTGGGCTGCCTTTTACGAAAGAAGAAACAGATGAATTGAGAAATCTGAAAATTTTGGAAAAAACAATCGCACTCGGCGTTAATGAAAACACTCTTAATAATTTATATTTCCATGCGTTGGTTTTCGTGTACCCCACATTGTATGAAGGATTCGGTATGCCCATTTTAGAAGCCTTTGCAAATAACTGCCCGGTATGTTTGAGCCATACGAGTTCTCTTCCGGAAGTAGCTGGCGAAGCCGGTGTCTATTTTGACCCCCATGACCAGGACTCTATATTACAGGCTATTAAAAAAGTAATTTATGATGATGATTTTACAAAGAAAATTATTGCCGCAGGAAGCAACCGTTTAAAAAAATTTTCGTGGAAATACTGTGGAGAACAAACGCTAAACGCTTACAGGAAAACTCTTTCATAACCAGGCTTATGTTATCGGCTCATTCTGTCATGATTTTTAGGTCTTAGCAGAAAGCTCTAATAAAAATATGGTAATTCAGAGTCACTTAAAGGATGTATTTTATTTTTCACCCAAACAATTAAAACCTATTAATATTTTTTGGGCTGGATTTTTTATATATGAATTAGGCTTTGTAATCAATACCACCGGGCACGCAAATACGGTAATTTTTCGGCTGGTTCAGTTTATTGGTATATTGATGTTTTTACCAACGGGGATTTACCTCATCAATTTTAAAATTAAAAATAGTTACTTAAGAACTCTCTTCTTTTTTTATTGTATTTGGTTGTTAACAGTCGTTTGCAGGGGAATTCATTTTAATTATACCGCCCTCAACGAAATGTTGTTTGGAGCAGACTACGGTGTATTTATTTATTTTGCCCCTCTGTTACTGGTGTTTCCTAACAATCTTTCCTTTTACCGGAAATTGTTTGACGTTATTGTGCTTTTTGGAATTCTTTTTACTTTTTACGATGCTCTGTTTATCAGGGAGTTAATGGACCGGTCAGGTGACACCCAGGAATTTATTGAGCATTTTTCGAAATCTTTAAGCCTCCCTTGTGGTTTTATTTTACTTACGTATAAATACCACTCAAAAAAGAGAATAATTTTTGCCTTGGGAGTCATGCTTGTATCGCTGTTGTTTTCAATATACAAGGCGCGCCGCGGCCTGTCATCTATATCTTTAAGTATTTTACTGTCTTCTTACTTGTTGTACCTGGCCAACACCAGGAGAAAGCCATTGGTTCTTTATTTATCGCTTTTATTAGTAGTAACAGGCGCTTTTTATGCCAGCAGCAGAACTAATGCAAGTAAAAATGGCCTGTTCAGTTTTATATCTCAGAGGGCGAATGAGGATACAAGAGCCGCGGTCGAACTACTTTTCTATGACGATATGAAAACGCAGGATTGGATAGCCGGCAAGGGCATAAACGGAGAATATTTTTGCCCGAATATTGATGAAAATCAATTGACCAACTACAGGACTTTAATTGAAACGGGTTATTTACAAATTATCTTAAAGGGAGGCATTATAAGTCTTGTTTTATATTTGCTTATCGCAATTCCGGCAATTATATTAGGTATTTTTTATTCAAAAAACGTACTTGCGAAGGCCTCAGGCATCTGGATCTTTATATCATTGATGAGCCTGTACCCGGCAACAGTCAATACCTTTAGCCTCGCCTTCCTGCTTGTTTGGATATCCATTGGAATTTGCTATTCAAAAAAAATAAGACGCTTGTCGGATAACACCATACAGGAATTTCTTGAGAATCCGCCTGATTATACAGGCACTAATGAAAGTTAGGTTTGGCTTATCCGTTATTGTATGTCACCTGGAATAGTGTAATGAAAATTAGAATAATGCATCATGAAGAAAGGTATTAGCGTAATTATTCCAACATATAACAGGGAATCATTTGTAGGAGAGGCAATTCAAAGTGTTTTAGACCAGGAATATGCGGGCAGTCTTGAGATTATAGTATCTGACGACGGCTCCACTGACAGAACTTTGGAAGTTGCTGAATCTTTTGGCAATGCGGTAATTATCTTAAGAAAAGCAGGGGGCTGTTTAAGCCAGGGAGTGTCAAGTACAAGAAACAGGGGACTTAAGGCCGCCTCTCAGCCTTATATTTCCTTTCTGGATTCAGATGATTTCTATTTGCCGAATCATTTGAACCGTATTACCTCAGTACTCGAAGACAATACTGATATAGATTTTACTTTTTGCAGGATGCTTGAAGAAAAAGAACAAAATGCGCAAAGGTTATTTAAACGATGGACTAACGAGGTAATTAAAAAGAATGATATTTTACACCCCGTTGCTTCAGGAGGAGGTGTAGTTCATACCAATATATTAGTTCTTCGAAGAATTGTTTTTGACAAAGTGGGCTATTTCAATGAAAGTCTTTCTAACGGTGAGGATGGTGACTTATGGATGCGGATAAGTGAACAGTTCAAGGGAGCTTTTGTTGATTATTATGGAGCAGCTTACAGGGTCTGGCATGGGGCTGAACAGTTGTCCGGAAATTCAGAAGAAATTTTTCGTAAGTGCTTTTTAATGGTTTATAAAGCCGCTATAGTACGCTACTATGAGTTAGATTTAAAGAGTTCCTATCGAATTTTTTGCCTAAAACACAGGTTAGTATCCTGTAAATACAGCGGTAAATTGTCAAACGGTGAATTCAGCAATTACTCATTCATGTATTATATTAATTACGCTTACCTGATAATCAGGTACCCATCTGCATTTTTCCAAAAAATGCCCTCTCTTTTTTATTCAAGATTATCTAAACAAAAGAAAAAGCCCAACGAGTGGCATGAACTGTCTTATTTTCTTAAAAATGAAAATTTAGTCAAAGCGCACACTGATAAAAGTTCAGCAGAAGCCAGTAGCTTTTCAATTACATTTTAAATTGATGAATCAATTGGAAAGTGGTAGGAAAATCCTGCAAATTTATGTTCATTTTAATCGCACAAAAGCCGGCATATTCCGGTGATCTTTTAGCTTCCGGGTTCTTCCGGTAATATCATATGAAAAAAAAATTATTTTTCGTTAATCAAAAACAATTTGGCTACCATATAAATTTTGTTCAATACTGTAAGCAACTTAAGAACGACTTTGATATCATTTATTTGAGTTGGGATTATGGCAAGGATAGAATTACCGAGGAAGGTATTGATATCAGGTATGTATCCCGCCAGGGAAATGTTCTGCAACGAAATGCCCGCTTCGTTAATAGAGTTTTTAAGCTCATGAGAGGGCAGCACTATCATTGTATATTCGTCAATTATTTCAGAGGTTGTTCCATTATTCCGCTTTTTTATAAAAACAAGTATTGGATCCATTTGAACATTGTCACCGGAAGTGTCTCCTCAAAAACACTCAGCCGGAATTTGAATAATTTATTTTTACGTTTTGAAAGCCATTTTTTTGAAAGCGTAAGCGTCATTTCAAAGGGCTTACAAAAATTGCTAAAAATAAAGGGTGATGTTTATATTTTACCCTTAGGCGCAAATCCAACAATGGTAAACAGGCAATTAGAGCATAAATTAAGCCTGTTATATATTGGTGCCCTGGGCAGGCGTATTGATGACACGGTTACAGGCCTTGCCCTGTTCCTGAGGAAGCATCCCGCTGCTGATATACATTACGTAATTATCGGAGAAGGATGGGGTAATGAAAGAGAACAGATAAGAGATAAAGTCATTGAATATAAGTTGGAAAAATATGTAGAATTAAAAGGATATATCCCTCATCATGCCCTAAAGCAGTATTATGAAAGGGCTAATGCCGGTATCTGTTATATTCCGGTTATTCCTATGTATGAATTTCAGCCTGCAACCAAAACATATGAATATTTAATGGCCGGGATGCCGGTAATTGCAACAAATACTTTTGAAAACAGGCAGATGATCAATGAACAGAATGGAATCATCATTGATGACAATCCGGAGAGTTTCGCCCATAGTCTGGAACTCCTGTATGATAAGGTTAATAGCTTTGATGAAACTCTAATCAGAGCCTCTGTAGCTGAACATAAGTGGGTTACAATCGTATCAAAATTGAAAGAATTTATTTGTACCTATCCTGAAAGCAGTAAGTTTCAGAAACAGAAAAATAAAGTGTGGTCCGATTCCGTTTAATCCGGGGAAAAGTGTATCGTTTCTATGCGAAGGCATATTTTTGCTTTTCAGCTGGCTCTTGTTTCTTGCAACTAACAGAATTATTAGTCGGTCGACAAGCTGATAATTTTAACTATTTTTTTATTTTTTTATGTGCGGAATAACTGGTTTTATTGATTTTAAGCGTGAGACGGATGAGGGTATCTTAGAAAAAATGACACGCGCCATGTATCATCGTGGCCCTGACGGGCAAGGCGTTTATTCAACCCAAACAGAGACAGTTCAAATAGGCTTAGGCCATCGCAGATTATCGATCATTGACCTCAGTACATCCGCCAACCAACCCATGCATTATGCCGGCCTGCATCTTATCTTCAACGGCGAAATTTATAACTATGACGAAATCCGGCAGCGGCTGATTGCGTTAGGCCACCAATTTACTACCCATTCCGATACCGAAGTAATCCTGCACTCCTGGCAAGAGTACGGAGAAGAGGCGATACAACAATGGCGCGGAATGTTTTCCATTGCATTATATGATGAAAATAAGCAGGACTTTATTTGTATAAGAGACAGGGCGGGTGTAAAACCCTTCTATTACCATTGGGATAATGGATTATTTTTATTTGGCTCCGAGCTAAAATCGATGATATTACACCCGCGCTTCGAAAAAAGATTAAACACTAATGCGGTAGCTTCTTTTCTGCAATATGGATATATCTCACATCCTCATAGTATTTATCAAAACACATTCAAACTCGCGCCCGGGCATATCTTGTATTTTAATCTTCATACGCAGGACGTTACGCTTAAACAATACTGGAATGTGTATGACCATTATAATAAGCCAAAACTAAATATAAGCCTGCCGGAGGCTATTAGCGAAACCGAACGAATATTAACTGAATCGTTTCAATACCGCATGGTAGCCGATGTACCGGTGGGCGTGTTCTTAAGCGGTGGGTACGATAGTTCGTGTGTAACGGCTTTATTGCAAAAAAATAGCACAGAGAAAATAAAAACGTTTACCATCGGTACGATAGATGAAAAACTAAATGAGGCCCCTTATGCCAAGCAAATAGCACATCATTTAGGTACCGATCATACGGAATGTTATTGCACACATAAGGAGGTGCTGGAAATCGTTCCGGAGTTGCCCCATTTTTATGATGAACCCTTTGCTGACAGCAGTGCTATACCCACCACATTAGTAAGCCGTTTAGCCAGGCAAAAAGTAACAGTGGCGCTTTCTGCCGATGCAGGCGATGAGATTTTTGCAGGCTATAATAAATATGAGTATTTATCGAGGTATAGCACCCGCTTGCGTTCTATACCTAAGTCGTTAAAGAAGCTTGCTTTTACTGCAATGGAAGCTGTCCCGTCTGAAAAAATTCCTTTTTTTAAGAATCGAAATCATTTTCATAGGCGGTACGATACGTGGAAAAATTTATTGAACTGCCCTTCTCCGTTTGAATTGCTAAAAATTTCAAGCCAGGCTTTTTCTCAAAAAGAAATTGACACCCTGTTTACGGTTCCAATTAGCGAGTTGAACACCACTCATACGACTATAGAATTAAGAGATGAATTTTACGATCCTTTATCGTACATGATGGCAGTAGATTATCAAACGTATATGGTAGACGACATCCTGCAAAAGGTTGACCGCGCGACTATGTCGGTAAGTTTAGAAGGCCGTGAACCATTCCTCGATCAACATATTACTGAATGGGCTGCCCAACTGCCATCTGATTATAAATATCATGAGGGGCAAAAGAAATATATATTAAAGCAGATAGTGCACAAGTATATTCCGAAGGAAATAATGGAGCGGCCAAAAGATGGGTTTTAATATTCCCGTACAATCATGGCTGGAAAACGAATTGAAAGAAATGGTACGGGAACATTTAAGTGACGCCAGTTTAAAGTCGCATGGCTTATTTAACGTTAGTGAAGTACAAAAGCTACTACAAGACTTTTTTAGCGGTCGTACAGAGAAATACTTAAAAATCTGGTATTTGCTGATGTTTCAAATGTGGTATAATAAATGGATAAAAATATGATCACATCTTAACTTTCTTTTTTTCACATGAATAGCAATCTCGTTAAAATTTTATTTAGAAAATGTATGCTCTTCCGGGATAAAAGGCTTGCTAGGCTACTTTAATTATGGCATGCATTTAGGAGTAATAGATGAACCATAAAAATTATGATATGTATCAGAAGTTTTCTTAACGGGCAGAAAGTGGCTGAACTTATCCCGGGCCACTTATTTTGGTAACGGAGCTGATGAATGTTAAATAGTCAATATGAATTCACAAACAATGGTATTAGAAGAAAATTTGGTATTGTGTAATCTCTGTAATTCAGATGACTATACAGAGCTCTTTCCGGCGGGCAAAGCACAGGGCCACCGGATTGTAAAATGTAACAGCTGTAATTTAATTTATGCGAATCCACAGACAGATAATGTCAGCGGTGTTGAGAAAATATACTTACAATCAGATTCTGTGGATTCCGGATTACAAGCCTTTAGTTCTGACGATAATCAATATTTTCGAAAGCAATTCCTTCAATTGAGGGACTATGCTAAAATAATAGACTTTGTTGAGAAAAAGGACAAAGGTAATTTTTTGGAAATTGGCTCTTATGCCGGATCATTTTTAAACGAAGCGAGAAAGAGAGGATGGAAGGTTTTAGGCATTGAGCCACTCGAGATTCCGGCTGATTATTCAGAGAAGGAATTAGGTATAAAAGTTATACGAAAATATTTCGAAGAAGCCGATCTTCCAAAAGAAAGCATAGATGTGGTTGTTGCTTGCCATGTTATAGAGCATGTTCCCAATCCTACCTCTTTTGTTGAAAAAGCATTTGAATTGTTGAAGCCGGGAGGTAAATTGATCTTAGAAACCCCAACGTATGATTCATTGATGTTTAAATTATTTAAACACAGGGAAAGAAGTGTTCGGTGTGAGGGCCACATTTATTTTTTCACAAAGAAAACTTTAACGAGGCTCGTTGAAAAAAACGGGTTTAAAGTTTTAAAACATGAGAAAGTAGGCCGCACGTTAACTTTAGATAGATTGTTCTATAATTTCGGCGTGATTACCGGCAAAAAGAATTTTTTTTCGTCATTGTCCCAAAAGTTGAATTTAAACAAGTTTATTGTTCGAATAAATACAAGGGATATGCAACGGATTTATTGTGAAAGAATGTAAGCTACCACGTTAAAAACGTCTACTATATCAGATTTTTTAAGGATGCAGGAGATTAAATGTCTTCCTTGCCTTTAATTAAGAAGAGAAAATTTAAAATAATAAAAGACCGGTATCTAAAGCAAACAATTATGCTTTAAGCAGGCTAAATACTTCTTTTCCAACTTAAGCGTTTAATTCTGGAATAAATGATATAACTGTATCGTGAATTACTTCTTTTCTCACTTAAACATTTAATTCTAGATTTAGATGATATGAAAGTATTATATGTAACAAATATGTATCCCTATAAAAGCTACGCTTACTTTGGAATACACGTTAAAGAGCAAATAGATAGCATCCGGAATGAATATGGCATCACTGATACGGTACTTTTTATAAATGGCCGGGTCTCGAAGTGGAACTATATGTTAAGTATTATTAAGGCTAATTATTTAGTTTATAAAAGCAAGGCAGATGTAATCCATATCCATTTTGGCCTTTCAGGGCTCTTTTTGTTTTTTAACCCGTTTCTTAAAGTTCCCGTTGTTATTTCTTTGCATGGATCAGACATCTATACACCTGACAAGCTCGTCAAATCCCTCGTAAAAAAGATCATATCCAAATGCACGAGAACTATTGTAATGAATAATGAGATGAGTGAAATTGCAAAACCATTTGCAAAGTCACTGGAAGTAATCCCCTGCGGCATCAATCTTGATTTTTTTACACCCAGCGGAAAAACCGCTAATCAAAACCTGGTTTTAGGCTTCGCAAGTAACCCTGAAAGAGCTGCAAAAAATTATGCCCTGTTTTTAACAGTTGTAAAGCAATTGGAAATGCAGGGACACGTTGTTGAAACAGTAATTTTCCATAATCTTTCAAGAGCTGAAGTGGTTAAGAAACTTAATTACATCGATATATTATTGCTTACTTCTTTTTATGAAGGCTCACCGCAAATAATTAAAGAAGCTCTCGCTTGTAACACTTCCGTAGTGAGTGTTCCGGTTGCCGACGTACCGTATTTATTAACGGGTGTGGACAATTGCAGAATTGTCAAAGACTATGAACCAGAACATTTGCTGCAAGGTATTTTAGAAGTTAAACAAAAAATGGACTTTTATAAAAAAGCAAACGATGGAAGAGAACGTGTTAAGGCATTAAATTTAGACCTGCAATCGATCGCTGCCAGAATTTATAATTGTTATAAACAGGTCGTGAAATGACAAAATACATTGCATTATTTTTTTATTACACGATCGCTAATAAGTTGCCGTCGAGCTTTTTCCCTTTAGGAAACTTTTTCAATTCCTTTAGAACATTTCTTTTAAAAAGAATGTTAACGCTGGGAAAAGGATGTACGGTGCAACCTTATGTTAATTTTGGTAAAGGCAGCAATATCAGTGTCGGCAATATGTGCCAAATAAACGAACGGGTTTACATTCAAAGCGGAATAATAGGCAACTATGTGTTAATTGCGCCGAATACCAGTATCCTTGGGAAATTTCATGGCTATGATAACGTCGATATTCCGATGGCTCTTCAGGGCACAACGAAAGAAGTTCCCCCGGTAATTGAAGATGATGTATGGATTGGCAGAAATGTTGTTATTATGCCGGGTGTTATTATTGGCAAAGGCAGTATAATAGGATCAAATGCTGTTGTTACTAAGAATATTGAACCTTATTCTATAGCAGGCGGCGTTCCTGCAAAATTAATTCGGAAGAGAGATATAAACGAAATTGGTATCCACAAATGAAAATCTGGTTTGATATATCGAATGCGCCTCACATAAATCTTTTTAAAGATTTAATAAAAGAACTGGAATCGGAAGGAGATGAGATAATCGTAACCTGCCGCCCTTTATCAAATACAATTTCTTTATTGAACTTGCACGATATAAAATATACCATTATCGGGAAGCACTACGGCAAGAATCTATTTAAAAAAATAATAGGCTATCCCATTAGGGTTCGTCAATTACAAAAGTTTATAAAACCGCTAAGGGTGGACCTCGCAATTTCTCAAAGTTCATTTCATTGCCCCGTCTCCGCACGCTTGTTGGGAATACCCTCCATTTATATGAACGACAATGAATTCGCTATGGGTAATATCCCTTCGTTTATGTGTGCTACAAAAGTTCTCATCCCGGAATTCTTAGATATTAAAAAAGTCAGAAAACAAGGGGCCGCATTAAAGAAAATTATAGCCTACCCGGGTGTTAAGGAAGGCATTTACCTGTGGCAATCCTATCTGTCAAATAACCAGGCGGCCCCGGTAGGTGATGCAGGTCAAAAAAAAATTTATATAAGGCCGGAACCAAGTACGGCTCAATATTACAAAGGAAAATTAAACTTTTTGGATGATGTCATTGCCGGAGTTAAAAAAAAATTCAAAATCGTCATTCTCACCAGGGATGAGGCACAACTTAAATACTATAAAACAATAGAGTTCGCTGATGTTTGTGTGCCCGAAAAGCCCGCATCATTTGATGATATCGCGAGAGACTGCCTCTTATTTATAGGCGCAGGGGGTACGATGACCCGTGAAATGGCCGTGATCGGTATCCCTACAATTTCTGTTTACCAGGACGAACTTTTGGATGTTGATAAGTACCTTTTGCAGGTGGGCCTGATGCAACACTTCCCGGATTTAACCAGCGAAAAAGTTATTGAGTATATCAGTCACAAAGATTCGAAAGCACCAAACAAAAAGTTACTATTAAAAGGCCGGGAATCGTATTATTTAATCAAATCTTTAATAAAAGAAATTAGTAAAAAATGATAAGAACAGGAATAATAGGATTGGGGAAAATGGGTATATCTCATTGTGCTATTCTTGGCGCACACCCTGACGTAGATCTTGTCGCAGTTTGCGACTCATCATCGCTGGTCATTGATCTCTTTAAAAAACATTCCCGCTTTGAATGTTTTAACGATTATAAAAAAATGATCGATACCATGAGGCTTGAAGCCCTGGTAGTTGCTACTCCAACTAAATTCCATTGCGAAATGGCCTTATATGCATTAAAAAAAAATATCCATGTTTTTTGTGAAAAGCCGTTTTCCCTTAATGCTAAAGAAGGCAAGGTTTTATCTGACCTCGCAAAAAAGCAAAACCTGGTAAACCAGGTAGGATATCACAACAGGTTTATCGGCACCTTCATAGAACTTAAAAAAATACTTAAATCAAATATTCTTGGAGAACTGTATCATTTCGTTGGAGAATCATACGGGCCGGTAGTATTAAAAGAAAAAAACAGCACCTGGCGGAGTGACAAAGGACAGGGAGGTGGTTGTTTATATGACTACGCTTCACATACAATTGACCTCATTAATTTTCTACTGGCAAGGCCGGTAAAAGTTTCAGGCACTCAATTGAAATATATTTTTTCAAAAGATGTCGAAGATGCCGTTTACGCAAACTTAACATTGGAAACGGGGCTAAGCGGACAATTGTCGGTAAACTGGAGTGATGAAACCTATAGAAAAATGACCACTCAAATAACGTTGCTGGGAAAAAAAGGCAAGATTATTTCAGATGCTACCGAACTGCGAATCTTTTTAAAAGAAGACGATAAAATCTCCGGGCTACCAAAAGGCTGGACGATAAAAGGCATTACATCCCTTACGGAAAATGTCAACTTTTATTTACGTGGAGAAGAGTATTCTTCTCAGATTGATCATTTTATAAATGCCATAACAACAAAAAGCACCTTAACCAAAAGTTCTTTTGAAAGTGCTACAATTACAGATGAAGTAATTTCGTTATTATTGGCGGACATATCAAGCAATTAAAAAAATGGAAAGAGTAATTTTTGGAGATAATCAGTTTTTCGGGATTAATCATAGCTCTGATGAAAAATCCCGGGCCCAGACAATCAGGTTTCAGGATAATCAAGCGATTATAGATGTACTCGATATAGCAATAGGGGAAGGTATCACTACATTCATGTGTACCACCCACGATCGTATTGCAGAAATTTGCCATACGATCAGAAATAACAGTAAATATGAAAATTTTAAGATATATCCCTGTATGCCTTACGCGCATAAGTATGCTAATACAATATCGGAACTGGGCATTATGGGCTCAATGAAACAGTACCTTCCCGGTAACTTGTTTAGCACTTTCGCAAAAGGCAGCCTTGCCTTTGTAAAAAAAGACTTCGTTTCCATGATGGAGTTACTTGTAGACGCCGAAATGAAAATGTTTAAGGGCATTTCCACGCCTGTTATTTTTCTGCAAAATGTTGTAACGGATCTTTTACTGGGTTTAGGAATGACAGACTTTTTAGTTGCATTTCATCAATATATCAAAAAAAAATATAATGCTGACGCAGGATTCATTACAATGAACCTGCCTATGTTGCTAAATGTACTTGAGTCCAGCGGTATTGAAAATCCAATTATCTGCGCCTCCATAAATAAAATTGGTTTTCGAATGTCGGGCGGCAAAGAATTGTATGAGAAAGTAATTGCTGAAAAGCGCTGTAGGTTAATTGCGATGCAGGTTTTTGCAGCAGGTTCTATCTCCTCTAATGAAGCACTCCAATATGTTTGCAATTTAAAAGGAGTCGATTCTATACTTTTCGGGGCATCGTCCCAGGGCAATATCAAAAATTCGAAAGAGCTAATTGATTCATATAGTAAAAAAGCTGATTCCATTTACCTGCCATTATGAATGTAAGCCTGATAGCCGGCGCACGCCCCAACTTTATGAAAATTGCCCCTCTTATAAAAGCAATTAAATCCGTTCAATCGGCAGGAAAAGATATTTCATATCGCCTTGTGCATACAGGCCAGCATTATGATAGAAATATGAGTGGAAATTTTTTTGAACAACTTGGCATTCCTCTTCCGGATGTTAATCTTGAGTGTGGAAGCGGCTCCCAGGCCGATCAAACATGCAGCCATCATGATCAAATTTGAAAAAGAATTAATCGAATACAGGCCTACAGTGGTTCTGGTTGTCGGCGATGTAACCTCAACAATGGCTTGTACGATCACCGCAAAGAAACTATGTATTGACGTGGTACATGTGGAAGCCGGGATAAGATCGGGCGATATGAGTATGCCTGAAGAAATTAACCGTATAGTAACTGATGCTATCTGTGATCACTTTTTTACTACGAGTGAACTGGCAAATACGCAGTTGCGAAAAAATGGGATTGGAGATGACAGGATACATTTTGTGGGGAATACCATGATAGATACTTTATACCAAAACCTGGATAACCTTCAAAAACCAGACCTCTGGGAAAAAAACAACTTAGAAAAGAAAAAGTATTTTTTGATTACACTTCACCGTCCTGCAAATGTTGATGATCCGCAAAACCTGAGTAAACTGCTGGATATTATTCTGGAAGAAACAGACAATTTACCTGTAATATTCCCTTTGCATCCAAGAACTAAAAAGAATTTAGATAAAAAATACATGAATAATTCAAAATTAATTATAACAGAACCGCTCGGGATACCTGGAATTTATCTTTCTGGTAAATAATTCGAAAGCTGTTATAACAGATTCCGGGGGTATTACTGAAGAGGCTACCGTATTAAATATTCCCTGCATAACTCTCAGGAACTCTACTGAACGGCCGGAGACAGTTACATTGGGATCAAATGAACTGGCAGGCACAAATCCTCACAACCTGGTTCCCTATCTCAAAAAAATTAAAAATAATGAATGGAAAAAATCTTCTATTCCGCCTTTATGGGATGGCAAAACGTCTGTAAGGATTATACAAAAATTAACTGAATTATATTCATAATTCACCGGCTAAAATTATATAAATAAAGAATTACACTCATAAGTGTTTGCTTACTTCGCTAATCTGGTAAAATGAACAGGCAGTTTGAACGCTATTTACAAATGTCCCTCGTGGCCTTAGACCTGCTGGTATTAAATGTATTGTATTTTCTTATCCAGATTTTGTTTAAGAAAGGCATTCATTCCAGTGATTCCAATGTATACCTGCAATATCTGGATCTTTCAAATATCATCTGGCTTTTGCTCTCCTTTTTTTTAAGAACCTATGCTGATAAGGTAATATTGAATTTCGAGTATTTTACAAAAAGAACGATCCAGGTTTATTTATTGTGGATTATTGTAATCCTGTTTTATTTATTCTTTTCCCGTGAATTTAGAATTTCCCGGCTATTTATTATTTCAACCATTTCCAGTTTTGGATTAGGGCTTATTCCTTAACCGGTTTTTATATCTTGGAATAAAAAGATATTTTAAAAACAGCCACCATCTTATTAAAAAAGTAATCATACTGGGATATAACGATACTGCAAAAAAACTTGCAAATTATTTTGAAGAAGACGGGATTAATACCCAATTGATAGGATTTATAGAAGATAATAAAAATATACATGAATTATCACATTATCCGGTATTGGACGATATAAGTAATACATTGCAGGTAGCAAAAGACCTGGATGTACAGGAAATATTTTCAACAATAACACCGGAACAAAATAAGGATATTTATAATTTAATGTACCAGGCCGAAAAAGAATGCATCCGGTTCAAAATTGTTCCCAATCTTTCAATATTTATTACAAGAGAAGTGCATATAGAATATTTTGGCGAATTACCCATACTTTCTTTACGCAGTGAGCCGCTTGATGATGTTGGAAACAGGCTTAAAAAGCGGGTGCTGGATATTACAGTAAGTTTTTTTGTGATGGTGTTCATTCTTTCCTGGCTGATTCCATTGTTGGGCCTGCTTAATTTTCCTAGAATCCAAAGGGCCCATTTTCTTTAAACAACTCCGCACGGGAAAAAATAAAAAGCCGTTTTATTGTTTGAAATTCAGAAGCATGAGATTTAACAACGATGCTGATGTGAAGCAGGCTACTCAAAATGATACACGGATAACCACAATCGGTAAATTTATCAGGAAAACCAAGCCTTGATGAATTTCCGCAATTCATAAATGTATTTAAGGGAGAAATGAGCCTGGTAGGCCCGAGGCCGCACATGCTCCAACATACTTTCGATTACTCAAAAGTTGCAGATGATTATATGATCCGGCAATTTATAAAGCCAGGCATTACAGGATGGGCGCAAATAAATGGTTATCAGGGGCGAAATTACTAATCCGGAACAGATTCAAATGAGAGTCAATAAAGATTTGTGGTATCTGGAAAACTGGACATTATGGCTCGATATACAGATACTTTTTCTTACAGTATACTATGTTTTAAAGGGAGATAAAAATGCCTACTAATTACCCAGGCATTCGACTTATCAGTTCGCGGATGACCATAAAATATCCTAACCAAACAGGCATTTTTCAGGTTACAAGGCAATAGATTCCTGAGTACTTTATACGCTTAAAAATCAAATAGAAATGAAAATTTGCTTTCTAACTCTCAAGGATCCGGAAGATAAAACAAGCTGGTCCGGTATATTTTATCATATGTATGTTAATCTGAAAAAATACCATGAAGTTAGCTGGATTGGAAAGGTTGAATTGAAGCTTTGGCAAAAAATGTTATTGAAATCGTTACATGTATACAATAAGGCGATGAAGTATAAGGTTCCGCTTCCTAATGTTTTATTCAGTATTTTTTATGCAAATAAGGTAAAAAAAAAATTAGAAAATGGTAAGTATGATATTATTTATGCCCCGGTCTCCTCTACCCTTTTTTCTTTTTTAGACACATCAATTCCAATTATATATTTATCTGATACCACCTTTCAACTCATGGTAGGCTACTACCCGGAGTTTACAGGCTTAAGTAAAAAAAATATTACAAAGGGAAATAAGATAGACAGCCGGGCATTTCAACGAATGGAAAAGGTAATATTTTGTTCCAACTGGGCAAGAAATTCGGCTATTGATTTTTATAAAGTACCTCCTGAAAAAATATGTGTTTTTGAGTTTGGGGCAAATCTTTTATACGAGCCCGCCCTCTCAGATTTAGATTTTTCAAACAGCGAAACATGTAATATTCTTTTCCTCGGTGTTGATTGGATAAGAAAAGGAGGCGACATAGCCTATAAAACCTATCTGCTATTAAAGAAAAAAGGACTTTCCTGTACATTCACCATAATTGGCTGTAATCCAAAAATTAATTCTGATGACGATAACGTTACCATCATTCCCTTTATAAATAAAAATGAAAAGGATGACTTTGACAGGCTATACAGGATATTTCTTAAAACTCATATTTTGCTGCTTCCAACAAAAGCCGAATGCTTCGGTATTGTTTTTTCCGAAGCCAGTGCTTTTGGGGTTCCCTCGATAACAACAAATACCGGCGGAACTTCTTCTGCAATTGAAAACGGGGCTAACGGATTTTTATTAGATGTTAATGCAGATGAAAATGCGTTTGCAGATAAAATTTATTCCATTTTTACAAACAAGGATTTATTCAGAGAGCTTCGTATTAGTTCCCGCAAGGCTTATGAACAGAGGTTATCCTGGAAAAGGTGGGGTGAAAATTTTAATAAATGTATAAGTAATATTAGGTAAAACTGAATTTCGAAAACTTAGGGTAATTGGTAGTAATTGCGTACCATTTTTAAAGCGATGACCTGCTTTCTTTATTCAAAGCAACCTTACGCGTGAAAAGACGCACATACAAAAGAAAGAAATCGTTTTTTATTCATATTCATCAACAATAACCAGTTTTTTGGAAATTGTCACAATAAATAAGATAAACAAATGTGTGGCTTCGTAGGAATTATTAATAAAAATAAGCAGGCAGTAAATAGCAACCTGCTTTGTAAAATGGCAGCCACCATTCATCATCGCGGGCCCGATGAAGATGGAATATTCATAGATGGCAATATCGGCTTTTTCCATAAAAGGCTTTCAATAATTGATCTTTCTACAGGCCAGCAGCCCATGGCTTTTAATAACTGCACAATTGTTTTCAATGGTGAAATTTATAATTATATTGAGCTGCGTGAAGACCTGATCAGAAAAAAGCATGTATTTAAAACTACATCCGATACGGAAGTATTGTTACATCTGTACGTCGAATATGGTGATGATTTTGTAAACCTTCTCAATGGAATGTTTGCATTTATCATTTTCGACAAATCAAAAAATAAACTATTTATTGCCAGGGATCATTTTGGAATCAAACCTTTATATTGGTACCAGGATGAACATAAAATATTATTTGGAAGCGAAATAAAAGCCTTTTGGCTCATCCGGAAGTGGTGGCTGAGCCAGATACGGAAAATTTATATGAATACCTGACCTTCCAGTTTATTTTAGGTGAAGGAACAATGTTCAGGAATATTTGTAAAGTTCAGCCCGGCCATTACATGAACATAGATATGGAATCCTGGAAAATAAATGAAGTAAAATATTGGATCCCGAATTTCAAGATTGATCAGTACCATACCGAAGAATATTTTATAGTTGAACTTCAAAAAATTCTTGATGAAACCATTTCCCAGCAATTACGCAGCGATGTTCCCGTAGGAACTTATTTAAGCGGTGGCCTGGATTCGTCGCTTGTAACAATAATGGCTTCTAAATTTCTTGGCAAATCTTTTAAATCTTTCAGCGGCGCTTTTAATGAAGGCCCTGAATTCAATGAGCTTGAATATGCGCGTATTGCCGCAAAAGCTGCTAATGCGGAATTATTTGAAGTTTTTCCAACCGAACAGGAATTTATTGATCTGCTTCCAAAATTAATATATCACCTCGATGAACCTGTGGCCGGGCCCGGGATTGTTTCCCCAATATATTGTTTCAAGGCTCGCTTCAAAACATGTAAAAGTTATTTTGGGAGGCCAGGGCGGAGATGAAATTTTTGGAGGATATGCAAGATACATGATCGCTTACCTTGAACAGGCAATAAAAGGGGCTATCAATGAATCCAATGAAGAAGATGAACATATCGTATCATTGATTTCTATTCTTCCAAATCTTCCTTCGCTTAAGCAATACATCCCAATGATGAAAAGCTTTTGGAAAGATGATGCGTTTGAGCCAATGGACAGGCGCTATTATAATTTAATCAACAGGATGGGATCATACTGTTGAATTTCTCCATCCGGACATTACTTACAAATGCCATGATGATATAATATTTAAGAAGTTTTCCCGTTATTTCAACGATCCTGATACAAAAAGTTATTTTAATAAAATGACCCATTTTGATATGCTGGGAAGCCTTCCCGGTTTATTACAGGTGGAAGACCGTGTAAGCATGTCCGTTTCAATTGAATCGAGAGTTCCCTTCTTGACAGAAGAATTGTGGATCTTATATCCACGATGCCGGCCGGCATGAAATTTAAAGGAGGCGAAATGAAATATTTACTGAAAAAAACAATAAAAAATATAATTCCGGAAAAAATAATGAAACGAAAAGACAAAATGGGGTTTCCCGGTTCCTTTGCATCTTTGGTCAAAAAATAAAGGAAAGGATTTTATTATGGATGTTCTTTTATCAAAAAAATCAAAAGAAAGAAATATTATAAATACAAAATATATAGAAAAACTTATTAATGCCGAACAGCCATTTAGCAGGGGATTATGGGGGCTTTTATCTTTAGAATTATGGTACAATCAATTTATTGATAAATAGCAAATACTTCATAAGTTAATTCACATATGCAAACGGTTATTCAAATACCTCATATTCGTATATTTAAATTATAAAAATTGATTAAAATGAAAGTAAATCACGCACCCATTAATGCAGAAACATGGAAAATTGAAAAGATAGGAGTTATAGGCCCGGGAATAGTTGGAATGCCAATGGCCGCGATGTTAGCAAATGCAAGAATTAAAATTGGAACAGATCAGCCTGCTAAGGTGATTGTAGTACAAAGAGATTCGGTAAATTCCGGATGGAAGGTTGATGCAATCAACAATGGTAAATCAGTAATAGGTGGCATTGAACCCGAACTTGATCCAATTACCCACGAGGCAGTAACAGCAGGCATGCTTTCTGCAAGTTCTGATTTTTCAGTTCTTTCAGATGCTGATGTGATACTTGTTTCTGTTCAAACAGATAAAAAAGGCTTTGAACCTGATTATGGCCCTATGTTTGGCGCGCTTGAAAAATTGGCAGAAGCTTTGAAAAATAAACCTGCTTCAAAAATTCCATTGGTAATATTTGAGTCAACACTCGCTCCTACTACCATGGATACTCTATTCAGGGAACATTTTAAAAAATATGGTTTGGAAGAAGGAAAAGATATTCTTTTAGGCAATAGCCCAAACAGGGTAATGCCCGGAAGGCTTGTTGAAAGAATCCGTGAATCAGATAAGCTCGCCGGCGGCCTTCATCCTGAAACCCCAAAACTTATTTCAAAGCTTTATAAACATATTGTAACAAAAGCCGAAGTTTTTCAAACAAACAGCTTAACTGCCGAAATTGTAAAGACACTTGAAAATGCCTACCGGGATGTAAGAATTGCTTTTTCAACTGAAATAGTAAGATACTGCGATGAACACAATATTGATTTTTATAAAGTAAGGGACAAAGTTAATAATCTGCTTGCCCAGTCAGATAATGCAACTAATGATCCTAATGCGGTACCAAGCGGCGGATTATTAATTCCCATGCTTGGTGTAGGTGGCCATTGCTTGCCAAAAGACGGCATCTTGCTTTGGTGGAGAAATATTCAAAAAGGAAACGATACTTCTTCAAGCCTGATACTTGCATCGAGATTAATTAATGATGATTCGCCTGCCTATACTTTTAAACAGGCAGAAAAAAAATTCGGAAATCTTCACGATAAAAAAATTGCCTTCTTGGGAGTGGCTTATCGCTTTAATTCTGAAGATACCAGGAATTCGCCCACACTTGCTTTGGCAAATTATCTCAGGGAAAATAATGTAGATTATATAATGCACGATCCTTATGTAAAATCAGAAGATCAAAATCTTTTAAAATATGATCAGCAGGATCATTTTACACAAGACATCAATAAAGCGCTTGGAATTGGCCGATTATGTTTTTATATGCACAGCACATAAGGAATATATTGATAATTTTAATCTAATTACTTCCGCCAAAAACATTCTAGGAGTAATGGATGCATGCAATATTTACAACAGCAAGCAATTTATCGAATAAGGAGATACGTATATGCAGGCATCGGCAAGGGAACAAAAGAGCCGGACAAAGATTTTATTGATTTTGTATATGAAAGTTTCCGTGCCATGGAAAAAGGATTGGCCATGAACTACTCGGCTTAATAGATTTTTACAATGAAAATTATGCGTATGATGAATACAACAAGGTAAAATTTACAGATGTACAGCGATTGGCAAAAACCTGTTCAACAGGATGTGAAATTGCAGATCCATGATCCTGATTGAAAGCATTCCCGTTTTTGAGGATTTTCAAGTGTGCTGGCGAAAAAATCTATCGATGCATCTTAAATCAAACCTGGTTTGAAAATCTTTTCAATTGTAGGCGCACGGCCGCAGTTTATAAAACTGGCCCCTTTATCATCGGCTCTGGCTGCTTCGCATGAAGAATTTATTGTGCATACCGGGCAGCATTACGATTATGCCATGTCAGAAAAGATTTTTATTGACCTTGGCATCAGGAAACCCGATATTCACCTTGGAAACGGCCCTGGCACGCAGGCAGCGCAAACCGGTGAAATGATGGTGAAGCTGGAAACAGCCATGATTGAAAAAAAACCGGATATCATCATCGTTTTCGGAGATACCAATTCAACCCTGGCAGGAGTAATGGCCGCATCGAAATTAAACATCCCGATTATACATATTGAAGCAGGCTTGCGAAGCTATAACAGGAGTATGCCGGAAGAAATTAACCGTATTGTTGCAGATCATATTTCAAAATATCTTTTTGCACCCACTCAAACTGCAGTAGATATTCTTAAAAAAGAAGGATTGGAAGAAAACACTTTTTTTACAGGAGATATTATGGTTGATACCATGAACAATAATATTGAAATAGCACTTAAAAAATCCAACATAATTTCAACACTAAAACTTGAAAATAAAGAATACAATTTACTTACACTCCACCGCAATTACAATGTTGATAATACAGAATGTGCTTGAACATATATTAAATCAATTGGGACAATTGGGAGAACAAATCATTTTTCCCGGTTCATCCGAGGACACGCAAAATGCTTGCTATCAACTTATGCCGTACCAGCAAAATATCAGAACTGATTGAACCCCAGGGATATTTGGATTTTATTACACTTGAGAATTTCTCAAAAAGAATCATTACCGATTCCGGCGGCATTCAAAAAGAAGCTTATATTCTGAAAAAGCCCTGTATTACATTACGTACAGAAACCGAATGGATTGAAACAGTTGAAGAAAAATGGAATTTGCTTATTAATCCCTCCGATGAGTATGATTGCTTCAAAAATTCACGGCTTTAATCCTCCTGAAAAACAAAAAGAAATTTTTGGAAAAAATGTAACCGAAAAAATGATAACCATTATCAACGATTTAAATTAAATCATGCCAAAAAAAAAAAACTGGGGAATAATAGGCGGAGGAATGCTGGGAATGACGCTGGCATTGCGGCTTTCACAAGAAGGACAATAAAGTTACTATTTATGAATCTGCTGAAAAAGTTGGCGGCCTTACCAGTTCATGGAAAATGGATGGGGCTGTTTGGGACAGGTTTTATCATGTAATACTGATGTCGGATTTAAATACAAGGAAAATTCTTAAAGAGATTGGGCTGGAAAATGATCTGCGATGGGTTGAAACAAAAACAGGTTTTTATTCGGGCGGAAAATTATACTCGATGTCGAATATCATTGAGTTTTTTAAATTTCCTCCAATAAATATCATTGATAAATTCAGATTGGGCTTAACAATTTTTATAGCCTCTAAAATAAAAAACTGGCAAAAGCTGGAAAATATCCTGGTAGCAGATTGGCTTACCCGCTGGTCGGGAAAAAGAGTTTTTGAAAAGATCTGGCTTCCGTTATTAAAAGCCAAGCTTGGCGAAAATTATAAAAATACTTCTGCTGCTTTTATCTGGACCACTATACAACGCATGTACGCGGCACGAAAAAGCGGGCTGAAAAAAGAAATGTTCGGCTATGTAACCGGCGGTTATGAAAAAGTCAATGAACAGATTTGCAGAGCATTTACTGGCATCCGGTGTCAACTATTCAATATAATTCAAAAGTAAAGTCTATAAAAAAAACTTCCAATGGAACGATGGAAGTTAACACCGGAAATAATATACAAACTTTTGATCATGTAATTTCAACCTTATCTTCCCATGCATCTGTAATGATAGCAGATGAATTAACTGAGGATGAAAAACAAAAGCATAATGATATAAAATACCTGGGTGTAATTTGTCCGTCTGTTTTACTAAAAAAATCTATTTCCCCATATTACGTTACAAATATTACTGATAACTGGCCGCCTTTTACCGGCGTAATTGAAATGACAGCGCTTATTGATAAAAAAGAAGTCAACGAAAAACACCTGGTCTATTTGCCAAAATATGTAAATCCTGATGATCCGTTATTTGATAACGATGATGCTGCGCTTCGTAAAATATTTCTTGGATGCCTTATTTAAAATGTACCCGCAAATTTACTGAAGATGATCTTCTTTTTTGGGGAGTATCAAAAGCACGTGTTGTATTTGCATTGCCTACTATTAATTATTCAAAAAAAATTCCCGGAATTACCACTTCAATAGGCAATTATTATATAGTCAATTCTGCACAGATCATCAACGGAACATTGAATGTGAATGAAACAATACAGGTTGCAGAAACTAAATTGAAAGAAATATTAAACAAAAATGGCTAAAAAAAAACCAATAGCAAGTATATCACTTGACCTCGATAACCAATGGACGTATATGAAAATTCATGGAGATGAAGGATGGGATCAGTATCCTTCTTATTTCGACATCTTCATTCCGCATGTTCTTGATGTATTGGATGACCTCAATTTAAAAATTACTTTTTTTATCGTTGGAAAAGATACCGAATCGGAAGAAAACAGAAAGTATTTAAGAATGATTACAGAAAGAGGCCATGAAGTTGGCAATCATTCTTACCATCATGAATCATGGTTGCAAACATATAGCTATGAAAAAATAGAAAAGGAAATCAGGGATGCGGAGGAAGCCATTGAAAGGGTTACCGGCCAGCGGACAACTGGCTTTAGAGGCCCGGGGTTTAGCTGGAGTAATGATCTTCTTAAAGTTTTGGAAAGCAGGGGATACCGATTTCGATGCATCAACTTTACCGACTTATCTGGGGCCGCTTGCAAGGATGTATTATTTCAAAAAATCTGATCTTACAAAAGAAGAAAAAAAAGCACGTAAAGAGCTGTTTGGCAAATTCTAGTGAAGGGTTTAGAAAACTTAAACCGTATAAATGGGATTTGGGAGAAGGAAAAAATATCACCGAAATTCCTGTAACCACCATGCCGGTTTTTAAGCTTCCGTTTCACTTAAGCTACTTGATTTATCTAGGAAATATTTCAATGGGCTTAATGAAGCTTTATTTGAATACTGCAATCAGGATGTGCAAAATTACCAATACGCCTGTCAGTTTCTTCTGCACCCGCTTGACCTTATTGGAGGAGATCAAATTACACAACTTGCCTTTTTTCCCGGGATGAATGTAACAAGCACTAAAAAAGTCGAGATTTTTAAAAAAGTAATTCAATCCCTTACACAACATTACGAAATTGTAAATATGGGAACCCACCACAGCTTATTTGATGAAAAATTCAAAAATGAAAATTGTTAGCACTTCGTGAAATCTTATAATAACCTTAGTAATAAAAACATTGAATGGATTGATGGCATAAAGGCATTTGCTATCATCGCCATCCTCCTCAATCATTTCGTGGAATCATTTGGGCCCGGCCCATGGTTTTCCAATCCCTCTTATGATTGGCCGTCGTTTTCTGTGAGAATGGCAAACCTGTTTCCAAAAGATGGCATTTTAGCGGTCAGAGTTATAAAGTTTTTCGGCTGGTTAGGAGACATGGGCCCGGGAGTGTTTCTCCTTTTAAGTGGCCTCACCTTGACGATGTCTGCATTGAGCAGGCCACTACCACCGCTTGACTTTTACCGCAAACGCCTGCTAAGAATTTATCCGTTATATATACTTATTCATTTGATTATTTTACTTGTGGGAAAGCTGTGGTTTAAGTGGGACATTCATCTTTTCTCAACACCTACATTCTTAGTTTATTAGGTTTACGTTTTAAAGATTCGCTTTTTTTCTTTATAAATCCCTCCTGGTGGTTCATCTGGGTTATCATTCAAATGTATTTTGTTTTTCCTTTTTTATTAAGACTTTTAAAGAATAAAGGAGTGAAGGCCTTTCTTATCATAACTTTTTCTATAACAGTTTTATCACGTATCGCAGGGCTTGCAGGCTTTGGTTATTCTAAAAATTTGTATTTCTGGATGACAGGTATTTTTGCCGGAACCAGGTTATTTGAATTTACTTCCGGAATGTATTTAGGTTATTTGTTATTCAATAACAATCTATCCTTAACGAAATTATTATCCAATAAACAGAAGATATTTCTTGTTTCCTTTTTCACATATGCACTTGGATTTATTTTTTCCTGGACGTACGTAGGCAGCATCTTTTCAAACATTTTTATAACCCTCGGGCTTTCGGGAATATTCTATTCAATATTTCAAATATTCTTCAAAGCAAATAACACCATCAAAGCTCCATTGCTTTGGATTGGAAAAAATTCTTTCAGTGTGTTTTTACTGCATCAGCCTTTTATGATGTATGTAAGCCCTCTGTTAAAGGGCATGCAAAAGGCAATGGTATTGCTACTCATTATAATACTGTCATTTATAGCGGGCTATTTTATCGACAAAATAATAGCCCTCTCTATAAAAGCAATACAAACTCATAAGGCAACGATAAAGAACTTCCTGAGTAGCCGGTTAAACCGCACTTTGATTCTTGTCACAATTGTGTTTGCTGCTGCAATAAGCTTTGTTACCATGTTGGGCTTTTCAAGGTTCGATAACCTTCTGAAACTGTTATTGATCTTTCTATTTTTAATTATTACAACTACCCGTATTAGTAAAAGGTATGCAACTTCCTTTTTTATCTTGCGGTTCTTTGATGCAGTTTCAGTGGTTTCCCTGGTGATATTTTTAATAACTGAAAACTGGCTTTCTACGTATTGGATCTTAGTGGCTTTGTCTTTAATCTTTCTACTAATTACCTACAAACTAAAACATGCTGTTTCAGTATTGATGAGCTTTTTTTTATTATTCGGCTGTACTTATGCCGTGGAAAATTATTTAAGAAGAACTCACCCTGTTGAAGTGATGAAATGGGGAGAGTTTCCTTCGCTACAAATGGATTCTGAAACGGTGTATTCTTTAATTCCTGGTAAAACAACACACTTAAAATATAATAATTACGATTATAATCTAAGGACCAATTCACTTGGCTTTAACTCGCCCGAGATCAATTTATCCGATAAAGCAGCGAATGAAAAAAGAGTTTTAATAATTGGGGATGCCTTTTCTATGCCGGAGGGAATGGACTATGCAAAATCCTACTCCTGTTTATTAGAACAAAAACTCAGGCAGAGTTACCCGTTTTTAAAAGTTAATGTAATCAATGCAGGCGTTACCGGCTATGGCCCAAATGAAGAATATGCGCAACTCAATAAATTTATAAAAATTATTGAGCCGGATGTTGTTATCAACCAGTTTTTTGTTAATGAGTTTGATGACATTAATGTTTTAAAAGAAGAAAGACGCAGAGGTATTGGATTTTTTTTCGATAGATCTGCCAGGAACCGGTATTTTGGAAACGATCAAATACCTCTTCAGTTGAATAATTTTGCCAAAAAGGAATTACATATTCCAGACAAGTCATATAATTACGATAAAAGTTTACTCTTCTTTTATAAAAAAGATGCACCAATTTATAAGGAAGCGGTGATCAATAAGGTGAGCGAATATTTCGACGCAATGAAAAACTTATGTGCTCTCAATCATGCTAAATATGTGGTTATGTATGTTCCCGGGCAAATTGAAGTTTCTAAACCAAAAGACATCGCATATTATCCTTATTCGGAAAATCTTAAAGACACCACTATTTTTGACTTTAACCGCCCGCAACAGATTACCAGTAACTTATGCGCGGCCAAAGGAATTGATTATTTAAATACAACTCCCTTTTTAAAAAGCTCTCCTGTTCAGCCTGTTTATTTTACAGAATCATGGCATTGGAATGAAGATGGCCACAAGGCAATATCGCAGTATTTATTCGATTTTTTAATATCCGATAAATTGCTTTAAGGACACATCCGTGACGCCGATTGGTAAATCCGGCGTTTATTTCTTTTTACATAAAAACCCGGTTATTTTAAAACTGTTCACAAGGCTAATTGATGCTTAGCAAATGTGGTTGCGCATTTTTAATTAAAAAATTAATGTATTATAAATTGATAAAATCCGGTTAATACATGTAGATTTATATATTATGATGCTTGCAATACTCCCCCGGCATCCTGAAAGATCCTATATTTTGGCAGATATTACCGTACCAGTATCAGTTTTCCATAGCTTGTAAGAGCTTGCTCATGACGATTTAATATTAAATCAATTAAATGGAATTTACGACTAATGAGCTTATCGGCTCATCGAGATTATCTGCTTATAATAAAAAATATCCGTTGGTTGTCGATTTAGACGGCACACTGATCAACACTGACATATTGTATGAGGGATTTATAATACTTCTCCGGAAAAACCCCCTTTACATTTTCAAGTGTTTACTGGCGCTTATAAGGGGAAAAGTGCACTTGAAGAATTTCATTTTTAAAATAGTTTCCATACGATATGAACTACTTCCCGGTAATACTGACTTACTTCGTTTTCTTCGTGCTGAATTTGCTACCGGGAGGAAATTAATTCTGGCAACCGCAGCCCTTAAATCCAATGCCCTGGAAGTATCTAAGCTCTATCCCGATTTTTGATGAAATATATGGCACCGAGGAAATCAACTTAAAAGGTGAAAACAAATTAAAAATTTTAATTAAAGAATTTGGAGAATCGAAATTTGATTATATTGGTAATTCCCATTCTGACCTTAAAATCATTGCTTCGGCGCGCTATGCCTATTTAGTTAATCCCTCAAAGTCACTTGAAAAAAAGGCAAGAAAAATTTCGAACCTTAAATATACATGGAGATCCAGGAAACCACAGCTGAGAGATTATATAAAAGCAATGCGGGTGTACCAATGGATAAAAAACCTACTTATATTTGTACCCCTGTTTACCTCGCATTCCTTTTCCTCGCTTGCCATGATTTTACAGGCTACAGGAGCTTTTTTTGCATTTAACTTCGTTGCCTCTTCCGGTTATATTATAAATGATTTGTTCGATTTAAATTCAGACAGGTCTCACCCACGTAAGCGATTCAGGCCATTTGCTTCCGGAAAACTATCAATATTATCCGGTGTTATCCTGGCCGTCGTGCTGTTGTCAGGAGGACTGCTGATTGGATCGATATTAAGCTTCTTGTTCTTAGGTATTTTGCTTGTTTATTTCATCGTGTCGTTTTCCTACTCCATGTATTTCAAGAAAATAGTTCTGTTCGATGTTTTCATATTGGCGATATTATATTCTACACGGGTTATTGCCGGAGGCAAAGTTATTTATGTTCCCATATCATTTTGGTTAATAGCATTTTCTACTTTCATGTTTCTGAGCTTAGCTTTTGTAAAAAGATATTCTGAACTCATGAAAATTACTAATGAAGCAGGCCTGAAGGAATGGGGCAGGGAATATATCGCATTAGACCTTAATTTACTGCAAATTATGGGTGTCGTAAGTGGTTTTTTGTCGGTGGTTGTGTTTTCGTTATATATCTACAGCCCGGAGGTTTCGCAATTATATTCTCACCCAAAATTTTTGTGGGGGATAAGCCTTTTATTTTTATTCTGGATAAGTCATATCTGGGTTGTTACCAACCGTGGCAAAATGAAGGATGACCCTATTGTATTTGCCATAAAGGATATAACCAGCTATTTTATCTTCTTTATTATTCTATTATTCATATATCTTTCTTTATAATAACCATGTCCCGAAAGATGTTATATATGTTTAAAGTGTTCTTAGCGTTTCCGGTGCCCGTTACATGCCTTTCCCGTTTTAGTGATCCGGTTGTTTTTTTTAGTTTTCAAATAATTAGCAAAACCTACTCCAAAGATCACAGTTCAAGCTTCCTGGAACAACCCAGGTTAAGGTTTTACAAATTAAAAAACATTTGAGGTAATGCCCACTTTTAAGATAAATAACACGTCGGCATTTTATAAAACATCTATACAGGAGAAACTAAAAACCCGCGAAACACAAAAGGTGAATATGACCAGGCTTTTGTGGGTGGTTATTTTTATAATCGGGTTTAGTGTAAGAAGTACTCATCTTTTTCAACAGGTAAATACCGACTCATGGCGTGAGGCCGATGTATCTACGATTGCCAGGAATTTTTATCTGCATGGCACTGATATTTTTCACCCCCAGATAGCATATGATGGCTCCGGGCCCGGCTATGTAGAATCAGAATTTCAAATCTATTCCTTCCTCATAGCAACATGGTATAAAATTTTCGGTTTTTGGGAACCGGCCGGCCGGGTAATCTCTTTTTTATTCTCCTTAGGCACCCTGCTTGTTTTTTTTAAATTAAGCCGCTACGTGCTTCATAAAAAAGCTGCCATGGCGGCTTCATTCTTTTTTTCGCTTAGCCCAATATTAATGGTAACATCCGTTGCCATTCAACCGGAGTCGGTGATGTTCTTTTTTTATGTATGTGCCGGCTATACATTTGTTCGTTGGCTCGATAGCGGGTCAAACAAGATACTATGTGCCTGCGATTATATTTACTGCATTGGCCCTTCTTTGTAAAATAACCGCAGCTAATATTGGAATATTGTTTTTACTTCTTATAATTTTTAAAAAGGGATGGAGATTTCTTCTAAAGCCGAAGGTTCTTATATTCGGGGTTTTGAGTATAGTGCCATCACTACTCTGGTACTCATATGGGTATAGGTTTTATAGCCTTTATGGAAATTCTTTAGGGCTATCTAATGAGAATCCATGGATAGGCTGGGATTTTTTTACAAGCCGCCACCTTATTACAGGCCTTTTTAAAGTTGAGCTTTTTAACGTATGGACACCCTACGCGCCGCTTATCGTTATTCTTGCGCTAGTATTTACCAAAATAATTAACAAAGAATACTTCCTGTTTGGTCTCTATTGGTTCGCTTCTGTGAGTGTCTTTTATATTATAGCCTCCAGAACGACGGCTGAAAATTGGGCCTGGTACTATCATATATTCTCTATCCCTGCGGTTTCAATTTTACTGGGCAGCTCCGCGATGGAATTATTTGACAAATATTATTCTCAGCTGCACTTTAGAAAAAAAATAATGAGACACAAACCGGATATCCCCAAAAGCCGCATTATAATCTTTTTTTTGGTAGTATTAGTGTCTTATTTCACATTCTCCTGCTTTACATACCTTGTCAAAACGAAGTCAACCATTTATCAACCTTCGCCTTTTTATGCGTGCAAGGACAGCCTGAAAAAAATTATTCCACAAAACTCTCTTTTGTTGACAAACGGGGGCCCTGGCAAAGATAAACTAGGATATTCCCTTGCCATTAACATTGGTTACTTTTACTATTGGTTAAACCTTAAAGGATATAACATAAGTGTTGAGGATTTGTCTGTAAAAAATATACTGGCCATTTAGAGCCAAAGGAAGTAATTTTTTTTTAGCCGAAGAGCGAATACTACGGCAGAAGCCGGGCCTGGAGGATGAGCTGAAAAGAAATTTTAGATCAATTTTTAAATGCAACGGCTGTATTTTATTCAAATTATGACTTAAAAAAAATAAACTTCCGGATTTATATTAAATTTAAAAAAATAACTTAGCAACGGTTAAATTTGTTGTAAATGACCAAAAACTACCTATTGTATGATGCTACCTGTTACGATTAAAGCCTTATCACCAAAAGCCGCGAACCTGATTATTTCGACCGAAAAGATAATTCCAATCAAAAATGTCTTGTTTTACGGCTAAAATAGACCGTGAAAGCCCTCATTTCAACAATGCATGAGTTTTACGGGAGAAGCTGCTGGTTATTCCGGGTTACCGGGACAATTGAGTTGCATAAAATCCTGGCCCGGCCAAATGTAAACGAAATTCTCTACAGACTTTTTCTTCTCAACGAACGTTATATATTGAAAAAAATTGATTCAAATGACAAACGAAAATAGGCCCTTCATAAGTATCCTTGTACCATGCTATAATGAAGAGGCACTAATTCAGGCTAATATCAATACGATCATCGATTACCTGGAAACCAAGGCCTATAAATACAAATGGGAAATATTAATTATAAATGACGGCAGTAAAGATAAAACCGGGAAAGATAGCTGATGAATTTGCAGGTAAATGGGATAATATCAGGGTGATCCATCATCCTATAAATTTAAACCTGGGGCGTGCTTTACAAACAGGTTTCCTGAATTCGAAGGGAGAAATAATTGTAGTGCTTGATATCGATTTAAGCTATGCCGTTGAATATATAGAAAAAATGACCGATACATTAATTCAAACCTATTCAGACATCGTTATAGCTTCGCCTTATATGAAAGGAGGCCAGGTAACTGCGGTTCCGTTTTTAAGAAGAATGATGAGTTTGTGGGTAAATAAATTTATGAGATTAGCAGCTCAGGATAAGCATTATACTTATACCGGCATGGTAAGGGCATATAAAAAATCATTTATTCAAACGCTTAACCTTAAAACCAAGGGGTACGAAGTGAACCCGGAAATTTTATATAAGGCAATGATATTACGAGCCAGGATTGTTGAAATTCCCGCTCATCTCGACTGGACAGAACAAAATAAATATGCAGGCAAGAGAACTTCAAGCATGCGGGTCATCAAGAGGGTTTTTTTCCGGCATAATGTCTTCGTTTATTTTTCGCCCATACATCTTTTTCTTAGCTATAGGGTCTTTTCTCATGATATTATCAATGTATGAATTGATATGGTTGTTGTATGATACCTTAGCAACCTTATCGCATTCCGGCATTCCTGAAAATTCTTTCTCAAAAAGCCTGGCCCTGCAATTCAGAAAAAATCCACAGTCTTTTCTTGTTGGTGGTATTACTTTTATTGCCGCGATTCAATTTTTAAGCCTTGGCTTTTTATCTCTTCAGAGCAAGCGTTATTTTGAGGAGCTTTTTCACCTCGGGACCTCTTTAAAAAAACAAAATCAAAATAAATTAATCTCCAGTTGAGCAGGATTAGTATCTATAAAAAATCAAAAGAATTATTTGCCGGATAAAATTAGATTTACTTTGAAAAGTTTTTTTAGTACGTTGCAGAAGAGGGAATGGGGAGACCGGATTTTTTATGGATTTATACTTTTATATAGTGCTTGTCTCATTTTTCTTTGTTATAAATTAAATATCTGGGAAGACGAATCTTATTCATTACATACTACTTCCGGGGGTTTAGCTACCGTCATACACCAGGCTTATAATTTTGAGGGACAACCTCCTTTCTATTTCCTGCTTCTTGCATTATGGAGACATATTGATTCAGGAATCTTCTTCGCAAGGCTACTGTCACTGGTTTTTATTGGGCTTGGCTCTTACTTCTTCTATAAGCTCGTACATTTGGTTTCAGGCGCCGGCTCTTCCAGGTGGATGCTCATCATATTTCTTTTAAATCCTTTTACCGTTTGGGCGGGATTGGAGATCCGCCTGTATTCGCTGGTAATATTTCTTTCCATAATATCAGTCTATTTTTTTCTTCGTTTCTATACTGAAAATAAAAACAAGTACCTCTATTTGTCGTTGCTTATATGTTTAATAGGATTGTATACACAATATTTTTTTATACTTGAGATTGCAGCGTTTGGCTGCTCAGTGTTAGTATTTAAAGGTTGGAAGGCTTTTGTCAATTTAGCCGTTTACGTAATACCGCTGGCAATTCTTTTTTTACCTAATTTATTTGTTATAAACCAACAAGTAGCAATGTTGCAATCTCATAAAGCAGAATATTCTACGATAAATAGAATTGCTGCAGTCTTGCATTCACCCCAGGAATTATTGCTTGCCATCCCACTTGTACCTTCTTATTTTGGAGTAAGGTTCGGCATTAAAATGATTTTCATAGTTGCCGCGACGTATGCATATTATAAAGTGTATAAGAACCCGATAAATGCCTTCAGGATTTATTTTGAGAAAATTAATATCATTCTTCTTGCTGCCGCTTTACTGCTGTTGCTCTATATCTTACTTATTGCTGTTACCGGTATTATTTTTCAAACAAAATACATGGCAATTGTTTTTCCTCTCCTGATCTTAATCTTCACTTTATTTAAGGTAAACCCTATTTTTAACAGTAACCTTATCTACGCAGCTATTTCAATCTATTATATTGTATTACTTATATTAAATTACAAAAATCCTATAAAAAATTATGATTTTGAGTCAGCTGGGAAATTTCTCAATAAAATCGAACGCGCACAAGAACCGGTTTTATTATATAAGAGCCTGCTGCCCCCTTTTACCTATTATTATAAAGGGCCAAATGTTCTGGTCCCTTTACCGGCTCTTAAATATGACAATACTTATTATGAAGAAAACATCAATGATACATCAGAGTTAAAAAGTACCATTGAAAAAATAAGTTCTCCTACAAAATCGTATATCATTATGACTGATAATTCTGAGAACTATAAATATACCCTCAATATGGACCAGGAAATGATTGACGACTGTTTAAAGGCAAACTATAATATTACATTAGACACTTTATTTTTAGGGGAAAACAAAAACCATACGCTTAGAGTCCGGCGGCTTGAAATAAAGTAAACTCCAGCTTTTCTATTATTTAGCGTTTGAAACAGGAACGATAAAATGAAAGCTTACACCTAATACTGTTTGCACCATACTACTCTAATATTCTTCAAATTTTTTGGCAAATATTGTGAATATAAGTGCTTACTTATTTCACCTGGTTCGTTAATTTAGCAGTTACTCTCGCAGGCAGCTCTTTACCAGCATAGGTGCAGCTAAACCCGAACACTATGAGATCTTTGTTAATACTATTTCTTATTCATGGTTTTGCCGCAAATGCTACAAACTATTATATTTCCAACATTTCCGGAAATGATGGCAATTCCGGGACAAGCGTTGCCACAGCCTGGAAAACTTTAAAAAAAGTAAACTCTTTTAGCGGCTTTGTACCCGGAGATGCTGTCTTATTCAAAAGAGGAGAAATCTTTTATGGTTCAATTATGGTAAAACAGTCAGGCAACCAGGGAAATCCAATTACATTTGGCGCTTATGGCTTAGGGCCAAACCCTGTAATCACTGGCCTTACGCCCGTAAATGAATGGGTAAATCTGGGTAATAAAATTTGGGAAAGTTCCAATGCTGTATCTGCTTTACCAACCTGCAACTTGGTTGTGGTAAACGGGGTTAATACAGGCATGGGCAGGTATCCCAATACCGGGTATCTTGCTTTTCAATCTCACAACGGAAACAATTCAATTACAAGTTCTTCCTTAAATTCATCTGTAATAAACTGGACGGGGGCAGAAATCGTACTGAGGCCGACGAGATGGATGCTCCAGAGAAATCTAATTACACAGCAAAACGGGGGCACGCTTGTATATTCAGAGTCATCTGAAACTCCTACAAACGGGTATGGATTCTTTATTCAAAACGATAGCAGAACACTTGATACCGCAAATGAATGGTATTTCAACCCCTCTACAAAAAAAATAAGGATGTTCAGTGTAGGTACGCCTGCCAATGTGCAGGTATCTACGATAGATCAACTGGTTGTAATTAGCGGTTCCAGCTATTTAACTTTTGATCATATTGATTTTAAAGGTGCGAACTCTTATCTGTTCGAAAACAGAAAAAGCCGGTATATTATTGTACACAATTGCAGTTTTTCGTTTGCAGGCAAAACCGCAATGTATATTAACAACGCAGTTTCAGCCAATGAAATAATGACGATAGACAGCAACTTGTTTAATAACAATAATGAAAATGCGATTAATTTTCTAACCTACACCTCTAAGGCCTGGATAAAAAATAACACAATTAACAATACCGGCATCATACCGGGCTCCGGTACAAATAGCCAAAACTCGTGTGATGCAATTGTTGTACAGGGTGCTGGTAACATTATTGAATACAACACGATAAATCATACGGGTCATTCCGCGATAGATATGCGGCACAGCGATGGCATGATTGTAAGGTATAACTATATAACCTACTTTGGGATGACCAAGTATGACGCCGGGGGTATCTATTCATGGAACTTTGATTCCACAACTGTAAAAAGTAGAATTATTGATCATAATATTATCCTCTTTAGTAACCAAACCAGCGAAGGAATTGGGGAAGACTCACCTTCCTTATTTGGAATCTATCTCGATGGAGATAGTAAAAATTCTTTTATTACTCATAACACGGTAGCACATTGCAAGAGTGAGGGAATACACATCTTAAATACCGGTTCAACGACGATTACCGACAATGTTTGTTATGACAACGGAATTCAAATAGGTCTCTGGCACGCCTTCGGGGGCGGCATGGCAATAACCGGAATGGTGGTTAAACACAATACTTTTTTCTCCAAGGCTAATACACAACTGGCTTTCTACTTTAGAGATGATGACAACCTGCATTTTAGCACATTTGGTACCGCCGATAGTAACTATTATGCAAGTGCAAATGATAATAACCTAAGTATAAAAACCGCAATTTTATTCAAGGCAACAAATAGAACACTTACGCAATGGAAAAATTATTCGGGATCAGATGCTCATTCATTACCCTCGCCGAAAACAATTAAGAATATTAATGATTCAAGGTTTGAATATAATGCCACATCCTCACCAAAAACGATAGCGTTAAATGCTAATTATATTGATGTCAGGGGTAATGTTTATAATAAATCTATAACCCTTGCCCCCTACACTTCGGTGGTTTTAATTAAAAAAGACTAGTACAATTAATCGGTCTGGGACGGCAAAGTAACGCGCTGTAACAGGTTGTAGTCAAACTGAAACCCTCCAGCCCGTAATAGAAAGGCGATTTGAATAAATAGCTCCTGAACGATTAATACAAGACGTTGTTTAAGATAAGATGAAATTTCAAGAAGGTAATATTACTCTTGTGACCGGGGGCGGATAATTCAATGGAGCCGGGAGTTATTCCTTACCATTAAAAACAGGCAACAGGAAATAAATAATAAAGGCGGTTGTACAATTGTACAACCGCCTTTATTATTTTGCAGGAAAGCAATTATTACTTTACCAGTTTTACTACTGAACTATTATTATTTTGAATCACCTTCAGAAAATAAATTCCTCTTTGTAAAGCAGAAGTATTTATTGATTCCTGGAAAGCGCCGTTGTTTTTTAGGCCACTTTTGGTCCATAAAATCTTTCCTGAAACATCAACCAGTATCAGTTTATATTCGCCGGCATCACCGGTTATATTAACTTCTATATAATTGGCAAATGGATTTGGATAAGCTTTTATACTTGCTTGAGCTGAGATAAGCGTCATTATTATCGTCGAGCGCTACTAATCCCGATCCTGAAACTCTATACAAAGCCGATGCGGGAATAGCTTGTTTGGATACGCCGGAACCCGAATAGCTTACCGTTAGTACCGAACCTCCAACCTGTTGAAAAAAGCTAACCGATATAGCATGTTTGCCAGCCTTTAAACCAATAGTACCTGAATTTTCCCGGGGAGGATGTACTCCGTCATTATTTACCACCAGCACGTTGTCTATATAAAGACTACTACCGTCGTCGGAATTAGTATAAAATGTATACTGGCCATCGGAAGGTACCGTAACATACCCGGTGAAACTGAAAGCAGATAGAGTGCTTTTGTTGGCCAAAGAAATATTGAAATTTGTAGTCGTGCCTGTTTTTACCGCAGTAAGAGAAGAAAAGTTAGGAATAACGCTGTAAGTACCTTCATAATATTTGTAGTTTATTCCATTTACTGTGTTAGCCGGGTTCACAGCGGGAAGCAAGGTGCCTGTTGATCCGTTCTTTATAAGAATTGCTGATGTGTATGGCGCCAGCGTTATTGATCCGTTGTGCGACACGTTATAAACATCAATATAATTATAAGGCAGGGAAACTGTTTTACTTGTGGCTGTTGCATTAAATTCAAATCTTATATCATTTGTATCCGATACGGTTTTAGGTGCTTTCTTCGAATGGACATCCTGTTTTGTAAAGGATTGCCAATTTGGAAGTGTTCTGTTTGTTCCATCGTATACCACTACTGACTGTGTTGTTAGATTATCATCTATTGGCCGGGTATAATAATTACTGTCAGCAGTTCCAAAATTATTAAAATGTTTGTTATCATCATCTCTATAGAAAAAAGTCATTTGGCCTAAAGATCTTGAAAAGAAAATGTTGCGCTTAACAATCATTTTGTTTATTACCATCCCACCATTGAAAGCGTGCAAAAACGCCAGCTGGTTTCCATTATCGTATGAGACATTATTGGTGATTGTACAGGAACCGGAGTTTAAAATATGTATGCCATCACCATTTTTACAATGCGCCACCGTATTGTTAGTGATAATGGTATTTTTACTACTTCCGTCCAGGTAAATGCCGAATAATGACGGAAGTGACGCCGTTCCAATGCCATCACTTGTTTGCTTACTGTAGATGATAAAATTATGATCGATAGTCCTGACTTTCGCAGTGGTGGAATCTGAATTCCATGAATAAATTCCGCCTGCATCATACTTTGTCATTCCAAAGTATGATATATAATTATACCGGACAATCATCGCATCACTGGTTCTCAATGCTATGGCCGTATGTCCGGTATTAGTTATGGTATTATATTCCATTATGCTACCTTTACCATTGATGTCAATAGCATCGCAACTACTTTCGTTATTTGATTGTGCCCCCCCTATCATACCGGTATTACTGATGGTGTTATTTTTGATCCAGGCATTAGTTGTATATCCCAGGAAACTCATTGTGTTTTCAGTAATGTTATTAAATACATTGTGATCAATGGTCATACTTTCATTTTGTGAATTTCCATTATCAATGTAAAGACCATACCTGCCGGAAAAATTGAAAGTGCAATTCTGGATGACGAGATGCTGGCTATTCCTGTTCTCAAGTAACGTAGTGTTTGCTCCCTCAAAGTCGACATTATCGAAGGTTACATAATCGAAGCCATTAGTGTATACCAGCCTGTCGATCGTTGTCACTTTTACATTAGTCGGTGAACTTGTACTGTAAATTCGTAATTTCTTGGTTGAAGGATTGTAATACCACTCATTTTGAACATCTAATGTCCTTGCATCATTTTGAATGAAGAAACCGTAGCCATTTGTTGGTGTAGCTGATGATCCGGAATAGGTAAGTTTACCTCCTGACTGGCTTGTAATTTTATCTCTTTCCAAAGTCCACCTGATTACTCTTATTACTACTTCTGCGCCCGTCCAGTTTGGCGAACCAGTTAAACTGCTACTTGTTATAGATGAAGTTCCTGAATGACTTTGATAAGCTAAAAACCCGGTATTAGGATACCGGCCCATACCCGTGTTCACACCGTTTATCACCACCATATTAAAAGTTGACAAGGTGGTAGCCGCGCTGCTACTTTCCCAAATATTATTCCCTAAATTGGTCCATGAACTTATCGTTGTAAAACCGGTTACAACCGGCTGGGCACCGGTACCATAAGCGCCTATGGTTATTGGAGCACCAGAGCTTCCGTTTTTATTAACAGTAATACTTCCATAAAACACATTTCCGCGGTTTAACAAGACGTTATCCCCCGGTTTTAACGAACTGAAAAACGAATTTAGCTTGGTTAACGTTTTCCAGGGAGTTGACGTGGAGGTTCCGTTATTTGCATCGTTGCCACTTGTTGAGATATAATAAGTTGTTGCGTTCGCCGTAAAGCCGAAAACTAATAATAATAATGGAAATAATTTTTTCATAGCTACAAATTTGCTGTGTGTAAATCTTAATTTGTTTCTCATAAATATTCTGTTGAAATTTTACAATAACAGTGTGACTAAAAAAAGAGGAGTAAATTTTAATGTTTAAAGTTTAAAATCCCGGACAATTAGATTTCTAACTGTACATAGCAATCCCTTAGCGCTTTATACCAATTCGTTTAACAGGAAGCGGTACAGCTATTTTTATAGAATAACCTATAAATAGACATACTACACCCGCATGAACGGTATTAAGCATTCATAAGAGACCTTCGTTCCTTAAATTGCGTGGATTTATTCTGTTTGTATGTGAGGATATTCTTTCATAATTTTCCCATAGTTGATTGATGATAAAAAATGTTGGCATAGAATAATTGCAAATTCCAAACCAAAAAAGCACAATTACCACCAATTTATCCCCAGCTCCAAATAAAAATTTATAATGTTGTTAAAAATAGATGGACGCTATTTTGGCCAATTTGTAAATTATTGAATAAGAATATATTGTATACAGGATATGGATAAGCGATTGCCATAATTGGCTACAAACCAAAACTTAAAGATTTGTTAAAATATGTCAATCCCCGGTTTGGCAAGAATTTCCCCACCTTCCCGGCACAGAATATTTGTAAAATATTTAATATTATAAGAAGTTAAACTTAGTGAATGGAATAATTCGCGTACCTATTTATTACGCTAATTCCGGGCGCTTTTACGAATAATGACCCCTTCTATAAGATGATCTTGTTCAAAAGCTTGGCATAAATGCAAATTATTCGACAAATACCGGGTAAATAATTTAGAGATTCAATTTGTCTATCGCCACATAAATGCGATCGGGAAGAATGTTGGGTGTATCGAGGAGCAGACTTGAACTGCCGACCTTCGGGTTATGAATCCGATGCTCTAACCAGCTGAGCTACCTCGACATGATTTTTATTCAATATACTTTTGGGGCGGCAAAGATAATGAATAAATAAAAAATAACAACTTAGAGCCGGCATTATTTACTATATAATGCGGCCCGGATAAACTTCTATTGCCTTCTCAAGGCAATCCATCGCAATATTAATAGCATCGGTATTTAATACATAGGCCAGCCTCACTTCCTTTTTTCCAAGTCCATTCGTACCATAAAATCCGCTCGCGGGGGCCAGCATAACAGTGGCTCCCTTATGATTAAAAGACTCCAGAAGCCACTGACAGAAAATGTCGGCATCATCAATAGGTAATGAAGCCATGGCATAAAACGCTCCACCTGGCTGCGGGCAAAATACGCCGGCAATATTGTTGAGCCTTTTTACAATCAGGTCTCTTCTCAATTTATACTCCGCTTTCGTTTCTTCAAAGTAATCGGCCGGAAGGCCCACTGCCGCCTCTCCAACAATTTGTCCAAAGGACGGTGGGCTTAGCCTGGCCTGCGCAAATTTTAAAACTGTTTCTATCACATTTTTATTCCTTGCTTACCAAAGCCCCTATCCTGGCGCCGCATGCACTATATCGCTTACTGATCGTATCCATCATCACCACATTTTCTTCTGCACCTGCGAGCTGCATGGCACTAAAATGCTCACCTTCATAACAAAATTCACGATAGGCCTCATCAGAAAATAAATAAAGATTATGCTTTTGAATGATCGTGGTAAGAATCTCCATTTCATGCCTTGAATACAGATAGCCGGTAGGATTATTTGGATTGCATATTACAATTGCCTTTGTTTTTTTAGTGATGACTTTTTCAAATTCCTCAATGGGTGGCAACGCGAAACCGGTTTTTATTGATGACGTAATGGGCTTTACGATCACACCTGCTGCTACGGCAAAACCGTTATAATTCGCATAAAATGGCTCCGGGATAATTACCTCATCACCGGCATCAAGGCAGCTCATAAATCCAAATAAAATTGCCTCACTTCCCCCGGTTGTTATAATAATATCCCGGTAATCTATATCGATGTGAACCGAACGATAATAGTCCACCAGCTTTCTGCGGTAGCTCTCATTTCCTGCGCTGTGGCTATATTCTAAAATTTTAAAATCTGAATTTCGGACGGCATCCAGGATAGATTTAGGAGTTTCAATATCAGGCTGGCCAATATTAAGATGATAAATTTTGATTCCTTTACTTTTTGCAATTTCAGCATACGGAACCAATTTGCGTATCGGAGATGCGGGCATGATTTTGCCACGATGGCTTACTGATAACATGATGCAAATATAGTAATAGGCTCTATACCAGTGTTAGCTTAATGCTGAATTGTCAGTGCGAATAGCTGGAGTTTATATGGAACCGCGACAATTCACGTTCAAATTGTAGCTTCATAATTAACCTAACACCAGTGTTAGGTTAATGGTGAATTGTCAGTGCGAATAGCTGGAGTTCGTATAGACGGCGGCAATTCGTTCAAAGCGCAGATTTATAATTAAAGTACTCTATTAACCTTTGTTAAATTAAATTGTTGTTGCACAATAGTTTGCTTGCACTCCGCATATTATTATCATGATATACGAATTGCCCAAAAGATATATTCTCATCATTGGGTGATAAATTTTTATGAAAATATAAATCGTATTTATTACCGAGTACTTTTTGCATCCAGTCCACCAATAAACTATTTTGGAAGACGCCACCACTATAGCAAATCTTTTCGACATGAGCCTGCTGAGCAACAAGATCAATAACACTTACAAGCGAATAATGAAATTTAGCCGCGATGTAATTTTTCGATTTTCCTTTTTTTAGATCAAGCATTATGCCCTGGATTAACACAGCGGTAGAAATGCTGTCGCCGGGCAAACCGGCGTCGAAATAAGAATCATCCCTTATGAAACCCTTCTCGAGAACATAATTTTCCGCCAATACCTGCAGGTACATCGCTGCCTGGCCCTCATAAGTTTGCTTTTCACATACATCCAATAATGATGCAACAGCGTCGAATATTCTTCCTACGGATGATGAGAACAAGTGGCTTGCCTTAATTAATATTTGATAGTTTGCCCATTCCGTTTCAGTGAACTTTTGTTTAAGCCTGTGATACTTTACACCAGCGTTTTCTACTACACACAGTGCAGAAATTCGCGGCTCCAGGGCCATTTTATCTGCCGCAATAACCGGAAAATAACTGAAGTGAGAACAACGCAGCACGGCCTTATCTTCATATTTAAAAAATTCGCCACCCCACACATTTCCGTCTGAACCAAGCCCGGTACCATCCCAAATAATTCCAAGTACGGGGGCTGAAGAATGTAACAGGTTATTCTCTGCCAAAACCGCCGCAAAATGCGCTTCGTGATGTTGAGTAAATTTTAAATCAGCACCATATTGTCCGGCAAGTTCAATAGCGTATTGGTGCGAAAAATAATCCGGATGCAGATCCGCTAAAATCACGTGAGGTATTGTTTTGTATAATTGCAACCAGTGCTGCAAGGTAGATTTATACATCTGCCGGGACTCATAACTTTCGCCACTACCCAAAAACTGGCTTACAAAAATATTTCCATGAACCGATAAGGTAAAACTGCTTTTTAAGAAAGCGCCGGTTGAAAGTACACATGTTTCCGATTGTGGTTTATAGTGATGAAAAGCAGGGGCATATCCACGTGACCTTCTTAAAAAAATTTGCCGGTTCGAATGTTCCGAAAGCTGAACTACACTATCATCCTGTGGTATAATGATTTTATTTGTATGCGTTACAACATAATCTGCAATGCAGAAAAGATAATCGAAAACATCTTCGTCACTATTTTCATCTTCATCTTTATAAATTATTGGTGAACCGGAAATATTTGCGCTTGTGGCAATCAACGGTTTTTTGTAATCTGTTGCAATTAAATCCAACAAAGGAGTATACGGAAGCATTACCCCCACTCTCCTTAATCCCGGAGCGATCTCTTTTATTAGCAGGTTATTGAAACCTTCTTTTTTTGGTAACAACAATACGATAGGCGCTTCGCTACCTTCAAGCAATTTGCTTTCAGAAGCATTTAATTCAAATTCGTTCGCGAGGGTTTCAATAGATGGATACAAAACTGCAAATGGTTTTGCCGGACGATTTTTACGGCTTCTTAATAGCCTTATAACGTCAGCATTATTGGCATCGCATAATAATAAGTATCCGCCAATTCCTTTCAACGCTATGATTTTCCCTGCGGTGATAAATTCATTTATTTGTAATAATACTTTCTCCGTATCATTTGATAAACTAAAAGAAAAAGCCTTGTCCCTGATACATAATTGAATTCCGCAATCATTACACGAATTTGTTTGGGAAAAAAATCGCCTTTCAAATATATTTTCATATTCTTTAAAGCAAGCTTCGCACATATCAAAATTATCCATTGAGGTATTTTCCCTTTCATAGGGTAATTTATTGATGATTGAATATCTTGGCCCACAATGCGTACAGGTAATGAAAGGGTAGCGGTAACGCCGGTTATTTTTATCATGCAATTCCTGGCGGCATCTGTTACAAATTGCCTTATCCGGAGAGGTTAATACATTTTTTTTGTTGTCATCATCTTCAACAATTATTGAGAAATCATCAAAACGGGTATTACCGGCTTTAAGCAACTCAGAGGAAATAATTTCTGACTGCGCCGGCGCTTCCTCCTTTACTTTTTCAAAAAATATATGAGCAGCCTGTTCTGAAGCATTAAAGAAAATATGCAGGCCATCATTGCCATTCTTTACATAGCCATTCAATTTCATTTCCTTTGCTAACAGGTATACTTTTGGCCTGAAACCGACCCCTTGAACAATTCCATTAATATGTATGTGATATGTTGTCAATATTAAATCGGGCCAACCGGTAATGCGGCATTTATTCTTTATCCCTCAACAAGTACAAATAAAATCACCTTTCGGGTAACCCTATGTCGTGTACTAAGACTTCATCATTTTATTCAAATAATTAAAGCTGGTGGTAATACTTGCAAATGGATCAGCAGGCATATCGTGTTCTACGAAAAAATGTTTCATGCCCGCAACATCAGCGTTTGCAAATATGCGTTTGAAATCAATAATTCCTGTTCCCACCGGTTGGGGGCCAGTCATATCTTTATCAATATCTTTTACATGCCATAAATAAAAACGGCCCGGGTGCTGTTTGAATAATGCAACAGGATCAACACCTGCCTTTGTAACCCAGCAAAGATCAAGTTCCATTTTAACCACGTCAGCTCCCGTTTCAGATAATAACATATGGTAAGGGATCTTACCTTCCACCTTTTCAAATTCCGCATCGTGATTATGATAGGCGAATGTAATACCCGCTTTCTTACATGCCTCACCCGTTTTATTTAATACATTGATTGAATTTTTTATTTCTTCTAACGTACCAACAGGTGTGTTGGCACATACAAGATAGGGTACGCCCGCTTCGGCGACTTCATCTACCAGTTCCTGCATATTGTCTTTAAGGTTGCGCATCGGTGGAAAAGTAACAGGCTTTCCATTTGCATCAACCATGGGTTTTGCATTAGCCGGCATTTTAAAGGGCGCTCCCAGTACATGGTGTGATTGCCATGACAGCCCAAGATCTTTTAAAAGCGAAGCAAACTCTTTTGGCTTCATTCCATAGTAACCGCCTTTTTTGCTGAATGCGGATTCGATCTCTTTGTATCCAATATCAGCCACTTTCTTCAAGGTGCCCTTTACATCATTATCGATGATGTTGAAAAGCGTAAATAGCTGCAACCCGACAGGATAGGTAGCCCCTGGTAACAAAAAGGATTTGGCTTTAGCTGATATAGTTATTCCCCCAACCAGCAATGTGGCGGAATTCAGCAAAAATTTTCTTCTATTGTGCATACTGGTGTTTTAAGATTAATAATTAAGGAGATCATGTGAGAATTATTCATTAAATATTTTTTTTAGCCAATCCCAATATGGAAAAGAATTTTAATTTTGGCAACGGCAGCATTTAACTTTTCGCTGGGGAACCAGTCAGTAAATAAATCTGCATCGGTTTACTAAGATAAATAAACCCTGCGTGGTTTAACAAATTTATCCGCAACCTGCTGCAAGATATTTGGATGCCTGTTTATAAAAGCCGCTACTTTCAAATGTTTCTAAATTACATACACAATATAAGTAAAGGTGTTACTAACAGCCTGTGTACAATTAATCGACTTCGGTATATCAAAAAAAAAACTAATATTGCGATAATTAATATCACCTGTGGCAACTATAGGAAACAATATTATATGCCATTACTTCTATTGCTTTTGCTCTTTGGAGCATGTATGTCATCTTCAGCGCAACCTGGTGTTTCCGTTCTTACCCAACATAACAATCTTAACCGCACCGGCTGGAACAACCAGGAAACGGTCTTAAATCATAGGAATGTTTCGCCGGGTAAATTCGGCCGCATTGGAATATTCAATGTTGATGACGAGGTGTACGCCCAGCCACTAATTGTAAATAAAATTGAAGTAGGCAATCATAACGGCAGCGTATTATATGCAGCCACCGTAAATAACACGGTATATGCTTTTGATGCAAATGACGTAAATGCGCAAACTCCATTATGGCAGGTGAACCTGAATCCTGCAGGACAAAGAGCTCCAAATATTTATGACCTAAAAGATGAGCAGCGCGGAAGCCCGTGCGGAGGTATTTACAGGGATTTCTCCGGCCGCTTTGGAATTGTGGGAACACCCGTTATCGATACAGCTTCCAATACATTATATGTAGCAACTAAAACGATTGACAGCAGCGGAAGTTTTTATGCCTATCTGAATGCGCTGGATATTACAAACGGGCATCACCGGCCCGGCAGCCCTCACCTCATTACAGCCCAGGCAGATGGAACCGGTGACGGTAGTATAGCCGGCAAAGTAGCCTACCAGGCAAAATATCAAAATCAACGGCCTGCCTTACTTCTTTATAATAATACGGTATATGTGGCCAGCGCATCTCATTGCGATTGGGGACCCTTTCATGGCTGGATTTTAGGTTTTGATGCCGGCACGCTGGATCTTAAATACTCATACAACACAACCCCGGATGGATGGGCAGGCGGTGTTTGGATGGCAGGGCAAGGGATATCAGTGGGGGGTGATGGAAATCTCTACGTGGTAACGGGTAACGGAACTACCAACCCGGACAATACAAAAATAAGCGGCAGAAGTTCAAGCTTAATAAAACTTTCACCTCAGCTAACCGTACTTGACTGGTTTACACCAGGCAACTATGACTATCTCGATCAATCGGATCTTGATTATGGAAGTGATGGCGTACTCATCATACCTAATACCAGCACTACGGTTTCGGGTTCCAAAGAAGGCATTTCTTACGTGGTTGATTATAATAATATGGGCCGGTTTGACCCTTTGAACAGTTTAGTAAAAGATACGCTGGAATTTAACCCGAACAGGTTGGGCTTTGTACACGTGCATGGCTCACCGGTGTATGCCCGGTTGAGCGAGGGTGAATTTGTATATGCCTGGTCCGAAAGCTTCAAAATACGACAGTTTACATTTAATAGAAACGCAGGCACTTTTCTTAAAACCTATAAACAGGGAAACAGGCAGCTTGATACCGGAATGCCTGGTGCTATGTTATCTGTATCATCTAACGGCGGCGATACCTCTTCTGCAATTGTATGGGCGTGCTTCCCAACTTCGGGCAACGCCAACAACCAGGTAAGGCCCGGCACATTTGCGGCATACAAAGCCAATAATGTTTCTGACGGCGAACTGTGGAACAGCGACCAAAATGCTGATGACGTTATAGGGAACTTCGCTAAATTTAATACGCCTACGATTGCAAATGGAAAAGTATATGTGCCCACTTTTTCGAAAGCTATAAAGATATATGGCATTAACTGTTTATCCAACGATCTTGAATACGGAACGGGCTATGGCTTAAATGGAGAATACTTCACTAAAAGTCCCCCCACATCCGCTTTCCCTTTAACTGCGACGCAGGTAAAAACTGATTCATCAATTAATTTTAATTGGGGACATAGCAGCCCGCTACCCGGCATCAGTTCCGGTAATTTTAAAATTCGATGGTCAGGGAAATTAAGGCCATTAACGGATGATACCTATACAATTTATATAACTGCAAATGATGGCATACGCCTATGGATAAATGATACATTACTGATAGACAGTTGGGTAGCCCAGGATGTTACCCCCCATAGTATTGATATCGCTTTAAATAAATCAACGGATTACGATATAAAAATTGAGTACTATACAGGTACTGACGCTGCTTCCTTTTCCCTACAATGGAGTGCTAACGGAATTTGCAAACAGGATATTCCTGCCTCGCAATTATACCCTACGCGAACCATGGATAAAGATTTTGTTGTGTATCCCAATCCTAACAACATACATAGGCTTACTATTTCCACGCGGCCAAAGCTCATGGGCGGTGAGCATATTATCATATACGATATACTGGGCCAAATGTTGGTAAATAATTTTATTGCACCAGCCGGTAATCAAAACGGCGTGGTCTCTATTCCTATTAACCTGGCTCGTGGTGTATATGTAATTAAATTATTTAGCGGCGTCAAAACATATACGTCAAAGTTCATAGTTTTATAACATGCGCGGTTGATTTAATTTTTTATTGGCAAGCCTTATTTAAATTGGATGAACTACGCAAGGGTACGGCTGCACTTTCAAATAAACTTTCATAACGGTTACTTTTGCAATTAACGATTGTTATTATTTTCCCAACAGAAAGATTATGGTTACTCCCCAGCAACTCATTCAACAATATTACCTGCAGCCTCATCCGGAAGGTGGCTGGTATAAGGAAACTTACAGAAGCCTTGAATATATTTCCAAAATTGCTTTGCCGGACAGGTTTCCCGGAGCGAGAGTATTTTCAACTGCTATTTATTTCTTATTAGAGCACGGAAATTTTTCGGCATTCCATCGAATCAAATCTGATGAATGTTGGCATTTTTATGCAGGCGATGCATTGATGCTATACATTATACGGCCAGACGAAAACCTCGGTATCATTCAACTTGGTAAGGATATTAACAAAGGGCAGTTGTTTCAATATGTGGTGCCTGCGAACTGCTGGTTTGCAAGCAGGCCCGCGGAAGAAAGTGCATTTTCTTTTGCCGGCTGCACTGTTGCACCTGGTTTTGACTTTGCTGATTTTGAACTGGCTGATGCCACATCCTTATTGGCTTTATATCCTCAACATGAAAAAGTTATAAAAGAACTGTGCAGGTAGGTTGTGCTTAGCAATATATGCACTGCTGCTTTAAAAATTGGCCTCGACTTTATGTAGGAAAGCTATAAATGCTTCTCTGCAGAAAAAATTTAATAAGATCTCAAGCAGGCTTCCTGAGTTGCTATTGTATAGAATTGAAAACCATAAGTAATTTCTCCGTTTTATTTATCTCATATCCCTTTTGAATTTATCTTTATATATGCCTCCAAACACAATCCTCGTAAAGAATATGGTTTGTCACCGTTGCGTGCTGGCCGTCGAGGACATTTTACATCATGCAGCCATTCCTTTTTCAAAAGTGCTTTTTGGTGAAATTCACCTTACCAGCGAATTAAGCTCACAACAACGGGAATTGCTCAGGGAAAAGCTTGACGCTATCGGTTTCGAGCTTATAGATAACCACGTGAGCGGTATTATTGAAAAAATAAAAATGCAGGTAATTAAGAAAGCAAGAAATGAAGTAGATAAAACAGACGTTAAGCTAAAACTCTCTAATTATCTTTCGAATAAACTTCACCATGAATATACCTATCTCAGCAGTTTATTCTCGTCAGTAGAAGGAAGAACGATTGAAAACTTTTTCATCGAACAGCGTATAGAAAAAGCAAAGGAACTTCTTATATACGGACAAATGACGTTGTCGGAAATTGCCAATGAACTTGAGTATAGTAGTGTTGCGCACCTCTCCGGCCAATTTAAAAAAATAACCGGGCTTACTCCCTCTTATTTTAAAGAAGTAGGTACTGCCAGGCGCAGGCCGATCGATTCGATCTGACCACAAAATTGTATAAATCTTACCCAAAGTTGTGTAACAACCGGGCATCGTTATGCACTTACTTTTGTGTTATCAATTAAAATAACAATCATGACAACTTCAAAAAGCCAAAGCGCTTCAATTAAATTAAAAAATGCTTGTGGAAACCCAAATTGCACTTGCGAGGTATGTACCTGCGAAAATTGCAGCTGTGGTTCTGCATGTAATTGCTAATCTTGGAAGCCGCTCGCAATGAGCGGCTTTTTCGTAAAAATTACAGGGCGATTTTCACAAACTATCTTTACTTCTTCAATCACTCGCAGAAGCTTTTAACGCCAATCCAGATTTTATCTTCCCTACCAGCACTCTTAAATCAAAAGGTTTTTCCATGAAATCATCCGCCTTGTAGTTCCTATAATCTTCCAGGTACTTAAGCGAAGCAGAGAACACCAATACCCATAAATTTTCGGTTTGGGCATTCTTTTTTATTTTCCTGCATACTTCCCGCCCATCCTCTCCGTCTAAAGCAATATCTAATATCAACAGGTCGGGGTGAAAAGCATGGATTTCACGATGAATGTCCCCGGGGCCCAGCAATGTTTTTACGGTATATCCCACCCGCTCCAGGATGTGTTTCATCGATTCGAGTAGTGCAGCCGAATCATCCACAATTAATAGTCTTTTCATAATACAATTCCTATTTTTTTGAGCTTTACCGTTAAATAACGCGTAGTGAGCGAATATTTGTATATGTCTAATTATTTTTTTTTTGACATATTTTTTAATCTTCGGCTCGCACCAACAAGCCATTACCAGGAACAAACAATTAAAAACAAAATCAGGTTTAGGGTGCAGTAAAATCCCGGGAAAGTCTAAATAAAAAATAAGAATCTAAAAAAGACATCGGGAGCATCAAAGCGTTCATTGAATTTAAATATCATTTTAAAAGCGCCCGTTTTAACTACCATATTTTTTGACGCTATATCTTCATATTATATTTTTCTAACATTTTTTTTTTTTTAATTTTACAGCCCCATCTGTTTTTCATCCTATTACCCTTGAAAATATAGCACTGACAAAGTGCTGGATATTTTTATCACTTGCTATTAAAAGTAGTATGAAATATTTAATACGGCCTCTCACGAAAAGAATGTTTACCCATTTGCAACACGGAAGAAGCATAGAACTTTCCCAAAGTGAAAGAAACATCTGCGGAATTGATGACTATAAAGGATCACTGCCGGGATTATACAGGCGTGGATTAGTTGATGTAAAAAGGGTAGCGGTTAATGGAAAGGAAGTAGTTGTTGTATTCATTACCAAGTCAGGTATAAATTTTTTAAACCACTGCCTGGAGGATGCACCATACCCTGGAAACCGGTAAAGTTCTGTACAAAAACCGGCGCCGCGCAGGCAAACCCAAAAATTATGCAATGGATAAAATATTGATACTCGATGATTCTACCGATCTGTTAGAAATGATGAAAAACATTCTTGAACGCAATGCCTATACAGTTAAGATTGTACGTACACCGGATCATATTTATAGTCAAATATTGGAATTTCAGCCTGACCTTTTGATACTTGATATATTTCTGCCGGGTACGGATGGAAGAGAAATCTGTAAAGAATTAAGAAACAATACGGTTACAAAACATTTAGCGGTATTGGCGTTTTCTGCCACACCCAAAAACCTGGTAGATTATAAAAGTTACTATGCTGATGATTTCATGGAGAAACCTTTCGACATTAAAATGTTGATAGCAAAAATAAGATCACTATTACCATCGGTACCTCAGGGATGAAGCCATTTTTTTCCACCTGATATGATGCTACTTTCCTGCACAAAAAAATAAAGTACTAAAACAATTTCTATCCTGGAACAACTTTTAAAATTGCCTGCAGAGGTATTGCTTTTCCCGCCAACAATGGCAATGAGTATTTTAAAAATTTCAAAAGTATGTTTAAAATTTAACCGCCTGTTAAATTAATTAAGTTCGTCGGGCCAATTTTGAAGTTGGGGACAAAATATCGAAGCAGGCCAATCTCAACATAGAAAATCCGTCTCCCAATTTACATGTTCTTTTGCATTCATTTTATGTTTCGGCCAATGATTATTGACAACAGCCAATGGCCATTTATATTTGCAATGTTGCCGCCTGGTTCCGATAGGTTCCGCACCATATTTGGAGCATAGCTATAAAAAACGTTTATTTGAAAAGCATTAATTATTACCCATATATTTATGCAATCTTCATTTAAAAAATGACCATGCAAGAACTCAAAAGTTATGGCACGGCACCTGAGCCTGCTTCTGAAGATGAACAACGGCTTGCTGCACTTGGATATAAACAGGAATTGAGCAGGTCATGGTCAGGTTTTTCCAATTTTGCTATTTCGTTTTCTGTAATTTCTATTCTCAGCGGTTGCTTCACCACTTTTTCACAGGCGTGGAATAATGGCGGGCCTATTGCTATCTCTATCGGCTGGCCGCTTATTTCGTGCTTTATTTTAATTATTGGTTTAAGTATGGCCGAGCTGGCTTCTGCCTACCCAACATCAGGTGGTATCTATTGGTGGGCTTCAAAGCTGGGTGGAATAAAGGCCGGCTTTTATACCGGCTGGCTCAATTTAATCGGGTTGCTTGCTATTACAGCGTCGGTGGCATACGGCGGAGCTATCTTTTTAAATATTGTATTGGGCACTTATTTTACAAATTATTCATCGTCGTTTTTTGAAGGTGATAATATTAAGCAACAGTTTTTCTGGTTCGTAGTAATCATGATTATAAGTACTGTCTTTAATTGTTTCCGTAGCCGGGTACAGGCCATGGTAAATAATGTTTCGGTTTGGTGGCATGTATTTGGCGCCGCTGCTGTGATTTTAATTCTCATTATTGCCCCCAGAGAACACCAGAATTTAAAGTGGATTTTTACTCAACAAATCAACAATTCAGGTTTTTCAAACGGTAACGTTTACTGGCTGTATGTTTTGCCCATGGGATTTTTATTAACGCAATATACCATCACCGGTTTTGATGCTTCAGCGCATCTGAGTGAAGAAACACAGGGTGCACATGTAACGGCTGCCAAAGGAATCTGGCAATCTATTTTTTATTCCGCCGTTGGCGGGTATCTTTTATTATTAGGGTTTTTATCTGCAGCTACTAAACCCGATGTTGTTAGTTCCTTTGATCCGGCCATTAATCCGTATGGAAGCGGCTCGGTAATATCCATTTTGGAAAATGCGCTCACCCTTTTTTGTTTAAAATAGTATTGCTGATTTCCACCGGCGGGCAATTGTTTTGCGCAGTCGCCTGTCTCACTTCCTGCTCAAGGATGATGTTTGCATTTTCACGTGACGGGGCAGTACCGGGCCATCGGTTCTGGGCCAAAGTAAACAGGCAACATGTGCCGGTAAATGCGGTATTGGCATCCGCTGCTATTGGGATTCTCATTACACTGCCGGCTCTATGGAAAAGCCCGAGAGGAATTCCTACCGCATTTTATGCCATTGTTTCTATTGGCGTTATTGGCCTTTACCTGGCATTTTTTATTCCTATCTGGCTGCGATGGCGTGAGGGAAAAAATTTTCAGCCCGGAGAATGGAACCTCGGCAGGCATTATAAATGGATGAACCTGGTTGCCTTGTTTGAAACTGCTGTTGTTTGCTTCTATTTTATTTTACCGTTTGAACCAGCCGGTGTTCCCGGTAATAAAGATTTTAGCTGGCTGGCAGTAAACTATGCACCTGTATTAGTTGGTATTACATTATTATTTTTATGGGTATGGTGGCATTTATCAGTAAAGAAATGGTTTAAAGGGCCGATCAGGCAAGTGGGTTGACCTTGGACGAAGAAATTATAAATTAAAAAATTAGGAATTAGAAATTTGAAATGTGGTCTTTGTTTAAGCGATACTTTTTCACTTTGTATCGCAAAGGACAAGGAGAAAACGTAAAGTTGGCAAAGCTTTTTGCGTTCTTGAAAATTATTATGTCACAGTTATAATATCAAGATAGTTTAACACGTAAATTATTAGCCGTTGAAAGATCAAATTCTTTTAAAGAAGCCCATAAATTACAGATAAGTTTTAAGTATCTAAATACAGCGGGACATAATAAATACTTCAACTTTCTCATTTTTTATTCCGTATTTTTTATTTCTCATTCCTTATTTCTTATCCTTTATTTCTCATTCTTTATTTTTATTTTTCATCATGTCAGCATTTCTCCAGGATTCGAGACTTAATGCACTTCATAGCCCGTATGCCCGTGCTTTCCAATGTGACTTGCATTTCTTTATTAGACGGAGGGCTTACTAATAAAAATTACCGCATCGATACTACAACCGGAAAATATGTAATGAGGATAAGTGACAGCGAACCTCAAATGTTAGGTATTAACCGGGAGCATGAAAAAATAAATACGCATCTTGCATATGAGGCAGGAGTTGGCCCTGCCGTGATTGATTCATTAGTAAAGGAGGGCGTATTGCTGATTAGCTGGATTGATGCCCATACTTTGCATGCAACGGACATGCAAAATAATCCAAAGCTATTAAAAAGAATTGCCGAATCATTACGAATGCTGCATGCTGGAGCTGCCTTTCGAGGGAAACTTTCAATTTCCCAACGGTTCGCAAAAATTATTTGCACACGGTTTTAAAAAACAATTATTTTATCCCCGAACAATATATGGAAATGGAACCATTGATCACAGCGCTGGAAGATGCGGTTGCCGTCAATCCGGAGCCACTGGTTCCCTGTAATAATGATTTACTGGCGGAAAATTTTTTAGATGATGGCAATAAAATATGGATCATTGATTATGAATATTCCGGCCAAAATGAAGCCTCTTTTGAAATTGGTAACCTTGCGGCAGAAAGCGGACTATCAGGGCAATGATATTACGCTATTATGCAAAGCATATTGGCAAAAAGATCTACCAGCTAAAGTTGCCAGGGCCCGGGCATGGTCTATGATTGCACGTTTTGGCTGGGTAGCCTGGGCTTCTATACAGGAAGCTGTTTCAAATATAGATTTTGATTTCAGAACATGGGGGATGAAAAAATGGAACTCTGTATTACCTGAACTCAAAAGCGACAATTATCATACAATTTTAAATACCCTAAAGCAGGAACATTCATGAACAACCTACCCTCAGCCGCGGAAATTGTAATTATTGGCGGAGGTGTGGCCGGTGCATCCATTGCATATCATTTGGCATTAAAAGGTATGACAGATGTTGTAATTATTGATCGGGGCGAACTGACCAGTGGCTCAACTTTCCATTCGGCAGGTTTGGTAGGGCAGCTGAGAGGCTCGGTAACCCTTACTTCTATGATGATGTATAGTACCGAACTATATAGAAAGCTGGCACAAGATCCGGAAACTGATCCCGGTTGGGTTGAGTGCGGCGGCATCAGGCTGGCCTGCACGCCGCGAACGTGTAGCAGGAATTAAAAAGACAAGTAGGCATGGGCAACTACATTCGGGTTACCACTGGAAGAAATTTCACCCGAACAGGCAAAAGAACTTTTCCCCCTGATGTCTACAGAAAAGGTTTTGGCAGCAACCTATTTACCAACAGATGGATACCTGGATCCAAGCCGGCTTTGTCAATTCATTTGCGGGCGAAGCAAGGCGTATGGGCATAAAAATATTTCAGCAAACCCGGGTAATCGCGATTAACAAAGAAGGCAACCAGGTTGTTTCTGTTACAACAGATAAGGGAATTATTCAAACAGAAAAAGTAGTGGCTGCCTGTGGATTTTATACTGCTGAAATTGCCAGATTGTTAGAAGTAAGAGTTCCTATCGTACCTATGAGCCATCAATATCTGGTTACAGGGGCTTTCAGGCAGGTAGATAAAAATACTCCCAGGTTACCAACTCTTCGTGATCCGGATCATTTGGTTTATTACAGGGAAGATGGAGCGGGCCTTGTAATGGGAGGCTATGAAAGAAATTCAGCGCCGGCTTTTTTAAACAATGATTCTATTGATGAAGTGCCGAAAGATTTCAATGGAAAATTATTACCGGAAGACTGGGAACGCATGGAGGAAATAATGATTAACTCATCGTTGCGTGTGCCTGCGATGGCAAGTGCACCGATCCGCAAAATGATCAATGGCCCGGAAGCATTTACACCGGATAACGAATTTTGCCTCGGGCCAACATCGGTGAAAGGTTTTTTCGTCGCCGCAGGTTTCTGTGCGCATGGCATTGCCGGCGCCGGTGGCGTTGGACGGGAAATGGCCGCATGGCTTATGGATGGCCACCCAACCTTAGACTTATGGGAGATGGATGTGCGCAGGTTTGGTGCTCAATACAGATCTTATTCTTATACATTGGCAAGGGTGGTAGAGAATTATGAAATGTATTATGATATCCGGTACCCTGGCGACGAACGAAAGTCGGGAAGGCCACTGAAAGTAAGTTCGGCTTATGAATGGCACAAGAATAATGGGGCAGTCTTTGGTGAAAAATCGGGATGGGAGCGTGCGAATTTTTATACAACGAATGAAAACCCTGCGTATGAATTTTTGAGGCCCGCAGGCTGGGCAGGCAAAAACTGGAGTACTGCCATCATAACCGAATCGCTCGCTACCAGAGAAAAAATTGGCCTTTTTGATGAATCTTCCTTCTCGAAAATAGAAATCTCCGGACAGGGAGCAGGAGTGTTTCTAGAAAAATTATGCTCCAACAATGTAAACAAAGGGACCGGGCTTTGTAACCTACACACAGATGCTCAACAGCCGTGGCGGTATTGAAAGTGATGTAACCATTACTCAAACAGGTGAAAATAGTTTTAGGATGATTTCCGGAACGGCACTCCATACGCATGACTGGGCATGGCTTTCTGATCACTTGCCTGGTGATGGCTCGGTGGTAATAAAAAATGTTACTGCTTCCTTAACCTGCTTTGGCGTATGGGGGCCAATGGCAAGAGACATGATGATGCGGCTAACAAATATTGACTTGTCGACGGCAGCAATGCCTTTTTTAAGTATGCGGGAAACGAAAATTAATGACATAGATGTACAATTGGTAAGAGTTACTTTCGTCGGAGAACTTGGTTATGAAATTTATGCCGATACAGAAAAGGGTTTAGAGTTATGGGAATTGCTTTGGCAGGCCGGACAACCTTTTGGAATGATGGCCTGCGGTTATAAAGCGATTGATGCATTAAGAACAGAAAAAGGCTATTTGTACTGGGGATCGGATATTACGCCAGCAGAAACACCTTTTGAAGCTGGGCTAAATTTCGCCGTCGCAAAAAATAAGGAATTCAATGGTAAAAAGGCCTTGCTTGAAAAACCTCTGATTAAAAAACTGGTGACAATTGTATTGGATAACCCGCGTGCGGTGGTACTGGGCAATGAACCGGTGAGGGTGGATGGCAGGGTGGCCGGCCGCGTTACATCGGGCGCTTACGGGCCTTATATTCGTTTATCTGTTGCCTTTGCGTATTTGCCTTTAGAACTTTCCGCAGTTGAAACACCAGTAGAAATTCTAATTTTTGGAGATTGGGCCAAAGGAAAAATTGCAAAAGGCCCGTTGTATGACCCGAAAGGATTAAAGGTAAGGATCTGATGTTTTTATTACGATGGTAAAGCCTGAAGGGCTGGCATTATTATAAAAAATTATAAATAGGATTATTGAACCCCGAAGGGGTGATATTTTTTAAAATTCTTACCATGTCGGGAACATTTTCTAAAATTATATCCAGGTAGTTTTCGCCGTCAAAGGGAGACAATCTTATTGGCAATAGCTGGAAGACAGAATTGATTAAATACATTGACGGCATTATTAAAGGGAAAGGGCAAAAATCCATTATTGTAAGATCACATTGATGCTTTTAGGGTTAAAACCCATAATGAGCATCTCTGATTTAGTTAGAGATATAAAAAACAATTCGTCAAATTTTGTGAATGATCATAAAATGATTAAAGGAAATTTTGCGTGGTATGATTTAACAAACTATTTATTTATGTCACCCCTTCGGGGTTTGCTCTTATCTTCATCGGGTCTTCTATAATTATTACATCCCTTCGGGATTAATCCCGCGAGCCCGTGCTATTAATAAATTTCGCAATTGTGCAATAAACTTCTTCGGGTAATGTCATTAAGCTAAGGTTATAAAATTAATACGACTTCTTTGCAAGCTTTTAAACGGTTATGACTTCGCTATAATCATTACTTCCCTTTTGGATTAAGCCTGAAGGGCTGGTATATTATAGAAATCCACTAAATTGGGCGCAGTAACCGTCTATGAAAATGCCATAGGTTAAGACTTATGAAAATTTAATACACTTTTTCGAAGTTTTTTTGACTGTGCTATAATCATCACCTCCGTTCGAAATTAAGCCTGAAGGGCTGATAGTATTATAGATTTTGAAATATGAAATTTCAAACTCCGGAGGGGTGATATTTTTTTTCTTAAAACCATTTGCCTAAAGGGGGCACATTGTTTAAAATCATAAATTTATTAGATTAAGCCTGGAGGGCTGATAGCATTATAGATTTTGAAATATGAAATTTTCAAACCCCGGAGGGGTAATATTATTTTTTCTTAAGAACATTTGCCGAAAGGGGGCACATTTTTTAAAACCATAAATTTATTATTATGCCAGGAATATTTTAAAATCTATGTTCAGGTAATTTTTGTTACCCTTTGGGGTTTGCTCTTATCATAATCGGCTTCTATAATCATTACACCCCCTCGAGGTTTTAGAACACTTCTTTGGAATTTTTAGATGGTTATGACTTTGCTATAATCATTACATCCCTTTTGGATTAAGCCTGAAGGGCTGGTATATTATAGAAATCCACTAAATTGGGCGCACTAACCGTCTATGAAAATGCCATAGGTTAAGACTTTTGAAAATTTAATACACTTTTTCGAAGTTTTTTTGACTATGCTATAATCATCACCTCCGTTCGAAATTAAGCCTGAAGGGCTGATAGTATTAGAGATTTTGAAATATGAAATTTCAAACTTCGGAGGGGTGATATTTTTTTTTCTTAAGAACATTTGCCGAAAGGGGGCACATTTTTTAAAACCATAAATTTATTATTATGCCAGGAACGTTTTCCAAAATCTATATCCAGGTGGTTTTTGCCGTTAAAGGGAGAGATAATCTTATTGGCAACAGCTGGAAGACGGAATTGCATAAATATATTGCCGGGATTATAAAAGGGAAAGGGCACAAATCAATTATTGTAAATGGCATGCAAGATCACATTCATGCTTTTATTGGATTAAAACCCGTAATGAGCATCTCTGATTTAGTCAGAGACATAAAAAACAATTCGTCAAATTTTGTGAATGGCCATAAATTGATAAAAGGAAAATTTGGATGGCAAGACGGTTATGGAGCCTTTTCCTATTCACAATCACACATAGATAATGTGTATAATTATATTCTTAACCAGGAGAAGCATCATAAAAAGAAATCTTTCAAGGAAGAATACCTGGAATTCCTGAAGAAGTTTGAAGTTGAATATGACGAAAAGTATTTGTTTGACTGGTATGATTGACAAACTATTTATTTATTATATCACCCCTTCGCGGTTGCTCTTATCTTCATCGGCTCTTCTAGTCATTAGACCCCTTCAGGGTTTCAGTAACATGCAATTGAAAGTTTCCACTAGCGTTGCGGAGCTGACTCCTTCTTATATTTTCATTCTTTGACCGGTATCTTTCAGGCACCCTCGAATAACAAAAGTGACATCCAATTGTGAGTTTCCATCGCCCTGGCGGACTTGTGTATTTACCTGTAAAATTACCGCCGTGGAGACCCCGTAGAAATTTTTGATTATCGCAAACCGGATCAAAGGAAAAATTGCAACAGGCCTTAAGAACGGGATGTTTTTTATACGATGGTAAGCCTGAAGGGCTGGTACTATTATAGAAAATTTAATAGTAGGATTGTCAAACCCCGAAGGGGTGACATCTTTTAAAAACATAAATTTCTTATTATGCGGAACATTTTCTGATATTTTTAACCAGGAGAAGCACCATAAAAAGAAATCTTTCGAGGAAGAATACCTCGAATTCCTGAAGAAGTTTGAAGTTGAATATGACGAAAAGTATTTGTTTGAGTGGTATGATTGATTAACTATTTATTTATTTATATCACCCCTTCGGGGTTTGCTCTTATCTTCGTCGGCTCTTCTATAATTATTACATCCCTTCGGGATTAATCCCGCGAGCCCGTGCTATTATATAAATTTCGCAATCGGGCAATAAACCTCTTCGGGTAATGTCATTAAGCTAAGGTTATAAAAATTAATGCTACTTCTTTGGAATTTTTAGATGGTTATGACTTCGCTATAATCATTACTTTCTTTTTGGATTAAGCCTGAAGGGCTGGTATATTATAGAAATCCACTAAATTGGGCGCAGTAACCGTCTATGAAAATGTCATAGGTTAAGATTTATGAAAATCTAATATCACTTTTTCGAAGTTTTTTTGACTGTGCTATAATCATCACATCCGTTCGAAATTAAGCCTGAAGGGCTGATAGTATTATAGATTTTGAAATATGAAATTTTCAAACCCCGGAGGGGTGATATTTTTTTTTCTTAAGAACATTTGCCGAAAGGGGGCACATTTTTTAAAACCATAAATTTATTATTATGCCAGGAACATTTTCCAAAATCTATATCCAAGTGGTTTTTGCCGTTAAAGGGAGAGATAATCTTATTGGCAACAGCTGGAAGACGGAATTGCATAAATATATTGCCGGGATTATAAAAGGGAAAGGGCACAAATCAATTATTGTAAATGGCATGCAAGATCACATTCATGCTTTTATTGGATTAAAACCCGTAATGAGCATCTCTGATTTAGTCAGAGACATAAAAAACAATTCGTCAAATTTTGTGAATGATCATAAATTGATAAAAGGAAAATTTGGATGGCAAGAAGGTTATGGAGCCTTTTCCTATTCACAATCGCACATAGATAATGTGTATAATTATATTCTTAACCAGGAGAAGCACCATAAAAAGAAATCTTTCAAGGAAGAATACCTGGAATTCCTGAAGAAGTTTGAAGTTGAATATGACGAAAAGTATTTGTTTGACTGGTATGATTGACAAACTATTTATTTATTATATCACCCCTTCGCGGTTGCTCTTGTCTTCATCGGCTCTTCTATAATCATTATACCCCTTCAGGGTTTCAGTAACATGCAATTGAAAGTTTCCACTAGCGTTGCGGAGCTGACTCCTTCTTATATTTTCATTCTTTGACCGGTATCTTTCAGGAACCCTCGAATAACAAAAGTGACATCCAATTGTGAGTTTCCATTGACCTGGAGGACTTGCGAATTTTACCTGTAAAATTACCGGCCGTGGAAACGCCGGTAGAAATTTTAATTGTCGGAAACCGGATCAAGGAAAAATTGCAAACAGGCACGTTGTATGACCCGAAAATTGAAGGTAACAACGGGATATTTTTATACGATGGTAAGCCTGAAGGGTTGGCACTATTATAGAAAATTTAATAAGTAGGATTGTCAAACCCCGAGGGGGTGACATCTTTTAGAAACATAAATTTCTTATTATGCGGAACATTTTCCTGATATTTTTAACCAGGAGAAGCATCATAAAAAGAAATCTTTCAAGGAAGAATACCTGGAATTCCTGAAGAAGTTTGAAGTTGAATATGACGAAAAGTATTTGTTTGAGTGGTATAATTGACTAACTATTTATCTATTATATCACCCCTTCGGGGTTGCTCTTATCTTCATCGGCTCTTCTATAATCATTATACCCCCTTCGGGGTTCCAGTAACATGCAATTGAAAGTTTCCACTAGCGTTCCGGAGTTGACTCCTTCTTATATTTTCATTCTTTGACCGGGTATATCCTTCAGGAACCCTCGAATAACAAAAGTGACATCCAATTGTGAGTTTCCATTGCCCTGGAGGACTTGCGTATTTACCTGTAAAATTACCGGCTGTGGAGACCCCGTAGAAATTTTTGATTATCGCAAACCGGATCAAAGGAAAAATTGCAAACAGGCCTTAAGAACGGGATGTTTTTTATACGATGGTAAGCCTGAAGGGCTGGTACTATTATAGAAAATTTAATAGTAGGATTGTCTAACCCCGAAGGGGTGACATCTTTTAAAAACATAAATTTCTTATTATGCGGAACATTTTCCTGATATTTTTAACCAGGAGAAGCACCATAAAAAGAAATCTTTCAAGGAAAAGTACCTTGAATTCCTGAAGAAGTTTGAAGCTGAATATGACGAAAACTATTTGTTTGAGTGGTATGATTGATTAACTATTTATCTATTATATCACCCCTTCGCGGTTGCTCTTGTCTTCATCGGCTCTTCTATAATCATTATACCCCTTCTGGGTTTCAGTAACATGCAATTGAAAGTTTCCACCCAGCGTTGCGGAGCTGACTCCTTCTTATATTTTCATTCTTTGACCGGGTATCTTTCAGGAACCCTCGAATAACAAAAGTGACATCCAATTGTGAGTTTCCATCGCCCTGGCAGACTGGCGTATTTACCTGTAAAATTACCAAATTACCGGCCGTGGAGACCCCGTAGAAATTTTTGATTATCGCAAACCGGATCAAAGGAAGAATTGCAAACAGGCACGTTGTATGACCCAAAAATTGAAGGTAACGGGATGTTTTTATACGATGGTAAGCCTGAAAGGCTGGCACTATTATAGAAAATTTAATAGTAGGATTGTCAAACCCCGAGGGGGTGACATCTTTTAGAAACATAAATTTCTTATTATGCTGAACATTTTCCTGATATTCTTAACCAGGAGAAGCACCATAAAAAGAAATCTTTCAAGGAAGAATACCTGGAATTCCTGAAGAAGTTTGAAGTTGAATATGACGAAAAGTATTTGTTTGACTGGTATGATTGACAAACTATTTATTTATATCACCCCTTCGGGGTTTGCTCTTATCTTCATCGGCTCTTCTATAATCATTACACCCCCTTCGGGGTTCCAGTAACAAGCAATTGGTAGTTCCCACCCAGTGTTATGGAGTTGACTCCCACTTATATTTCATTCTTTGAGCGGGTATATCCTTCAGGAATCCTCGAATAACAAAAGTGACATCCGATTGTGAGTTTCCATCGCCCTGGCGGACTTGCGTATTTTACCTGTAAAATTACGGGCAGTGGAAACGCCGGTAGAAATTTTTGATTGTCGGAAACCGGATCAAAGGAAGAATTGCAAACAGGCACGTTGTATGACCCGAAAATTGAAAGTAACAACGGGATGTTTTTATACGATGGTAAGCCTGAAAGGCTGGCACTATTATAGAAAATTTAATAAGTAGCATTGTCAAACCCCGAAGGGGTAACATCTTTTAGAAACACAAATTTCGTATTATGCGGAACATTTTCCTGATATTCTTAACCAGGAGAAGCATCATAAAAAGAAATCTTTCAAGGAAAAGTACCTTGAATTCCTGAAGAAGTTTGAAGTGAATATGACGAAAAGTATTTGTTTGACTGGTATGATTGACAAACTATTTATTTTTTATATCACCCCTTCGCGGTTGCTCTTGTCTTCATCGGCTCTTCTATAATCATTATACCCCTTCTGGGTTTCAGTAACAAGCAATTGGTAGTTCCCACCCAGTGTTATGGAGTTGACTCCCTCTTATATTTCATTCTTTGAGCGGGTATATCCTTCAGGAATCCTCGAATAACAAAAGTGACATCCAATTGTGAGTTTCCATCGCCCTGGCAGACTGGCGTATTTACCTGTAAAATTACCGGCCGTGGAAACGCCGGTAGAAATTTTAATTGTCGGAAACCGGATCAAGGAAAAATTGCAAACAGGCACGTTGTATGACCCGAAAATTGAAGGTAACAACGGGATGTTTTTATACGATGGTAAGCCTGAAGGGCTGGCACTATTATAGAAAATTTAATAAGTAGGATTGTCAAACCCCGAGGGGGTGACATCTTTTAGAAACATAAATTTCTTATTATGCGGAACATTTTCCTGATATTTCTTAACCAGGAGAAGCACCATAAAAAGAAATCTTTCGAGGAAGAATACCTCGAATTCCTGAAGAAGTTTGAAGTTGAACTTGACGAAAACTATTTGTTTGAGTGGTATGATTGATTAACTATTTATCTATTATATCACCCCTTCGGGGTTTGCTCTTATTCATCGGCTTCTTATTCGTCGGCTTCTATAATTGTTACACCCCTTCGGGTTTAGCTTTAGCGTTATGAACAAAAACGTTAACGGTGTTTAGCAGGTGTTAACTTTTCCGGTCTATCCCCGGTTAGTATAAATGCCCGGTAGCTTTGATTGGCTTCTCCGGTGATAATTCAAACACACCAATTATTAACATTTAAGTAAATCTTTTTGTAGATGTTTGCAAAACAATTAAAATTATAATGACTGCAATTTCAACACAAACATTTTCAGCAAATGGAAAAATCTATCAGCCAGTGGCTAAACCTATTGTGGTTATTTGTATTGACGGCTCTGCAGATGAGTATCTTGATACAACCATGGCATTTGACAGAATGCCCAACGTGAAGAGAATGGCTGTAAATGGATATCGTGGAATGGTTCGTGGCGCATTGCCATCTTTTACAAACGTAAATAATTCTTCCATTATTACCGGTGTTTCTCCGGCAATTCATGGCATTAGCGGCAACTTTTTTTATGATACTGCGAAAGACGAGGAAGTGATGATGAACTCCGCCCAATATCTTCGCGCGGAAACATTGCTGGCTGCTGCCGCGGGTGCCGGCAGAAAGGTCGCTGTAGTTACAGCAAAAGAAAAATTAAGGGATATTCTTTCCCATAAAATGAAGGGCATTGCGATCTCTGCTGAAAAAGCAAACCAGGCCAAAAATGAAACACATGGTATAGAAAATGTTGAAGCAAATTGTGGGGTTACCCTACACCGGTAATTTACAGCGCTGATGCCAGTTTATTTGTATTACGTGCCGGGGTTGCTTTTATAAAAAAGGGTTGGCTGATTTCCTTTACTTATCCCTTACTGATTATATGCAGCATACATATGCGCCTGAAGCTGAAGAGTCCTTAGCTTTTTATGAAGCGATGGATAAAGAGATCGGGGAATTAATAGCCTTAGGCGCAGTAGTTGGCGCCACAGCCGATCATGGCATGAATGCAAAAGTGAAAACATGACGGCTGCGCCTAATGTGTTATTCCTGGAAGATATGCTGGAAGAAAAATTTGGTGAGAATGGTTTCAGGGTGATCTGCCCTATTACCGATCCCTATGTAAAACATCATGGTGCATTGGGTTCTTATGTAGTAGTACATGTAAGTGATAAAACAAAAATCAATGAAATAAAAAATTGGTTAGCCATGCAAGCATGGCATTACGGAAGTGTATGATAAAGCTACAGCGGTTCGGGTATTAGAGCAACCGGAAGACCGCATTGGCGACCTTGTAGTTATGTCCGGAAGAGATGTTGTAATAGGCCGCCGGCCACAAGTATCACGATCTGTCTGCATTGGATGGAACGCTTCGTTCGCATGGTGGAAGATATGAAGAGATGGTGCCAATGATAATATCTCATCCATTGAATACAGCCTATAAAATGAAGGCTGCGGCCGATCCAAGAAATTTTGACATTTTTGATTTTACTATAAACGGAACCAACTAAAATTAAATCGATGGATGATAGTATAATTTCAGATGCAGCCGAAATAAAAACAAACAAAGCTGCGGCTGTGACTTTTTCCTGTTACATAGCTGGCAAAGCAATAGAATCAGATAAGTTACTTGAGATACGCAGCCCATACGACAACCGCATAGTGGGCAAAGTGAAATTGGCGAATGCTTCCCATATGCAGCGAGCGATTGAAGCAGCATTACAGGGCACTCAAAAATTAACCCGGTACGACCGCTATAGTATATTGGAAAAAGCAAGACAATTGCTGGCAGAAAGAAAAGAAGAATTTGCCCAGCTCATCAGTGCGGAATCGGGACTGGCAATACGGGAGGCCAGGTATGAAACCGGCCGTGCTAATGATGTACTGATGTTTGCGGCAATTGAAAGCCTGAAAGATGATGGACAGATTTATTCCTGTGATATTTCGCCGTCGGGAAAGGCAAGAAAAATTTTTACGGTTCGTGAACCCTTAGTCGCTTGCCGTGTGCATTACACCTTTTAATCATCCCCTTAACCAGGTCGCACATAAAATAGCGCCTGCTATAGCTGTAGGCACACCAGTAATTTTAAAGCCCTCTGAAAAAACACCGCTTACTGCTATAAAGTTTACAGAGTTGTTGTACGAAGCAGGATTGCCTCCTTACATGCTCAGCGTATTATTAGGGCCTACTAATGAAATTGCAGAGCCATTGGTTAAAGATGCACGTGTAGAGATCGTATCATTTACCGGTAGTGTTGCAGTAGGGAAACATATCGCTTCTGTAGCGGGATATAAAAAAGTGATCCTGGAATTAGGCGGCAACGATCCTATCATTATCATGGAAGATGCTGACCTGGAGATGGCTGTCTTTCTTGCCGCTGAAGGTTCATTTAGAAACAGCGGGCAACGCTGTACGGCAGTAAAAAGGATCCTGGTTCATGAAAATATAAAAAATGCTTTTGTTGAAAAATTTGTAGCTAAAGCAAAAGAATATACAAGCGGTGATCCTGCAGACCCTGAAACAAGAGTGGGGACGGTGATTGACGAAGCTTCTGCGATTTATCTTGAAAGTGTGATAACAAAAGCGGTAGAGCAGGGAGCAAAAGTTATCTTGGGTGGTAAGCGAAAAGGCGCATTGCTGGAACCAACCGTTATTGTTGATGTTCCCCGCGATGCAGATATGGTAGTGTATGAGTCATTTGGGCCATTGGCGCCTATTATGACTTTTAAAGATATTGACGATGCTATTGCATTGAGCAACTCCACTGCTTACGGGTTATCCAGCGGTGTCGTTACCAATAACATGCAATACGCGTTTCGTTTTATAAAAGAATTAAAAGTAGGAACCGTAAATATTAACGAAGTGCCGGGTTATCGTATTGAAAGCTCACCATTTGGTGGTATTAAAGACTCGGGGTTGGGTGTAAAGGAAGGAGTAATTGAGTCCATGAAATGTTTCACTTTTGTGAAGACATTCTCAATACCCTGGTAGCGTGCAGGATAACAATACGCAAGATGATATGAGAAAATTAATTTTGGTTGCTCACACTTCTCTTGATGGATTTGTTGCGGGGCAAGACGGCGGATTAGAAGGCTTTGAAGCCGGAGAGGAAAATTTGGATTTCGTAGGTAGTATAACGGATGATGCCGATGCAGCTTTGTTTGGAAGGGTTTCTTACTAGCTTTTGGAAACTTATTGGCCATCTGCCGAAACCCTGCCAAATGCTTCTGCGGGTACTATTAAATATTCGAGGTGGTACAACAGGGCACATAAGATTGTTTTATCAAAAAGTTTGGATGTGTCTCATTCAAATAATACCGCCGTTATCCGCGAAAATATTTTTGCGGAGGTGAGTAAATTAAAAAAGCAGGATGGCAAAAACATATTGATTTTTGGTAGTCCAACGGCTTTTCAATCACTGGTTCAACTTGACCTGGTAGACGGTTGCTGGATATTTATTAACCCGGTTATATTTGCTCAGGGCATTTCTTTATTTGCAGGCATGAAAAATAAAACGAAACTGAGCCTCCTGGCTACAAAGGAATTTATTAATGGCGAAATCGCACTTAATTACATCATGGACCGGAAATAATAAACTGCTAACATAGGCTGATACAATTTTGAAATTGTATCAGGCACTCTTATCTGGTTTGCATGACTAACTTAAGTTCTCATAAATAACTTTTCCACCATACAGCAGGCAGAGAAGTGAGGAAATAATTATTAAAAAAACCTGGAGAGATTTTCCCTTCATAATTTTTTTTGAAAAGGGAATACTAAACAAGCCCGACGCCACCATCATCCCTCCGATGCAGCAAATACCAAAGATCAACAGGTACAGCAATCCATCGAAAGGGCCTCTCATTTGTGACATTACTATTACTATTAACGCCCCGCTGCCAGCGAGGCCGTGGATCACTCCCACTCCATAAGCCAGTGAATGTGTATGATGGTATTTTGTCGCTGAACCAACATGCACATGCGGATGCAGTTCTCCGCCATGTTCATGGGGATGAACTTGTATAACGATTCTTTTGCTTCTGAAAAATTTCATCAACCGGTATAATGCCAGTGCGATAAGCATAACACCGACGAGTGCCTCAAAATAATGAAAGTACTGCGCCGAAATCCCTGCCTTAAAAAGAATCATTAGTATACCGATACAAAAAATTGTAGAAGCATGGCCAAGACCCCAGAAAATACCATCCTTTATCGATAGCCTGATGTCATTACGCCGCGAGACAATGTTGCTTACCGCCAGCAGATGATCGGCTTCAAACGCGTGCATGAAACCTGCATAGATCGTTAATAACACCGGGAATGAAAACATGGTTATTAAATTATGAATCATGAATTCGCGTGCATGGTTTTATTATTTCTGTTAAAGCTCATACTGAGCATCATTATTCAATATGTTTCGGATAATTATTACCGGTCAATATATTATTCTTTTTCCATGTTTATTATTCGAACTATGATTAATTGTAATTAAAATGATTGACATTTTTGTCTATGGCTATTTTCGTCAGATCATTATTTCTTAACAGATCCTGGGTAGCTGTTCTCCTGCAAGCATATTCACAACTCTTCTCCCGCCTATATTACTTTTCATTACGACCTGTTTTGCATGGTCCGTGGTGACTTCACCAATTACAGATGCCATTGCACCGTGCTCCCATTGCTTTAACGCCAATAAAAATTTATCTGCAATGGTGGCATTAACTATTGCAACAAATAAACCTTCATTGGCAACATATAATGGATCGAGCCCCAGCATTTCACAGGCGCCATACACTTCTTCTTCTACCGGAATATTTTTTTGCGAAATATCAATTCCCACTTTTGCATCCCGTGCAACTTCGTTTAGAACGGTTGCAAGCCCACCTCTTGTGGGATCGCGCAATAAATGAACGTTTTCTCCGAATTCATTTATCAGAATTGAGATAATTTTATTGAGCGGACGTGTATCACTGCTGATATTTGTTTCAAACTGCAGGCCCTGCCGATTGCTCATAATTGTAATACCGTGCCGTGCCAACGGACCGCTTAAAATTATCTTATCTCCCGCTTTTATATTGTCGATATCTATATTTGCTTTAGCGTGAACTTCACCGATACCTGTTGTATTGATAAATATTTTATCGCCTTTTCCTCTCTCAACAACTTTCGTATCACCGGTTACTATTTGTACACCTGCAACTTCACACGCAGCTTTTATGCTTAATAATATTTCCCAAAACTCTGTCATCTTCAATCCTTCTTCCAGTACAAAAGCAAGTGACAAGTATTTAGCCGTAGCGCCACACATGGCAAGATCATTAATAGTTCCGTTAATAGCAAGGTCTCCGATATTGCCACCTTCAAAAAACAAAGGAGATACAACATAGCTGTCTGTACTCATAGCTACTTTGCCTGTCAAATTAAAAATTGCCCCATCATGCTTTTTATTTAACAGGTCATTTTCGAAAAGTTTGAACACGCCTGTATCTAACAACTGGCTTGTTAATGTACCGCCGCTGCCATGCCCCAAATTAATAGTGTCGAAATCAAGCTTTGGAAGTGGACAGGAGAGCGTCATAAACTGGAAGTAATTATCAATTTAGAATTATAATGGTGAGTATGAAATATCAGGTTGCAATTTAAATTACGGTTGTGACTGCGATTTGTAATCTAACGGTTTATGAACAAATTTGAAGTTTATAATTTCATATTCATAAACCATAATTTACCAAAGCAATCGCACATCTTATGTTTGAAGACTGTAACGTCATACAATTTAATTTAATTTGAGCGCATAAAAAAACCGCTGTGCAGATTACAACATGGCAAATTAATTATTCGTCTGTTATGTCAATTAAAAAGCCGCGCTTTGAATATGAATGGTCACCAGTAAACGGTAGATTCCACTATTTCACTACTACTGACAATTCACGATTGACGCTAGCAGATGTACCCGTATTGAAAGCGTTTGAATCGGCAATAGGCATTTCAAATTGCTCCGGCTATGAAGGCAATGAAAACAACATAACAATTTACCCGCTTTGTAATGTACGTGATCTTACTTATATGTAGATATGCAGCTGATCTGCAGGATTATCGACACAATCTAAAATAAAAGACGGTAGAAGACGGTGTTATTGATTAGATTATATCCTGTTTATTAGAACTATTGTAACTGTATCGCCGACACTCTTACCAATTTTTTTTCTTAAAGCACTTTTAATTGGTAATTTATGAGTGCCATCTCCTAAGGCCATAAAGGAACTTTGGAATTCATTCCCATCAACTGTTCCTGTAACTTTAACGAGGCCCTTGGTTTTAAAGAAAGCAACAGATTCTGGCCATATTACGTAAGTCCAGCCACCTTTATTTGAGCTTTTTTGAAGTACTGCTGTAAATTGTTTATTCAACATGCTTAAAGGATTTTTTTTTAAAATTAATACTTGTTGATTCAATAAAAGTCAGGCAGGGTTGTGCCAGGCTATTGTCCATCACGCAATCTCTGCCGTTTTAAAAAACCCTTTAATTTCTTCCATGGCTCGTGTTCTTCACGAACCATTTAATAATTCAGTTTGTTTCGTGAAGACACGAACCACGGCGGGGAAGTAAGTATGCCGAAACACTCGTAACTTTCAAATCAACCGGGAAATTAAATATGATAAAAACATTAATTTTTTTACTCCTAATCATTTATTCCACATCCTTAGCGGCACAGGACAGCACATGGATAAAAGGCCACTATTACAAAAGCGAACGTTATATTACAATGCGTGATGGCGTTCGCCTTTTTACATCAATGTATATACCCAAAGACAGCAGCGAAAAACATCCCATCCTGCTCACGAGAACGCCCTACTCCTGCGCACCATATGGAGAAAATAACTGGCGCCCCTGGTGGAACAGGTTTCAACGGGAGTATTTTAAAGAAGGCTACATCATGGTTACGCAGGATATGCGTGGCCGTTATATGAGCGAAGGTGAATTTCACCTCATCCCGGCATATATTAAAAATAAAAAATCAAAGTATGACGTTGATGAAGCCAGCGATGCTTATGATGCAATTGACTGGCTGATAAAAAATATTCCCGGCAATAATGGTAACGTAGGCGTTGTAGGGATCTCTTATCCGGGCTTCAGTGCTACAGAAGCTTCACTGAGCGGCCACCCGGCTTTAAAAGCAGTAAGCCCCCAGGCGCCTACAACAGATGCTTTCATGGGAGATGATGTGCACCATAACGGCGCCTTTTTCCTGGAAGACAGTTATGGATTTTTAGTAGAATTTGGTATTGGAAAACCACGGCCTGCTCCTACAACAGAAAATGCTGTTGGTATCCCTCCCTTCACGGCAGATGCATACGATTTTTATTTGCGAATGGGGGCGCTGAGCAACATAACCGCTTTTGTCGAAAAAAATAATATCCGGATTTGGGACGAGCTGATGCAGCACCCGGATTACGACGCATGGTGGAAATCGCACAATACGAGGGGCGGCCTGTTTGATGTAAAACCTGCCATGATGGAAGTGGGGGGATTATTTGATGCCGAAGATTGTTTCGGCGCATGGAATGTTTACAAGGCCATAGAAAAACAAAGTGCGGCCACAAACAACAGGCTGGTCATTGGCCCCTGGTTCCATGGCCAGTGGGCTGGTAATGATGGAACTCATTTAGGAAATGTACAGTTCGGGTCAAACACGTCCGTATGGTTTCAGCAGAACAGGGAGATACCTTTCTTCAACTATTACCTCAAAGGTAAAGGCAGCCTGGACAGCATGGCAAAAGCAACCGTTTTTTTTACCGGGGAAAATAAATGGCATGAATTCTCTTTGTGGCCACCAAAGGATGTGCGACTGACGAATCTCTATTTGCAGCCAAATAATGAGCTTGCTTTTACAATACCTTCAGGAAAGAACAATCCGGATGAATATGTTAGCGATCCCGCCAAACCAGTTCCTTATACAGAAGGCATACATGAAGACCGTACGAGAGAATACATGATCGACGACCAGCGCTTTACGGCCAACAGGACGGATGTATTGGTTTATAAAACCGATACATTGAAAGAGGATTTAACGCTTGCAGGGCCAATCACTGCAGATCTTAAGACCAGCATCTCGACAACCGATGCTGATTTTGTCGTAAAAGTAATTGATGTATTCCCGGATAATTTTGAATATGAACAGGAGGCAAACCGCCAGGGACCCAAGTATGTGATGAATGGCTACCAGATGCTGGTACGCGGTGACATCATGCGCGGCCGCTACCGGAATAGCTTCGAAAAGCCGGAAGCATTTATACCGGGAAAAATTTCGGAGGTAAAATTTACAATGAATGATGTCGCGCACACTTTCAAAAAGGGGCACCGCGTGATGGTGCAAATTCAAAGCAGTTGGTTCCCACTGGCAGACCGAAACCCGCAAAAATTTGTAAACATTTATACTTGTAGCGACCGGGATTTCCAGAAGGCAACCATAAAGATCTATCATGATCTTGGCAATGCCTCCTTTATTGTGCTGCCTGTGTTACATTGAAAGTTTTTCGTTGGAGGAAATGAGCCGATTAATTTATAAGAATTGAAACTAATTTAGATATGTTTGGCAGGGACGCCGACAGAGATATTTATTTTATAGGTACACTAAATAAGCCGTTGGTAACCGCTATGCTGTCCGTGCCTGTACCTTGTTGATTTTTGACAGTTCCGCTAAAGGTACCCTGCACATTATTGTTGTTTATGGCCGTTACAACAATTGTAAAAGATGGCTGGCTGGTGGTGTTTACCGCCCACGTTTGAGCGAGGCTATCTATGTAGTTAAAATACGCTTTGACGGCAGAGCTCGTGTCAGTATAAGTACCCACACCAACACCTCCGGTGTTACCAACCCCAAATTCGATTTTAGATGTAGAGTTAATGACGGTATCAAGACCGCTAACATCGAGGCCGGGTGCCCCCGAGCTGCCAGGAATGCTGCTATTGCTTGCGCTGGCACTGTCACTGAAATTTCTGTAAACTCCATTAAGAAAGCAGGTGAGATAGTAGGGCGGCAGTATGCCTTGTACTGTCGCCACAGAAAATGTACAGTTACCGCCCAACCGCGTTAAGGCTGATACCGTAAAATCAGCCGTGTCTATGGCGACCGGCGTTCCTGAACCAGTAAGCACTGCAGTTTGGGCGCCGGTTGATGTAAAAGTGCCGATTCTACTAAACGATATTCCATTTACTGTATTTGTAGTGATCCAGTAGGGGCCGGCAAGGCTAACATCGACGGTTATGGTTACTGTATTCGAACTGGTAAGGGCCGTATCTGCCACGAATCTTCCCGACACAACCGCCGCGGTACAATTTGCACCACTGCCTATTGTATATACTGCTATAGGAGTTGGTTGGTCAACAGTGTTTTTTACACAGCCGCAGAAGAGAATAAGGAAAACATTGAGTGCAAATAGGTTTTTCATAAAAGTAGTAACCTGAATATTGTTGTGCAATAGTGCTAAAGCATGTCAAAAATATTTTTTAGCAAAAAGACAATTCAAATATACTACCTTAATAATTTATGGAAGGTTGTATAATTAAATAGAACCCTATCATATATCGCGAGTGACACAAGAGAAGTAGAACACAGGACTAAATGAAAGCGACTTCCTGTTAATCTTAATAAGTTTGGGTCGCTCATAACAGTTTCAAAGTAATCAGCACTGGATTCGGAACATTATGGTAATAAGAAAGAGGCCTTTGCTAACTCCAGTGCTAAAATTTTTTAAAACTATCTGACTTGATCTTCAATTAACCGTCCTTTGAGTTGCCCGATGAAATAATTCAAAATAGAAGGCCGTACCGGGGGGTGAAATTTCATTCGAACACGTCATTAGCTTTTGCGAAAGAATTTTAGAAATAAAAATTACCAAACTTTAAAGTGAGGTAAAGTGACATCATTTCGCGTTTGGTAGTTCTATAATAAACTCTGCGTATTCACCTTCTTTTGTGTCTACGATTAACCGGCCTTTATGCTCATTGGTAATTATATCGTAGCTTAATGACAGGCCAAGGCCTGTGCCCTGACCAGCAGCCTTCGTTGTAAAAAATGGTTGGTATATTTTATCTGATATTTTATCTGGAATGCCCATGCCATTATCCCGTATGTGTATTTGTACGGCTTTTAATTTTCCCTCCGTTACAATGCCTTTAGTCGTTAACGAAAGCTTCGGCTCATAGCCATTAATGTTAAGCTTTGTTTTTTGGTGTATAGAGTAAAAAGCGTTGTTACATATATTTAGCAGAACCCTTCCTATATCCTGTGGAACCACTAAAAGCTTTTCTATATCCTTATCGAAATTTGTTTCAATAGCTACGTTGAAAGTATTGTCTTTCGCCCGAAAACCATGATAACTTAACCGCAGATACTCATCTGCCAATCCATTTATATCAGTAGGCTCTTTCTTACTGGCAGATATACGTGAATGCTGCAACATTCCTTTTACAATCGAATCCGCGCGTTTACCATGATGACTTATTTTTTTGAGATTAACAGCTAGATCATTTATAATTTCATTGGCTTTGGCTTTGTCTGAAGCTGCTAATTTATTCACCGTTCCTTCTATCAATTCACCAAGCAGTTCAACACTTACTTCAGAGAAGTTATTGACGAAGTTTAAGGGATTTTGTATTTCATGCGCTATTCCTGCTGTAAGTTCGCCCAACGACGCCATTTTTGCGGTTTCAATGAGTTGTTTTTGCGTTACCTGTAATTCACTAAGAGCGTCTTCAGCCTTAGCTTTTTGCACCTCTGTTTCTTTCTTTTGTTCATTTAAAACTTTGTAAGCCTTTTGTTTACTTTGGTTGTTCCTTAATAAAATGGCTAATATTATAATAGTTAAGCCCAGTATAATTATGAGAGCAATAACTAAATATTTCTGATTTCGCTTTTGTTGGCTTAGCATATTCACCTCTACCTGTTTTTGGGAAACTTCATAGTTAGTGCGTAAATCGGCCATTCTTTGCACCGTCTTGATGTTGTTAACGCTATCCCTGTATGCGATATAATTTTTATAATATTTTAAGGATTCGAGATTTCCTGCTTTTTCATACACTTCTGACAGTTTAAGATTGGCATCCGCGATCTGTTCTTTCAACCCATACTGTTCTGCCAGTTGCAGGCTTCTCAGTGCATAAGTCAAGGCTGTTTGGTCATCTCCTTTATTCAAGTATACATCGGTCATAGACATAAGATAATCACAGACAGGATAATAATCCTGCATTCCTTCTAATATTTGGATAGCGTTAGTAAGGTCTTTTATAGCAAGGTCATTTTTGCCAATTTTAGCGTAAACCATACCAAGGCCACCCAGGGTATACCCTTTCCCCGTTGGGTAGTCAGTCTTGTTAAAAATTAAATCTGCCTCCCTGAAATATAAAAGAGCAGAATCATAGCTCCCGATTTTGCGTAACTCGTCGCCGGCATTTAAAAGCGCCGAGCCCAGGCTAATTGAATCGTTGGCCTGTCGCAGGGTAGTAATAGCTTTGTCGTAGTAAAGCTTCGCAGTTGGATGATTATTTGTGCCGGAGTAGGCGTCGGCGATGGCGCCGTAAGCATCTCCTTCTCCCTTAAAATAATGAATTTTTTTGGCTTCTTCAGCACTTTTAATGAAAGCCTCCAGCGCCTCATCATAGTTGCCAAGCAATCTTTTTTTTGTTCCCTTTATAAAATAACCTGCATGCAGGTATTTGTAATTTCCCTCTTGTTGAGATAAGGCTATCAATTCTTCGGCATATTTTAACGCTTGCTGCAAGTCTCTCACTTCGTTAAAAGACAAATTTAAAAGCAACTTTAATTCGACAGTATCTTTCAATATTTTGTGCTGATAAATGCGCGCGAGACTATCTGCGACTTTTTGATCCTGGCCAAAAGCAAAAGAGATGATCAACCAACAAAAAGTAGCAAGTATTAAGTTTTTTTTTTTGAGGGCGCGCCAGCGGCAAAAACATCAGCTTTCAATAGTATAATATTACGATCTCTCATTTTCAACAAAAATGTAAGGAAGATAATAATTAAAGGGATCGTGTAATATATATCTTTGTTTTGAAAGAACCACGTTAACGCGCACGTTTTTTTAATAGATCATGACCTGGTGGCATTACGTTCGCTGGTTTATAGAGTTACAGCTTCTTATAACTGTCCTTCTATAGCATTGTCAGTGCACGAAATTGTATAGATTGCTTTTCTAATCTATTTGAAAATTATTTGCGCATCTCGCGGGCTTCCTTTAGAAGTCTATCTGCAGTTCGCCATTTTTTATAAAATACTATGGAGGTTATCATAAACGCTATTGAGGTAATCATGAGTGTGACGAAAATAATTATTTGTGTAACAGAGAAGGACGAACTTGGCCTGACAGCAATTTTTGGATCACAAATAGTCCTGATGTGGTGAGCCTTGTCCCACCATAGTATTAAATAGTCCCAATCGCCGATGGGCGCCGAAGGACTTAACACCAAACTCAACGAACTACTGTGCGGCTGGTTAGGAGACTGACTGAACGGGTAACGGCCAGTCGGGTTTTTACCTACAATTTGAAACGAATCAATTCTTAAATCCTGTATTACCCAGCGTACACCAGGATAATTTTTTTGGTCCAAAAGGGTGGTGGTACCACAACAAGTTAAATTACCGTTAGTACCAATTGTTAATGGAATTGTTCTCTGACACAAGACGGATGTTAAAGCCAGCGTTAACATCAAAGTAACAAAAATTGACTTGGAAAAATGATTCATGGTATAAGTTTTGAAAATGCAAAATATCTAACAGTAACTGTTTCCCTGAAAGGTTCGTGCTGAGGCCTGACAAAAGATCTTTTCACTTTTGTCAATAATTTTAAAAGGGTAGGTTGTTGATCCGAATGATAACAGTAAGAATTACACTAAAGTACGTATTTTGTTAATTACATACAAGGGATTGAAAGTTTTTTATGCAGCAACGGCTGTTCGCCTGTTCGCTTGTTGCGCCCGCATTTAATTGGAGTAGAGACACAACTTAGGAATAAAAAGCTGGTTGCGCGTTATCATTAGCCTGGTAAAGAATCGCGCTGTATCAGAGAGATTACGGTTTAGGATTATATCTTTATGTTATTGATTGCCTGTTACCAGCTATCAACAAATTTTTATGAAGTACATATCTCTTTTTCGTATTCTCTTTTCCCTCATCATATTTTGCAGCATTGCAAAACCTGTTGATGCCAGATATCATCAACAGCCCTTACCCCGAATTGCTATTGCAGGTATAGGCATAGAATCCAGCACCTTCTCGCCGGCGCTTACCGATGAAGCAGCTTTTCATGCGCAATTTGGAAAAGATGTGCTTTCCAGGTATCCTTTTTTTGCTGCAGATTCCCCTTTATTGAAAAGGGCGGTATGGATACCGACTCTTGAGGGGCATGCATTGCCAGGTGGTGCGGTAACACGTGAAGCATATGAATCGCTGGTAAATAAAACACTGGATTCATTAAAAAAACATCTTCCTTACGACGGCCTTTTTTTCGATATTCATGGAGCCATGAGTGTTATCGGGCTGGATGACCCTGAAGGCGATTTCATTTTGCGAATTCGTAAAGTTACCGGCACAAAAACCATTATTTCCACCTCCATGGATCTGCATGGCAACGTCTCGTGGCGACTCGCGGAAAATACCGACCTTATTACCTGCTATCGCATGGCGCCGCACGAAGATGCGATGCAAACAAAAAAAAGAGCAGTAGAAAGCCTGCTTGAAAGAATCGAAAGTGGTAAGGGGAAACCTTATAAAGCTTACATACGGGTACCTATTTTATTACCAGGTGAGAAAACCAGCACGAGGATAGAACCCGGAAAAAGCTTATATGCTGAAGTAGCGCCAGCCGCAGCACAGGATGGAATTATAGATGCCTCTATATGGATAGGATATGCATGGGCTGATGAACCCAGGAATCATGCTGTTGTAATGGTAACAGGTGATGACAGTGAAAAAGTAAAACATACTGCAGAGCAACTGGCGCATAAATTCTGGGAAGTGAGAAATGATTTTAAGTTTGTAGCGCCTACGGGTTCTCTTGAAGAAGCGCTCACTAAAGCACTTGCCAGTAAAGTACATCCGTTTTTTATAAGTGATTCGGGTGACAATCCTACGGCGGGTGGCGCAGGTGATGTAACCTGGACATTAACTGAAATTCTTAAGCATCCTGAATTCAAAAAGGAAAACGGCCCTTCATTGATCTATGCGTCTATACCGGGGCCGGAGCTTGTGAAAAAGGCAATAGCAGCCGGAATTGGGAACCATGTGGATGGCTATGCGGGCGCAAAGGTGGATGCGAGGTTTGCAGGCCCCGTACATCTTTCAGGAGCTGTGGAGTCTATACAATACGGCGATATTGACGCCGAAGTAGAAGTAGTGATAAGAACAGGAAGCGTGCATGTAATTGTTACCCAAAAACGCAAGCCCTATCATAAGGAAATTGATTTCACAAGACTTGGCCTTCATCCCCGTGAAACGGATATCGTAGTTGTAAAAATAGGTTACCTGGAACCTGAATTATATGCCATGAGAGCCGGCTGGATACTTGCACTTACACCAGGCGGGGTAGATCAGAACCTGGAAAGACTGCCTTATAAAAGAATTGAACACCCCATGTTTCCCTTTGATAAAAACATGAAAGAGCCGGATCTTTCTGCAAGAATGGTGCCTTTAGCGAATGATAAGAATTAAGGGGAAAACAATTTTCAATGAAAAAGCCCATACTTGTTTTGAATACATCCGCAATAAATGATAAAATATTCAATTGGGCGCTTTTAAACAGTAATTATTTATTGTGCATTTCTTCCACGCCCGTCCAGTTTTCAGGTATACCAATGTTAATATAATTGCTCGCTTTCCCTAAAAATAATTTTGCAGTAGTGTCTTCCGGATAAATTTCTAAAACACGGTAAAATTCATCAGAAGCTTCATTGAAAGATTTATTAAAATAATGCGACATTCCTTGTTTAAAATTTGGTAAAGCAGCCAGCCGCTTATTTATATCATTTTCATCGGTTCCATTGAAACATTCGTAAATACTCGTAGGCTCCAGCTTGCCTTTTAATTGTACCATACCAAGATGACGGAGATGAAAAACTTCAGGGTCATCTAAATTTCTCATACTGGCCTCACTTAAAAGAACATTCACTTTATAATATTTAGTCAGGCTTTCCAGCCGGGAAGCAGTGTTCACTGTATCTGCAATAGTGGTCGCGTCCAATCTTTCATCATCCCCGGTAATACCCATAATCAGCGGGCCGGTGTGCAATCCGATTCCGATCTTTATAGCAGCCTTATTCATTGCCACCCGGTTTGAATTAAGTATCTCTACAGCTTTTTGCATTTCAATTGCTGCAGAAATTGCATCGGACGCATTGCGGGGAAAGATAGCCATAATTGCATCACCGAGATATTGATTAATAAAGCCATGATGCTCCCTGATGATTGGGCCTATGCGCTCATTGAACGAACAAACGAAACTGAAATTTTCTTCAGGCGTCATTTTCTCCGATAATGTTGTATAATCTCTTATATCTGAAAAAAGAACCGTTACAATTTTTTCTACCTGGTCGCCAAGTTGTATGTCGGTAATAACACTTCTTCCCAGCGAACCTGATAAATTCATGCGGCACAAACTTATTGGTGACTTCATATATGCGCCGCATCGCTTCTTCTCTTTCTTTCGCTTCGCGGATATTTTTCTCGTATAACAATGCACTTTCAATTGCGGAAGAACACTGCAGGGCAAGCGTTATTAAAAATTTCAAATCGGCAGCGGCATATTGAATTGATTCAGTGCTGGCGAGAATTATCGCACCCATTACACGGTGCTTCACTTTCAATGCTGCATATAACAGGGATTGCACTTCAGGCAAGATAATACCTGCATCTTTTAATGGAGAAAGATCACTCAAGATTTCGGATTGGCCGCTTTGGGAAATGTTGAGAAGCTGCCCAATATTTGATTTTAATTTTTCTTCATCAAATACTGGCTTCCCTGATGATGCAAGCACCTCCATCTTATTACTTTCCTGGTCCCACAAAACAACCAGGCCGCTATCTGATTTTATTAATCGCCCGGCCTCATCGAGCGTGATACCCGCAATGGAAGCCTGCTCTATGGTTTGCGCAAGCTTTTCAGAAAAATTAAAAATTAAATTTACTTCCTGGTAAAGCATTAATACTTCTTTGCCCAGTTTTTTCTTTTCGGCTTCCTTTTGAATTAATAGATTTATGAGAGAAGTTACTACAGCAACTTTATCATCTCCTTTTACCCAACCGATAATTTCCTCATCAATCTAAGACAGGCTCTTTAAAAGTTATTGTTTCTGTACCCGTTCCAAGTAAAATTTTTTGAGTAGTATCTTCAATATAAACAGACGCTTTAAGCTCCTTTATTAAGGAGAATAACAACGCCGCTGTGTCGCTTTTCCCCGAAAGGATATTTTTGAGATTGATTTTGGGCATGGCTTAATAGATAAAAAAAATTGCTTGCAGATAAGCAGTAATACCTCACCCCCCAACCCCCTCCCGTGGAGAGGGGGCCATGGAGTCCTTACCCACAAAGGATTTTATTATATGTAATCATTTACTCGGGCAATAATGATAACAGTGAAAATTTTTCATAAAAAAGATGTCACCGGCAAATTAAAATTATACCAACCCCAGTACCGCCCTTGCTTTATTAAGTATGGTTTCAGGGTCAAAAGGCTTCGTCATATACACATCTGCTCCAACTTCCTGTCCCTTCTGGCGGTCCAGTTCCTGGCCTTTCGCGGTTAATAATATAATGTATATCTCATTTAATTCAAGTTCTTTTTTTACCCTGCGGCACACTTCCATTCCATTCATTTTTGGCATCATCACATCCAGGAAAACGAGTTGCGGTTTCTCTTCACTAATAATTCTAAGAGCATCTTCTCCATTATCTGCAGTAAAAAATATTACCTCCTCATCTTCCAGTTCTTCCAGTGTTTGTTCTATCAGCATCCGGATATGGGCTTCATCATCAACGATTAAAATTTTTTGTTCCATTGTTTATTTCCTCAAAGTTTTATTTTGTTATTTCCCTATCAGTATTCGTTTCTTATTGGTAAATTAAAAACAATACATTCTCCAATCCTTTTTCAAAACGAAGTGTCTTTACAATTTCATGTTTATCAGATATCAGTGAATTCAGAATAATGATATCAGGTTGCGCTGCAATTGCTTTTTCCACCAGCTCTTTTCCATCTGATTCTACCACCTGGTAACCTTTAGCCTGCAATACATCGGTAAGTGAGCGTACGGTGACGCTATCTTCATCAACCACCATTACTTTTTTCCTTGATTTACCCTGTTCCAGCAAATTGCCTATTTCAGAAAATAATAACGCGGTATCGATGGGCTTGGTAAGATACCGGTCTACTCCAATGCGAAAACCCCTTGATTTATCCTGCACAATCGAAAGAATGATGATCGGGATTTCCATGGTTTGCGGATCGTTTTTAAGAATGGCGGCTACATCAAATCCATTCATCTCCGGCATCATCACATCCAGAATCACCAAGATCCGGGCGCACAGCACGTATTTTTGTTACGGCTTCTTTTCCATTTGCGGCTTCTTCAACATTGTATCCTGCTTCGGTAAGCTCCTGTTTCAGCAATGAACGTATGCCATCATCATCATCCACCACGAGTATGGTTGCTATTTTGCCCATGGCAGATGGCTTTGATTGTTCCACCCGTCTTTTTAACTGGCGCAACAAATCGTCAAGCTGCATATGCTTCACTGCTTTCTCATCCGTTTTTATCGAAGGCAGCATGAAATAGAATGTGCTGCCTTTGCCCAGTTCACTTTCCAGCCATATTTTGCCGCCATGATGCTCCACAATTTCTTTGCAGATGGGAAGCCCTAAACCCGTTCCTTTTGGTTTATCGGTTAAGGTATCTCCCACCTGTTTAAATTGTTCAAATACTTTATCATGATCTCCGGGGCGATACCGATCCCGGTATCTGTGATGCCCACAACAATTCCGCCGTCTTTTTGAAAAACACTACAGGTTACCGCCCCTTCCTTTGTAAATTTTACTGCATTGGATAATAGGTTTACAACTACCTGGATCAGTTTATCCCGGTCACCCGAAATTTCAGGCAGATTATTTTCTATTTTTCTATCCAGCTTAAGATTTTTCTGATCAAATAGAGAAGAAGTGGCAGCAATGGCTCTTTCTACAATGTCGGGAATGTGCACTCGCTTCCATATTCCATTCCATTTTGCCGGCCTCAATTTTTGCAAGGTCAAGCACATCATTGATAAGATTGGTCAGCCGTTCACCTTCCGCAATCACCACATGCAGATTTCCCGAAATCTGTTCAATTGTTTTGACGGTTTTCGGATCCGATTTATCCGTTATCGGAAATATTTTTTCTTCCAGTCTTTTCTTAATGATCTTGGCAAATCCCAAAACAGAAGTAAGTGGCGTGCGAAGTTCATGGCTTACGGTTGAAAGAAAAGCACTTTTCGCCGCATTGGCTTCTTCTGCATTTTTCCGGGCTGCATCCGCATCCGTATTTGCCTGTTTTACTTCTTCAAACAACCTGGCCTTATTTATGGCCACACCAACATTGGCGGCAATAGTAGCCAACAAATGCTGGTCTTTTTCAGCAAAGCGGTTTTCTATTTCGGTGCTTTGAATACTAAGCACGCCAATAATTTCATCGCTTACAGGAATGGGCACACCAAGATAAGAAGCGGCTGGTAGCCCTACCCGGTCAATGCCGAATTCAGAAGTTTGTTCATGCACATCTTTATTAATCAGCAATGGTTCACCGGTTAGAATAATTTTCGAAGTTAATCCTTCACCCAATTTCAGTGGTGGCATATTATCTCCATACTGATAAGGGAAAGCTGATAATTTTTGTTTTTTTATCCAGCAATGCGATATATACAATATTTGCTTTGAAAAGATCCCGTAACCTGTCCCCACCAATTGTATCAGATCATCCAGATTTGCCTGGCTTACCAATGCCTGGCTTATCTGGTTAACGGTTGATAGTTCATCTGCCTGCTGCTTCACTTCCCGTGTACGTTCCAGACCTTTTCTTCCAGTACCCGGTTTTCTTTTATCAATGCTGTAGAACGGTATTTATTATACCCATATATGGCGCCTGCCAGAACAATCACATATATTAAATACATCCACCAGGTTTGCCACCAGGGGGGAGTAATGGTAAACTGTAAAGTCGCCGGCTTACCCCAATAGCCATTAATGCCTTTACTGCGCACTTTGAAAGTGTAATCACCCGGGCGACAGGTTGAGATAATTATCTGTAAAGGTTTTATTAGTAAAGCTGCTCCATTTTTTATCAATTCCCTCCAGGATATATGAATAGGTTACTGGCTGCGGCATGCCCGTCTGTTGCTGTGCAAATCGAAATTGAATATAATTCAGATCATAAGGAATACGCAGGTTTACCGGCATATTATAAGGAGCGGCCACACTGTCCCAGCGCAAACCATGCTGCTGCGCATAACTTGCATTCGCGGGGTGTTGTCCCTTTATATAAAATGTATCCGCACTCCATAAGGTATCGTGTTCATTCAATACCAACCGGTCAGTAAAATACTGCGGTTCATTCAAAACTGATATGCCGGTAATATAAGTAGGAGAAGTTGCCTGTTGTTCTTTAATATCATTGACGATAGTAACTCCGGCATCCCCAAAAAAGTATTGGCCATTTTTTGTTATAATATCGGTGTTCCAGCTATTGCTAACCTTTACAAGTCCTTCAGATCCTTTCAGGATGCCTATTTTCCAGATTGTGTCAGATTTGTTGGTGGCGGCTCCGTAGCCTGGAACCCGGGAGGGGTTATGATGCTCACCTGGTTTTGCGTTCCCGCAAGCACCTGTCCATTGTAAGTAATCAATGAAGAAATAATATCATTGCTCAGGCCCTCTGTTGTAGTGATGGAAGTTAATGTGCCTTTTTGCATGTCGGCTATGTATATTCCTTTGTCTGTTCCAATCCACATCCTGCCCTGCTTGTCGGGCATCAATAACCTGTTGCAGGTATCCTGTAACCCGGGGCCTTGTCTCAAATTTTGAAGGGTGCCGTTTACAGGGTCAATTACGTCTACACCTTTTGAATTAGTGGCCAGCCATATTTTACCCTGTTTATCTGTTTTTATATCTACAATATTTTCATCACTTAAACCCTCTTTGACACCGGCATGCAAAATTATTTGCTTTGCCGAATCAATCCTGTCAACGCCCAGTGATGGCCCGGCAATCCATGTATTTCCTTTTATATCTTTCAAAATTCCGTAGACGGTATCACTGGCAAGCCCTTCCTTTTGGCCGGTATGTTCAATGGTTTTATGAGCACGATCAATAATATCAAGCCCACCGTCAGTGGCAACCCAAATGTCACCGTCCACTTGCAACATATTTTGAATGAAATTATCTCCCAGGCCATGTTGTTTATTAAGTTGCCTCGACAGCCCTTTTTCTCTATCCAGTATTTCAATGCCATCATTGGCAGTGCCTGCCCCAATCCATATTTTACCTTCTGAATCTTCCAGCATTGTAGACAGCAATTTTGTACCTACCGGGTGCACCATCTGAGCCATTTTGTTCTATCATGCTTAATCCTGCGGAGAAAGACCCAACCCAAACCCTGTTTCGCTCATCCTCCAACAGATCCAGGATATCATCCCGGGGCACCCCTTCTTTCTCAGTAAAATATTTTAGCTGGTTCTTTACCGGGTTTAGTATAAAAAGGCCTTTATTAGTCGCCATCCATACCTGGCCCTTATCATCATATAATAGACGGTAGGCAATATAGTTATCAATGCCTTGTAATTTGCCATAACTTATAATGTTACCGTGTTCCGCATCTACCATGCTAACTCCTCCACGGCGGAATGCTACCCATACGCGGCCCGTAGGATCACCCGTTATTGCGGATGTTGTGTCATCGCCCAGGCCATTATTTTTTCTTAAATACCGGATCTTATTCCTTTCAGGATTAATAATATTTATGCCACCACCGCTGGTTAGCCAGATATTTTTTTTATTGTCTTCAAATATTCCCCAAGCACCGAAGGGGCCTGACAAACCGTTGCTCCCGTCGAGCTTTTTATAAGTTAGATTTCGGGGGTCAATAATAGCTATCCCTTTACTTGATATCCGGGAAATCCAGATATTCCCGCTTTCATCAAGAATCATTTTAGGAAGCTGGGGAAATTGGGTCTGGATTTCAGCGGACGTGGACACAACCCCTTTATTTAGATCGATCATTCCTATACGCTCTGGATTTATATACCATATCCTTCCCTCCGCGTCTTCTATTATATCAAATATCCCCCGGGAAGCAGACAGGTACGATACCATGGACTCTCCATCATACCGGTAAAGCGCTTTATCAGTGCCTATCCAGATAAAGCCATTTTTGTCCTGGATGATGCAAATTATAATTTTATCCGGGAGCCCCTGTGCCAGCCCCACATCAGAGATGGAAATGTTCGTTCCTTTTTTGGGTACTACGAAACCTGCTTTTACTACAACCGGCGGAGCCAAAACAGTAGATTTAAAATGAAATGATTTCGAGGGTATCTTTTCAAGATTAAGGACCGTATCAGGCAAAGCATTAAAATCAAAATGAACAGCTTCGGGTATTTTGGAAAAGGGTTTGAAACCTGCCGTATCGAAAGGCATTGCAGGCAATGCATCTATATCGAGTTTTTTTATTACAGATTTTACGCCACCGGTCTTTGCTGTTAGCCAGTTTACTTTTTTTGGTGCACTTAATTTTAGTGGCTGGCTTACCGGCTGCGGATACGCGCTGTCACCTGCCGGAAAGGGTATTTCAACAACATGGTTATTACACGATGCCAAAGCAAACAAAGCCATGGCGGTTATCATAACAGCAAACAGCAGTTAGACGTGACCTTGCGCATAGCGATAAATATATCATTTTTTTTGAAAGACAATGAAAATAATAAATTATATGTAACGGTCTCAGGTGAGATTGATTAAGTAGTTCATGGCTTCTAAGACATACCTCAATTTGATAAGATATAATATTTATGCCGGTAGTTGAATTATAAATTCTGCTCCCTCATCTTCTTTGGTTTGTACTTTTATTTTACCACCATGTGCTTTAATAATATCATAACTTAAGCTTAATCCTAAACCTGTTCCTTGTCCCGTTGGCTTGGTTGTAAAGAATGGCTGAAATATTTTATCAGCCACTTTCTGCGATATACCATTGCCATTATCTTTAACAGTAATGGTTATCACATTATCAACCGTTTGTGTACTTATCGAAATTATGGGCTCGTAATTTTAGGGTAGTACCTTCTTCTTTTCCGATACGGCATAAAAAGCATTATTAAATAAGTTGAGCAAAACCCTTCCAATATCCTGGGGTATAACATTTATTTTTCTGACAGTCTCATCAAAATCTGTTTGTATAGTTGCATTAAATAATTTATCTTTTGCACGAAATCCATGATAAGCTTAGACGTAAATATTCATCAGCGAAAACATTGATATCTGTTAGTTCTTTTTTCCATCTGCTTGCTGCGTGAATGCTGAAGCATGCCTTTTACAATAGCATCAGCACGTTTGCCATGATGATTTATTTTTTGCTCATTGTCTTTAATATTATTTAGAATTTCATTTTCATTTTGAAAATCACGCGTCTCTTTTTCTAGTTCATGTTCCAGTTCATCGATCAGTTCTGTATTTACTTCCGAAAAATTATTGATGAAGTTTAAAGGGTTTTGAATCTCGTGAGCAATGCCTGCAGTGAGCTCACCAAGAGAAGCCATTTTTTCGGATTGAATGAGCTGTGATTGTGCTGCTCTCAATTCTGAAAGTGTAGTTTCCAGGATCGTATTCGTCCTTTGTTTTACTTTATTATTTGGATAGAGGATAAAGATAATAACGAAAAATACTACTATGATAATTGACAAAAGAATTACCCTGTTCCTGCTGTCTGCAGCGATCTTTTCGTTTTCCAGCTCCTTTAATCTTAATTTTTCCCCAAAACCTATGCTATGAAATTTTCCGAGATTTTTTATATCAATACTATTCAGGCTGTCACTCATATCTTTTGCCAGCGCCATATACCTGTAGGCGCTATCATATCTATTATTTTTATTGTAGCTCAGTGCCAATGATGTATATGCATAGAGTATTTCAGGCACGAATGTGCCGGCGAGGCTAAAATTTTTCAATGCTTTGTTGCCATAGTAAATACCTGAATCGAATTGGTTATTATTATAGTACAAATTGGCTAAGGAAATATATGCCGATGCCAGCCCTATCAGGTTTTCATTATTCTCAATCAAAATATGAATTCCATCGAATAAATATTTTTTTGCGGAATCGGACTTGCTCTGTTTAAAAAAAATGTCTCCTATCGTTACTAAGGAAACGCCTCTATAAATTTTCAGATTATCCTTATTTTCGTATTTCATCGTTTCCTTTTGATAATAAAGCGCTGAATCCAGTTTGTTTTTGCTGATATACACTCCAACTATATTGCTGTTTATACCAGATAAAAGAATCATACGTTAGTTTCATTTTGCGATTCAGGCGCTTGGCTTCTAACAGTTCATCCAGCTTTTTATCCTCACTTCCCGTTAAGCCATATAGAATACCTAAAGAGTTTTTTATCCAGGCTTGCAACTCTTTCCTATTGCCTCTATACCCTCCTGTAAGCGCGGTTCTATGTAAGATGTTTTCAGGATGTTTTTTTCAAGGTCTTTGTCGTCTGACAATCTTGTTGCTTCTATCAAATATTTTAACGAATTTGAATAATCACCACTGTTTAAAAAATTATATGCAAGGTCACTTAAAATAAACCCCTGGTAATATTTTTGATTTAACTTTTTTGCAATTGCAAGAGCCTTATATCCATAGTAGAAGGCACTATCCCTGTTGGCTTCGACGAAATCTGCAGAAACTGGGCATATTGACTTAAGCGGGCGTATCATTTAATGGCAGGTCGTTGAGCTTGTTACTTATTGCTTCTTCTTTTTGGGAAAGAAAAAAAGAACAGCAAACAAAAAATGATGGTGAGATAACTTCTTAGTAAAATAAAAGGCCGCATTTTTAGGTTAAACTGTAATTGAATAATAAACTCATTTCCGTCTTCATTATTTAATTCCACATAGCATCTCCAGTGCTTTAATAATATCATGGCTCAATGGTACTTGCAAACCCATCCCCTGTCTGAGATATCCGGGCAGAGCCAAATAGATTTATTGCATTTATTTTATTATATGGATTTCATAGTATCAGTCAGATTATAAGAGAGCGATATACTTACAGGACAAATTAGTTGTGTTTTACTTTTAAAGGTAGCTCGAATGATTTATAGTTAAATAATTTTATAAATTTTATATAAAACAGATCAGCAGTAGGTACGGCTACCGCCGCCAGACTGCGGGGAAGAGCGCTATAATGCGTTTATTTACCTATTATTTTGCTGTCTTGTCCTTCACCAGGATAAGCCTTATATCCCGCCTTAACTAATCTTTCTTTTTGCAACGAGCACTAGTGATCTATAATTTCTACAGTGGGGTGAAACGCAAACAGGAACGGGGGATAAAAATGCAAACAACTATCTTAGAGACATCATTGTTTATTAAAAAAGAGGCTGCTTTTGTTAGAGCAGCCGATGAAATATGTCAAAAACACAAGGTTGTACCCCGAGTAGGATGACATTCGAAACATCAGAATAACTTTATTGATAGCAATATAGACTTAACGAATATTACTAAAAAGAAAAAGGCAGCACTGGTCGTAATAGTTAATGAAGTTTTAAAGTGATTGAAACATCTATAGCCTTCGCAATCATTTAATATGGCCGTTTGTCATGACAACTCAAACAAAAATGCCAATTATTTCCTGCAAATATTTTCCCATTTGCATTACCCGCGGATAGATCAATAAAGCCATTTCTTTTTTAGAATCATCCCGCCCTGATCCAAAGAATACCCATTTTATCACTTCAGCTATAAAGGGCTGAAGCTTACATTTGCTTATGCCGTTTCCCGTGAGCAATATTGGATATAATTCCATTAAACCAAAATTCTGGCTGTGCATTTCACTTATGGCCTTTTCTCTTTATGCTCATGCTCAAAACTCAGGAAATTGGTATTTAAGTAAAATACTAAACGACAATAATGGGCTTCCACAAAATTCAGTAAGGAGTTTATATATTGACAAAACAACGAATTTTTTGTGGCTTACTACTGAGGCAGGATTAGTAAGATACGATGGCGTAAATACCCGCGTGTTTGATTTAAGAGACATGCCTTCTTTGAAATCAATCAGGATGTTTAATCTTTTTCCCACACTCCAGGGAGACGTTTTGGGATGTAACCGGCTGGGCGAAGTATTTGCCATAAAAAATAATTACCCGGTAAATATGAAGGGGTATAGCATCAATGATTTTTCCGTAGAATTCTCTTACCGGAAAAGGGATGCCCGGAGCATTAAAGATTTGAACTTTGAAAATAAAGTATATCAAAAACTTATTGGTAAGGAGGGATCAATTTCAAATTCACTTTGGTTAAATGACAGGGAGTGGGTGGGAATCTCTGAAAACTTTATTGGATTTTTTAACAATGAGAAACTAATCTATCAATGGCCTCTCAGGATAAAGGATGATTTGTCTTTAATTGCCAGAAATGGTTTTGTTTATGCCATTAGCAGCAATGCAACCGGCTTTTGCATGAACCTCAACAATAAAAAGGTGATAAACATAAATGCAAATGGTACGGCGTTTACTGAAGGCAAACCGGTTTTATTTTACGATAAACTAAATGATCAGCCCCTGCTTTTAAATGGAAGCAGCCTTTACGAGCTTGAGTTTAAAGAGAATGAAGTTTCGGCAAAATTTATTGCCACACTAAAAAACCTTCCAACAGATATCACTGTGTCGTTATGCATGTGAACAAAAGGAGTGTGTTTGTTGCCACCAATACTACCGGTGTTTATATTTATCATCTTTCACCGTTCCGGGTATATAAGTATCGGGGATGATAATATTCTGAACAACAATTATGCATGCGTGCTCACAGACAGCACTCATATTTTTACCTGTCGCTCTTTACTTTTTGATCTGGCCACCGGCAATAGCCGCAAAATACCTGTTCCTATTAATGGTACCATGTGTATGGGCCTGGATAGTTCGGGCAATATATGGAATTCAACAGAAGGCAATGTTATCAGTTTCAACCTTCATAATCCTAAAAAGGTTAACAGGTATCCTGTAGCAGCAGACAACTTTCTTCGCACATTTTTTTTAGCACGAAATGGAAGATTTTGGATATCAACACGAAAATTCCTGGGATATGAATTTAATAAAGAACTAACGGAGTATATCCCATATAAAGCAAACTACGATTCTATCTTTTTTTTATTACTTAACAGAAACAGCAGGCGGGCAATTGGTTGGCGTAAGCAATAACGGGATATATTTTATTGATACAGTTTTAAAAAAATTTATCCAGGTATTACCAGGCAGCCGGATTTCGGAAGTTCGAAATATTAATATAGACAACAGTTCCCGATGGTGGATATCCACATACGGCAAAGGCATTTTTCTTTATGATGAGAAAGCTAATAAACTTACTAAGCTGCCGGTTGACGATATGGGATACCTGTTATACAGCCATGCATGTATAGATGATGGCCACAACAATTTGCTGGTACCCACTAACAAGGGCCTTTTCCGGCTTAGCAAAAATAATCTGCTGCAGATATGTGCATCACCGTCAACACCTCTCTATTACCAGTATTTTGACGTAGCGAGCGGGTTACTTACCAATGAATTTAATGGAGGCTGTCAGCCTGCTTTCAATCGCTTAAATAACGGTGATCTCATCTTGCCTGCATTACAGGGATTAGTAAGAGTTAAGATAAATGAACTGCCGGCTCCACAGGCTTACCCGCTGTTCATTGATGCAATAGAAACAAAAGGTAAAAAGTATAAGGCTGCTGCTGATATTCATTTTGAAAAAAATGAAAGAACTCAAAATTGGCTGGTGAGTTTTCCGGAATGGGAGCAGCCAAAAAGCGAGAATGTTTTTTATCGCACTGACCATGATTCTTTATGGCAAAGACTTACCGTTGGTGAAAGAAATATTCGCCTGAATGAACTCACAGGCGGCGATCACCTGCTTCGAAATAAAGTACCAGTATGGCCTTTTGCAAAACCAATTCTCTTTACTTCAGTTCAGATTTTATATAGCAAAAAAATATTACGAAGCAGGTTTGGTTTTGGCCCGCTGTTTTTGTTTTGTTTGTGGTTATTATTTTTTTAATGATACGAATAAGAATGCTTCGCCGAGCATTAAACATGCAAACACTGCGAAATAATATCAGTGCAGATATGCATGATGAAGTAGGAAGCACACTTAGCAGCATAACTTTTTACAGCCAGGCATTGCTGATGCAAACAAAGGATGAAAAGCAAAAAAAGGTCCTGGAAAAGATAAAAGAAAATGCACAGAATGCACAGGAAGGAATGAGTGATATTGTATGGAGTGTGAAAGCCAGTATGGATGCAATGGAAAATGTATTTAACCGGATGCAAAGTTTTGGTACAGAATTTTTAGAATCGAAAGACATTTATTTTCATTTTGAAGCGGATAAAAAATTAAGCAGCCGGAGAATGAGAATGGCAAACCGTAAAAACTTTTATCTTATTTTTAAAGAAGCGCTTCACAATGCAGCCAAGTATGCAGGGTGCAGGAATGTTTGGGTGAAAATAGAAGGAACAACTTCTTACCTGCGCATGACTATTAAAGATGATGGAAAAGGCTTTGATGTACAAAATGCAAAAAATGGCAATGGTCTTTCCAATATGCAGAAAAGAGCGTCGCAAATAAACGGGAAGTTATCTGTTGATTCAGGATGCATGCAGGGAACTACTGTTACGCTTGTACTTTAAACAAACGGAATTTTTGTGAGATGTGAAAAAATGAAAGATAAAAAGCAACTTCACGTTTTTTAATTTTTAAGCTAAGGTTTCAGCATAGCAAATATTTGCTATAGCGCATATCAGCCTCTTTGTTATTTTTACAAATGGCTTACCGGATAATAATATTCGACGATAACGAGGAACGCCTTAACAGCGTGGCCATGCTGCTAAATCTTTCCCCCGATTTTGAATGTGCGGGCACTTTTAAAAATTGCAATAACCTCATCCAAGATATAGAAGCAACACAACCCGATCTTGTGATAATGGATATTGATATGCCCGGCTTAAATGGCATAGCAGCAACAAAGATCATCAGGAAACACTTTGATGCGCTCCCTGTTATTATACAAACCATTTTTGAAGAGAATGATAAAATTTTCGATAGCTTAAGAGCCGGCGCCAATGGTTATCTTCTTAAAAAAACAACTCCTGAAAAATTCCTTGAAAGCTTAAGAGATGCATTAAATGGCGGCGCACCTATGACGGGCAGTATTGCCGCAAAAGTGCTCCATTATTTTGCAGAAGAGCATTCAGTAAAAAAAGATTATCATCTTACAGAGCGGGAAAAAGAAATTCTCGCATTACTTGTAAAGGGATGCAGTTACAAGATGATAGCACAGGAATGTAAAATCGCTTACAACACCGTCAACAACCATATCCGTAATATTTACGACAAGCTTTATGTAAGCAGCGCTACAGAGGCAGTAAGCCTTGCCATTAAAGAACGTCTTGTGTAATTGGTTTTTCTCTCCGTGTTTTCCTTTGATGGGCTTAGTCATAACCCTTTTCACTTATCAATTAGTCTCCAGGTGTCCCTTTAGGCCGGTGTATGAGAATTTCTATTATAGCAGGAATTTGCTATTGACCTGCGCGGGTAAAATGGCTTTTTTTACAAATATTTTAAAACTGCTTTTCAAAACATGTTCCAATCGCGGGTGAGTTATTCACGATTTAAAACTTTTCACATGAAAAAAATATACCATTTTTTCGAGTATTGGCGTTGCAGGTTATCTGTTTGCTTCTAAGCGGAACAATTGTAGCACAAACTACCTACGTAACCACATCCGGTGATGACACCAAAAATGGAAAATCGTGGGGTAGTGCTTTTCGAACTTTGCAAAAGGCTTTGGCACAGTAGTAAGCGGAAACCAAATTTGGGTAGCTGCAGGCACCTATTATCCCGATGAAGGAGCCGGACAAACAGACAATGACCCACTTTCTTCTTTCGTGCTCAAAGGCGGGGTTGAGATAATACTATCCCAAAGAGAGAAAATCTTTTCCTATAATCAACCTGTTGGATCAAAAAATCCAGGTTCTTGTCAACTACATCATTAATCTAAACAATGTAAACCAACGCTAATATGCATAAGATTCTTTTATTTATGAGTATGCTTATATGTGCAGTACTTGTAAAAGCCCAAACAGTAACCGATACATTCCATTATTCAGGTTCCATTGTAAACTGGACGGTGCCCCCCGGTATCACTTCCATTACAATAGTCGCAAAAGGAGCTGAAGGAGGAGCTGCAGCTGAAGAAGTTACACGGGGGGGATTGGGCGCCTCCATGCAGGGTGATTTTACTGTTACACCGGGCACTGTTCTAAAAATCCTTGTAGGTCAGAAACCTACTAATTATTCCGCCGGCGGTAATGGCGGCGGGGGTGGCTCCTTTGTTACTGACATCATGGACCATCCGCTGACGGTTGGCGGTGGCGGTGGCGGTGGTGGTTTGAATGACAATCCACAAAAGGACGGACAGATAAGCACCTCAGGCGGCGCCGGTGCCGGCGCTGGCGCCGGTGCCGGTGGCGTGAATGGCAAGGGTGGTGAGGCTGCTATTTCTTATGCTGCCGGCGGGGGCGGTCTGTTAACCGGTGGCGGAACGGTTGGTGGCATATATGAACAGGGGGGAAAGGCTTTTGTAGACGGAGGTGCCGGTGGTGGTGCCGGTGGCTTTGGTGGCGGTGGCGAGGGCGGTAGCTACTCAGGAGCTGGAGGAGGCGGCTATTCCGGAGGCGGCGGTGGTGGAAACAACTCTCATGACAATTCTGATGATTTCTATTATTATGCAGGCGGAGGTGGCGGTTCGTTCAATGCGGGCACCAACCAAATCAATACGGCCGGGATTAATACAGGTGATGGGGTGGTCACTATCACCTATAGCAATCCTATCTCCTGCATGGCGCCGGTTATCCTGTGCGCCGGTAGTACTGTAAGCGTAAATTACACTGTTCTCGACACTTATAATTCAGGTAATACATTTACTGCCCAGCTTAGCGATGCCAATGGCAGCTTTGCCAGTGCGGTAAATATTGGAACAGTAGCTTCTGCCACATCAGGAAATATTAGTGCTGTTATCCCTGCGAACACACCGGCGGGTAATGATTATAGAATAAGAGTGGTTTCCTCTTCCCCTGTTGTTACAGGCGGCGATAACGGCACGAATATTACTATCAATGCGGCAATAACCTTCTACCGTGATGCAGACAATGATGGATATGGCGATCCTTTAGTAAGTATGCAGGCATGTACAGCGCCAACAAGATATGTTACCAACAACGCCGATTGTAACGACAATGATGCAAGTATCAATCCCAATACAGTGTGGGTTTTGGATGGAGACAATGACGGTTACTATACCGGCGACCCTGTTACACAATGCACTTCACCCGGAACCGGCTATGTTATTAAGACAACACAGCAACCCGGTGATTGTAACGATAACGATGCAACAATAAATCCTGCGACGGTTTGGGTTTTAGACCAGGACAATGACAGTTATTACACCGGCGATCCTGTTACACAATGCACTTTACCTGGGCCAGGGTATGTTATTAAAACAACACAGCAACCCGGTGATTGTAACGATAACAATCCATCAATAAATCCTGCGACGGTTTGGGTTTTAGACCAGGACAATGACAGTTATTACACCGGCGATCCTGTTACACAATGCACTTCACCTGGGCCAGGGTATGTTATTAAAACAACACAGCAACCCGGTGATTGTAACGATAACGATGCAACTGTTCATGCACCTGCACCTTCAGCCGCCAGCGTAACTATTGCAGCCCTTCCTTCAGGAAGCATTTGTGCAGGTACTCCCGTAACTTTTACAGCTACACCCACCAATGGCGGGGCTTCCCCCTCTTATCAATGGTTAAAGGGAGGAGTGCCCATTCCCGGAGCAACCAGTTCAACCTATACATCTTCAACCCTGGCAAACAATGATGTCATAAGTGTAGTGTTGACACCCGGTCCGAATCCCTGCATCATAGCAGGCCCTGTTACCTCACCGGGAATTACCGTAGCCGTAAAACCTGCCATCACAGCAACTGCCAGTGCAGGAACTATCTATTGTTATGGTGGTGTAACTATTTTAACAATAACAGCAAGTGGTGGTACAGGAAAACTACAATATTGTGTAAATGGAAGCCTCTTCCAGATCGGTAATACATTTCTGGTTACTGCCGGCACCTACACTCCCATGGTTAAAGATGCAGGTGGATGTATAAAAATTCTAAACGCAATAACCATAACACAGCCGCCTGCAATTTCCATAAGCTTAAGCGCCGGAAGTATCAGTTGTTATGGAGGCCGTACCACTTTAACGGTCACAGCCAGCGGTGGTTCACCCGGCTATACTTACAGCCTCAATGGCTGCGCTTTTCAAAGCAGTAATGTATTTACTGTAAGTGCAGCCACATGCGCAGTAACTGTTAGAGACAAGAATGGCTGCACTGCCATCAAATCGGTAAATATTTCGCAACCGGCCTTGTTAACAGCAAGCCTCTCCGGTAAAACAAATGTTTCCTGTTATGGAAGTAACACCGGCTCTATAACTATTAAGGCGGCCGGTGGTACCCAGCCATATACTTATAAGATCAATACTGCTTCTGCATACCAAAGCAGCGCGTATTCAATAATCTTACGGCAGGAACTTATTCAGTAACCGTTAAAGATAAGAATGGATGTATTCGGTTGTTACAGGAATTGTTCTTACGCAGCCAGCGCGCATTAACATTGACCTTGATACAGAAAACAAATGTGTCATGCTTGAATGGCTCAAACGGATCCATAAAAGTGAGTGCAGGTGGTGGAATATCTCCTTACAAATACAGCCTTAATAGCGGCTCGTATGGAACAAGCGGTACCTTCTCATCGCTGAAAGCCGGCACTTATACTGTCAATACAAAAGATGCAAATAGCTGTACAAAATCTATTTCGGTAGTCATTAATAATGGCACCGGCCATTGTAACGGGCTTTCTGTAACGGATGAAAAAGTATCCCATGCTACAATCGCCGAAGATACCTGGCTGAAAGCATCGGTTTCTCCTAACCCAAGTGAAGCTGAGTTTACACTCACATTAAGTGGCAACAGTACTGAACCGGTTGAGGTAAGGGTAGTTGACATGTATGGCAGAGGGGTTCATTATGCAAGAGGATCTGCTAACCAGTCCTACAAATTCGGGCAAAGGTTTGCGGCCGGTGTGTATGTAGTTGAAATGGTACAAGGCAAGAATGTGAAGACTCTTAAGATTATAAAAGGAAATTAAACATAACAAATTTGCAATGCCACCTGTTTAAACGGGTGGCATTGAATTCAAGTTTAACTCGAGTTGAGAAATATTTACTGGCAAATCATAAAAATTATTAAGGCTGTTGGCGGGGACGCCAGCAGCAGCAGGGAAACCTCATTCAGGATCTAGAAGCAACGCAGATAGTGGATACTATATGCCCGGCTTAAACGGAATAGCAGCAACAATGATCATTAGGAAACATTTGATGCTCGGCGTGTTCTTATTGAAAGCATTTTGAAGAGAATGATAAATCTTCGAGCTTAAGAGCCGGCACTACTGGTTATCTTCTTAAAAAAACAACTCCTGAAGAATTTCTTGAAAGCTTAAAAGACACATTAAATAGCGGCGCAGCTATGACGAGGCAGTATTGCCTCAGAAGTGCTCCTTTCCCACTCGTCAATTAGATTTTTAAGTTCCCCTTTAGGAGATTTAGAAGTTTTCTTATAGCAGGAATTTGCTATTGAATAGCGAGTATAGAATGGTTTCTTTTACAAATATTTTTAACTGCTCTTCAAAAAACATAGCGTTCCACTCGGCATTGAATTATAGTCATTTTAAAACTTCTCACATGAAAAAAATTATACCATTTTTTGGAGTATTAGCCTTGCTGCTTATGTGTTTGCTTCTAAGCGGCGCACTTGTAGCACAAACTACCTATCATGTAACAACATCCGGTGATGACACCAAAGATGGAAAATCATGGGGCAATGCTTTTCGAACTTTGCAAAAGGCTATTGCAACAGCAGTAAGTGGAGACCAGGTTTGGGTAGCCGCAGGCACTTATTATCCCGATGAAGGAGCCGGGCAAACAGACAATGACCGCTCTTCGTCTTTTATGCTGAAAAGCGGAGTAGGTATTTATGGCGGCTTTGCGGGAAATGAAACGCAGCTTATCCAGCGTAACACGCAAGCCAATGTAACTATTTTAAGCGGCGACCTGCAGCAAGACGATGTGTACAACTACACAAATCGGAATGGTAATTCATTTCATGTAGTGCAGGCGGTTAACGTTGATAATACGGCTGTAATAGATGGCTTTACAATAGAAGCCGGATATGCGTATCCTTCTAATATATATATTGCCGATTCTGATCACGGTTCTGGCATGTTTATCAGTTCTTCCTCACCCGTAATTTCTAACTGCCACTTTACGGACAATCAATCGTCCTCAATAGGTGGCGGAATATTTAGCGAAAACGCTTCACCAAACATTTCCAATTGCGTCTTTGACGGCAATTTTACCGGTAGTGACGGTGGCGGAATATATAATAGTGGCGGAACGATTGCACTTAATAATTGTAGTTTTTTGAATAATTATGCTCATGAGTATGGAGGCGCACTAAACCTGGAAGGCTATGCTACACTGGTAAATTGCAGTTTTTTACAGAACAGTTGCGGCCAGTTCGGGGGCGCAATATCCCAATTCAGTTTCGCTTCGTTTACAAACTGTATTTTTTTCGGTAACACAAACGCCGGTGACATAGAGTTTAATGGCGGCAGCGCGATTATATTATTTGATGATAGCCAAACAACCCTAATGAATTGCACTTTTTCGGGAAATTCTAATACTTATAATTTTTCCGGAGGAGCCGTAGCTGACTATGGGGCAGTTACTCTTACCGTTAACAATAGCATTTTTTGGGGGAATCCGAGCGGAGATATACAGGTCTATAACGCAACGGTTAATTATTCTATTATACAGAGTGGTTATGGTGGCACCGGCAATCTCAACGTTGACCCTCTCTTTGTAGATGCAGCCAATGGCAACCTGCACTTGCAGCCTTGCTCACCGGCTATTGATTCGGCCAGTGATGCAGCTAATTCTTCTACTACCGACCGGGATGGCAATGCCCGCAAAGTGGATGCGGTGTGGGGTGGCAGACAGATAGATATGGGGGCTTATGAATTCCAGGGCAGCCTCGATGCAGACCATGACGGACATTCTTACTGCAATAACCAGGATTGCAATGATCAACGATGCTTCTGTTTGGCGCACAGGTAATTTTTATAAAGACGCAGACGGTGACGGTTATACGGTTGGTGATGTGCAGTCAGTTTGTTATGGAGATAACACACCGGCTGGCTTTGCCACAACAAAAAGCGCTACCGACGATTGCGATGATAATGATGCATCTGTGCATTCGCCACAACAATATTATCTGGATGCGGACCAGGATGGTTTTGGTTCAACCACCACTGCTATGGTTTGTGCCTCAAAGCCGCCTGTTGGGTATTCCCTAAATAACACGGATTGCAACGATAACGATGTAACTGTTCATGCGCCCGTAGCTGCAAGCGTAACTATTGCAGCCCTTCCTTCGGGAGTCACTTGTGCAGGTACTCCCGTAACCTTTACAGCTACATCCACGAATGGCGGGGCTTCTCCCTCTTATCAATGGCAAAAGGGAGGCGTGCCCATTCCCGGAGCAACCGGTTCAACGTATACATCTTCAACCCTGGCAAACAATGATGTGATAACCGTAATGATGACACCCAGTCCAAATGCCTGCATTATAGCAGGCCCGGTTACCTCACCGGGAATTACCGTAGCCGTAAAACCTGCCATCACAGCAACTGCCAGTGCAGGAACTATCTATTGTTATGGTGGTGTAACTATTTTAACAATAACAGCAAGTGGTGGTACAGGAAAACTACAATATTGTGTAAATGGAAGCCTCTTCCAGATCGGTAATACATTTCTGGTTACTGCCGGCACCTACACTCCCATGGTTAAAGATGCAGGTGGATGTATAAAAATTCTAAACGCAATAACCATAACACAGCCGCCTGTCATTTCCATAAGCTTAAGCGCCGGAAGTATCAGTTGTTATGGAGGCCGTACCACTTTAACGGTCACAGCCAGTGGTGGTTCACCCGGCTATACTTACAGCCTCAATGGCTGCGCTTTTCAAAGCAGTAATGTATTTACTGTAAGTGCAGCCACATGCGCAGTAACTGTTAGAGACAAGAATGGCTGCACTGCCATCAAATCGGTAAATATTTCGCAACCGGCCCTGTTAACAGCAAGCCTCTCCGGTAAAACAAATGTTTCCTGTTATGGAAGTAACACCGGCTCTATAACTATCAAAGCGGCCGGTGGTACCCAGCCTTATACTTATAAGATCAATACGGCTTCTGCCTACCAAAGCAGCAGCGTATTTAATAATCTTACGGCAGGTACTTATTCAGTAACCGTTAAAGATAAGAATGGATGTAGTTCGGTTGTTACAGGAATTGTTCTTACGCAGCCAGCGGCATTAACATTGACCTTGATACAGAAAACAAATGTGTCGTGCCTGAATGGCTCAAACGGGTCAATAAAAGTAAATGCAGGTGGTGGAATATCTCCTTACAAATACAGTCTCAATAGCGGCTCGTACGGAACAAGCGGTACCTTCTCATCCCTGAAAGCCGGTACTTATACTGTCAATACAAAAGACGCGAATAGCTGCACAAAATCTATTTCGGTAGTTATTAATAATGGCACCGGCCATTGTAACGGCCTTTCTGTAACGGATGAAAAAGTATCCCGTGCTACAATCGCCGAAGGTAGCTGGCTGAAAGCATCGGTTTCTCCTAACCCGAGTGAAGCTGAGTTTACACTCACATTAAGTGGCAACAGTAATGAACCGGTTGAGGTAAGGGTAGTTGACATGTATGGCAGATCTGTTCATTATGCAAGAGGATCTGCTAACCAGTCGTACAAATTCGGGCAAAGGTTTGCGGCTGGTGTGTATGTTATTGAAATGGTACAAGGCAAGAATGTGAAGACTCTTAAAATTATAAAAGGAAATTAAACATAACAAATTTGCAATGCCACCTGTTTAAACGGGTGGCATTGTGAATTCAAATCATAACCTGAGTTGACAAAAGATCAGGGAATATATAGTTGCAAAGTATATTAAGTTGGTGTTCGAACACAAAAAACAATGGTTCAGGATAAGTAGTCAGAATTTGCAAGTAGCACAAGTAAAAAAGAGGTATGCATTTTTTTGTATGCCTGTTTTTATTTGAGTATATAAAGCCAACCTTTAGTTCTCACTATTTATCTTTAGTCACTCCTGTACTACATCCGGGGATCAATTGAAGAAAAGCTATGCGGCATTCTTTTGTTCCTGCAAACTCCTTAGATTTTCAGGCTTAAAAAAAAACTTCACAAAAAATTTGTGCAACCATATAATTGCATTTATATTTGCAACCATATAGTAGCAAATACTTAAAACAATGAAAATAAGAAGAGATATTTTTCAAGCTATTGCAGACCCGACAAGACGGGCAATTATTGTACTCATTGCTATACAGGCAATGACACCAAATGCGCTTGCAGAACATTTTAACACAAGCAGGCAGGCTGTATCAAAACATATAAAAATATTGACAGAATGCGAGTTGGTAAAACAAGAGGCTTCCGGCAGAGAAATTTATTACACGCTTGAAGTAAAAAAAATGAAAGAAATAGATAAATGGCTTGAGCAGTTCCGCAAGATCTGGGAAACCCGTTTCAACCAACTTGACGAAGTATTATCAACAATTAAAAAACAGAAAAGATGAACAACTTACTATTTGATTTTACAGTTGACAAAGCAACAAAAACGGTATTCGTAACGAGGGAATTTGATGCTGACCTTCCATTGGTATGGGATGCTTTTACCAAACAGGAAATTCTCGATCAATGGTGGGCGCCTAAACCTTATGCCTCAAAAACAAAGGCCATGAATTTTGAAGTTGGCGGACGCAGGTTTTACGCTATGGTAAGCCCTGAAGGACAGGAAAATTGGTCTATTCAGAAATATACTGCCATCAGTCCAAAGACCAATTTCAAAATGTTGAATGCTTTTGCAGACAAAGATGAAAACCCTGAATTGCCAGGTTCTGAGTGGGATTTTAATTTCAGTGAACGAAACGGAATTACAAAAGTGAGTATCAGTATTTACAATGAATCTTTTGAACGCATGGAGAAGATGATTGAAATGGGCTTTAAGGAAGGGTTTACAATGACACTGAAAAGCCTGGATGAACTGCTGGCAACTTTATCGCAAAAATGATTTCCATTTTAAAGATTTTAATTGAATCTTTAAAAAGTAAACAATCTTAAAAATAAAAAAATGGCACTTGTCAGTCCTTACATACACTTCAACGGAAATGCTGAAGAAGCATTTACATTTTATAAATCCGTATTTGGCGGAGAGTTTACAAAGATCTCCCGTTATAAAGACATATCAAGCGCTGAATACCCAATACCGGAAAACGATGCAAATAGAATCATGCACATTGTTTTGCCTATCGGGAAAAGCACTGTTTTAATGGCGAGTGACACAATAGAGATTATGGGACAAGTAACGGAAAACGATAACCGAAATACTATTTTTATCAATGCAGAAAGCAAAGAAGAAGCCGATAAATTATTCAACGGACTTTCAGAAGGCGGTAACGTTGAAATGCCAATATTCTATGGGCCATCGGGCAATTACTTTGGAATGTTTGCAGACAAATTTGGTGTTCAGTGGATGGTGGATTTTGATTCAAAAACCGATCGATAACTCTAACCAAAGAAAAACAATAAACGCAAAGATATCATAACAAAGAAACTATTTATCGCCGGACATTCTCAATCCTTTGTCAGGATTCACCCCCAAGTTGTCGTTTTTACACAGCATAAAATCCTGAAATGCCTTCGATCTTTGTATTGTCAATAAAATCAAAATAATTTAAATAATGCTTTATGAAAAAAGTATTTAAAGGATATAACATCACCAAACCGGTATTAATAATTGCAATGCTTTTTTTTACAGCATTTCAATCTATCGGGCAACAAAGTAAACCTGCCGACAGTGGCTATGTACCTGTTAACGGCATTAAAATTTATTACGAAGTATATGGCGAGGGTAAGCCCATTGTTTTACTGCATGGTGCTTTCATGACCATTGAGGGGAACTGGGGCCAATTAATACCTGAATTGTCAAAAACAAGAAAAGTAATTGCCATCGAACTCCAGGGGCATGGGCACACACCGTTTTCAGACAGAAAATTACAATTAGCTACCCTGGCAAGTGATGTGGAAGGAGTAATGAATCACTTAAAAGTTGACAGTGCTGATGTTGCAGGATATAGCATGGGTGGCTCTGTAGCTTACCAGTTGACAATACAAAGCCCTAAACGGGTAAGAAAATTAGTGATCATTTCTTCTACTTATAAAAGTAGTGGTTGGCGGCCCGAAATAGCTAATGCGTTTAAAAATATGAAGCCTGAATTATTTACGAATAGTCCTATGAAAGCAGCATATGATGCAGTAGCGCCCGACAAAACAAAATGGACCAAGTTCATAGAACAGATGCTTGCTTTTCTCGCGACGCCATTCGACATGGGTGACAGTAATATTGCGAAAATTACTTCGCCGGTATTGATCATCTCGGGCGACAATGATGGCCTGGATAAAATCGAGTTGATGAAAACATATCAATTACTGGGAGGTGGTGTATCTGCTGATATGGCACCGATGCCAAAATCGCATTTGGCCGTTGTTCCGTCGCAGAGCCACGTCAGCCTGATGATGCAGACAGAAACAATATTAGGTTACCTGGATGGCTTTTTAAAGTAAACATAATCGTATTTGATATTAAAAAGATGGCTCGATAAATATTTTCAAACTATTAAATAAACAGTGACACCGAAGCAACGCAGATCGCCAGGCCGTAAACATTGGCTGCCATCTTTGGCGACCGTGCTAACTTAAGACCGGTAAACTAAAAATAAAACAGACTTACAAACAACAAAAATCAAACACAATGAGAAAAGTAAAATTGCAAATGCAAATGACCATAAACGGATATGTTGGCGGGCCGAATGGAGAGAATGACTGGATGACATGGACTCCAGACGCCGAATTTACGGAGTTTCTCAGTTCTCTCCTTGATACCTCAGATACCCTTTTACTTGGCAGAAAACTGGCAGACGGCTTTATAAAACATTGGGAGAATACAGCAGACGAAAATCCTGCTCACCCGTTTGCAAAAAAAATAGCTGCTATTCCAAAAGTTGTTTTCACCAAATCACTCGACAAATCGACGTGGAATAACACCGCTTTGGCAAAAGGGGATCTTGCAGAAGAAATTGCCTGCTTAAAAAAACAAAACGGTAAAGACATTCTCGTTTTTGGCGGGGCAGGTTTTGTTTCATCACTAATAAAAGAAGGGCTCATTGATGAGTATCATCTTATTGTAAATCCCACTGCTATGGGAAATGGTATGACTATTTTTAATTCACTCGACAGCATACAAAAATTTTCTCCCATACAAGCAAAGTTATATTCCGGTGGCAAAATTGTTTTGAGTTACAAACCAAATAACGGTTGACGAAACCATATAACAATCGACAACAAAGGAAAAGAAACACCACTAAGCCCTGTTGTTATACGCTATATTGAATGCAGCAAGAGCAAAGTGAAAGAGACATTACGGAAGGAAGATTTTAATTACAAGGAAACATATTTTTATATTCAGTCCTGGCAACTAAAAGTAATAAAGTATGTGCCTTCTATATTATCTATGGTAGTTCTTATAGCCATCATCTAAGATAGTCAGACCTGTTTCAATTTGGCCATTATGCCCCAACCAGGCTTTAAAGCAAGTGTCTCCTTGTTGGAGGGAAAAGTATTTGTAACGATTCTATTATAGTCTCTAATGAAATTTGCCTTACTCCATCCCACTGGTGTTATGTTAATTATGAAGCTGCGCTTTGAACGTGAATTGTCACAGGTACACTGTGATTCCAGCTATTAACCACCGACAATTCACGATTAACATAACACTGGTGTTATGTTAATTATGAAGCTGCGCTTTGAACGTGAATTGTCACAGGTACACTGTGATTCCAGCTATTAACCACCGACAATTCACGATTAACATAACACTGGTTATTTGTTACTCGGCTTTTAGTATATCTTCTAGGGTTTACCATTGATCTTAAAGTCGACAGCGGTATCAAATAAGTTCAATTAATAATTTCTGTAAATTAACTTTAAAGATCGCCCCTGATGTTACCCAACAAAAAAACCATTTGAAAACGAACGCTTTCAACGGTTTATAAAATGCATCGTACCACGTACAGAACTTCATTTTGAACACTTGAATAATTTTTATTGAATTATTGAAATTGAAAAGTGATTATTGAGATCTCAATCGTTAAGTGGTATGGTTGATTGTTTAAGGAATATCCCTTGATGAATGCAAAATTCCATCTTGAAGCATTAAACAATTATTGAACATTTTTTTTCTTCTCTACCTCATTTTGCCTCCTTGAGCTTTAACATAGCACAGCTTTTATAATAAGCTTAATCCTGTTCCTTCGCTACAAATGGTTTTTATTTATATTTGAAATACCAAAACCTCTCCATGTCTATTCTTTCTAAGAGTAATTTAATTCTTTTAAAAGGTTGGCTCATAACCCTCTTATTAATTTTCCTGCAATTACATGCATTGCTAATTTTTGCACAGTCAGTTCGGGTTATTTCGACCAAAGACGGATTGCCTCAATCTTTTGTTTCCGGCCTGGTACAAGACAAGACCGGCTTTGTATGGATAGGTACAAGAAATGGACTTGCAAGATATGATGGAATTCAGTTTAAGACTTTCCAACACGATATTCATGATAGTACAACACTTGCCTCCAATATTATTATTTGGCTTAACAAGGACGAGCATGATCATATATGGATAGAATACGAGTCTGGTGAAATTGATGAAATGAATCCTGTAACTGAAAAAATCACTCATTTTATAAATGTTCGTTCAGCGAAGAATCTATCAGTCGCCTTTGTGCGCAGGGGATGGCTTTTTGATTCACATAAAATTTTTTGGGGCATCATAAAAGGGGGTGGGTTAAATAGTTTTGACACTACGACAAAAAAAATTCGGGTATACAAACGTTTTAATAAAGAGTTATCGAGTGATACCGCCCGGGGACTACTTGAAGATAAAAATAAAGACCTCTGGGTATTAACGCAAAACGGGCTTAGCGTTTTTAACAGGCAAACATGTCATTTCATTAATATCCTGATTCCTGATAAACAGGATTTCAATGATTTTTTTGATTCAGAAACAGAAGTTGTGGACCTACACCAGCTCAGCAATGGCGAAATTATGTGGGGCGACCGTAAAAGACTGTTTTTCTACAATCCGAAGAGTCATTTTGTTCGTACACTTAACTTACCGGATTACACACGGTTTGGTATTCGTTGGATCAGGACAGGCCCTGACGGCAATGAGTTTCTTGAAACCAATGGAAAGGTTTATGAGTATAGTGATGCCAAAGGGCTGGTTATTTTCAATAATGCCGCTCTCCCTAATTTAGGAGATGCAAGGTCTTTCCTCGTCGATCAGTCCGGGTTGATTTGGATTGGTACTAATGCAGAAGGTATTCGGCAAATCGACCCTATAAATCCATTTTTTCAATCCTATCCTGATAAAGAAAATTTCTGTGCAGATATGTTGAACCAGGAGTTTGGATTGTCCGTTACAAAAACTTTCAACTGGACTCCAAGTGACCAGGTTTTTACATCACCCGGTTATCACATGAGGTCTTTATATGATCACGCCAATCGCTTGTGGTTTGCTTTAAAAAATACCATTGGTTGCTTCGATCCGGCTAAAAAAAAATGGACCTGGTTGCCCGCAGTACCCTCGCTTACTGACTCATTAAAAACGGATATTGGTATCAAAGGAATTAGTATAATGCCTGGTGGAATGCCTGTAGCTATCGGGTATAACGGTAATTTGGTTAAATATGATTCATCTGCAAATACATGGAGATTACTTATCCCATCTCAATTGTTGCGACAAACTTTCGGCCAAGGCCTTCTTCCGCAGGACTTATTTAGTGATGAAGAGAAGATATGGATCACTACGGCCAATGACGGGCTGCTGAATATAAATCTGAAAACAAACCAGGTTAACCAACTAAAAGAAAGCGCTCATACCGGTGCCCTGCCAACAAATCAATTATTAGGAATGAAACCAGATCCATTTCGTAACGACTTATTATGGATTGGCAGTTACCAGGGTTTAATTTGCCTGCACAAAAGAAATCTTAATTGTGAAGTATTTTCAGTTAAAGACGGTTTACCAGACAATACCATTTATTCAATAGAAACAGACCCCCTTGGGAACCTTTGGTTAGGCACTAATAAAGGGCTTTGCAGGTTTCAACCGGTAACACATACCGTTAGGATATTTAAGTCTCAAAATGGTTTACCGGGGGATGAATTTAACCGGTTTCATTATTTGAAATTGCCGAACGGGCAATTAGCCTTTGGCGGTACTGAAGGATGGATAAAATTTGACCCGCTTTCCTTTGAAGATGACAATTTTAAGCCTAAAGCTACCCTGACAGGTTTAAAAATAAATATGACGGATGTGTTTAAAGATACTGTTGATGGGATACCCAAACCAATTAATGGCATTGATGGCCTTAATCTTGCGTATGCACAAAATACGTTGACCTTTCAATTTGCAGGGCTGGAATTTAACCAGCCACAGGATATCTTATATCGCTATCGCCTGGCTGGCTATGATAAAGATTGGATAATTGCGGGACATTCTTCTGAAGCAAATTATACGCATATTCCTCCAGGCTCTTATGCATTAATGATAAACGCCAGTAACACAACAGGAACCTGGAGCCCTTTTATTAAAAAAATTAGTGTTCATATTGCACCGCCGTGGTGGTCAAGCACAGCCGCATTTTTTTGTTATGCAATCATCTTCGTCGGATTTTTATGGGGATTTATCCGGTATCGCATCAACCAGGCGGTAATGAAACGTGAAATACAATTCAGGGAAAGTGAATCCACGCAAATGAAAGAACTCAATGAAATGAAGACCCGCTTTTTCTCTAATATAACACACGAATTTCGCACGCCGCTAACGCTTATTATTGGCCCGGCGGAAAGAATAAAAAAAGGCAGGTTGCAGGAACATCAACAAAGCCGGCTTGCAGATACTATCGTAAAAAATGCAAACCAACTGTTGATTTTGGTGAACCACTTAATGGATTTATCAAAATTGGAAGCCGGGGCGTTGAAAATTTTTGAACAAAAAGGCAACCCGGCGCATATAGTTGGTTCTGTTGTTCATTCCTTTGAATTTGAGGCTACGACACGCCAAATAGAAATGTGTTTTTTTAATTCTTTGGAAGATAAAAGTGGATGGTTTTATCCTGATGCGCTTGAACGTATCATATATAATTTAATGTCTAATGCTTTAAAATTTACCAAGCCGGGAGGAAGTATAGAAATAAATCTTGGTAAGGAAAATGAATTACTTATTCTTACCGTAAAAGATACGGGTATCGGTATTTCCGCAGATCAGCTTTCTTTCATATTTGAACGTTTCTACCAGGGAAACCATACTTCTGAAGTATCCAAAAACCAGCAAGCCGGTACCGGCATAGGCCTGGCGTTAGTAAAAGAACTTGTTGATCTCCAAAATGGAAAAATTGATGTAAAAAGTACCGCGGGCACATCCACTGAATCTTCCGGAACAACTTTTTCTGTTTGGCTTCCTTTCCGCAATAACGAAAGTGAAGGATCAAGCCTACAGAATCCTGTATTGAATTTAGAGGAAGAGGGCAACATACGTCACATAGCATCTGAAAAATTACCTCTTGTTCTTTTGGTTGAAGATAATGAAGAGTTAGCAATATTTATCCGGGATTCTTTACAGGAAAAATACCAGGTGCAACATGTTATTAATGGTGCCCTGGGTTACGATGCAGCACTTTCTCTAATGCCCGATTTAATAGTGAGTGATGTGTTGATGCCTGTAATGGACGGTTTCACTTTATGCAGCAACTTGAAAAATGACATACGTACCAGTCATATTCCCATAATACTTCTTACGGCGAAAGCATCCCGGGATAGTCTAATGGAAGGGCTATCGAAAGGGGCAGATGATTATCTTACAAAGCCTTTCCATCCAACCGAATTTTTACAACGCATTCATAACCTTCTGGAAAGACAAAAAAAATTAAGGGAAAGAATTAAGGCAGATTTTGCGCTGCCTCCTGCTTTGTCAGCAGTTAAACAACCCGAACAAATAACTGACGCCTTTCTTAATAAGCTTTATAAAATATTAAACGATCATTTAGACGATACTCTTTTTGGAGTAGACCAGCTCGTTGGCTATGTTGATATGAGCCGCACCAGCCTGCATCGCAAATTAAAGTCCTTAACCGGTATGGCCACAAGCGAATTTATCAGAAATTACCGGTTAAAGTGTGCCACTGTTTTTCTTAAACAAGGTTTAACGAGCACAGAGACTGCTTACCGCTCTGGCTTCGGCAGTCCCGCTTATTTTACAAAATGCTTCCGTGAAGTATACGGAATTACCCCCGGAGAATTTATCAGCACAGAGAAGAAAAATTAAAAATTATTTATTCGTGGGAACTGCATTATTACGTTAATAATGCCTTTGAAACAATATTTATATTGTTTTGAAACATATGTTATACTCCTGAAACAAAATTCATAGCGGGTTGAAACATCTGGTATAGTGCTCAGCACCAATTGTTTTGAACTTTGTATTAAATATTACAGACCACGTTACTTCATGGTTGCTTCTCAAATATCAGCTAAAATAAGATGGAAAAAATTTTAAAAACATTCGAGCGTTACGTCAGCTATGTTTTAATTGTGGTAGTAATGGCCTATATCAGCTTTCAAATCATTGTGTTGATTTGGGAGTCTGTTAAGAGTTACTCAACAAGGATCGAACAGGCCGGGCTGGATTATACACAGATGTATGGCAAAGATATTTTCGTAATATTTTTTAATATACTTCTTGCGCTGGAAGTCCTGGAAACTGTAAGGATATATGAAAAAGATCATGATATTAAAATACGGATTATCCTGCTGGTATGTGTAATTGCAGTTAGCCGCAAAATACTGTCACTTGACCTTCACCTCGATGGCACACAGGCTGAATTTGCAATATCAGCACTTTTAGTTAGCCTTTCAGTAGGATATTTTCTCATTCATAACGCACCGGTAACAACTAAGTTTTCCGGGAAAAATATAAACAGCTCGAATGATACATGATGATATATCACTTAGTAACAACTATTAAAAGACATTCTACAATAAAAATCAACAACATGAAAAAGTCAATCTTCTTTGTATTACTAACGGGTATTTTATTTGGCTGTGCTCCAAACGCTCAAATTACCAACAGCTGGCGTGCGCCAGACGTGTCAATAAACACTCAGGAAATACACAAATTTGTTGTAGCCGCACTTCTTAAAGATCAATCTGTCCGGAGAAGTGTCGAAGATCAAATGGCTTCTTTTATGCCTGATAAAGCTGTTCAGTCCTATATAGAGTTTGGAACGGATAATTTGAAAGATAGTGAAGAGCTCTATAATCAAAAGTTGAAAAGTGAAGGATATGACGGCATTGTTGTAATGCGCCTGGTAAATATAAATAAGAACACGCGATATGTAAGGGGGACGTATCCTGTGTATTATGGTAGCTGGCGAAATTACTGGGGATATTCATGGGGAGGATTTTATAATCCCGGTTATTATACTACCGATAAAACTTATAATGTAGAGGTAAATGTCTATTCTTTAAATCAAAATAAGCTTATTTGGACAGCAATTACGAGTACTATTAACCCGGCTGGTAATAATGAATTATTCAAAGACGCAAGTAAGGCTGTTTACAAAAAAATGAAGGCTGAAGGGTTTTTAAAATCATAGATCCACTGTCTTCTGCAAATAAATAATTTGAATATACACGTATAAAAATATGAATAAGAATAAACCAAGGGAAATGAAATTAAAGGTTACGACTATTAATTATTATCTCATAACAACCTGCATGATCGTGATCATTTTTCCTTTGATATGCATTAGCATCGAAAATATGGCAGAAGGAATACCACTTACCTGGATATTAATTGGCAAATGGTTTATTTTTTGGGCGATAGGAATACGACTTTTCACAGCAGGTATAAAGCAGGCTTCGGATCCGGCTTTCACAGCCATCAAAATTTTCAAATTACATAGCAAAGAAAGTTATGTAATTATACGTGAATTGGGATTTGCAAATATTTGCCTTGGTATTACAAGCATACTTTCTTTAATCAATAATCAATGGCGCCTGATGGGCGCTATTACAGGCGTGGTATTTTTTGGGTTTGCAGGGTTACAGCACATTTCTAAAAAGGCAGGAAGCGGCAATGAGATCATTGCGACAGCATCAGATATTTTCATATTTATAATGATGTTATTGTATATAATTTTTACATTTTGATTCGTACGTAAACAAAGAAATTGTTCTTCTTAACGGTAAACTTTTCCGGTAAATCAGAAGTATTTGTAGGATATAACTACATTTTGTAAGCCATCTCAACATTATAAAACACAAGCTCGTTTAAATAAACCTTAAGTATATGCAAAGAAGATTTTTCATGAGAAGCTTTGCCCTTATCGGTATGCGAACAATGCTTCCATACTCCGGGATAAACCATTTTTCAGCAAACGGGAACAGTAATCCAAATCAACCAGGTGATTCATCACCGCAACTAATATTCTTCAAAAATGAGGACAATGAATTTAAATTTCTAAATGTGCTCGGAAAGGCACACTATAAATTTGCAGACATAGGTGAATTGCTGGCGATCAGGGATGCTATTGATGAAACCGACCCTTCCAGTTTTGTAATAGAGTATGTGAAATTAGCAGATGCCTGTAAAGCCACAGCAGATGATTGTATTAGTAAAGGATTGCTGACAAGCGCCCGCGACGCTTATTTAAGAGCAAGCAATTATTATTATGCTGCAACAGAATATCTTGATGCAGCTTCACAGGCTGAGAAGTTTCCTGCATTATTTAAAATTCACCAGGAGTGTTGGAAAGCGGCAGCAAAGCTCATGGATTTTAATTATGAAGAATTTAATATCCCTTATGAAGGAACGTCACTCTCTGGATTTTTAATGAGCCATAAAAAAGATAAGTCTGCAACGCCCTTTGTGTATTTTTAATAACGGCAGTGATGGCTCAATACTTGATGCCTGGGCATTTGGCGGCGCGGGTGCATTTGAAAGAGGATACAATCTTATGACCTTTGACGGCCCGGGGCAGGGAAATTCTCTTTTTGAAAAGAAATTATATTTCAGGTATGACTGGGAAAAAGTAATAACGCCCGTTATTGATAGCATTATACATCGGAATGATGTAGACAGGCATAAAATTGTGCTGTTAGGAATAAGCCAGGGCGGATACTGGGTTCCGCGTGCCGCAGCATTTGAAAAAAGACTGAAAGCGATCATCGTAGATCCGGGTGTAACCAATATAGGGAGCTCATGGTTAACCAGTCTTCCCAAACCGCTCGTTCCTCTTTTACAATCAGGTAATAAAGATCAGTTTAATACTTACCTCGAACAGGGATTCAAACAAAATCCCCAGTCAGCTGCAGTATATAATTTTCGTGCAAGGCCATACGGAATGAGCAACCCTTTCGAGGTTTATCACGAAGTTCAGAAATATAAGCTTGCGGGAGTTGCAGAAAAGATAGAATGTGCTGTAATCATCACTTCGCCTGACGATGAGCAGTTTTGGCCGGGGCAATCTACAGCAGTTGTATGATATGATAAAAAGCCCGAAGCAACTTATCTCATTTGCGAGAGAAGATGGTGGTAATTACCACTGCGAGCCTAAAGCAAGAGTGTTGTGGGAACAAAAGGTGCTGGATAAACTGGATGCCATAATAAAAAGCTGATATAAACAATCAAAAACCCCTATTCAATCTTCATTCATTTTACAACAAACAATAAAAAAATTTTTATGAAACAAATTTCAATTTTTACGCTTCTGGTTTTTACATCAGTATTATCTTTTTGCCAAAATGGAAACGGCAAAAAACAGTATGCCGTTGGCAACTTTATTATTACGGTTGCAACAAAAAATAATACGCAACCACAAATTAATGTAGTAAACAAATCAGAGCCATCAAGAATATTGTGGCAAACAGTTAATGATGTTGCCCTGGTGGGTGCTGCTGTAGGCAAAGGTTCCATACGAATACATGGTGTACCAGAGGGCTCATTCGATGTAAAAGATACAATTGTACAGGAGTTTGATAAGCAAACAATCAGCGATATATCAATGAAAAATAATCAATTGGTAATGAAAGGAATGCTTTCCGGAAAAACGGGAAGCGTAGCGTACAGTTTTACTTTCAAACAGTTTTCGAGTGACCAGCTACGATATGTTTTGAATGTGTCAGGAAATGGAGCTAAAAATATTAACCGCCTTTTTTTAAGATATGCCTCACCCAGAGATGAACATATTTATGGCTTCGGTGAACAGCTCACTTTTTTTGACCAGAAGGGAAATATTATACCAATACTTGTTCAGGAACATGGTATAGGAAGAGGATTGCCAATCTTTACCCAGCTCGTAGACCATTTTGAAAGATGGGGGCGGCGGTAGTCCTTATGTGACTGGTATACCTGCTCCTCAATATATAACTTCAAAATTAAATTCCCTTTTTCTTGAAAATAAAGAATATTCTGTTTTTGACCTGCACGTTAAGGACAGAGTGGAAATCAAACTCTTTTCAGACACACTAACCGGTAGGATTATTTACGGTAAAACTCCGCTGGATTTAATCAGGGAATACACTTCCTACTCAGGACGCATGAGGGCACTTCCCGATTGGGTTAATAATGGAGCAATTGTTTGCGTTCAGCGGGGAATAGATACCTTAAAAGCAAGAGTTGCACAAATGGATAAGGCAGGAGTTCCATTGGCAGCCTTGTGGGTACAGGATTGGACTGGCGGCAATCCTACCAAGGCTGGTTATCAAATATACTGGAATTGGGAACTTAGCGCTTCTGAATATCCGGGCTTTAAAGATTATGTTCAGCAGCTTCAGCAGCGAAACATTAAAACCATGATATATATCAGCCCATTCCTTGGCAAACAAGAAAAGCACAATGATCTTTTTCTTATTGCTAAAAAAAATGGGTACCTGGTTAATACGCAAGCCGACACACCATATTCAATTAGTAATGGTGCTTTTTCTGCCGGATTAGTTGACCTTAGTAATCCATACGCCCGTACCTGGATAAAACAAATTATACATGATAACTTAATTGCAACCGGTGCATCAGGTTGGATGGCAGATTTTGGAGAGGCTTTGCCATTTGATGCAAAACTCTATAATAATGCCCCCACTTCTTACTGGCATAACCACTTTACCGAAGAATGGGCAACAGTAAACCGTGAAGCAATAAAAGAGGCGAATCGGGATAATGATATTGTTTTTTTCAATCGTTCGGGTTTTACCCAAAGCCCTGGGCAAAGTACCTTATTTTGGCTTGGCGACCAAATGCAGACATGGGACCAATATGACGGTATTAAAACGGCTCTTGTAGGTATGCTTTCGGGCGGAATGTCTGGCTTCAGCCTGATGCATAGTGATATAGGGGGATATAATGCTTTTACAGATACAATATTTGGACATGCCTTTACTATTGCCCGTTCAAAAGAATTACTGAGGCGATGGGAGGAGTTAAACATCTTTAATGCTGTTTATAGAACGCATGAAGGATTAAACCCGGCGGCAAGTGCACAGCCTTATTCGGATAATGAATCAATGGCTCACTTTGCCCGGTGTACTAAAATGTTTAAAGCCTTATCATTTTATAGAAGGCAGTTAGTTGAAGAAGCTGCCGATTCCGGCTATCCTATCGTGCGTCATCCGTTCCTCCAGTTCTCTGATGATCCCAACACATTCGCTCTCCGGTACCAGTTTATGTATGGGTCAGAATTTATGGTTGCCCCTGTATTAGATCCGGGAAAAAGCGCTGTAAAATTATATCTTCCTAAAGGTAGTTGGGTAAATTTATGGACTGGCGAAACGTTGAACAATACTGACGGCAAATGGATAACAGCCGAGTCACCAATGGGAAAGCCGGTTATGTTCTATCAAAAAGGATCAAAAGTTGCTAAACAATTTATTGACTCGCTTCAAGCAGCACATATCTATGGAACTACTCAGCCGGCACCACTGATGGTTGATAAAAGTGACGGAGGAATAACAGATGATTCCGATAGCAAGTTACAGGCATCGCTTTATCCAAATCCCGTAAGTGATGCTTACACCGTAAGGTTCAAAAATTCCCACAATGAACCGGTGCACTTAATGTTGACAGATATTAACGGCCGCATAAGAATGACAAATGTTACTTATTCAAGTGAAGTGAATCTGCGGCTGGGTGGATTTGCCGCTGGATTATACATGTTGAAAGTAAGCACACAGACACAAAGTGTAACCCTCAAGGTTGTAAAAAATTAATTAGAGATAATAAGTGGCCATCTCATTCAGAAATGGCCACTTATTTTAAAAAAGGCTATTTTATGATCTGTTGCCAGCCGGCAGTTTGTTGGGAGATATGGGTAACCGATGGCATAAAGCTATTATGTAGTGAGCCGGCAAGTGCCAAATTATTCAGATTAAGTTTCGAAAAGTTGTTAAAACGTCCCTGGAAACAAAAAACCATTGTAACGCAACATTTTCAATGGCTTAGGAAGTCATTCGTACCGGGAGCGGAATTTCATTTGAACGCATCATTAACTTTGCAGAAAGGATTTTAGAGATAAAAAATTGCCAGATGTACTATTTTCAGGTACGAGGCTGCACCCAGTTACCATTCTTGAAAAACCTTTCAGGCGCATGACAAGACAGTTAAATGTTTGATATCCAGAAATTCTTGCAATTGATTAAATAAACTTTTAATTTTTTCATTTCATTAATGTTTGGTGGATGTGTCTGAATGAAAGTCACAACCGCTATTTAGGGTCTGCTGTTTATGTCGCCGACCATTTCAAGATTCTGACAGGTTGGAGTTTCCTCCTTGTGACCATATAAATTAAAATCCATTTCCTTACTGCTAATGCTATGTGATTTAGTAGGGACACGGGTGCCTTCCCGATTAAGTTAATCAGGTTTAGCACCATGACGATGGAGGCAATCCAGGATTCACTTGTTTGAGACAGCCTTGCTTTTATTCTATTAAGTCCATAAGCAGTTTTTGCCTGTCCAAACTTTCCTTCTATGGGGTTGCGTTCTCCTGGCCTTAGGTGGACTGCCACTGCCAGCGAAGGCCGCCCTAAAGGCTTTGCCCGGAGTTTGATTCCAAGGTGTTTAAGTTTGGCTCTGTTATCCCTATTACAATAAATCTTGTCAGCTAATACATACTCCGGATAATATCCAAACCTGCTTTTATATCTATCAATGGTATTCATAAACCTGGTGCCTTCGTTAAAGGCATCCCATGAAAGCTCATCGAGGAAGGCCATACCATTCGATAAGCTTACCTGGATCTTAGCTCCGAACTCAACCTTAGCATTTGTTTTCCCTCTGACAATAGGCCGCACATGTGGTTGATGAATACTCACAATCCGATGCTCTATGCTATGGATCCTCTCATCGAACATCTTTTTTTGTTGGTCATACAACGTCTGAATGACCAGCAAATATTTATAATCCGTATTTGATAAAGGAATAGTTTTGTGAGCTTCCAACAATAATCCAATATGGTTAATATTTCTTTTAAGATAGCTTAGCTGCTTGCGTATGGCAGATCGTATTTGTTTTTTTGTCTTGATCTTTTTTTGAGCAGTATGCAGATATTCTTTCCTGGCAATAAGGCGATAGGTACGTGGCTTTTGGCTCAGCAATCCCATATGCAGAATGTCAATTAATTGTTCTGACTTCTCGCGGGCATCATTGAGCAAATTTAAATCTGTTGGATAGGTGATATCCTGGGGACAGGCTGTTGCATCCACTATCAGTGTCCCGTGCTTAGGTTCACGGCAAACATCTTGCTGTGATTGCTGTATTTGCTCTTCCTCCTTCTCTTCCCCTTTTTGCTGTTGTTCAGCATTCAGGATCGTCTGGTCAGTATCTGAAGTTTGCTGGTTATCATCATCTTTTTTCGATCCGCAGGAATTAATAACTCCCATGATCCGCTCATTGATTGCATTAACCTGATCGGCCCCTAGCCGTTTACGTAAGTCAACAAACAGAGATGGGTCAAAGGGCGCTTCATCACTAAAACTACTATAGCCAATAAAATACTGCATATACACATTCTCCTGGATTTGAAGAATAGTTTCCCGGTCACTTAAATCACACATATGCTTGATGATAATGGCCCCAATAGCGACACGTGGATTTATTCCATTTGCGCCCTTTGTAGAATTATTCAATTGGCGACTATACACACTAACCAAACTATCCCACGGAATTTGTTGGGCCAACTTTACCCATCGGTTTTGCGGGCTAAGTTCCTTGACAAAAGGGGTATCAAATCCAACCATTTGTAATTGACTAGGGCTGACATAACGATGCTTCGATGCACGGTTTTTGAGCGCTTTGGCCATATTTGCTTGCATTTATTCAATACCTAATTTAGCTAAAATCCAATGTATTCGATAATTTAGCCAATAAACAGCAACCCCTATTTAGGGGCCGGGAACTTTTCTTTCGAAGAAGTCTCCGGCCGAGCGCGAGTGTCCACAACGGAAGCGTAATCATGCCCATTAATGTACCGATCCAAAAGGCAGGGTATCCTAATATTTTAGTAACACGCTCCATTTGCTACTATTGACAGTTCATAAATTCCTAAAGCCTTGTTTGCTCTGTTAAGAAATAGAAAAAACAATTTCTGCTGTTACCTCAATAAATGGAAAGTAATCATAGAATTAAATTCAAGCTTTCTATAAGCAGCTTAGTCTGATTTCAATTTCCCATCGCTTTTATAAACTCATCCCTCTTTCTTCTTGCCACATCTAAAGTTTTACCATTAATCATGATCACCCGTCCGCCCTCTCCCTTTAAATATTTTTGAACATGATTTTTATTAATGATCCAGGAATGATGAATGCGGATAAAAGTCGAATGCGGCAGTAATTCCTCGAAATCTTTCAGCGTTTTAGAAACCGTTATTTTTTGCAAGGGCTTTATATAAATAATCGAATAATTACTTTCTGCTTCTAAATAAATTATATCATTTATTTCGACAAACTGCAATCCTTCCAACGAAGGAATGGCAATACGATTTGATTGATTTTTTTCAAGTAAAAGGTTATGCAAAAGCGTTTCAAGCCTTTCATTCCCAGCATCAAGTTTTCTTTTTTGTTTAACCATTTCTATTGCCTGCTTTAACTCTTCTACTTCAACAGGTTTAACCAAATAATCAAGTGCACTGAATTTTATAGCCCGAATTGCATAATGATCATACGCAGTTGTAAAGATGAGTTCAAAATTTCTATTGCTTAATCTCTGCAACATAGTGAAGCCATTCATACGCGGCATTTCCACATCAAGAAAAACAATATCAGGTTGCTTTTCTTCAATAGATTTTATTCCTTGTTCAGCGCTTTCACATTCGGCAATAATTTCCACTTCTTCACAATTCGAAACAATTTTCTGTATGAGCGATTGGCGGCTGCGCACTTCATCATCTATTACAACTGCCTTTAGTTTATTCATTGTATCATCAGTTTAGCAAACTTATAGTTACTCTTGTTCCTGCAGCTTCGCTGTTCTCATGATACAAATCTGCAATAGTAATATGGCCATTGTTATTTTGATTAAATAATTTAATACGCTTACTTGTAATGTCTAAGCCCATTGATTGATGATTAAGCCTGTTGAGTAATTTATATTCTATTGCCTTCTTTCTGCCGATACCATTATCTTCTATCAAATAATTAATACAATTATTTTCAGCCTTTACATCAATCAGCAGTTGCCTGCTGCCATATTCTTTATTCAGCAATCCATGATGAATAGCATTTTCTACATACGGCTGAATAATCATGGGCGGCACTTTATAATCGCCTTGCAAAATTTCGGGAGCGATATTTAATTGATAAGAAATTTTTTTGTCCCATCTTAATTCTTCAAGTTCAAGATAAAGTTTCAATGTCTCCAGGTCCTTCCAGCAGGGAATGGAATTGGTTTTTGAATTTTCAAGTATGGCACGTATAAGCTTTGCAAATCTTGTCAAATAAGTAGTTGCCTTTTCCTTTTCGTTTGTTTGAATAAGATTGTCAATTGAACTAAGACAATTAAAAATAAAATGCGGATTCATTTGTGCACGCAATGCTATCATTTCTGTTTCTGCAACTCTTTGCTTCAATTCTGCCAAATAAAAAACGTGTAAACAATAATGTAATAAAGCCCGTCGTTGCTCCTGTTAACGCTGTAAATAAAGACCACCAAATAACAATGCGTAAAAAAACCTTTTTTTGACCGATTCTATCACCCAATATGCCCGCAGGAATTTCAAACAATGCATACGACAATGCAAACGCACCAAGCACATATCCAAATTGCGTGTTGCTTAAATTGAATTCATTTTTTATTCTTACACCAATAAGCGAAATGCAAATTCTATCGAGGTATGTAATGAGAATTAAAAAAAATAATAGTATCAGCACACGATACCGATATGGAAATTTTTTCATTTATAACGATGATTGTAAAAATTTTATATTTATGAAAGAGTTTTTCCTTTATGGCATCTTCATTGTACCCAACAGTTTATTCTGTTGAAATGTGTTGCATGAAGCATGCAATCACTGTTTTATAAATTTCAGAATGGTAATTTTTTTATTTTTTTCGATCCTTACGTGATAAGTACCCGCTGCTAAACGGCCTACATCAAACCGGTAATTATTGTTTTCAACAGTAACTTGCTTAACGATATTTCCGGAAATATTTACTATTGAAATCGTTGATGGAGCAGATGAGTTCAAACCTTCAATTTGTAAAATATTTTTAGCAGGGTTTGGATAAATTGCAATTGAAGATGATGAAGTGAAGTTTACAGATACAACTTTCGAGTACCTAAATTGCCCGTCTTTGTCAACAATCTTCAAACGGTAATTAACCATCTGCTGCTGTGGATTTCTGTAAGGTATAGCGTTATCTGGAAATGAATAATTCGCTACAGAATTATCATTTCCTTTTGCAGTTACCATTCCCATTTTAAAAAAGTTTATTCCATCAATACTTCTTTCAATATCAAAATAATTGGTGTTCATTTCCTGCGCGGTTTGCCAGGCAAGCTTTATAGTTTGGTCTTCGTATACAGCAGTAAAATTTATTAAGGTTAGAGGCAGAATACCTGGAAGCAAATCTGATAATCCCAGCCAATAATCATTCACACTTCCGGTAGTATCGAAGGCATAAATTTTTTGATAGTTACCACTTCCATCTGTTTTCACTTTATAAATACCTAATGAATTTTGTATGCGTGCAATGAAATAAATATATTTCATATCACTTGCCCACGACAAGTCAGGTGTAAGCGTATCAGCTACCCCGAGCCGAAGCAGCAAGGTGCTGTCTGTTCCGCCCGGCTTAATCTTATAAATACTATTTGTAACATAATATAAACCGGGCGTGGTTTTATAATAAGCAATCCATTCCCCGTCAGGAGACCAGACCGGATATAAATCTCCAGGATGTGTATGAGGCACTTGCAGTGAATTACTTCCATCAAAATTTTTTGTATAAATGCCAAAATGCACATTATGATACGTAATTACTGAATCGGTCAAACGAACGATGGGCTGATCAGAATAACAATCGCAGGGAGTGCATCCAATATCATGAGTATTAGTTCCATCAATATTGCTCGCATACATGCTGCAAGCAAAACCAAATGCTAATTGGGAATCATGGGGAGAAAAATCATAATAGTCAATATAATCACCACCGTTAAAAAGAATCAGCGTGTCTTTATGCGTTACTAAATTTCTCATATAAACACTGGCATCAAGACTTTGATTGGACTTTTCACCATTTGCAAAAGCCATATAATCGCCATTATGCGAAACCCTGGGCCTGTATCCTAATGCTATAAATGTTTTCTGGCTTGCATTATCTATAGAATAAATTGTATCAGGAGAAAGGAGTAAAGTATTGTTGTGATGACTGAATACTATTTTATTCTTGAGGCTTTGTGCATGTGTTGTAATTGTAACATACAAAATGAAGCAAAGTGTAATTGGTTTCATGCCAAAATTGTATTAGTTATTAGTGACAGGTAATTTATTTTACCGGAACTTTCATAAATTAAAATCTATTACTAAAATATATCTGTAGCAAAGCGTATCAAGTGCTTTCGAGTAAGTGGCGGCCATAGTTGAGTAAGTGGAAAGAGTTTTTGAAATTATCGGATTGTTAATGAAAAAATAAATGGCCAGCCGCGATATCGTACCGTTCCAAAAGATGATTTCCTACTCAGGGGAATCATAAAATGTGATTGTGGGTGGCATTTAACAGCCAGTTATAGTAAAGGCAAAAAAAAGTATTATATGTATTACAGCTGCCCGAAGGAAAGAAATCGAAATTACAGGGGAGAAATCATGCACGAACTAATTGAAAACGTACTGATGGAATTAAGTTTTACTTCTCAACAGCTGAATCGCATCAGTATATTGGCAAAGGAAGAACTGTCAAAAGGGCTAAAGGATAAAAAAGTTCTATCGGACTCGAAGATGCAAAAGCTGAAGGAACTGAAATTAAAGATGGAGAATCTGGAAGAAAAAATGATCAAATGAAATAGAAAGTATAGCATATAAAAAATGGTTCACAAAGTTATCTGCCGGGAAAAGAGGTTCGCAAATCGAAATATCGGGTATTTAAAATATTCTTCCAAACCTTCATCGGGAAGGCTTGAACGTGAATAAATCTTTTTAAAAAAATAACCCAGCCTGATTGTTTTATATTCCCGTGCCACAAGTTCAATACAATAATCCCCCTGCAATAATGGTACAGCAAATATATCACCCTCTTTAAGTTTCAATTTACCTATCATGCTTCAATGTTTTTTAAATAACCTTGCGGCATCTATGATAGCCGCTTGTGAACTTTATTAGCCCTTTCAAATCCTTTTTTTGGAATTGAAAATATTTGCTCCGATTTAATTGTTGGTTCGAACCCACTCCGGGGACTTTTACGGCTGGCCGCACAACGCAATATCGTAGATTTTGTTTGTAGCATGTTAGATTCGGTTAGCTTTATCAGTTACGTCAATGCGACCTTTGACTTATCAAAAACAAACCAATATGAAAATAACAGTTACAGGCTCGTTTGGCTATGTCAGCACACCGGTCATTAAAGAACTTACAAAAGAGTACATGCGGTTAAAGTCATCAGCAGGATGAATATGGTTTTTTCATTATTAAGGTTACACTTTTACATAAATTTGATTGCAAGTTTTAAATTATGAAAAAAATCACTATAGTTGATTTGATTAAGGTTGATGAATACTCTTTTACATCTAAATATTTGCAGATTGCGAATTCCATCATCAGGGAAATTAAGAATGAAGTTATTCAATTAGGAGATAATTTGCCCTCCATAAATGAATTGAGCATTGAGCTTGATATAGCCAGGGATACCGTTGAACGTGGATATAAGCATTTAAAAAATATCGGCATTATTGATTCAGTACCACGCAGGGGTTATTATGTTAAAAGTACAGAGTTTCAAAATCCATTAAAAATCTTTTTGCTTTTTAATAAATTAAGCGAGCATAAAAAAAAGATTTATGATTCATTTTTTGAGGCCCTTTCAGATCGGGCCGTTATTGACTTTTATATATATAACAACGACTTTTCGTTATTTAAAAATTTTCTGACAAATCGAAGAAAAGATTATACAAATTATGTTATCATTCCGCATTTTATAGAAGGTGGGGAAAATGCCCATGACATAATTAATACAATTTCGAAAGAGCAACTTTTATTATTAGATAAAATTATTCCTAAGGTTACCGGGCAATTTGCGGCCGCATACGAAAATTTTGAAAATAATATTTATACGGCGCTTACCCAGGCCATCGAACAACTCTCAAAATATCATACCATAAAAATTATCTTCCCTGATAATAGTTATTATCCTCCTGAAATATTAAAAGGTTTCAAAAACTTTTGCCAGGATAATGCTTTTTCCCACAAGATCATAAGTGATATAGCTGATGAGCCAATTAATGATGGGGAAGTGTATATAAACGTAATGGAAAAAGACCTGATCTCGCTGGTTGAAAAAATATTATCGCTCAATTTAAAAGTAGGTGAGCAAGTGGGTATTATTTCTTATAACGAAATTCCAATAAAAAAAATTATTCTTAATGGAATTACCACCATATCTTCTGATTTTGACCAAATGGGGAAGATTGCTGCCGAATTAATTTTATCCAATTCAAAGGAACATGTTGAGGTACCTTTTAAGCTAACATTAAGAGCTTCCTTATAGAAAAAATATCCTGATTTTTTTCTTTTTTAAACCCATTTTTTCTTTCTTATTAATTTTCTTTGAAAATATTGATCCCTTACAATTCAATAGTACAAATGGTTTTAGTAAGATTGTTAAATAAAAGTTATCTTTTTTCAGGTCAGGGCAGGACAGACATGGAATAAAGGATTTCTAAATTGCCCTAACAATTTATTCTTTAACCGATTGCTTTAATAACCCCTTCAGGAATTAAATTAATTCAAAAACCAAAATTATTTACCATGTTAAGAACACGATTTGCTTGTTCCCAACTGGGAATTAAGTTAAGCTTAAGTTGCTGTTCTGCTTCTTCTATCGTTGTTATCTTTTGCCCAGCAAAAGATAACTTTCACCGGCACTGTTGCATCAGATAAAAATGAGCCTTTAGCCGGCGTATCTGTAAACATAAATGGCAGTTCGGCCGGTACTATCACCGATGCAGATGGAAAATTTAGTGTCCAGGCTAAAAAAGGAGCTACCCTTGCTTTGTCATTTATTGGATATGAAGGAAACAAGATAAAATTAACTGATGAAAAAAATCTTGGAACCATATTAATGACTGCGAGTACTTCGGCTTTGAACGAAGTAGTGGTTGTAGGTTATGGAACACAGAAAAAAGCTACTCTTACAGGCTCCTTATCAACAGTAGATGGCAGTGAGATAGAGAAATCTCCTGCTCCTAATATTTCAAATTCTTTGGTAGGTCGCTTGCCCGGGTTGGTGGTCGTTTCCAGAACAGGAGAACCGGGTAATGACGGTTCTCTACTAAGAATCAGGGGCGTAAATACTTTAGGTAATAATTCTCCGCTTATAGTAGTTGATGGTATTCAAAATCGTGGATTGGAGCGCATCGATCCTGCGAGTATTGAATCCATTACTGTTTTAAAGGATGCGTCTGCGGCAATTTATGGTTCCGAAGCTGCAAATGGCGTTATCCTGGTTACTACAAAACGGGGAAAATCGGGTAAACCAGAAATTCAGGTTAACCTAAGCCAGGGCCAGAATCAACCTACTGTTCTTCCCAAAATGGCTGATGCGGCAAGCTATGCAGAAATGATCAACGATATTAAATTGTACCAGGGACAGCCAGCCAAGTATTCGGCTGATGACATTCAAAAATATAGAGATGGCTCTGACCCATGGGGACACCCAAACACAGATTGGTTTAAAGCCGTAATTAAACCTTGGTCAATACAACAGTATGCTAATATTTCTCTCAGAGGAGGATCTGATAAGATAAGATATTTTGTGTCTGGCGGCACCAATTATGAGGACGGTATATTTTACCATAGCGCTAACTACTATAAGCAGGTCGATTTCAGAAGTAATATTGATGCAAGTGTTTCCAGGGACATTCACCTGAGCGTTGATTTATCCGGCGGCCAGCAGGATGCGCACTACCCCGGTACGGGAATTGGCGGCGGAGCTTTAAATACATGGTGGGCGCTTAACAGGCAGTATCCTTATTTACCGGCCTATTGGCCCAACGGCTTGCCCGGGCCTGATGTGGAATATGGACAAAACCCGGTACTTACCACCACTAATGCTACAGGTTATCTATTGGACAGAACCTATTTATTACAGAGTAATGTAAAATTGGATATTAAGATTCCCTGGGTAGAAGGCCTGTCCGTGACCGGAAACGTTGCTTACGATAAGACTATTTTAAATCATAAGCAATGGGAAAAACCATGGTATGTTTATACCTGGGACGGCGTAAGCTATGATGCTGACAAAGTGCCGGTATTGGTAAAAGGCATAAGAGGCGTGAGCGATGCAAACTTGTCGCAAGGCTTTACCGATGGTAATAGTGCGACCCTCAGAGCATTAATTAATTATCAACACAGCATAGGTAATAAGCATAATATTAAAGTGCTGCTTGGTACAGAAAAGATTACAGGAGCTTCTATGAACTTTAATGCATATCGCCGTTATTTTACCTCTACCGCGATAGACCAGATATTTGCCGGAGGTAATTCGCTAAAAGATAATGGAGGATCAGCAGATCCGCTCCTGAACAATGCCCGTATGAGCTACTTTGGCCGTTTGAATTATGATTATGCAGGCAAATACCTGGCTGAATTTGTTTTTAGGGACGATGGTTCTTATGTTTTTCCTCCAGGCCATCAATTTGGGTTCTTTCCTGGCATCTCATTGGGATGGCGAGTATCTGAAGAAGATTTTTGGAAGAAAAATGTTCACTTTGTCAATGATTTAAAAATTAGGGGATCATGGGGACAAACCGGTAATGACCGGATTGATCCATATCAATTTGCAGCCAATTTTGGATACAATGGTACCTACACTTTTAACCAGACAACAGTAGTCAATACTTCAAGCCAGGTTCGTACACCTAATCCCAACATTACCTGGGAAGTTGCCAATCAATCCAACATTGGGTTTGATGCACAGTTGCTTAATAATAAGGTTAGCCTCTCAGCCGATTACTTTTACAATGTTCGTTCTAATATTTTATGGTGGAAAAATGCCTCAGTGCCCAGTACAGCAGGCTTAAGTTTACCTCAGCAAAATTTTGCCAAGGTGGCTAACCAGGGTTATGAATTTACCTTAGGATATCAGGATCAAAAACGTGATTTTACTTATTCAATTTCTATCAATGGATCCTATGCTAAGAATAAGATTTTAAATTGGGATGAAACACCCGGCATTCCAGAGTATCAGAAAACTACCGGTAATCCCATGAACGCTCATTTATATTACCAGGCAATTGGCATATTCAGAGACCAGGCGGCGGTGGACAAATATCCTCATTGGGGTGGTGCACAACCCGGGGATATTATATTTAAAGATGTTAACGGAGATAGCAAGATTGACGGCCTGGACCAGGTTAGAGACAACAAGACTGATATACCCACTTTTACCGGTGGCTTAAGTATAGATTTAGGATATAAAGGTTTTGATTTGTCGTTGTTAGTACAGGGTGCCACCGGAGCCGAAAGAGCTTACACAGAGTTTTCAGGTGAAGCCGGAAACTTTAGGATGGATAATGTTGTGGGACGCTGGACTCCAACGAATATGGATGCAAAAAAACCCAGGGCCTGGAACCGTACTTCTCAATATTGGATGGCAGACGGATGGCCTAATAATACTTACTGGATCAGGAACAGTAATTATATGAGACTCAAAAATGTTCAGATCGGGTACACCTTGCCTCAAAAACTTGTAAAAAAAGTTGGATTAGACGGTTTCAGAGTATATGCCAGCGGATTAAATCTTTTGACATGGACGGGGCTGAAGGATTTTGATCCTGAATCGCCCAATAGTTACGATGGGTCCATTTGGGTTAACAGTGAGGTTTATCCACTAAACAAAAACTATACGCTCGGCATAACACTAACTTTTTAAATTTAATGAAATGAGAAATTTAATCAATATATGTGCGGTATTTTTATTGGCTATTGGTATAAATTCCTGCAATAAAGATTTCCTTAATAAAAATTCACTAACGGAATTTTCAAGTTCGGCGGAATGGGGTGATCCTGCGTTGACGGCAACTTTTATTAATGGTATTTATAATTCACTTCCCAGTGGCGTTGCTATGGACGCGGGAAATGTAGATGAAGCCAGAAGCCGGGATGCAGATGGGCTTAATTTTAATAATATGATTATAACCCAGGACGATGGGGAATATGGCGGTTGGAGTGGCGCGTATAGTTCTATTAGAAGTTGCAATGTTGCCTTGCAGAATATTTCCCAGGCCTCATTTGATCCTACTTTGGTAGATGGTGTAACCTTAAAGGACAGGATGCTGGGTGAGGTTCATTTTTTAAGGGCGTACATTTACTTCAGGTTAACCAATTATTATGGAGGCGTACCCATTATTACAAATGTTTATGGATTGACGGATTCCTTCAAGGTGGCTCAAAATTCTTATGAAGATTGTATAAAATTTATTGTAGGTGATTTAGATTCGGCTGCAACTATGCTCCCGGTTATCGAAAGTGGAGATAATGATGGCCGTGCAACCAAAGGAGCTGCCCTGGCGTTAAAATCGAGAGTATTGCTCTATGCTGCAAGTGATTTGCATAATGCTAACAAGAATGCTGCTGTAACCAGTGGATATGCTCATCCTGAATTATTAGGATACACAGGCGGAGATCCTACAGCCCGCTGGCAAGCTGCAAAAGATGCTGCAAAAGCCGTGATAGATATGAGCGCATATAGTTTATATAAACCCAACCCTGCCTCAGCCGCCGAAGCCACACAGAATTATGGTGATCTCTTTATATCAACTAAAAGTGTAGAAGATATATTTGTTAAATATAGCGCGGCTTCTACCGGCGGAGGATATGATGGCTGGGGCATTGCTCCCAATGGCTGGTATGGTAATGGAGGCGTAGGCGCTCTTAATGATTTGGTAGATGCATATAATATGGCGGATGGAAGCAAGTTTGACAGAAGTATCCCTGATGAAGCGGCCCAGCCTTATGCGAACCGTGACCCACGTTTATATGCGACAGTACTCTTTGAAGGGAATAAGTACAGGCAGCGTCCTGCGGATTTAGTTGCGTATGATACAAAAGGAGTAGGTCAATTTGGTACCTGGGAAACATGGAGCGGCGGTGCAATGGTTCCCGTATACGGACTGGATACGCGAAATAGCATTGCTAATTCATGGAATGGCAATGAATGCGGAGCTACTATGTTGAAATTTTTAAACAAATCAGTAGATATTCAAAAAGGGCATCAGGATTTAACTTTGCGGTATATCAGGTACGGAGAGGTGCTGCTGAATTATGCTGAAGCATGTATACAATTGGGGCAAGAATCAGAAGCTCAAACGTATATAAATATGATAAGGACAAGAGCATTTATGCCCAATATTACATCTACCGGCGCCGCGCTAATTGCCGACTATCGCAATGAAAGACGCATAGAGCTGGTATATGAAGATCACAGATTCTTTGATGTACGCAGATGGATGATCGGGCCTGAAGCTTATCATGATGTTCACGGAGTTCAAATTGTGTATAAACTTAACCCTGATCATACAACTGCCACCATCCCAACTGTTACACCTATTGTGATTCGTCCGGGAAAATGGGATAATAAAGCCTATTTCTTCCCTATTACAAGAAGTGAGTTAAATAAGAACGATAAGTTATTTGAACTTCCTGGCTATTAATATACCCGATTAATATCTCCTCTGATACCTCATATTAAAATGGGGTATTAGAGGAAATCTGATTTTAAATTTTGATAAATAACCATGAAGAATTATATCCTGGTTTGGTCCTGTATTCTTTCTATTAATCTTTTGACCTGCTCAAACGGATTTGGACAGGTAAAATTTCATAAGCAGATGATCGCTGCAGAAAGTTTTGAGTCCGTAAATGTATTCGATGTAAATAAAGATGGTAAACCTGACATTGTTTCCGGAGCCTACTGGTATGAAGGCCCTGATTTTATTAACAGGCATTTTATTGGAAAATTAAACCGCACCGGAGATGGAGGGTATTGGGACGATTTTGCCACTATTCCTATGGATGTGAATGGTGATGGATGGATGGATTACATAAGTGGCGACTGGTTTAGTAAGAGTATTTGGTGGCGGGAAAATCCAGGTAATAATAATGGTGAATGGAAGTTGAATATAATTGATACAACAGGAAATGTGGAAACTATAAGGGCATGGGATGTGGATCACGATGGATCGATCGAAATTGTTCCTAACAATCCGGAGCAGCCATTAAAATTTTATAAACTAGAAAAGGAGCCAAATGGAAAGAACAACGGAAAATTTTTGAAAGTAGATGTCGCTCCACTACAGCAGCATGGCCTGGGGTTTGGCGATATCAATGGAGATGGACGTGGCGATTTTATTATAAGCAATGGTTGGTTGGAGGCACCTGCTGATCCCTTAAAAGGAAAGTGGGTATTGCACAATGACTTTGAGCTGGGAACGGCGAGTGTGCCGATTCTTGTAGAGGACGTGAATGGCGATGGCAAGAATGACCTGATAGTAGGCCAGGCACATGGATACGGCCTGGATTGGTATGAACAACGCCTGGATCAGACAAAAAAAAGAGGTTGGATAAAACATTCCATCGATTCATCAAACTCGCAATACCATACAATGGAATGGGCAGATATTGACAACGATGGAAAGATGGAATTAATTACAGGAAAACGTTATAGGGCCCATAATGGAGGCGATCCCGGAAGTAACGACCTGTATGGCCTTTATTATTTTAAATGGAATGGGCATTCATTTACGAAGCATGTTATCAGTTACGGATCTTTGGGCGAAGGAAAAGGTACCGGGCTCTTTTTTACTGTTTCAGATTTACATAATACAGGAAGAAAGGATATTATCGTCGCAGGTAAGGATGGATTATATATATTCTTCAACATGGGGCAGTAGCTTAATATTTCGCATTTCGATTTGGAGTAAAGGGAGCATAAAGCATACCTGGATAAGCATTAAAGAAAAGCCCGTAACGGCATGTCTTTGCTTTAGTATGCCTTTTACAAATAAAGTACGGGCCGATCCTGAGCTTTTATCATTTTGTAGTATAAAAGATGGAGAAGTAATATGTCATCTTATTTAATAAGCCAAACAATAAATTGGAAGCATTACTGCACATGATTGTTCTACAACATGTCTATAATTTTAATTATCAAACTGTATTAATGAAAAAAATAACGCTTGCTTTTACGGTAATAACCCTTTCGTTTACTGCATTTGCGCAAACAAATCATAGTTCAAAAGATAGCGTTTATGCAAATTTTGAAACACCACCCAACACAGCAAAGCCGCGTGTATGGTGGCACTGGATGAATGGCAACATTACAGAACATGGTATAAGAGAAGATTTGGAATGGATGCATCGTGTTGGTATTGGTGGTTTTCAAAATTTTGATGCTTCATTGCTTACGCCACAAATTGTTGAGAAACGTTTAACCTATATGACACCGGATTGGAAAGATGCATTTCACTTCACAACAAAGATTGCAGATTCGTTGCACCTGGAAATGGCAATTGCCGGCTCACCGGGCTGGAGCGAAAGTGGTGGCCCGTGGGTAAAGCCTGAAGATGGAATGAAAAAAATTGTTTGGACTGAAGTCCGCGTGCAAGGCGGAACATCAAACATAAAAATACCACAGCCTTCGGGCATTACCGGTCCTTTTCAAAATATCCCATTCCAAGCTGGTTTTGGTGAAACTGGTAATACCTCAAAAACGCCTGTTTTTTATAAAGATGTTGCGGTTGTTGCGTTCAAATTACCGGATGCCGATAAATCGTTGAGTGAGTTAGGAGTAGTTGTTACATCAAGCGGCGGCAATTTTACATTACAACAATTAACTGATGTCGGCGCAGGCACATTGAATCTTTTACCAAGAGATTCTGTAAAAGGTTTTGCATGGATACAATTTGCATTTCCGCAGCCACAAACTATTAAAGCAATTACTATGGTTGGTGGTGGCAATCCCGGGCAGTTTGGCCAGGGTGCTGCTGCGGTTGATTCGCGCAAATTGGAGTCAAGTGATGATGGTGTAAATTTTACATTCGTTTGTAATATTCCACCCGGCGCCATTCTACAACAAACGATAGCGATACCTGTTACTACGGCCAAATATTTTCGGGTAACAGTTAAAAACCCTCCTCCTCAAATTAATGCATTGGCTGCGATGGTTGGTATGAATGTTAAGCCTGTTACGCCTCCGGGTACTGAAATAGCAAAAATATATTTACACCCGGCGGATGTTATAAATCGGTTTGAAGAGAAAGATGCATTTGCTCCTGTTGGTGATTTGAATACAAAAATGACTGCATCAACAAACGATGTTGTCGAAACGAACAATATTATTAATCTTACTGACAAGATGAATGCAGATGGAACATTGAACTGGACTGCTCCTGATGGCAATTGGAAAGTGGTTCGCTTTGGATATTCATTGTTAGGCATCACCAATCACCCTGCATCACCTGAAGCAACAGGTCCTGAAGTAGATAAATTAGACCCGGTTGCTGTGAAAAATTATTTCACCAATTACCTTGATCAATACAAAAATGCAACAGGTGGCCTAATGGGAAACAAAGGCGGCCTGCAATTTATGGTCACTGATAGCTGGGAAGCTGGTGCACAAAACTGGACAGGCAATCTTCCTGCAGAATTTCAAAAACGCCGCGGTTATAGTATGATTTCGTGGATGCCGGTCTTAACAGGCGAGATCGTAAAAAGTACGGAAGCGAGTGAGCAATTTTTGTACGACTTCAGGCATACGTTAAGCGAGATGGTGGCAGAATATCATTACGATGCGCTAACGAATATTCTTGCTCAGTATGGCATGAAACGTTATTCCGAATCGCATGAAAGCGGGCGTGCATTGATTGCGGATGGCATGGATGTAAAAAGAAAAGCTGCAGTACCCATGTCAGCCATGTGGACTAAAAATGAATTTATAAATGGTGGCGACCAAACTGGTTATGAAGCTGACATACGGGAGTCTGCATCCGTTGCGCACATATACGGACAAAATCTTGTTGCGGCTGAATCGCTTACAGCATTGGGCATTCCTGCAAAGGCATGGTCATATTCACCTGAAAATTTAAAGCCAACAGCAGACCTTGAATTGGCAAGTGGCCTAAATCGTTTTGTAATACATTGTTCAACTCATGAACCATTGGACAATAAAATTCCTGGCCTGGGCCTTGGCCCTTTTGGCCAATGGTTCACACGCCTTGAAACGTGGGCTGAAGAAGCAAAGCCATGGACTACATACTTATCACGCAGCAGCTATTTACTGCAACAGGGAAAGTTTGTGGCTGATGTTGTTTATTATTATGGTGAAGACAATAACATTACTTCATTGTTTGGGAAAAAATTACCTGGTGTGCCCGGAGGGTATAATTATGATTTTATAAACCCGGATGCCTTAATAAACCTTTTATCAGTAAAAGACGGAAAGCTCGTTACGCCGAGCGGCATGAGTTACCGGTTGCTCGTTCTTGATAGCAATGCAGTAAGAATGTCTTTACCTGTTTTGAAGAAAATTGAAAAGCTGGTAAAAGGTGGCGCAACTATCAGCGGCGTTGAACCGCAGAGTACGCCAAGCCTTTCAGATGATCAGGCAGAATTTAAAAACATCGTAAAAGAAATCTGGCATTCAAATAATCCAAAAGTATTTACAGGAAAAACAATTGAAGAAGTATTGAATCAACTAAATATCACTTCCGATTTTACCTATACAAAACCTGCATCTGATACAAAAGTGATTTATGTGCACCGCAAAACAAGTGACCGTGATATTTATTGGGTGGATAATCGCAATGAGAGAGTTGAAGACCTCGAAGCAACATTTCGTGTTAGCGGAAAAGTACCTGAATTATGGTTTGCTGAAACCGGTAAAACAGAACCATTGTCGTACAGCATTGCTGATGGTGCCACAAAAATTAAACTGCACATGGAACCGAATGATGCATTCTTTGTTGTATTCAAAGACAAGGCAACAAAAACTTCGGTTGAACTTCCTTCAGTTAAAGTAAAAGAATTAGAAACAATAAGTGGTGCATGGAATGTTAGTTTTCAAAAAGATCGGGGTGCACCGGCAACAGCAACGTTTGATAAACTCATTTCATACACAGAAAATACCGATGCCGGAATAAAATATTTTTCAGGAACAGCAACTTATACAAAAACAATTACAGCGCCAGCAGAATGGTTTATAAAAGATGCGGAGTTGTGGTTAAATCTTGGCGATGTAAAAAATCTTGCTGAAGTAATTGTAAATGGAAAATCCTTAGGTATTCTTTGGAAAAACCCTTTTCGAATAAATGTTACAAGTGCGCTAAAACAAGGACAGAATAAATTGGAAATAAAAGTTACCAATCTTTGGGTGAACCGGTTAATTGGCGATGCACAACCCGGTGTTACAAATAAGATCACCTATACAACGATGCCTTTCTACCAGGCCGATTCGAAATTATTGCCGTCTGGTTTATTAGGTCCCGTTCAAATATTGGCTGTTAATAGGAAGTAAATAAAGTAGGCCGAAGTTGGGCGTTGGTTCTTACAGTTTTTCTTTATGGAATGGGAGAAACCAAATTGGGAAACGGCGCAAGCTCGTGGATGCTACACATGTCTTTTATAATTTTAGTGGCCAACTTGTGGGGCTTACCAAAAGAATGGAAAGGAGTTGGTAAAAAGATATTGGTTACAATAATTACAGGCATCCCTAATTATTGCTTCTGTTATACTGCCTGATGGCAATTCAATTAAATAGGGCACGGACTAAAAAAAAATTATGCTAAAAGAGAAAGTGAATTTTAAGCATGTAAGTTATTTATGGGACGATGAAATGGCTGCGTCTATGGCTGATGACGAAGTGGATTTATTGGTCTATCGTTCTAATTTATTAGGAGCGGATTTACGTTTAACCAATTATGGTGGTGGTAATACTTCATGCAAGGAGATTGCGAAAGACCCGTTAACAGGAAACGAAGTAGACGTAATGTGGGTTAAAGGTAGCGGTGGCGATTTAGGAACTATGAAAAGGGATGGTTTGGCAGCGCTCTATGTCAACAGGCTTCGTGACCTTCGAAATATTTACCAGGGAATTGCACATGAAGATGAGATGGTTGAATTGTTTAATCATTGTATTTATGATTTAAAGTCAAAAGCCCCATCAATTGACACACCTTTACATGGGTTTCTTCCGTTCAAACATATTGATCATTTACATCCCGACGCTGCAATAGCTATTGCCGCCTCAAAAGATGGTGAGAAAATAACAAAAGAATTATTCAAAGGCACGATTGGTTGGGTTAAATGGCAAAAACCCGGCTTTGAATTAGGATTGATGTTGAAGCAATGTCTGGATGAAAACCCGGGTATTCGTGGCATCATGCTTGGATCTCATGGATTGTTTACCTGGGGAGATACTGCCTATGAAAGTTATATCAATACGCTTGAAGTGATTGAACTTTGTGCCCAATATCTCGAAGATCATTATGGAGAAAAAGGACCTGTTTTCGGCAGACAAAAAATTAAATCATTACCTAAAGAAGAACGCCTGGAAAAAGCAGCAGCCTTAGCACCGGTCTTAAGGGGGTTTTGTTCTTCACAAATAAAAATGATTGGTCATTTTACTGATGATGATCGTGTTCTTGAATTTATCAATTCAGGCGACTTGCAAAGATTAGCTCCAATGGGCACCAGTTGTCCTGATCATTTCTTAAGAACAAAAATTTCTCCACTTGTTTTAAGCCTGTCTTTAGATGAAGATTTAACCGATTCAAATAAAATAAAGGAAAAACTAAATTCTGCGTTTACGGGTTACCGTAAGATGTATAAGGAATATTATAATAAATGTAAACACGACAATAGCCCGGCCATGCGGGATGCAAATCCTGTCGTCATTTTATACCCCGGAGTTGGCATGTTTACCTTTGCAAAAGATAAACAAACGGCAAGAGTGGCGGCTGAATTTTATATCAATGCGATCAATGTAATGAAAGGAGCAGAGGCTATTTCAGAATACACGGCATTGCCAAAACAGGAAGCATTTAATATTGAATATTGGTTACTGGAGGAAGCAAAACTGCAACGTATGCCAAAACCAAAATCTTTGAGCGGGAGAGTTGCCCTTGTTACCGGGAGTGCAGGTGGAATAGGAAAGGCTATTGCAAAAAAATTTGCGGAAGAAGGAGCATGTGTAATTATTAATGATATTAATGAGGAAAGATTATCGGCCGCTGCCAAAGAATTTCAAAATCTTTTTGGCAAAGACAATTCAATATTTTTAAAGTTGGATGTTACTAATAAACAAAGTATAACAGAGGCACTTAAAAGTGCGGCATTGGCATTTGGCGGCGTTGATATTATTGTTAATAATGCAGGAATAAGTATTTCTAAAACTATTGAAAGCCATACCACAGAAGATTGGGATAAATTATATAATATACTTGTCAAAGGACAATTCGTTGTCTCACAGGCAGGGATAGACGTAATACGTAAACAGGGATTTGGAGGAGATATCATTAACATCGTATCAAAAAATTCTGTGGTGGCAGGGCCCAACAATGCAGGTTATGGTTCAGCAAAAGCCGCACAGGCTCATCTTAGCAGGTTGCTCGCAGCAGAATTAGGTGGTGATAAGATTCGTGTAAATATTGTAAACCCGGATGCTGTTATTTCCGACTCCCATATTTGGTCAGGCGGCTGGGCCGAAGGCCGCGCTAAAGCATATGGTATATCGGTTGATGAATTGCCTGCTTTTTATGCAAAAAGAACTTTATTGAATGAAACAATTTTGCCTAAAGACATTGCAAACGCATGTTTTGCCTTTATAGGAGGATTGCTTGATAAATCCACAGGGAATACGCTAAACGTAGACGGTGGAATTGCAATGGCATTTCTGAGATAAGTTTATAACCAATAATCAAATCGTTGTTTTTCATCTTTTTCCTTTGAAATATAAATACTCATTTCAACATTGTCTCGTTGAGAAACAGCGGAGGTATCGTACGGTTCCAAAAGATGATTTTCCGTTTAGGGAATTATAAAATGTGATTGTGGCTGGCATTAACAGCCAGTTATTGTAAGGGCAAAAAAGAAATACTATATGTATTACGGTTGTTGTCCCAAGGAAAGAAATCGAAATTATAGAGAAGAGACTATGCATGCACTAATTGAAAAAGTATTAATGGAGTTAAATTTTACTTCCAGGCAACTGGAGCGTATCAGCACATTAGCTAATGAGGAATTGTCAAAAGGATTAAAAGATAAGAAAGTGTTATTTGATTCGAAGATGCAGAACTTGAAGGACGTGAAATTAAAGATTGGAAAACCTTGAAGAAAAAATGATCAATAATGAAATAGAAACAGTAAAATATAAAAAATGGTTTACAAAATTATCACCTGAGAAAGGAAGTTTAGAGATTGAGACTGCGAGACTTTCGAAAGCAATAGCAGTTTATTTGAAAAGTTCGACAAGGCACTTCCGCTCTTAACCGACCTTAAAACCTTATACAATTCCGTTAAATTGAGTGGCAAGCAACTACTTTTAAAGAGGGTGTTCGAAGGTGGTCTCACATATGACGGCACTAGACTTCGAACACCCCGGCTGCTTTTTGCACTTCTTCATAACTACCAGAAAACAAAAAAAGGGCTGCTTTTTGTAGAGCAGCCCGATGAAAAAATGTCCAAAACAGAAGGTTGTACCGGGAGCGGCACATCGTTCGACACATCATTAGCTTTGCAGAAAGAATTTTGGAAATAAAAAATTACTGGTTGTCCAAATAGAAATAGAGTTCCTAAGTTAGATGCCCTCATGCTACTCAGTGGCTAAATGAATTGTTTTTATCGGCTTTTTAAGGTGAAAATAAATAGCCGGAACCATGAAGAAAATAAAGCTGTAAAGCAAAATAAATAAAAAATATTTCATTTTAAAGTATGAGAGCGTCAAAAATCTTTTATACTTAAAAAAACGGCAAATAATGCCGCAATAGGCTGCTGGTAAGATTGACCAATATCATTGCGAATCCATATGTCGGGATGTTTTTGTTTAAAAGCAAGCGCTGCAAGATGTTCGCCTTTTTGGTTTATGAGAACAATATCAGCAGTAAAAGAAGAATATACCTGAATATAAAGTGAATCGATGTCATTTTTCATGTAGCCGCCTGATATAGATGCAACAGAAGAAAAATTGGATTCACTTTGCCTTCCGCCACTGGTAAAATTTTCAAAGAAAAATGTCCAGGTTGTTGAATCATTGCCGGATCTTATAATTCCGGGAACATTCCTGTTATAGTCCAAAACAGCGTTTTTACCTTCGTCATCTTTGCTGAGCATCTTACCAAGAAAGGTTTGCTTTTTTTCATGGGAAACCGAAGCAATACCAAATATTGCGTTAACTGTACTTGATGCAGTACCCAGGGACAACATATAAAACTTAGTTTTCTTAATAGTGACGAATTTGCCTATATCCATACCTGTTCCGGAACCTGAAATTTCAGCACCTGCATAGGAACTGTCTTTAGTTTTATTTCTTATAACAGGTGAATCGATCTTGGTCATATTAATCGTGGTATAGGGACCAAAGGCCGGTTTAGATAATCCAAACAATCCTTTGTGATGTTTTACAGCCCATTTATCACTATGAGCAAGCACGACTGCGTCTTCATCTACCTGGCAAAATAGTAAAGTGGTATCGCACAGGCACAACAACATTATAGTGCTGGCAAAGATTAAAAAGCTCTTTATTTTCATAAATACAATTAGCTAATAACTGATGCAACTCCATGCTGACCTGACTATTAAAAAATCAAATCCTGCTGCCATGCTTACCTCATTCAACATAAACCCGTGAAGTGTTGAGTTGTTATTCTTTCACAAGCTTTATTATTCTGCTATCGCCAATGTGCTTTACTGTTACCAGGTACATTCCTGCAGTTAATTTTTCTACAGGCAGTTCTATCCGTGATTGATTATTATAGTTGTTCCGCCATATAATTCTGCCATTCATGTCTGCAATTGTGACTAATACATCTTCAGTATTCCCGGAGATTTTTAAAGTAGCCTTTGAGTGGGCAGGGTTTGGATAAACACTAGTATTGAAGGTTGGTGTATTTGATTCTATTGATAATATATCCGTTGCAGCAATTGCTGCGACTGCAGCCGCTCCGGTATTACCTGTGTACAACTCCTGCCCGGTAGTGGGTGCAAAAGCTGTAAAAGCCAGGTTATTGCCAAAAGCAGTTAAATTACCCAGGCCTGAAACGCCTGCAAGGTTCACATCATTTACTGGATTTGTTCCTTTTTTCGTTCCATCGCTTTGCCATAATATGTCGTTTATTGTAAAGAACAATTTATCATGCACATTTACCATTGCATTCAGAAAAGTAGACGATAGGCCAGGTGCAATATCTTTTACAAGTTGTGTTCCTTGTTTCGTGCCATTTGATTTCCAAAGCTCAGAACCATGCGTACCATCATCTGCCATAAAGTATACGGTAGTATCACCACTTATAAGATTAAAGATGTTAGAAGAAGCCGGCCCCGGGTATATGTCTTTTACCAGATCAATATTAGCCTGTGGCAGTGCCATCTGTTGCAAACAATTCGGTGCCTTTTCCAACTGTTTTAATTGCAGGGAAAAATAATTTACCGTGGGCCTGCGCAAGCGGACCATTTGTTTGTAAAAGCGGCTTAACAGTTACTGTACCCGCAACACTGACCATCTGATGTCCATAGAAAGGGGCCATATCCATAATCTGCAGTGAAGTAAAGCTTGCCGTTATATGAGGTTAAGTTAGATGGGTTGGAGTAGCCTGGCCCCACATAAATATCTTTTACAAGGCGGGTGCCTGCCGCGCTTCCATCGCTTTTCCATAATTCATTACCGGAATTAAAATCAAAACCGTTAAAGAAAAGTGTATTACCGACCGCTTTAAGGGATAAATTGTAATAGGGAAGTAAATCAGTTTTAACCGGGTATGTTCCTGCTGCTGTTTCATCAGTGCGCCATAGCTCGTATTGGCTTGTCGAATTGTTGAAAATAACCAGGTATAAAAGATTAGATGTTGCCTCCATGGAATAAACATATCCATTTCCATTTATAACATTCTGCAGAGCCGGAAGGGTTAAAATTTTTGTTACTGCTGCCGGCGTCCATCGGTTTTGCATAATTTATTAATGGTTCTTACATCGGAGGTAGTGTGGTCGCTGGTATCTAAAACAGATGCAATGAAATAAGTTGCATTTCTGTTGGCGAAATGTAAAGACAGCGAAAGGATTGGAGTCGAATGATCCTTTAAATATATCTTTTACCACACGGGTACCTGTTGTCGGAGCCATCGGTTACACGTAGTTCTGTACCATACTTTCTTTTCATTTGCGGTAAAAAACAATTTGGTATTGTCAGCGCTTTTGGTAAGCCAGGAAGGTGAAGAAGATGGCGAGGTGGTTTTGTTGATATTTTTTACCAATGTTGTACCTCCATCCGTGCCATCAGTTCTCCATAATTCTACACCACTCTTTCCATCGGTCGCCTGGAAAAGGCTGATGCCGCCGCCCACATAAGTAATGTTCTGCGCCCAGGAACTGTAAACCCCGGGATTAATTTCTTTCACCATCAAAGTTCCTGCATTTGTGCCATCACTTTTCCATACTTCATACCCATGATCATCATCATAAAAAGGGAAAAGTAAGATACCATTAGCATTTATAAAAGATTTATACAAGTATATATTTCTGCCCCCGGGATTGATGTCTTTTACCTGCATTGTTCCGGAAGTGGTACCATCAGATTTCCATAAAACCTGGTCCGTTCCATTGAATACAGTAAAAAATATAGGTGTCGTTTACGGTCGTAATATTATATAAATTACGACTTGACTGTACCCGGATTTATATCTTTTATTATTTCAATATTGTTAGCAGGATCTGAAGTATTATAAGAGCAAAATTCAGTACCATCACCATCGGGCTATAACCTGTAAAGTACAGGCTGTTATCTTTTGTTGTAAAATTGAATAATTGTATTATTATCTGTATAAATATTATTGGCATTGTTTACCGGGTTTGTTCCCGTGGAAGTGCCATCAGATACCCACAACCGTCTGCCTGTTCCATCATCGGCTGAAAAAAACAGTAACCCATTTAATGCGGTTAAAGATGTAGGATCACTGTTCCCAAAAGGGTTGATGTCTTTTACCATAGTTGTGCCGGCAGAAGTTCCGTCACTCGATCCAGAGTTCATTACCTGTACTGCCACTAAACAGCCCAAAGAATAAATGCCCGTTTACATAAGTCAGAATGGTTTGCAGTATTACTGAATGAGAAGTCAGGAGAATAGAAATCTGCAACCAATACGGTTCCGGATGGGGTGCCATCTGTTTTCCAAAGCTGGTCGGCAGTAGAAATATTATTTGCGAAAAAATAAAGAGTGCCGTTTGCATCAATTAAATACGACGGGCTGCTACTGCCGAAATGGGTTTATATCCTTGTAACATAAAGGTACCGGCATCCGTACCATCACTCACCCAGATCTCCTGGCCATGGATACCGTCATCGGCGCTAAAAAAAATCTTTCCGCCAGAAACAGTAATATCATGCACGCCAGATGAAGCGATACCTGGATTAATATCTTTTACCATTTTGTGTGCCGCCGCCGGTGGCATCACTGCGCCATAATTCTGCACCATGTATTCCGTCATCGGCAGCAAAATATGAAATTCCGTTAAGCACGGCATATTCATATTTTGCATAGCTTCCGTCATAATACTGGAAATCGAATACATAGTCATTGTTCGGGTTTCCATCCTTTGCGTTATTAATGTCGAGCAGGTTAAAATTTTGTGCCTGCAATGCGGGGCTGATGCATAAACATATAAGAATAAGCATACCCGATTATTTTGTTGAACTGTTTCATAAAAGATGATTTAATAATTTGATCTTAAAAGAGCACTACTGAACTATAATTTTTTTATTTCTTCCTGTGTTAGTGCTGCCGGTTCGCCCCTTCTTTATTTTCTCAATCGACATTGAGGGCTGCTTTTTCTGCATTGCTCCTTTTTTGCAAGCGCCGCAACTGAATCTTCTGCTGAGCAATTGAAGCAGGCTGATGAAATATAATCTTGCCATTAAGAAAGATATCATAACCAAACATTTTATTTGGTGCTTCGAAAACATGGTATGTATAATTGGCGAAAGCGTTTCCTTCTTTCATTTGTTATGTGGAATTTACGGGCTTTATAAATTGAGGCTGTTGAGCCAATGCCTTTGAAGACGCCATCATGCAAACTGCCAGTATGCAGGTATTAAGCGCGAGTAAATTTGTTTTCATATTTTTATTTTTTTAGATGATTGAAGTTTTTAGCTGTCCCGCGATCGCTATTTAATTGAAAACAGGAGTGATGTAGCCTATCTATATTAGCAAATCACGTGTAAAACATTGTTGTAATAGATATTGCAGATAAGAAGCTGAGCGGAATTTCTTTAAGATAAATTTCTAGCGACACCAGGAGCCATTAAAAGATTCCATGCTTTACGTTAGTTCTGGAATGATTTAAAGTAATTGCAACCGATTTGCGGAAAGAATTGTTTATTTCTCAAAATGCCTTTCTTCCTGATCTATCTTTCCTTATTGCTATAACCCATCTGCGTATACAGGTAGTGTTTTTAATCTTGTGTTTAAAACCGGGCGAAGTGATAATCCTGATTTTACAGGCTTGATATTATTCCGGTACATCTTTTAATTGTGTTACACTAAAAATATATCTAATGAATTTTTCCTGATAGTAAGAAAGCGACAACTTTTTAGAATTATTGAATTTTAAATTATTACATTTAATCCCGGGATTGTTATAGACAAAAACAACATACTTGCTTAAGTTTAAATTGAGTCAAAACTTCCCGAATAATTTAAGACTTAACTGAATTGATTTAACACCTGTTGAATTATAATTAATTTAATATGGTGTCAACTGTTCAAGTTAAACCAGCCGCAATACTTGAACCTTTTGTAAGTTGCTATGCTTTACGAATATTTAATACAGGAGAACAGGAGATGCCAAGACCACTGCATGCAGTTCATGAATATTATATCACCTTCTTTTTAAAAGATAAATTTTGCGAATATAGAGATGACGCAGGAAAAGTGCTGGGCAGATTTTCAAATGTTGTTACCACTATTTTTACTGAGTCACAAGGCTGCAATTATTGGAAAGGAAACTATGCCTTGTTCCATGTTCAGATTAAATGCAATGGTTTTTTTGCATTATTTGGCATTCCCCAAAGAATATTGATCAATAATGTTATACCTAACGAGGAGATATTGGGGAAAGATAACAGCATACTTACAGAACAATTGGAGTCATGTAAAGATGTTTTTGAAATGGCTACTCACATGAATGCCTACCTCACAAAAATGCTTCTATATCAAAAGCATAAAATACATACGTCAGTTATTGCGAACATTTCCAATACGATTTTTAGAAATAAGGGTATTGTTTCCCTTGACGCACTTGCCCTTAATGCCAACATGAGCTTTCGTAATTTTGAAAGAAGATTCGTGGAAGAAGTAGGACTGCCGCCTAAATTATATGCCCGTATAACCAGATTTTATAACGCAGTTGAAAACAAAATGCTGCACCCGGCTAAAAAGTGGACGGATATTGCGTATGAAAGTAGTTATTTCGACCAGACGCATTTTATAAAAGAATGCAGGATTTTTTCTTCCAAAACGCCCGAAGAATTTTTTAAGGATACACCCCCTCCGGCAGAAGATTTTATTACAAAAGTTGCACTTTGAACTCAGGATGTTTGCAATTTTTAATACTCGTTTGCATTTCTCAATTTGCTCAGGAATAATGGTTTGAAAACCGGAGAAAGATTCACATATGACGGTAGTAGACTTCGAACACCCCGGCTTCATTTTGCATTACTTCATAACTATCAGAAAATCAAAGAAAAAGGGCTGCTTTTTGTAGAGCAGCCCGATGAAATAATGTCAAAAACAGAAGGTTGTACCACGTACGGGATTCGAACCCGTGATTCCTCCGTGAAAGGGAGGCGTCTTAACCCCTTGACCAACGCGGCAGGTTTTATTAAGGGACGGCAAAGATAGCCTTAGGCTGTTTTGCTGCCAAATTTTTTCTTATTCAAACTAAATCGATTATGAGAGGAATTTATTACTTCACCATTAAAACTTTGGACAAGGAATTCCTTTGTATTCTGCAGGACGCTTGATGTATATCACTGAAATTTCCATACCGCCACGGCTCTGGGAACCGGCTTTCAAATCAGATATATTGACATCATAAGTCGCACCGATTCTAAAGCCGCCAAACTCAAGGCCGAGATACGGAATGAGCGCATCATTAAAACGATACCAGGAACCAATATAAAAATTGGAAGGGCTGGGGCTTTGAGGATCGATAGCGGCCGCAATAGCGCCGCCTATCGTAGTCTCAGACGCCTTATTCTGCAGCTGGTAAATACCGCTGGTATGAAAAGTAAGAATATCGGAAACCGGGAAATACCCTCCTGCGCTAATAGTGGTTCGTGTGGCAATGTTCCAGTTGCCTCCTTTAAAGCTCTCGCTGGGGCGGTTAATGTGGTACATGGATGCCCCAACATAAAAATTATTACTGGTGTTTGTTGAACCCGAATACAGCAACCCGGCATTTACATCGAAATAATTTATGTTGAGATTGGCAGTACTAAAAATATCCTGCGTAACTCCCGTAAATCCAAAAGGCGTTAACTGGTCTTCGAAAACCAGCTTACTGTTATCCAGGCGTTTTTGGCCATAAGTTCCCTGGAAACCAATACCAATTTGGTTGAAGCCATCTTCATCCAAAGCCTTATGATAAGATGTTGACAGGCCGATATAATTATTTGTGAGAATTCCGCCGCCAGCCTGGTCGGTCAATGCCAGGATGCCTACTCCCCAGGTGTCATAGTCAGGAAGCCGTTTTTTCATGATTGCAAAATCAACACTTAAAGTAGAGGTCGTATATACATTGTTGAACGCAGGCCATTGGTTGCGGTAATTTCCTGACACACGCAATGTTCCGTCAAATTTTCCGGTAAGTGCGGGGTTTAGCGTAAGCGGTGAAGCGAAAAATTGTGAAAAGTGAGGATCCTGCGCTTTCGCAAAGAAAGTGACACAGAGGGTTATACATAAAACAGCCGGTATTCTTTTCATCTATAGCAAAAGTTCTGTATTTAAAGGTAAGTGTAATTTTTTATTCAGCGTCTTTATTTGAGAGTACACGGCGCTTAATAAAGACTTGCTTTTTAATAAAAGTGCTGCATAATTCTGCCGGTGTTTTCAACAACAAAGCGGGAATAATATTCAGGAAATTAAATACCGGCGATCCAACAAACACGTTACGCTACGGCTGATAATTAAAACATTTAACCCGGTTCATTAGCACACGGCTACATCTGTACTTTTATGCCATAAGCGAGGTCTCCGGCATCTCCAAGCCCCGGAACAATATATCCTTTGGCAGTTAATTCATCATCGATATCGCCACACCAGATGATGGCTTTAGGCTCCGCACGCAGGATGTATTCAATGCCTACTGTGCAGGCAAGGGCACACACAATATGAATTTCGGCAGGGCTGCCTTCTCCGCGAATAAACTGAATTGTTTTTACAAGCGATGCTCCGGTTGCCAGCATTGGGTCGGAAATAATTACCACACGGTTCTCCATGTCAGGACAGCTTATATAATCGAGGCTTATATCGTAACTTCCGTCCGGATTGTGTTTTCGGTAAGCACTGATAAAAGCATTATCTGCCTTATCAAAAAAATTAAGCAAGCCACTATGCATGGGAAGCCCCGCCCGCAATATTGTTGCCAGCACCGGTTGCTTTTCCAGCACTTTACAAACAGATGTCCCCAATGGGGTCGTCACTTCTTTCTCAACCCATGATAATTTTTTACTGATCTCATATGCACTGACCTCACCTATTTTTTCCAGGTTTTTTCGAAATCTCATCCGGTCTTCCTGAACGTCAACATCTCTTAATTCGCTCAGCCAGTTACTCACCAGTGAATGATGATCACTAAGATTAATTACCATTATATACAGTTTAAAAATTGATTGTATCGCCCGCGGCCAATACTTAAAGTTATAAATTTGGACAAATCTAATTTCTAAATTTTTAAAAAGGCAATTAATTACTGTTATGATTTACAGAGTGATCGGTATTATGAGCGGCAGTTCCCTTGATGGGTTAGATATTGTCTTTGCTGAACTGCAGGAAGCGGGTAGCCAATGGAACTATGAAATCAGGTGCGCCACCTGCGTCGAATATCATGAGGAGTTGAAACAAAAACTCATGAATGCGACCGGCTTACCTGCAATGGATTATCAATTATTACACACTGAATACGGAAGATTTATCGGGAAAAAAATAAATGAATTTATTGATGATTTTAAGCTGAATCACCAGGTAGGCATTGTTGCTTCTCATGGCCATACAACTTTCCATATACCGGAAAAAAAAATGACGCACCAATTAGGGGATGGCGCTGCTATCGCTGCAGAAGTAAGGCTTCCGGTAGTAAGCGATCTTCGGTCAATAGACATTGCCTTTGGCGGGCAAGGTGCACCGATTGTACCTCTTGGAGAAAAACTTTTATTCAGCGGCTTTAATTATTTTTTAAACATTGGCGGTATTGCAAATGTGTCTATCCATAAAGAAGGTGAAATAATAGCTTTCGATGTATGTGCTGCCAACCGTATTTTAAACATGCTTGCCGGTGAAAAAGGCCTGGCATATGATGACGAAGGAAAGGTTTCTGCACAGGGCAAAATACATGAAGGCTTACTTGAAAAATTAAACGCATTAGAATATTACCAGCTTTCTTATCCTAAATCTCTTGCAAATAGTTTTGGAACCGATGTTGTATACCCTGTTTTAAAATCATTTAATCTAAATACTGAAGACGCTTTATGCACTTATACAGAACATATCTGCATGCAAATAAAAAATGCACTGCATTTATTCACACAAAGCGAAATTCAAAAATTATTTGTAACCGGTGGCGGCGCTTTTAATACTTTCCTGGTTGAAAGATTGAAGGAAAATTTAGCACCAATTAACTTGGAAATTCACATTCCGCCGGTTGAGGTAGTTCAATATAAAGAAGCTTTGATAATGGCGCTTCTCGGTGCATTGAGGTGGCGTGAGCAAAACACAGTTCTTGCTTCTGTTACCGGGGCTTCACACGATAGCATTGGAGGCGCCTTATGGCTGGGCACAGAGGCTTGATTAATGTGCTAATGTGCTAATGTGCTGATGTGCTGATGTGCTAATGTGCTAATGTGCTGATGTGCTGATGTGCTGATGTGCTAATGTGCTAATGTGCTGATGTGCTGATGTGGCTGATGTGCTAATGTGCTGATGTGCTAATGTGCTAAGTGATCATGAGGTCCATAAATTTACAGTGCCGTTGCCATTTACAATAACCGCGTAATTTTTTAACACACAGTTTCAATTAAAAACTATTTCTTGTGCAAAATATTGTTCAATGAGAACCTGGTTCATCTTACTAACTGCATTTTCAATTATATTATATTCTTGCAATGCGGACGAAACGCAAAATAAAACGAGTGACCAGGAGAGCTATAAAATCACCAAGGAATCTCTCCTCAAAAAAGAGATAAAAAATCCCGAAAGCTTTTTAGTTGTGGCCGGCCATGACAAGCGGAATATACTGGGGCAAACCGTTGTAAAGGGCATTATTTCCAACAAAGCGAAGGTGGCTGTATTTAAAGACGTGGATATAAAACTATCATTTTACAGTAAGACGCGGGCCTTATTAGAAACAGATAAAGAAACCGTCTTCGAGGTTTTGCAGCCAGGGGAGTCTAAAGATTTCAAGACAAAATATTTTGCGCCGAAAGGTACGGATAGTGTAGCGCTTGAAGTGTTAGGGGCGAAGATTGTTGGGCAGTAAAACGGTTGAAGATTGGGAATGAAACATATCACGCCCTTTCAGGGCTTGAACAAAAAAAGGAGCAGGATTTCTCCTACCCTTTAAAAAGACCTCATCCCAACCCTTCTCCAAAGGAGAAGGAACTAACTTGTTATAAACTATTCGATGGTTCGCGTTTTACCAAATGTATTAATGACTTCCCTTCTGTAATTAAAAATTCTATCACTTGAAAACTACCGCATTAGCACATTGGCTAATCATCAGATTACAAGGTTGAAGGTTGAAGTTAAACGGGGCTACACCATGTTTATTATATGACGCCCCTTCCTTCGTGTAACTCCTCTAGTTAAAAAGTTAGGCAGTTCACAATACACGCGTAACATAATGATAGTTCAATAATAGACCAACTGTCAACAAAAAAGGAGCAAGATTTCTCCTACTCCTTAGATTTATCATTTACAGATTAACATTAGCACATTGGCTAATTAGCTAATTGGCGCATTAAATTATTCTTCTTCATCAAAAGCCATTGCTTCTTTGGCAGTCATCAGCAATTCATATTCTTCCTTGCTGCCTACGATCATATTTTCAAACTCTCTTAATCCTGTTCCTGCAGGTATCGGATGACCCGTAATTACATTTTCTTTCAAGCCAAGCATGGTATCTGTTTTACCCTGTATGGCAGCAGATGACAATACTTTGGTTGTTTCCTGGAATGATGCAGCAGATATCCAGCTTTGTGTACCGAGCGATGCTTTTGTAATACCCAGCAACAACGGTGAAGATGTTGCAGGCCTTGCATCACGGAATTCAACGACTTTTTTATCTGCACGGCGAAGAACTGAATTTTCTTCTCTTACTTCACGAAGTGTAACAATTTTACCAGGGCGCATTTTTGTGCTATCACCTTATTCGGTCACTACTTTCTTATCAAATATCCAGTCGTTTTCTGTATTAAAATCATACCTGTCTTCAGTATCACCTTCAAGGAATTTAGTATCACCTGCATCTTCAATGGTTACTTTACGCATCATCTGGCGCACAATAACTTCAATATGCTTATCATTAATTTTTACACCCTGCAAACGATATACTTCCTGTATTTCATTCACCACATATTCCTGAACTGCAAACGGGCCTTTAATAGAAAGAATATCAGCAGGTGCAATCTGTCCGTCAGATAAGGCAACACCGGCTTTTATAAAGTCACCATCCTGTGCAAGTATCTGCCGGGTAAGCGGAACAAGGTATTTCTTAACAACACCATCTCTTGCTTCTACAATGATTTCCCTGTTACCACGCTTAATATTTCCAAAAGAAACCACACCATCAATTTCAGAAACCACCGCAGGGTTACCCGGGATTTCTTGCTTCAAACAATTCAGTTACACGTGGTAAACCACCGGTGATATCTCTTAGTTTGCCCAGAACCCGTGGTATTTTCACAACCACCTGCCCAGCCTTCACTTCTTCGCCTTCTTCCATAATAATATGTGAACCAACAGGAAGATTATATCCTTTAGATTCCTTTTTACCTTCAATAATCAGCGAAGGAATACGTGCTTTATCTTTTGTTTCAATTACCACTTTTTCCCTGTGCCCTGTTTGCTCATCTGCTTCTTCACGGTAAGTAATACCTTCAACAATATTTTCAAATTTTACATTACCATCAATTTCAGAAACGATAACATTATTGAATGGATCCCATGTGCAGATCACTTCACCTTTTGTTACTTTTTGTCCATCTTTCACATTCAATGTTGCACCATAAGGAACGTTATTCGTAATAAGCAAACGGTCATTTTTTACATCCATGATCCTTACTTCACCCGTACGGCCGATAACCACTTTTGTCTTTTCACCATCATTACTAACGGCATCGACTGTACGCAATCCATCAAACTGAATGGTACCATCAAACTTGGCAGTTAAAGTAGATTCTACTGATGCAGAACCTGCAACACCACCCACGTGGAAGGTACGTAATGTAAGCTGCGTACCCGGCTCACCAATTGACTGTGCTGCAATGATACCAACTGCATCACCTTTTTGTGCAGTATAACCAGACGCCAGGTTTTTACCATAACATCTTACACATACACCACGACGGCTTTCGCAGGTAAGCACAGAACGTATTTCAACATTTTCAACTCCCGCTTCATCTATGTTGTGTGCAACTTCTTCTGTTATAATGCCACCTGCTTCCACAAGCAATTCATCGTTAAGCGGATTGTATACATTGTGTAAAGAAGTTCTTCCCAGAATCCTGTCATACAATGGCTCAATAACATCTTCATTATCTTTCAATGCTGAAGTTGCAATACCTCTTAAGTGTGCCGCAATCTTCTTCATTAATAACAACATCCTGCGCAACGTCAACAAGCCTTCTTGTTAAGTAACCGGCATCTGCAGTTTTTAAGGCCGTATCTGCAAGACCTTTACGGGCACCATGGGTAGAGATAAAATATTCCAACACATTCAATCCATCTTTAAAGTTAGACAGGATCGGGTTTTCAATAATTTCACTTCCTGTGCTGCCGGATTTACGTGGCTTTGCCATCAATCCCCTGATACCTGCCAGCTGCTTAATTTGTTGTTTGGAACCCCTTGCGCCGGAATCAAGCATCATATAAACAGAGTTGAATCCCTGTTTGTCATTTGCCAGTTCGCGTATAAGCGTTTCCGTTAGGCGTGTATCTACACGGCTCCAGATATCAATGATACCGTTATATCTTTCATTATTTGTGATAAGGCCGGCATTATAATTATCCCATACTTCATCTACTTCGCCCGTTGCATTATCGATCATTTCCTGCTTGGTATCAGGAATGATAAGGTCATTAATATTAAATGACAACCCGCCCCTGAATGCCATACGGAATCCAAGCTGCTTGATATCATCCAGGAATTTTGCAGTTGCAGGAATGTTTGTCCATTTGATAATATCACCAATGATTTCACGCAAGGCTTTTTTGGTAAGCAATGCATTTACATATCCTGCGCCTTTTGGCACGTGCTGGTTAAAGATTACACGGCCAACAGTTGTATCAATTAATTTATTTTGAAAGGTTCCATCATCATTGCGCACATCTACTTTTACTTTAATGTGAGCATGAAGATCGATACTGCTGTTCATTATAAGCGATAATAACTTCCTCCGGGGAATAAAAAGATTTGCCTTCGCCCCTTACTTTTAATTCAGGAGTTGATTTTCTTCCCTTTGGTAATATAATACAATCCCAGTACCATATCCTGTGAAGGAAGGGTAATAGGCGTACCATTCTGCGGATTCAAAATGTTGTGTGAAGAAAGCATCAGCATCTGCGCTTCCAAAACAGCGGCATTGCTCAACGGCACGTGCACAGCCATCTGGTCACCATCAAAATCCGCGTTGAAAGCCGTGGTTACCAAGGGATGCAAGTTGTATCGCTTTTCCTTCAATCAATTTTGGCTGAAATGCCTGTATGGATAAACGGTGTAATGTTGGAGCCCTGTTCAACATAACAGGATGGCCTTTCAATATATTTTCAAGAATATCCCAAATGATCGCTTCTTTTTTATCAACAAGTTTACTTGCGCTCTTTACAGTTTTTACAATACCTCTTTCAATCAGTTTGCGAATAATAAATGGCTTGAACAATTCTGCAGCCATATCTTTCGGCAAACCACATTCGTGCATTTTCAATTCAGGGCCAACCACAATTACAGAACGGCCGGAGTAATCAACACGTTTACCCAACAGGTTCTGACGGAAACGTCCCTGCTTACCTTTCAATACATCACTCAATGATTTCAATGCACGGCCGCCTTCTGCTTTTACAGCATTTGATTTACGTGAGTTATCAAACAAAGAATCAATTGCTTCCTGCAGCATACTTTTCTCATTACGAAGAATTACTTCAGGTGCCTTGATCTCCAACAACCTTTTTAAACGGTTATTACGGATGATAACACGGCGATACAAGATCATTAAGATCAGATGAAGCAAAACGGCCACCATCCAAAGGAACCAAGTGGACGCAGTTCCGGTGGAATAACCGGAATGTATTGCATTACCATCCATTCAGGACGGTTGTTGATTCTTGTATTGGCATCACGGAAACTCTCTACCACGGACAGACGCTTTAAGGCATCTGCTTTACGTTGCTGGGAAGTTTCATTGGCTGCAGCATTACGAAGGTCGAATGACAACTGATCAAGATCAATTCTCTGCAACATATCATGAACTGCTTCAGCACCCATTTTTGCAATGAATTTATCAGGATCTTCATCGGGTAAATGCTGGTTATCTTTTGGAAGTGTATCCAGAATATCCAGGTATTCTTCTTCAGTTAAAAGATCACCATAATTTTGTCCTTTATCGGCACGTATACCTGATTGTATCACTACAAATCTTTCATAGTAAACAATGGTCTCTAATTTTTTAGAGCTCATTCCCAACAGGTAACCGATCTTATTGGGCAAGTGATTTAAAATACCAGATATGAACAACAGGAACCACCAATTTAATGTGGCCCATTCTTTCGCGGCGAACTTTCTTTTCAGTAACCTCAACACCGCAACGGTCGCACACAATACCTTTATAGCGGATACGCTTATATTTTCCGCAGGCACATTCATAATCTTTTACCGGGCCAAAAATTCTTTCGCAAAACAAACCATCTCTTTCAGGCTTGTAAGTACGGTAGTTAATAGTTTCAGGCTTTAATACTTCACCATAGCTTCTTTCAAGAATTGAATCAGGAGAAGTAAGGCCAATTGTAATTTGAGAAAACGTTGGACGTGGACGATTTTCTTTTCTTATCATATTTTTTATTAAGCTTTGAGCTGTGAGCTATCAGCTATGAGCCACAGCACGTTAATTTATTTTATTTGCTGACAGCCTGAAAGCTGAAAGCTGTTTTTGTTACTCGAATTGCAAATCCAATCCCAGGCCTCTTAATTCATGCACCAATACATTGAATGATTCAGGAACACCCGGCCTTGGAATATTATCACCTTTCACAATTGCTTCATAAGTTTTGGCTCTTCCGATAATATCATCAGATTTTAACGTGAGCAATTCCTGCAGAATATTTGATGCACCATAAGCTTCCAGTGCCCATACTTCCATTTCACCAAAACGCTGACCACCAAACTGTGCTTTACCACCCAAAGGCTGCTGCGTAATTAAACTGTATGGCCCGATAGAACGTGCATGCATCTTATCATCAACCATGTGGTGCAACTTAATAATATAGATAATACCCACCGTTGCTTTCTGATCAAAGCGCTCGCCTGTTTCACCATCATATAAATAAGTATGGCCAAAAGTTGGCAGGTTTGCTTTTGCAACCTGTTCTGCAATTTCATCTACAGAAGCACCGTCAAAAATAGGAGTGGCAAATCTGCAATCCAGTTTTTCACCAGCCCAGCCAAGAACAGTTTCATAAATCTGCCCAAGGTTCATACGGCTTGGTACACCCAATGGATTCAATACAATATCCACAGGAGTTCCATCTTCAAGGAAAGGCATATCTTCCTGCCTTACAATTTTGGCAACAATACCTTTGTTACCATGACGGCCGGCCATCTTATCACCTACTTTAAGTTTACGCTTAACAGCCAGGTAAACTTTTGCAAGTTTTAATACACCTGCCGGCAATTCATCACCAATGGAAATATTGAATTTCTCTCTCTTATATCTTCCCAATTCTTCGTTGTACTTAATATTATAATTGTGCAATAAAGTATTGATATGATCATCAGTTTTTGCATCACCTGTCCATCCCAACGGATTTACATTCTGGTAATCGATGTTGGCAAGGTTTTTTGCAGTGAATTTTGCACCTTTACCAATCAGCATTTCACCAAAATTATTACTAACACCTGCTGAATTTTTATCTTTCAATAAAGTAAGCAATTTACTTATCAGCAATTCCAACTGATCAGCTTCAATTTTTTCATGAGTTTTATCAATCTTCTCCAAAGAAGCTTTTTCTTTTACTTTGCCATTCTTATCTTTCTTTGCGCGCTGGAATAATTTTTTATCAATTACCACACCTTCGGTTCCACTTGGCGCTTTAAGAGAAGCATCTTTTGCATCACCGGCTTTATCACCAAAAATTGCCCTCAACAATTTTTCTTCCGGAGTAGGATCGCTTTCACCTTTAGGAGTAATTTTCCCGATAAGAATATCTCCTTCTTTTACATGAGCACCAATTCTTATTACACCATGCTGGTCAAGATCTTTGGTAGCTTCTTCACTTACATTTGGAATATCCGGTGTAAGTTCTTCTTCACCCAATTTGGTATCGCGTACTTCCAGTTCAAATTCATCAATATGTATAGAAGTAAACAAATCTTCTTTCACTACTTTTTCACTGATCACAATAGCATCCTCGAAATTGTAACCTTTCCATGGCATGAAGGCCACTTTAAGATTACGGCCGAGTGCTAATTCACCATCTTTTGTTGCATATCCTTCTGTTAAGAAATCACCTGCTTTTACTGTCTGGCCTTTCTTTACAGCAGGGCGAAGATTGATACAGGTACTTTGGTTTGTTTTAATAAATTTAGTAAGCCTGTAAATGATCAGATCTTCTTCAAAACTTACCAGTTTTTGCGTTTGGTTCCTGTTATACCGAACATGAATTTCATTGGCATCCACATATTCAACCACACCATCGCCATCAGCATGAATTTGAATCCTTGCATCCCTTGCAGCTTTTCCTTCAAGGCCTGTACCAACAATTGGTACCTGCGGAAGAATCAATGGAACAGCCTGGCGTTGCATGTTTGAACCCATCAATGCACGGTTGGCATCATCATGTTCAAGGAAAGGAATGAGGGAAGCGCTCAAACCAACAATCTGGTTGGGAGCCACATCCATATATTCCACTTCGTTTTTATCAAGAATAGGGAAATCGCCGGTTTCACGGGATTTCACTTTATCATTTATGAAATTGGATTTTTCATCAAGCGGCGCATTTGCCTGGGCAATTTTTGCAGAATCTTCTTCCTCGGCACTTAAGAAAAATACTTTTTTCATATCCACTTTACCTTCATGAACTTTACGATATGGAGTTTCGATGAAGCCCATTTCATTTATTTTAGCATGAACACAAAGTGTAGATATCAAACCAATATTCGGGCCTTCAGGAGTTTCAATAGTACAAAGACGGCCATAATGAGAATAGTGAACGTCACGTACTTCAAATCCTGCGCGTTCCCTGCTTAAACCTCCGGGCCCAAGTGCGGAAATACGGCGTTTATGCGTTATTTCACTCAATGGATTTGTCTGATCGAGAAATTGTGATAACTGCGATGTTCCAAAAAATGAATTAATAACTGAAGACAATGTTCTTGCATTAATAAGGTCAACCGGGGTAAATACTTCATTGTCTCTTACATTCATGCGCTCGCGAATGGTACGTGCCATACGTGCAAGGCCCACACCAAATTGTGCATACAATTGTTCGCCCACTGTGCGTACACGGCGGTTGCTTAAATGATCAATATCATCAATTTCGCTTTTGGCATTGGTAAGCAATACCAGGTATTTTATAATAGCGATGATATCTTCTTTTGTCAAGAACTTTTTTCTCGATAGGATAATTTAAACCAAGCTTGCGATTGATTTTATAACGGCCTACTTCACCAAGGTCATAGCGTTTATCACTGAAAAATAATTTATCAATGATACCACGTGCTGTTTCATCATCCGGCGCATCAGCACCACGCAACTGGCGGTAAATATGCTGCACCGCTTCAATTTCACTATTGGAAGTATCCTTATTTAATGTATTGTAAATAATTGCATAATCACCGCTCACTTCTTCACGCTGAATGAAAACACTTTTTACATCCAGATCAAGGATCATGGTAATATTATCTTCGTCCAGAATAGTATCTCTTTCAAGGACTATTTCATTTCTTTCAAGACTTACTACTTCACCGGTATCTTCATCCACAAAATCTTCGACCCATGTACGCAGAACACTTGCAGCAAGGCGTTTTCCAAGGTTTGCATGAAGCGTTTTTTTATCAGCCTTTACTTCTACGGCCATTCCGAAAAGCTCAAGAATATCTTTATCTGTTTCATAACCGATTGAACGAAGTAAGGTAGTTACCGGGAATTTTTTCTTACGGTCAATGTATGCATACATTACATTATTAATGTCTGTAGCAAATTCCATCCAGGCGCCTTTAAAAGGAATAACCCTGGCGGAATAAATTTTTGTTCCGTTGGGATGCACTGATTGGCCGAAAAATACACCGGGTGAACGATGCAACTGGCTTACAACAACTCTTTCCGCGCCATTGATTACAAAGGTTCCGCGAGGCGTCATGTAAGGAATATTTCCGAGGAAAACATCCTGAACAATCGTTTGGAAATCCACGTGTTCTTCATCATTACAACTAAGGCGCAGCTTAGCTTTTAGAGGAACAGCATAGGTAAGGCCTCTTTCAATACATTCTTCAATGGTGTATCGTGGAGGATCAACAAAATAATCAAGGAATTCCAGCATGAAAATATTCCGTGTATCTGTGATAGGAAAATTTTCCTTAAACACACGAAACAAACCCTCAACATTACGTTTATCGGGTGTGGTTTCTAACTGAAAAAAGTCTTTAAAGGACTGAATTTGAATCCCTAATAAATCGGGAGTTTCCGCCAAATGTTCAATTTTTCCAAAACTGATTCTTTGTGCTGGAGCAACTTTAGTTGAAGGCATATTTTAGTTAAAATATTTTTAAAGTGAGAGCGCCTTTAAAAGGGTAATTACAGGTATTTCGCCACTTACCCGAAAATAAAGGAGTGCAAAAGTAAGCATTATTTTTCAAATTTACTGAATACCATGCTTTTCTCAAAATATTTTAGAGAAATTTTACATGATGCCTAATATATTAATAAATTGCTTAAGTAAGAAAGGCCGGCGTAATATTACCCGGCCTCTGCAATTATTTATATACAAAATATTATTGTATTTCTACGTCCGCGCCGGCGTCTGCAAGCTTCTTTTTAATATCTTCGGAAGTAGCTTTATCAACCCCTTCTTTAATGGCTTTAGGAGCACCATCCACAAGATCTTTTGCCTCTTTCAATCCAAGGCCGGTAAGTTCTTTCACAATCTTAACAATTCCAAGTTTATTTGCGCCGGGCGCTTTAAGAATTACATTGAAGGATGTTTTTTCTTCTACTGCCGGTGCACCGCCGCCCGCTTCAGGACTCGCAACTGCTGCAGCTGCTGCTGGTTCAATACCATATTCTGATTTCAAAAATTCAGCTAATTCCTGAACTTCTTTTACTGTTAAGCCTACTAAATTTTCGGCTAATGTTTTTACGTCTGCCATTGTTTTTGATTTAATTTTTTCCGCCTTCTTATCAGTTAAGCCGATCCGGCGGAGGGTTTTAAAAAAATTGTTATGTTGTTAATGAGCTAATGTGCCAATTAGCTAATGAACGAATTATGCTTCCTGGTTCGAGCTTCTCCTTCCGTTCGTTGCTTCAGGCTTTGGCCGCTTCTGATGCTTCAGTGTTTACGTCTGCTGTTGACTGATGGTTCGCATTCCTCGGCTGAAAGTGTCAGTTGCGTCTGCAGGTTCCTTGCTTCAGCTTGGCTTCGGTTGTGCTTCCGTCTGTTTGATTCCGCTGACGTTCCGCTTTCGCTTCAGCAGCTTCTTTGCCGGTGTCTCGGTTGCTTCAGCTACCGGTCGCTGCTTCAGCTTTCGCTTCTGCTGCTGCCGGTGTTACCGGTTTGGCTTCCTGCGGAATAGCTGTTTGGCTTTGAGCTACCTTCAGCTCGCTTTATCCTCGCTTAGCTTCCGTTTTAGGCGCTTCAGGCTGTCTTCAGAAGTTTCCGGCCTGTTTTGTAAAGCCCCGATTACTCGTTGAATGGGCGACATCAATAAACCGATCACTTCCCCGATCAGCTCATTTTTTGTTTTGATTTTTGTAAGGCTAACCAGTTGATTATCGCCAACAAAAATATCACCGTTTAAAAATGCAGCTTTTAATACTGGCTTTTCTCCATTCAATGACTTACGAAAACTGCTGATAATAAGTGCAGGCTCTTTCGGGCTATCGCTAAACATTAAGGCTGTTACCTGGTGTAAGGAATCATACACTCCGGAATATTTATCATTATCAAGGCTTTCCAATGCTTTTTTAATAAGCGTATTTTTAGCCACTTTCATTTCTACCTGCTTATCAAAGCAATGACGCCGAAGATTGGTAATTTGGGCAACACTCAGGTTTTGGGTATCTGTTATATAGAAGTTAGAATACTGCGAAAATTTACCTTTCAAAGTCTCGATCACTTCCTGCTTTTGTTCTTTATTCATACAATGTGTTTTGCTGCTTTGAATTGTAACTTACAACTGAAGCAAATAATTTATTAACTATGAACAGATTTAGCGTCTATAGTAATTCCCGGGCTCATAGTGCTTGCCATGCTAAGGCCTTTTAAATAAGTACCTTTTGATGTGGAAGGCTTTAATTTAATAATTGCATTAATCAGTTCCTGGCTGTTGGCTTCAATTTTATCAGGAGAAAAACTTACTCTTCCGATCGAAGCATGAACAATACCTACTTTATCTACCTTAAAAGCAATTTTTCCACCTTTTACATCATTAATTGCTGCTACAACATCATTGGTAACCGTTCCTGTTTTAGGATTCGGCATCAGGTTTCTTGGACCCAAAACTTTAAAGTCGGCCAATTTTAGGCATTACGGAAGGCGTTGCAATAATTACATCAACATCTGTCCAGCCGCCTTCAATTTTAGTAATAAATTCATCAAGGCCAACAAAATCGGCACCTGCATTTCTTGCAGCTTCTTCTTTATCAGGAGTGCAAAGAACCAACACTTTTTTTGTTTTCCTGTTCCATGTGGAAGCGAAACCGTACCACGTACTGCCTGGTCTGCTTTTTTCGGATCCACACCCAAGGCGTATATGAAGATCTACTGAACTATCAAATTTGGTAGTATTAATATTTTTAACAAGAGCTGAAGCTTCTTTAAGTGAATAGGCTTTATTCTGATCAACTTTAGCGTTGGCTTCTTTTCTTTTTTTAGTAATCATTTTTAAAAATTTAATTCCCGCCCGAGGCGGGAGAACTTTGTACAATTTAATTATCCCAGGGAGCTTTACCCTCAACAGTAAGGCCCATGCTGCGTGCAGTACCGGCAACCATTTTCATGGCGCTGTTAAGGCTAAAGGCATTCAGATCTGCCATTTTATCTTTGGCAATTTCTTCAACCTGCGCCCAGGAAACCTTACCTACTTTATTACGGTTAGGCTCTTTGCTGCCACTTTGAATTTTTGCAGCATCTTTTAATTGTACTGCGGCAGGAGGCGTTTTAATGATAAAATCAAATGATTTATCTCCATAAACTGTAATGAGAACGGGAAGAATTTTCCCTTGTTTATCCTGGGTTCTTGCATTAAATTGTTTGCAGAACTCCATGATATTAATACCTTTTGAACCAAGTGCAGGGCCTATCGGCGGTGCGGGATTGGCTTGTCCGCCTTTGCATTGAAGCTTGACGTAGGCTGTTATTTCTTTTGCCATAATTAAATTTTTGGTGTTAACGTCCCGCCTGACGGCGGACTCCCAATTAATGATTTCTACTAAAGAACTTTTTTGGGAGTGCAAAGGTAAAGAAATAAATTATTTTGCCAAGAAGTTTTTTACATTAATCAAAACATATGTAGCGTATCACAGCAGTCGCCATTCAACTTAATTTGATTTAAAGCAATTATTTTACGCTGAAGATAGATTATGATGTATTGTAACTAAAAACTAAATCTTGCCTGTTCGCTATCAGTTTTGCCAATACAATATGTTAGCAGTTTTGGAATAGCAGTCCTGCCTTCAGAGATTGTCTTCAAAGCTGGCAGTTTTATTTCACGATGCGTGGAACACCTGATACTATATGGCGATGAACCGGGAATGACCACGCGGTTTAATAAAATAGAAGATTATAGGCCTTACCAAGCTGATAAGCTAAATTTTTGATAAAATCTAATCAATTATGGCTTTTCTGCTGCCATTACCAATCTTATCTCACCATAACTTATATCCTTGGGTAAATTTTCTATTAAGGTTTTAAGGCTTTATGTGCCATGAATTTTTGCGGCTTCTTTTATAAGAGTTTGTTTTTGTACAGGTACCAATTTATTTATATCAATGTCACCATTGCCTACATACCATGCCAGGTGGCCTTCAATAGTACTAATTGTAAAATTTCTTTCCTTGGCAATTTCCGCAACAGATTTTCCTTCTTTAAATAAATTATATGAAAGTGTTTTGGTATCGGTTTTTACTTCAGTTGCTTTTTTCTTTTCTTTCTCTTTTTGGATTTGCTGCTTTAGCAGTCCATATTGGTTTCAATATTATGCCTGGTGCAATAGCTTTCTACTGCATGCTAAAATATCATCGCCATATTTATCAACTTTTGCTTTTCCAAAGCCACTTATTTGCAACAAGATCTTTTTTAGTTAATGGCAGATAAGTAGCAATTTCTTTTAAGGTTGCCTGGTTGGCAACCATATAAATGGGCATATCCTGGTTTCTTCACAAACTCATCTCTCCAGCGTTTAAGCGTATCATAAAGTTCAGCATTGGGAACATCAGAAAATGATTGCTTTTTACCACTTGCATAGCAGGATATATTAAAGCGCGGCTGGGCAAATTTTAATTTATGCTGCAGAAAAGACGTGACAGAAAATGGTTCTTTGCAATACTTCAAAAAATAATTTGTTGTATAAACTGCCAATATCAATTGATTTAAATATTCATTGATAATATTTGCAGCTTCCCTGTGTTCTGTAATTAAAGGATGATTTTGAATAGACTGCTGGTATGCGGAAAATTTTGGTTCAAAATGGGTAGCCGCATCATTTATTCTTTTTTGCAAGACTGCATTTTTTTCTATAAAGGTTCTTCCTTCATTAATTCTGCTATCCTGCCTGATGAATTTTAAACCGATGGTTTTATCTGCCAAAAAATTATTTTTTAAGTTTTCAATCCACTCAATCTGCTTCCTTATTTAATTTATTCCGGTTTTCATTTATTTGAAAATGCAAAACATCAACAACAGCATGCTATTTCATTAAAAGAAAAAATTTCTTCCAGCAATTGTTGTGTAAAAATTTGCCTTGCGCCTGCAAAACGTTCTGCCAGCGAACCTTTATGCATTAATGCCTGCTGGCCTTTAATAATATTGTCATTACAGTAAATAGCTGCCGAAGGAATTTTTGACAGCAGTACAATTCCATTAAGACTGGTGCAACGGCTCAATGCCACATATACCTGGCCGCTGCTGAAAGCTGCGCCGGCATCAATCATTACTTTTTCAAATGTAAGCCCCTGGCTTTTATGAATAGTAATTGCCCAGGCAAGCCTTAACGGAAATTGAGTAAATGTGCCCAAAGTTTCCTGTTCTAGTTTTCCATCGGCATTGTTTACAACATAACGTGAATTTTCCCATGTTTCCTGTGAAACAGAAATATTTGCTCCGTCACATTCTACAATTATTTCTTCATCATCCAAAGATTTAACTACTCCTATTTTTCCATTAAAATATCTTTTTAGTACACCGTCATTTTTTAAAAACATTACCTGTGCTCCTACTTTTAAAACTAAAGACCCTTCAGCGGGATAAGTATTTTCCGGAAAATCATCTTCTATAATTGCTTCATAAATATGGGAAGCTGCTGATAATTTTTGTAGCTCCCGGCTATTGATCTGGTCTGCCTGGTTATTGTGAGAAGTAAGGGTAATATATTTTTCTTCATGAGATGGGCGAAAGGAGGGGTTATACCTCAGATGCAAATCTTCAAAATCATCAGCCTTCATATTATTGTTGCGAACTTTATTTAAAAGCTCAACAAATGAATCTTCTTTTTGCCGGTAAATTTTATCCAATTCTATCAACAATGGCATTTGTTCTTTGATAACATTGCTGTCAAAAAAGAAAGGTGAAGAATAATATTCCTGTAAAATATTCCATTCATGGCGCTGCGCAACGGGAGGCAACTGGTATAAATCGCCAATACATAATAACTGTACGCCGCCAAAAGGAAGATCATATTTTCTGCGGACCGATTTTAAAATAGTATCAATGGCATCCATGATATCGCAGCGAACCATGCTTATTTCATCAATAACCAGCAGTTCCATTTTGCGAAGCAATTGCTGCCGTTGCTTATTAAACTTCATTTTTGCAAGCAACTCTTCTTTATTATTTTTGGTGGGAAGAAAAGGATGAAAAGGCAATTGAAATAAACTATGCAATGTAACCCCGCCGGCATTTATTGCGGCCACTCCTGTTGGCGCTGCTACTACAATATTTTTAGAACAATTTTCTTTTAAATATTTTAGGAAAGTTGTTTTGCCGGTTCCGGCTTTCCCGGTAAGAAAAATATTTTCGCTTGTTTCGGTTACAAAGCGATAAGCAAGATCAAATATTTCGTTACGTTCTATGTTAGCCACCATAATTTATTTTTTAGCCACGAATTTATAAAAACGTAGCCACGAATTACACGAATTTTCACAGAATGAAGATAATTAAAAAATTAGTCTTTTATATTCAAGTGACGTTTTCCAAAATTAACAATCAAACCAAGTTTACAACCGGAAATCTTTAAATAATTTAATGTCTGAGTAATATATTCATTTAAAATTCCTTCTTTAGTAGCTTTTATTTCAAGAATTATTTTATCCATTAAAAAAAAATCTGCATTGGAATTTATGAAATAAAATAACATCCCTTATAATTAATGTTAAATTTTTTTTCTCTTTCAAAAGTTTATCTGGCAATTTGACAAACTCAATTTCTGCGGCATCTTTATAAACGACTTCAAGAAACCCATGTCCCTAAATAATTATGAATAGCCATACATGCTCCAACTATAGTCATAATATCTTCCTTTTTATGCAAAACGATTGCTTCCATACTTGTAAAGATTAGATTTGTGAAAATTCGGATTCATATTAACTTATCCGTGGAAATCTGTGTAATCTCCTGGCAAAAAATTTAAGCCGAAGGCTTACTCCCCAACAACAATAATTCGTTTACCTGTATCTCGGTTACATATTTTTTATTGCCTTCTTTATCCGTGTAATTGTGATGCACCAATTTGCCTTCTATAACCACTTCTGTGCCTTTAACTAGATATTTTTCTGCAATATCTGCTACTTTCCCCCAGGCAATTAAATTGTGCCATTGTGTTTCCGTAACTTTTTCACCTTGCGCATTGCGGTAGCTTTCGTTGGTAGCCACTGAAAAACGTACCAGTTTTTTTCCGCTTTCTGTGTTGCGTACTTCTGGTGGATTGCCTAAATTTCCAATCAATTGAACTTTGTTTTTTAATGCATACATAGCTGTAAATTTTGTGCCCGTTCTTTTAAAGACGAGCTTTTGAAAAAATGTTTATTATTCCGGTTGACGAATTTGAAAACCGATTCGTTCGTCAACGGCACAAAGATGTAGCAGACAAAAAGCAGTATTTGTATTTTAAGCGTTTATAGTTGGATATAACCGTTTGTAAACGCTTGTACATGTAAATAACTATTGTATCTTACTGAAAATAAAGTCAATACGAACTATATGGCAACTGCGATTGAACATAAGCTTTGTCTCAATTGCCATAAACCGGTGAAAGGGCGCACAGATAAAAAATTTTGCGATGATTATTGCCGTAACAATTATAACAACGCAATTAAAATCGAATACCATTAACCTGGTGAGAAACATAAATAACGCATTAGGAAAGAACCGCCGCATTTTGGAAGGCCTTTTTATTGCAGGCGAGGAAATGGCTAAAATTTCAAGAGATAAATTGCTGCAAAAAGGTTTTCAGTTCAAATATATTACGCATACTTACACCAATAAGAAAGGAAAATTTATTTTTTTTGCTACGATATTGGATATCTTCCTTTAGAAAGCGATTGGTTTTTATTAGTAAAGCGAAAAGAGCAATAAAGCAACACCTATTGAAGGCGAAATAGTTGAGAGAAAATTATTTTCTAATAAACCTGTTTTGCAGGAGAAACTTGCATTCGGTAAATGAGCGAATCGATTTAATTTAGTACCACCATATTCCTTCTTTAATTAATTCGGAAGCAGGTTTGTGCAATACATCCGTACCTGCTGCACTAAAAGAATTGAAGAAAGGATTATGCCCAACACTCTTTAAATTCAGGCCGTCTCCCATATTTTTTTCAAGCACATAAGCAGTATAAGTGGGATCAACGAGTGGAGGATCTTTAGGAATTCCAGTGCCTGTAAATCTTAGCAACCTTGAATTCATTTTCATTTTTTTAACATCTGCTTCGCTTACAATTTTTGTCCACATAATTTATGTTTTAAAATTTTAGACGAACTATGCAAATTTTGTTTCATGGCGGTTGCACTTCTTATCAAGCGTATTGTTATGAGCAATCCCTCGTTGAAATTACATCATTTTCGATGTAACACAAATATGATATGTAAATTTAAGGATTTGATCATATTGTATATATAAAGAATCATTAATGTAAATTCAACTAAAATTAGATGACAATAAGCCGGACCTGATTTCGTTCCATGTACATTTGATATATTATTACCGAAGGCTGCTGAACATTGACTGGAATAAAAAACCCATTCCGAACTGAAATGGGCTTTAAAATTTCGCTAAATATTTTTTATGAAATTTTTTCTACCTGCATATAACTTAATTCAACAGGGGTAGCACGTCCAAAGATTTTAACCTGAACTTTCAGCTTTTTCTTTTCATCAGTAACTTCTTCGATTACCCCATTAAAATCATTAAACGGCCCGTCAATAATTTTAATAGTTTCTCCAACAATAAATGGCTCACTCATCGTCATTCCGCCTGCATCAGCCATTTCATCAACTTTACCCAGCATTTTATTTACCTCTGCTCTTCTGAGGCTGATGATATTTCCTTTAGATCCTTTGCCATCGGTTAAAAAATGCATTACATTGCTAATGTTGCTTAAATGCTGTACAATTTCATCGGATAACTTTCCATCAACAACTTCTATCATTACATAGCCGGGATAAAAGTTGCGTTCCCTCATTACTTTTTTCCCATTTTGTACCTTATACACTTTTTCTACGGGCAAAAATATCTGTAGAATTAATTTATCCCATCCATGCCGTATAATATCTTTATCAAGATACTCTTTTACTTTTCTTTCTTTACCACTCACCACCCTCAATACATACCACTTGGTTTCCTTTTCAGCGGTTGCAGGTGGCAGTTCGACGGATTTTACTTCTTCTTCAATATGTTGTGTTTCTGTCATAATTACTTAAATAAAGAATAAACAAATTTTAAAATACCATTGACGCCAAAATCCATTAAAGCAACAATTGCAGTAATAATAATTGTTGCAGCCAAAACAATCATGGTAGATTGTTGCAATTGTTCCCAGCTGGGCCAGGTTACTTTTTGCACCATTTCTTTATAAGAATCCCTGATGTATAGTGTTATTTTATTCATAATAAACAATTTGAAAATTTGAAAATAGCTCAATTTGAAAATGCAAGCTCTTAACTAATTGCAAATTTCAACTTGAACTCATTGCACGGGCACAAGGATTCGAACCCTGATCAAAGGTTTTGGAGACCTGTATTCTACCATTGAACTATGCCCGTATAAAAACTCAATAGTCATTGGTCAATTGTCACTGGAAGTCCTAATGACGGTTGACTAATGACTAATGACTTATACGAAATTACAATTTATTTCAGTATCTCCGTAACCTGTCCTGCTCCAACGGTACGCCCACCTTCACGAATTGCAAATTTCAAACCTTTCTCCATCGCAATTGGCTGTATCAGTTTCACAGTAAGGCTTGTATTATCACCAGGCATTACCATTTCAGTTCCTGCCGGTAATTCTACTTCTCCTGTAACGTCTGTAGTTCTGAAATAAAACTGCGGACGATATTTCTTGAAGAATGGAGTATGACGTCCACCTTCATCTTTGCTAAGTACATAAACTTCACCTTTGAAATCAGTATGCGGTGTTATAGAACCTGGTTTGCAAAGAACCATACCACGGCGGATCTGGGTTTTTTCAATACCACGTAACAACAAACCTGCATTATCACCAGCTTCACCTTCCTCCAATAATTTTTTAAACATTTCCACACCGGTAACCACAGAAGTCAAAGGCTTTTCCATCAAACCTACAATTTCAACACCTTCACCCACTTTTATACGGCCTCTTTCAATACGGCCGGTAGCAACAGTACCACGGCCTGTAATTGAAAATACATCTTCAACACTCATCAGGAAAGGCTGATCGACCGGGCGTGGAGGCAATGGAATATAAGAATCCACAGCATCCATCAATTCATCAATTGCTTTAACCCATTTGGCATCGCCGGCTAAAGCGCCTGTTGCAGAACCTTTAATAATAGGAGTATTATCGCCATCAAAGCCATTTTTGGTCAGCAACTCACGAATTTCCATTTCAACTAATTCAATTAATTCAGGATCATCAACAAGATCTACTTTATTCATGAAAACAACCATACGAGGTACACCAACCTGGCGGGCCAGCAAAATGTGTTCTCTTGTTTGTGGCATTGGGCCATCAGTAGCAGCAACAACTAATATAGCACCATCCATTTGTGCAGCACCGGTAATCATGTTCTTTACATAATCCGCGTGACCCGGACAATCAACGTGAGCATAATGGCGTGCCGCTGTTGCATATTCAACGTGTGCAGTATTAATTGTAATACCCCTTTCTTTTTCTTCAGGAGCACCATCAATATCCTCATAATTTCTTTTTTCCGCCAAACCTTTTTTAGACAAAATATCGGTTATAGCGGCTGTTAGCGTTGTTTTACCATGATCCACGTGACCGATAGTACCAACGTTAACGTGGGGTTTATCCCTTTTAAAATTCTCTTTTGCCATTTTGTTTGTTTTTAATATTTGATTTTAAAAATTTTTATATTGCCTGTCTATAACCTTTGAGCTGTTGATGAGAATTGAACTCACGACCTCTTCCTTACCAAGGAAGTGCTCTACCCCTGAGCTACAACAGCTTGAAAGTCTTACTCATCTATTTCAAAAAACTTAATTCCTTTGAGAATTGAACTCACGACCTTCCCGATTACCATCGGGATGCTCTACCCCTGAGCTACAACAGCTTCTAAAAAGTCATTCAAGTCAGTGAGTCACTAAGTCAATAACAATATTATTAACCCATTAACTCAATGTCCATTGCCATTCTTGAGCGGAAGACGGGGCTCGAACCGGCCACCTGAAGCTTGGAAGGCTACCGCTCTACCAAATGAGCTACTTCCGCTTATATTAATTTGAGAATATGAAAATGAGCAAATTCAAAATGAAAGCGCATTCTCATCTATCAGCTTTAAAAGAACTATTCACAACTCATCAAATTTTCAAATAGCTTAATTTTCAAATTTAATGTGGGCAGTGGTGGATTCGAACCACCGAAGTCGAAGACAGCGGATTTACAGTCCGCTCCATTTGGCCACTCTGGTAACTGCCCATTAAGCAATTGACAATCGGCAATAGCTTTTTATTGCCTACATGCTTATTCTATTGAAATGAGCCAGTGGAGGGATTCGAACCCCCGACCAGCTGATTACAAATCAGCTGCTCTGGCCAACTGAGCTACACTGGCAATCTGCCTCAAACACAGTCTTATAATGAACTTCCCAAATATGCACACCTCTAAAGGCTATTTTTTGGGAAGGCAAAGGTAATGGAAATTGTTTAATCGAAAAATTTTGAAAAAGAATATTTACCTTAGAATACTTCTACATGTACTAATTGTAAGAAGAGAAATACAATTTGCATACAAAATGACTTCAAACTTCAGTGAATAATCAGCAAAAAAAATCCCCCAAAGCGGGGGATAGATATAATACTTTAATTGACTTCATGCAGCCATCTTTTCTTTTTTTCGTTTCATTTGGGTTATTACAGATTCAAGTGCAATATCAAAACTTTCTTCAAATGATTTTGAGGAATGCTTTACAAAAAAATCGTGCCTTGGCACATGCACTTTAATTTCAGCAATCTTATCTTTAATATTATGAACTACATTATCGAGTTTTAGAAACACATCTACTTTGGTAATTCTGTTCATGAAACTGGTTAAGTTTTGAAAGCTTTTTCTCAACATAAGAAACCAATTTTGAGTCTGCGTCAAAATGCAGCGATTGGATGTTAACGTTCATAGAAATCATAGTTTTTAACAGTGAATAATAAAATAGAGATATGAGAGTAAAATATATAAGGTTGTAAGCAACAAAGAATTTTAAGATGAGACATAAAAAACTGTGTAAATGAAATTACATTTCAGAACGCATTTTTCAAAATAAAATTTCACAAAATTCTCTTTTTCAAAAAATATTTATGATTTAGGATGTGCCAGCTTATGAACTTCTTTTAGTTTTTCAATCGAATTATGCGTATAGATTTGTGTAGAAGCAAGGCTGGAATGGCCAAGAAGCTCCTTTATTGCATTAATATCTGCGCCATTATTGGTTAGATGCGTTGCAAAACTATGGCGCAAAACGTGCGGGCTTTTTCTTTCATTTGTTGAAACAGTCCCCAAGGTATTTTTTAACAATATTGTAAACATATTTCGGATACAAGTTTTTTCCCTTTTTTACTTACAAGAAGATAGACTGTTTGCATCTCCTTAAAAAATATTTTCTTTTCAAAAATATAATTATCAATCTCCTTCAGTAATTTATTGTTTACCGGAATTACTCTTTCCTTATTGCCTTTTCCCAAAACTTTTATATGTGCTATTGCTTTTATCAATCTGCGATTCTTTTAAATTGATCAGTTCACTAAGCCGTATGCCTGTTTGATAAAAAATCATTAATAAAAGGTAGTTCGTTTTGCCCTCCCATGTATCAGGAAAATCAACGTCTCTTAAAAAGCGTATCTATATCTTTTTGCTCAATAAAAGAAGGAAGCCGGCGGCTGATTTTTAAAGAGCTAACCGAAGTCATCGGGCTAAACTCTATATTATTCAGTTTAAGCTGGTATTTAAAAAATGATTTTAACGAAGAAATTTTCCGGTTAATTGTTTTTGAAGCAGTCTTATCTTCTTTTAATGAGGCAAGCCATGACCGTACAACCGAAGGAGAAATTTCAGTTAAGTCTGATTGAATTGTATTGCAAAGCAATAAAATCAAAAAAGCCGGTAAGGTCATTTTGATAGGAAATAATGGTATGCCTGGAATACCGCTTTTGAAAGGCCAGGTAATTAAGAAATTCCTGAATGGGATATATTTCACTTGAGGGCATAAAAAAACCGGTAGCCGTAAAGTTAATAAACTCAGGCTATCCGGAAGAAGATATATAATGAGATGATTTAAATTTCTATTTTGCCACTGGCAATCTGCTGCTTGTAAACTGCCTTCAAAACTTCACCACGCCTTTTAACTGAAGGCTTGGTAAAAGACTGGCGGTCACGAAGCTGCAGCAAAGTGCGGCTCTTTTCAAATTTTTTCTTGTACTTTTTGAGCGCTTTATCAATATTTTCGCAATCTTTCGAATCAATAATGAACATAAATTTTCCTTTTATTTTTTTAAGGAATGCGAAGATAAAGCAAATTTTTAAATTTAGAAATTCAGGAAATTAACAAACAGTACACATTTCAAAACACCAATGATGTTTACAGGTATTATAGAACTTTAGGAACCATACAAAAAATTTCACCGGACAGAACAAACCGGGTTTTCTGGATAAAAAGCGATATCTTCAGCTCAGTTAAAAATTGATGAAAGTTTGTGCCATAACGGAATTTGCCTCACAGTAGAAGAGATCCGGGATGATTATACCGGGTAACTGCCATACAGGAAACCTTAGATAAAACAAATGCCCGGCTATTGGAAAAGCGGTGATATGATAAACCTGGAACGCTCCCTGCAAATGAATGGCCGGCTCGACGGGCACATCGTTCAGGGCCATGTGGACGGAACAGCCATTTGTATTGCGAAGAAGGATACAGAAGGTAGCTACGAATTTACTTTCAGCTTCGACGAAAAGCATGCGGCTTTAATAATTGAAAAAGGTTCAATATGCCTGAATGGGGTAAGCCTTACTGCATTTAATGTGACAGAAAATACATTTACAGTTGCGATAATTCCGTATACATTTGAACATACTAATTTTAAAACAATCGAAGAAGGTGAAACGGTGAATATTGAATTTGACATGTTGGGAAAATATGTGGCAAGAAGCATCCTGATTAATGGAATGAAAAAATGAAACAGTAACCAGGTATCCCATGAAGTTGCCGTGCTTATTTGTTTGGCAATAAGTTATTACCAGCATAATAAGCTATTTTTATTTTGAACTGTATTTCCTAAAAACGAAAAATGCATGAGCAGAATGCTCATGTTAGAAATTGACTGGCACGCCTCTTTTTAATCAAAAGTTTTGAAACAGCATAACCAAAAAATATTCCTGGTTTTAATCTGGGTATGTATTCAATGTTTTCTATTTTGGCAAAATGGTATTGTCACTAACTTCGAGGCGATAAAATATATTGAGCAGGCAAACGTTTTCTTAGCTACCGGGAAATACAGTTCCCACAATTTTCTATTTTATTCAGTACAAATCTTACTGATTGCACTTTGCCTGAAATTGAAAATCAGTTTCCTGTTTCTTGTAATATTACAAATCATATTCAATGGATTTCTGTAGCCTGCTTTTACGAGTTGACAAAGAAATTATCCGGGGGCCTGCTGCTACCTTTTTTGAGCACGCTATATTTTTTAATTTTTTTTTACTACCATTTGTATAACACCTTTCTGTTTACGGAATCACTATTCTTCAGCCTTTCAGTTATATATACTTATTTTCTTTTTACAAGAAAAAAAATGACAATAAGAAATATCGTATTGATCCTTCTATTCCTACCTGGTACTTTATTTGACAAGGCCAACCGGGCTTTTCTTTATTCCTTCTACCTTCCTTTTCTTAACAATTAAATTTTATTCCAAACAAGCAGTTAGAATAATAGCAGCATCAGCATGCATTGCTTTAATTTCTTTTATTTTTTATTCAATTTCTCGCTGGGCTCCGGCGGAGAATTTAATTTCTTATTGCCATATCTTAATGAAAGTATAATCTGCGGCGTGCCAACTATACACGAACCTCATAATATTTCTATACCTGTTGAAAAAAATTCCATCGCCGGGTTATTTTACATTATCACCCATCATTTTCGTCTGTTTTTCAAACTGGCCATACAAAGACTTATTGCTTTTTTTGGTATTTATCGTCCCTACTATTCAACTTTCCATAATATTTTTGCTTCTGCGTATTTTTATTTTACATACCTGGTAATAATAGTCCAATTAAGAAACCTATTTCGGCAAAATAAGGCAGAAGTGTGGTTCCTGATAAGTAATATTGGGCTTATGGCATTAACCGTTATGCTTTCATGTGACGAATGGGGCAACCGGTTTATTTTATCTGTTCTTCCTTTTTTTTTATTGTTAGCTATAATATCGATAAGTAATTATAAAAACAGGGTTAATGTTTAAAGAAATAATATTTAAGAAGAAGCGGGAATTGCTCCAAGCACTAGCATCAGGGTTTTCATAATCTGATACATTATTTAATCCAATTCAATTTCAAAATGTCTTTCCGGAATTTCAATATCTGCGAAGCCTTTACCGATAAGCCTGTCCTTAAAGTCTAACTGTACATCATAATCGCCATGAACCAAAAATAATTTTTTTACCTGTTTGGGATCCTGGCAGGAAAGCCACTGGCTTAAATCATTATAATCACCATGAGCGCTCATGCTGCGGATCTCTCCTATTTCTGCATGTACTTCATGTAGCTGGCCAAAAATACTCACTTCATTCGGATGAAGCTTTAATCTTCCTCCCAATGAATGGGCTCGCAATATCCGGAAAACAAAATTGAGTTGCGGCTGTTTTCAATATTATTACTGATGTGATGTTTAACTCTTCCTGCATCTGCCATGCCACTTGCAGAAATAATTACACAAGGCTCATTTAAATAATTCAGCATCTTACTTTCCTGTACCGTCTTGATAAATTTTAATCCTTTAAAATCAAAAGGATCTTTATCATTCATTAATATTTTTTGAATGCGGTTGTTAAAATATTGCGGATAGCTTTTAATAACCTCGGTGGCTTCAATACTCAATGGGCTGTCAACAAAATATTTTATATCCGGCAACCGGTTTTCATTTTCAAGCTGGTTTAATGCAAAAAGAATTTCCTGCGTACGCCCAACACTAAAAGCAGGTATAATCAATTTGCCTTTTTTCTGCAGGCAGGTTTTTGTGATCCATTGCAAAAGGGCATCACCTGTTCCTGTAACTTCATCATGCAGTTTATTACCATATGTTGATTCAATTATTATATAATCTGCCTGCGGAAAATCATCCGGCGATTTTAAAATCACATCCCTGTATCTTCCTACATCGCCCGAAAAAGTAAGACGTGTTTCTTTACCATTTTCATTTATTTTTAAATGCACTGTTGTGCTTCCTATTATATGCCCTGCATCAAGATACATAAATTGAACGTTTTCATCTATCGTATACCATTGACCATAGTCTACGGTAACAAAATATTCAAGCGCTTTTACCGCATCTTCCATTGCATACAAAGGCAAAAGATATGGCCTTCCCTGTGCAGCCCGGGCCTTGTTTTCAAACTTTACATCATTTTCCTGTATGCCCGCACTATCCGCCATAAGAATTGCGGAAAGATCTCTTGTGGCAGGTGTTGCGAAAATTTTACCGGTAAATCCTTCTTTAACAAGTTTTGGTATAAGCCCGCAATGATCAATATGTGCATGAGAAAGAATTAAATAATCTACTTCGGAGGATACGAAGCCGAAATCCCTGTTTAGTTCATCTGTGTCTTCACCCATTCCCTGGAACATTCCACAATCCAGTAAATATTTTTTTCCATTTTGTAAAGTAAGCAAATGCTTTGAACCGGTTACGGTGCGGGCTGCCCCATGAAATGCAATCTTCATAAGTTATGTTTTATTGAATCATGAAAGTAATTGAAAAGAAATAAACGATGACCCTATACGCGCTAATAAAGTAACTATTTGCAAGAAAGCTATCGGACAGCGATTATCAATAGCCTATATCACTGTTTCAAATTTCTGAACAAGGCATGCTATGGGTTACTGGATTTAGCTTTGAACGACCAGGTGAATAAAAATTCAGCAATCAATTCACCATTTTTATCTATCCCTGTTGATTTTGCAATTATTTTTTTTGCTTCTCCTGTTGCTATAGCTTCATTAATTGCCGCAGCAATTTCTTTACCATCTTCGCAGGTAAAAAATGTTGTGCCCGTTGCCTTTTTAAAATAATTGGCTTCCATTTTTGTAACTAACATCGATATTGCCGGAACTCGTTTATATACGTTGACTTAATGCAAGTGTTCCTGTGCTCATTTCAGCAGCCATTGCAAGCGATGCAAAGTAAGTTGAGCGAAAAGGATTTTGAGTAAGCCATTTATAAGGAACAGAAGTAACACATCTTTCTTCATCAATCTTCTCTGATTTTTATTCCTGAAAAAAATGCAGCCGGCAACTTATACAACAAATACATCCTGAATTTAAAAGGATGGTTTGCAAGTTCAAGAAAAGATTGTTGTGAAGGGGTCAATGTTTTGGGTTGGTTTATTGGTTTATTGGTTTATTGGTTTATTGGTTTATTGGTTTATTAGTTGGTAAATTCATTATGTGCTACTACATATTTTAGAAGCAGAAGCAATACATACGTTCTTAATCCTGATACCTGCTATCTTCACTTCTTTTCTAAAATCTCAAACTGCCTGCTGATACTTTCCCCATTTTCATCTACAATAGTAAGCAAATGTTTGCCGGGAAGCGGGCTAAACGCCATTTGATGAAAATTGGTTGTGGTAGCAATGTATTCATCATCCAGATGCCAGAAGATTTTACTACCAGGCTTCCGGTGTGCCGCAGTAAAAATTGTTTTCCCACGGTTTCCATCTATTTCGAGGGGTACATAAATTTTAGCATCCTGTTGCGGATAGATTAATTCCATTTGTTTTCCAACACCTGTAAATTCACAACCGGGTTTAAATGGTGGCAATGGTTTATAATCATGATTTTTTTGTTTATAATACCATTCCATTGCAGGCGTTAAAACAAACCAACTTTTATGAATCATATTTGAAGGAGATTCACAATTTTCATTTACCCGGTAAATACCACCCGCATCAAGATGAATCAGTTTATGATACATGCATAACGGTGCCCTGTAGCCGCTTTTAGGAACCATTATCGTATCTGCATCCGGGCAATCAATATTTGCCCGGTAACCGCTTTCCCTGCAAACCGGAATAAAAGCAAAATTATTTTGTGGCCTGGAAAACCATTTTGAAGATGGCAATTCGCGAAAAATATCAAACATTATCGGAGCTGCAGTTTGTACTCCAATAAGGCCGGCCCTTCCTTCGCCGTCGGTGTTTCCTGCCCATACAGCTACCACATATTTTGGAGTAATACCTATCGCCCATGCATCTCTGAAACCAAAGCTGGTACCTGTTTTCCATGCAATTTTTTGTGAAGAAGAAAATTGTTGCCACAAGCCTTCCTCACCGGGCCGCATTACTTCTTCCATAGCCTGGAAAGTAAACCAGATGGACGTGGCATCCAAGGAATTGATTATCGCAGAAGGTGAAGGTTTCCTTCTTTTTATCATTGATATAATAACAAGGTTCATGAAAATCTTCCTGTAATGCAAGGCCATTATTTTTTCGCTGATGATTCAGTGTGCGTGCCATGCCGGCATAAATTCCTGCAAGATCCCACATGCTTACTTCGCTTCCCCCTAATATTAATGACAGGCCATAATTATCCGCCGGGCGGTTAAGTGTCGTCATGCCCAACTGTTTTAGTAAATCATAAAAGCGCTGATACTTATATTGCTGTAAAAGTTTTATCGCCGGAATATTGAGCGAACGGGCAAATGCAACAGATGCAGGAACAGCGCCATCATAACCCAGATCAAAATTCTGCGGAGCGTATCCGCCAATTTGTGTAGGGATATCGGGGATAATCGAATTGGGTAAAATCATACCATCACTTAACATAGCTGCATATAAGATTGGCTTTAGTGTGCTTCCAGGGCTTCGTGGCGCCTTTATAACATCAACATCACTTTCAAGTTCAGGATTTTTGATATCATAAATATTTCCAACATAAGCCAATACATTTCCTGTTTCAACATCGAGCACCAAGGCACACGCATTGTTGACGCCATTTCCCTTTAACACATTGTGATGGCTGGCCACAATGGCCGTTACATTTTTTTGAAGATTGACATCAATAGTTGTTTTTACTTTGAATGAAGCATTTTCATTTTTTTTTTCATCTTCCCTGAAGCGCTGGAGCAAATGTGGAGCAAGTTGCGGCAAAGGAACCGGTTCCCCGGGAAGCGGCTCTAATTTTGCAAGATAGCAGGTCGGCTGATCAATAATTTTATTTGCCAAAAGTTTATCGAGCAAGCGATTTCTTTTTTTCAAAAGCACATCCCTGTTTTTCCCGGGATGCACAAGTGACGGAGCGTTTGGCAATACTGCCAATGAAGCCATTTCACCCCAGCTTAATTTTTCAGGGCTGCGGCCAAAATATCGCCATGATGCAGCATCAAGGCCAACGACATTGCTTCCAAACGGTGCATGAGATGCATACAAAGCCATGATCTCTTTTTTGGTATAACTGCATTCCAATCTTACTGATTGAATACTTTCAATAATTTTTTCCCACAGATTTCTTTTAGTTTCCCGGCGGCTTAGGCGTATAACCTGCATCGTTAGTGTGCTGCCCCCCTGTACTGCTTCTTTGCTTCTAAAGTTTCGCAATGCAGCTCTTGAAAATGCAAGAAGATCTACCCCGGGATGGCTGTAAAATCTTTTGTCTTCAAACGTGGTAATGCATTTTATGAATTTATCAGGACATTTTCGTCGTAAGGAAAACGCCATTGCCCGTCTGAGGCAATGGCAGCATTTAAAAGGTTGCCGTCTTTATCTTCAATGACAGAACTTAATGGTGCATTAAATAATTTAGAGGGAAGGCAAAACCAGAAGCAGGTGAATACTCCAAAAAAGAATGTTACAAGTAACAGTAGTTTTTGTGTGATTTTAATCTTCATGCCTTTTATTAAAATTTAATTGCCTCTCACTGCCCCACAACCTCCACCCACTTCCCATTCACCCCGGCACTTATAGAATTATCATACATGGCGCTGCAATAAGTTCCGGGTAAAAAATACCTGCCCAGGTAAGTTGCATTGAATTGTACATAATAGGTGAGCGTTTCATTTTCTTTCATATTGAAATAGGTATATACTCTGTCATCTCTCACATCCTGGTAATCGTAGCGGGAAGACTGGAAGCCACTTTCGCCATCCTGCAAGCGGGTATTTAAAATCTCCCATCCTCCGGGAAATATTTGCGTAAGCGCCATACGCTCGTAATAACCACGTTTACCCGGGTTCCTAACCGTCACCTTCGCAATAAAATCGGTGCCCTGTATAAGATTGCTTACATCAACAGGTTTCATATCCCGTGAAAGATAACTCACATTTAAACCCAGTATAGAAGCATTATTATGTATCGGCAGCGCTTCGCCGGTTAGCGGCTGGCCTTCTGAAATTATTCTCGCATACAACACATTATTCCCTTTATTATTTAGCGTTACATTCACCGTACCTTTGCTCAGATCAAGCGGTACCTGCGTAATATAAGAGGACGAATTTATATTGATCGCTTTTCCATTACAGTACCTGTGGCGATTATTTTTGCACCCGAAGGATTTTTGCCGCAATATTTTGCAATAGCAATCAATGAATACGCCGTTGTTTGAGTGCTGTACCATTCATCCTGTGAAAGTTTTGCAGCAATTGTGTTTACAAGATCAGCCTGCCAAAGTGCGTCTACCCAGCAGCGTTAGTGTTTCCAGAACCATTGCTTCATCTCTTAAATCAGACCCATAAGTAATACCTGGCGAATGACTGGTATTAAAAGTGAGAGGCAACCCGGTGATGAGTTGTAATGCAGTATTATCCTGCCCCGCAAGCTTATATGCAGCCGCCAGCCTCCATCTCGCTTCAGGTGAAATGTATTTAAATTCTTTAAGGCGGTTCATAGCGCCAAGTTCAGCCGATTTTGCAAGAGCAAGCAAGTATAACCGGTAAGCCTGCGTGAGGTCTCCTCCATAAAAATTGTTAGTTGCCGGCATCCATGATGTGGCCCTGCCCCGTTCAAATAGTTTCCATTGCTGCAACATCTGCTCACTTACGGTATATCCACGTTCCTGTGCTTCCAGCAAAAAATGGCCTGCATAGCTTGAGCCCCATTCATCACTTTCTGCACCACCCGGCCAATAACTAAAGCCACCATCATTGCGTTGGAAATTCTGTAAAGCAGCTGATTCCTGCTTTCACATTTTTATCAATTTGCGCTTTGCGATAATCAGAAAGATCTGTAAGCTGGTTAAGAACAAGCTGCGGAAACACAGCAGAAGTTGTTTGCTCAACGCATCCATATGGATAGTCGATTAAATAATCCAGCCTTTTTTCCAGGTTTATTGCAGGAATACCGGAAATTTCCAATACAGCTTTACTTGTTGAAACGGCACCTATAGCAGTTGCTGAAGTCGTCCATTGCTGCCCCGCAGAAAGTACCTGTGAGCTTATTGCAGATATACGTGGGATTGGGATTTCTGATGTTAAGCTCTACATCATAATCAGCTTTTTCAGCAGCCACTTGTTGCTGCCAGTTTTACTTTTCCAATGCCAATATCCGGTTTCACTTTTACATTAAAATAAATCATTTGCTCACCCTGCTGCGTAAAATTTACAACCTGTGAAGCGGGGCCCGCAATTTCCAAAAATGGATTGGCCTGCAGCGTTACATTCACATTTTTAACGTGATCTTCCATTGCAAAAACAGTTACAGGAATTTTTATGGTTTCTGTTGGCCCCAGAACCCTGGGCAGCGTTGCCAGCAACATTAAAGGTTTTTTTACAGTTACGTTTTTTCTGTGCTTCCATAACTACCATGGTTAGCCGCAATTACCATTACCCTTACCGAACCGATGTACTGAGGCAGGATAAAATTATGCGTTGCCTTCTCTCCTTTATTAAGATGAAACGGGCCAAGATATTTTACAACAGGCTTAAAACGGTTGGCTTGTTTTGGTTGTATAGGGCTTCCCGCCTCCGCGTCGCCACCAATAGTTAATATTCTTTCAAGGTTACTTCCCCATGCGCCGATAACATAGTCATAAAGATCCCAGCTTCTTACGCCTAATGCTTCTTTCGCATAAAAGTAATCATGCGGATCCGGGAGTTTTAAACCTTGTAAGATCCAGCAAGCCTTCATCAACAATCGCTATACTATAGGTCATTTCCTTTCCGCCTTGCTCACTAACGGTAACGGATGACTGCTGTTCAGGGCGAATGGTATTTGACATACTTATTACCGGTTTCAATACTGTATTTTTATCTTCTATAAGCACTGGTAAAACTCCATACATTCTTATAGGCAGATCGTTAACAGTTTGAGCATGCGGCTGCAGCAGGCTTACATTCACATAAACATTGGGAGCCATTTCTTTTTCCGCTTTAAATTTTACAACTGTTTGCCCCTGCTCCGTATTCACCCAAAAAGTACGCAGCACTTTACTTCCCGATTCAATGCTTATAAGCCCGCGGCCACCTTTGCTGCTGGGTATCGTAAGGTTACTCTCATCACCTGTGGCATATTTTTCTTTATCTGATGTAAATGATAACATAGCTGCAGCGGTAGGATCGTCAAGTATTCTGGCGGCTTTGCCATCCAGGCTGATCAATGTATACAATATCGCCAGTAGTATGGCCGCTTTTAAGATCTCTTAACAAGAACAAGATACCTCCCCCATTCATTTTCACCTACAGTAAAAGTTCCATTTGCCGGTTCCATTATTTAAATGAACCAATTCCGATTTTATCAATTTATTATATTTGTCCTGTGTAAAATTGCTGAGGTTATCGCCACTGTTATCCCACCACCAGCGCCATTGAATTTTATAAAACTGAACCTCAACATCCTTATTTCCCGGCAACAGGTTTCCCTGGTTATCAACATTAGCAATTTGTGCAGTATGGGTTTTACCGGTCAACAAAAAACCCCAGGGCTTTTCTCCTTCAGGCATTTTTATACCTGCATAACTGGAGTAAGGGCTGTACGGCAAAATAACATTATCAATACTGAAACTTCCGCCGGGTTCAAAAACTTTCACAAAGAGATTTGCACTTAACATTCCCGGCGCATTTCCACCTGTTTCAAAGTCGGGCTTCACCGTCGCTTTTCCCTCTGCATCCGTTTCACCATCAAAAATTGTTTTTGTCTGCGTGGTATATTTCGAAGTAGGATCATCAAAGCTATAGCCTTCGAATTTTGGAAACGCAGTTTTCTTTGAATACAGGGAGGCATCAATTTTTGCTTTTAGATTTTTAGCAGTAGCTCCAAAAAGCCAGCGTGCAGAAAGCTGCCCGGTATTGGAAGCATTTTTACCAAGCATGGCATTTGCTCCAAAGTCAAGGTCAACTTTCAGGCGGTTAGGCATTACAGTTTCTACTTTGATTCTCTTTTCAAAAGTTGCGCCTCCTACTTTTACTTTAGCAAGCCAGTTACCGGTAGGAGAATTTTGTTGCGTTGACGTTTTAAAAACATTGAAACCTTCATTGGCATTTGTTTGTACCATTTGCTTGTATAAGCTGCCCCTGCGGTGTATACAATTCAAACTGAACCGGATGGTCTGCAGGAAGCTTTCCATCTTTATCTTCTATAATGCAGTTGATGAATAAAGAATCCCCGGGACGCCAAACGCCTCTTTCGCCAAAAATAAAACCTTTGATACCATTGGTAACTTCTTCTCCGGAAATATCAAAACGGCTGAGCGGCAGGCTGCTGCCATCATCCAATTTTAAATATCCTTTTTCTGCATTTCTTTTTGCAATAACGAGGTAAGGTTTTCTCTTAAGATCAAAATTGGCAAAGCCATCATTATCACTTTTTGCTTTTGCTATTACTTGCTGCTGAAAATCCAAAACATCCAATTCAACATCTGCCATGGGGTCTGCGGTTAATATATCAGAAACTGCTATCGCAATTGAATTGCTGCTACCCCTTTTTGCGGTAAGGCCTATATTGGATGCAATAATATTTCGGGTTGCCCACCTGTCTTTATTATAATATGATTTTTTACAGGGATTATCTTTTTGCTGCCAGTTATAGCCATAAGGATAAAAATTATCATACCGTCTCCAAAATTCATCATTATCATCTACACCATTTTGCGCATTATCATATTCCCCGTCTCCATAATTTTCCTCGTCATCATCTTTTTTTGAAGAGGTATCGGCATAGTGACAGGTATATAAGGAATAATCGGGCCTGAAGCCAATTGTAACGTGATAGATGGCACCTGGCTCGGCTTTTAAAAATTTATCTATATCAAGCGAAAAGCGTTCTTTTTTATGAAGATCCAGAGTTTTGTCATCATCAAGCCGCAATGTTTTTTGAACAACGGGCACGGCGACACGCCGCAGGTCTTCATCGCCATTTAAGTTATTTCCCTGCAAAAATTGTGGAATATTATTTTCATAAATTTTAATAATACTTATGTCAACTGCGTTTAAATTAATTGCTTCAAACGGTAGTACCAGGTGGCCGGAATTAGGAAGAATATTTCCGCGGCCCTGTATCTTTACGGATGGCATACGGTTCTCAAAAAACACATTTGATGTATAGCCTTTTTGCAATGTATCATTCCAGCTATTTTTTATTCCCGGGTTTATATTTATCGTGTAATCGCCATCCAGCTTATCACCTCCATATAATTTTACCTCACTGCCATTGATGGTATAAGAAACATCCGCCTGGTTGCTGATGGTGATAAGCCCGGTAAGTTCCTGGCCTACAGCCACAGGATCACTAAACTGTATCGAGGCATATTGTTCCGCATCATTCATAGCCATTACATTCATAACCTTGAAATCACCGGTAGCAGGCACTTCAATGGTTTTGCTATTTGCAATATCTATATCCAAAGGCTTACCATTCCAGCTAAGCTGAAGTTGCGAAGCCTTATCGCCGCGTCAACTCCGTTAACTGTAAAATTGTGCGTTTTGGCGGTACTATTATGTTGCCAGCTTATTTGTAAAGCCTTATTATTTTCTGAAGCAGTTAATAATTTTTCAACCTGGGCCGATGCTTCAATATCGGCAGTTTCAATTTCGCCCGATCAATATCATTTTATCTTTTTGCCCGTTGCTTCTTAAACCAAAATCGGTCACAGTAAAAGAAGGTTTTACCGTCTGGATATTGAATTTAAACTCTTCATATTTAGAAGGAACATGGATCACTTTACCCAGCTTAAAGTTTACTTCATACAATTTATCAGGCGCAAGATATTGATCGGGATGAAATTCAATCGTGCGTGCATCGATCCATGTGGCTTTTCCTTTTATTGAAGGTGAAAAATCAAAGAGTGTGTTTTCAACAACTTCGCCTGTTGTATGGGTTATGGAAGCATCAGCAGCAAGCTTAATTTTTATGGATGAAGTTTTTGATATAACCCCGGAAGTATATGCTTCAATATACTGGCTGAAAGCAGGATCAACATCTATCCATTTATTTTTTTTTGTGCAGGAAGAAAATATTAATACACAAACAAGCAACGACAAAAAAACAGCCTTAGCTGTTTTTTATTGAATATGAAATATTCATCAGCAGAAAATTTTAGGAACTAAAAGTCGGGAAATTTATCTACTAACCAACCGGGGAATTTCCAGATTCCGGGTACCCGTGTTAGTTAAATGTAATATGACAAAGGAATATCTAACACGAATTTCATAGTACAGTTACAAATTCATGAAAACTTTGAATTTAATCTGCAATGCGTTTTGTAATTCGTATAATAAAACAGGTTACGATTTTTATAAGAGCTACTGGGAGGAAATGCGGTATTAGAGATATCAGGCGAAGGGTAGCTAATAATAAATCAGTACTACATTAGTTTAATTTTTGTGCGATTCAAGCTGGTAATTAACTTTTTGAATAAGATTTTCTACATCGAAAGGCTTGTTGATAAAATCGTCTGCCCCATATTCAGCTATGGTTGCGGCAGCGCCGGGATGTGCAGAAAACATAATTACGGGAATATGCCTGGTTTCATTATTCGATTTTAATTTCTTGCAAATAGTTCTTCCGTCGTGGCCTGAAATGAGAACATCCAGAAGAATAATGTCTGGCTTAAATGTTTTGATTTTTGGAAAGGTATTTTCTCCTTTTGCGGTAACCTCTACTTCAAAACCTTTCATAGTTAAGAGTATTTCCATTACTGATAAAATATCAATATCATCATCAACAACAGAATTTTGGACATATTAATTTATTTCATGAAATACAGAATAAAATTGAATTCTATATTGAACTTTTTATTTCGATTAAATTTTACATTCTTTCTATACTTGTCCAAAAATAACCAACCCGGCATACAGAGTTTGTTTCTTCCCGAAACCTGGTAATCGTTTAAGATTTTTTCGAGTCGACTTATCAAGCTATTTCTTAAACAATAACGCCGCTGTAATAAAATTATTATCTGCGGAAGAATAACAATGATGTATTCTTTTGTGAAGTACAGGATCATACCGTCATTAAGTATCATTTACGACCGCCTTTTGTGTAAAAGTGTGGGAACCCGGCTAGAAAGAAATCCTCAATTGCCTGAAAATTTGAGTTACGTATCTGATGTAACAATACAATTACACCAATTAGTATCTTAATTAAATTATACTTACACGAATTAGTAAAAACTATATTGACTGTAACGTGCAATTATAGCAACACCACACTACGCCTCCAATTTGCTTTTTAGATTTTCATTGATCGCTTCTAAAAATTCTTCAGTATATAAATAATCGGTGCCATGAGACACTTTGTTTCCACTGATGCATACAGCCAGGTCTTTAGTCATTTTTCCACTCTCCACTGTTTCAATGCAAACTTTTTCGAGTAATTCGCAAAACCGAATGAGTTCCTGGTTATTATCCAGTTTACCCCGAAACGCAAGCCCTCTCGTCCATGCAAAAATTGAAGCAATCGGATTTGTGGAGGTAGGATTTCCTTTTTCATGTTCCCTGAAATGCCGCGTAACGGTTCCGTGTGCTGCTTCAGCTTCCATGGTTTTTCCGTCAGGCGTTATTAACACCGACGTCATTAAACCCAATGAGCCAAATCCCTGGGCGATAGTATCACTTTGCACATCACCGTCATAATTTTTACAGGCCCAGACAAAATTACCGTTCCACTTCAATGCACTTGCCACCATATCATCAATAAGCCGGTGCTCATAAGTAATATTTGCCGCTTCAAATTGTGATTGAAATTCCTTTTCATAAATTTCCTGGAAAATATCTTTGAACCGGCCATCGTATTTTTTAAGAATTGTATTTTTTGTTGAAAGATACAAAGGCCATTTTTTACTAAGCGCCATATTGAAGCAGCTTCTTGCAAAGCCCGTTATACTTTCATCGGTATTGTACATACATAGAGCGACACCATCACCCTTAAAATTATATACTTCAAAAATTTGCGGCTCACCGCCATCTTCAGGAGTAAAGCTCATGGTAAGCTTTCCTTTTCCTTTTATAACGGTATCGGTTGCACGATATTGATCACCAAATGCATGGCGCCCGATGATTATAGGGGCGGTCCAGTTTGGAACCAGCCTGGGAATATTTTTAATTACAATGGGTTCACGAAAAACTGTTCCATCAAGAATATTTCTTATGGTGCCGTTGGGGCTCTTCCACATTTGCTTCAGGTTGAATTCCTTTACTCTTAACTCGTCGGGGGTAATGGTGGCGCATTTTATTCCGACACCATATTCTTTAATTGCATTGGCGGCATCTATGGTTACCTGGTCATTAGTAGCATCCCGATAGTCCATGCCGAGGTCAAAATATTTTATATCAACATCGAGGTATGGCAGTATTAATTTGTCTTTAATAAATTTCCAGATGATTCGTGTCATTTCATCACCGTCGAGTTCTACGACAGGGTTGGCTACTTTAATTTTAGTCATGTACCGATTTTATAAATTTTTAATGAAGTATGTTTTGCAATATTATCAAAATCTTTGTCATTGTGGAGTAGAGCAATTTTGTTATCAATACAGATTGCAGCAATAAGACAATCATTTGGTTTCTTTATAGTAATTCCTTTTTGTCGTAAAAAACGATATAATTCAGCTCGATCTAATTGCAGAATATACGGATCGATCTCAATGAAATGATAAGAAAGTAAAGATTCTCTTGGTAAGCATGGTAAAGACCATCGTTCTTTATTCCCTGCAATGTTTCCTGCAAAATAACAGGCAATAAAATAATTTTATTGAAGTCAATTAATTGATTTACTAAAACGCTTCTTTCATTTTTTTCTGATCGAAAAATTCTATCCATATACTTGTATCAACGATCGTCCCATTTATCATAAGTTCGCATTTTATCTAAATCCCCTATCCATTCAACTTTACCTTGCAAATCCTTCAATCGCAGTCTCTTTTTAAATTTAACATACTCTTCCAAAGCTTCATTTACTATTTCTTTTTTACTTTTAAGACCGGATAATTTCAAAGCATCTTTCATCAACTTATCATCAATATCTATATTTGTTCTCATTTCATAAAACTTTATACACAAAAATAATAAAATTCATACACATCAAAAAAACTATAGATTTTTTATTATCGCATCTCCAAATTCGCTTGTTTTTAGCAGTGTTGCATCCTTCATCAGGTTATAAAAATCTATCGTTACAGTTTTATTTCGTATCGTTTTACCAACTGCATTGGTAATTAATTCAGCAGCATCCCGCCAGCCCATATATTCAAGCATCATCACACCGCTTAAAATTACAGAAGATGGATTCATTGTATTGGTATTGGCAAACCTGGGAGCAGTTCCATGTGTTGCTTCAAACACAGCATGGCCGGTCAAATAATTGATGTTGGCACCCGGCGCAATGCCAATGCCACCAACCTGTGCGGCCAATGCATCACTGATATAATCACCATTTAAATTCAATGTTGCAATTACCGAATAATCCTGTGGCGCAAGCAAAGCCTGCTGTAAAAAATTATCAGCAATAGCATCTTTTATAATTACTTTTCCGCCTACCGTACATATTTTCATTTCTTCATTGGCTACTGCTTCGCCACTTTCTTTTTTTGTTTTTTCCCATTGATTCCAGGTATACACATTTCCTCCAAATTCTCTTACAGCCAATTCATATCCCCAGTTTTTAAAGGCACCTTCCGTAAACTTCATAATATTGCCTTTATGTACGATCGTTACAGAGGGCAATTTATTTGCAATTGCAAATTCAATTGCAGAACGTATCAATCTTTCTGATCCTTCCTTGCTTACCGGCTTAATTCCAAAAGATGTTGTTTCCGGGAAACGAATATTTTTTACATGCAGTTCATTCTGCAAAAAGTCAAGCAATTTTTTTGCTTCCGGCGTACCCGTCATGTATTCAATACCTGCATAAATATCTTCAGTATTTTCCCTGAAAATTACCATGTTCACTTTTTCCGGCTGCCACATAGGTGAGGGAACTCCTTCAAAATATTTTACCGGCCGGAGGCAAACATATAGATCAAGTTCCTGCCTTAAAGCCACGTTCAGGCTGCGTATACCGCCACCAACCGGTGTTGTCAACGGCCCTTTAATTGACAATACATATTCCCTGAAAGCATCCATGGTTGCTTCCGGCATCCACTCACGGGTTTGGTTAAATGCTTTTTCACCGGCCAAAACTTCCATCCATTCAATTTTCTTTTTCCCGCCATAGGCTTTTTTAATTGCTGCATCAAAAACCCGTACGCTTGCTTTCCAGATATCAGGCCCAATTCCATCACCTTCAATAAAAGGGATGGTAGGATTATCAGGAACAACCAATTTTCCATTGTCACCCATTGTAATTTTTTCTGCCATAATATATATATTTATTTATGAAAATTTTAAATTTTGCTTAATATAACTTGGAATGATTTAGGTTTCAAATGGTAAAGTACAATCAATCCATTCGTCACTAAAAGTTACTCCATCATATTTTTTATAAAAGTTGATAGCAGGTTCATTCCAGTCAAACACCTGCCAAACCATTCCTTTAAATTTTCTTTCTTTTGCTTCTTCAATTAATTTATCAAATATCAATTTACCAATTCCCTTTCCACGAAAATCTTCTGAAACTATAAAATCTTCCAGGAACATATACTGCCCTTTCCAGGTACGGTAGCGAATGTAGTACAATCCAAATCCCTGGACTATACCATCTGCTTCTGCCACATAGGCCCACCACACAGGATTTTCGCCAAAGCCGCTTTCTTCAAAATGTTCTAAGGAGACTGTTACTTCATCGGGGGCTTTTTCATAAATTGCCAGCTGATGAATCAATTCCATTAACCTCTTGCAATCTTCTTTTACAGCTTTCCTTATAATAATATTTGTCATAATTTTTATTAATAATTTCATTTTTCAATAAGCGAGGCTACTTCCTCCGCACAGCCCCATGCTAAGGTAAAGCCGCTTCCCCCATGGCCATAATTGTGAATAATTTTGCCTTCTTTTTCGACCCTGTACCAAAGGCCGGTAAGGCCGGATTCCCGCCCAGCTTCCAATTACCTCTTGCTCTCTTAATTCCGGAAATACTTTGTAAGCATTTTCAAATAACCTGCTAATAGTTGCCGCATCTGTAACAGCGTCTGTAATTCCCGCCTCATACGTGCCGCCAATAATTATAGCATCTTTCCTGGGAACAATATACAAAGGCAATTCATTATCAAGAAAAACAGGAAAATTGCTTACAGGTGCAAGAAGGCCAACCTGCCCTTTTACAGGAATCAAGTTCTCTATCATTGCACAATTGCTGAGCACCCAATGCACTGCAGTTAATAATCATGTCTGCACCAGTGATTTCATCAAATGATAGTATTTCCCTTTGAGTAATGGTAATATTCATTTGTTGTAATTCATTCATCAGCCACGGAAGAAAAATTTGTGTTTCAATAAGCGGCACCTATATATCATATCCAATTGCATAATCCTCCGGTATTTCATGTGTACCAAGTATTCGATAGCAACCCTCCGGCATAAAAGTAAACCACGTCATTTCTTCTTCCTGCACACCTTTTCTTACTACTTTCAAGAGCTTTTGCATGCTTACCCCGCAGGCAGAATCTTTTGAAAGTTTTTTATACACTTCGTAACTGTGTTTGCACCAGTGTATTCCTCTTTCATCGTTGCGAATATGATAAGGAAACCAAAAGGCCGCAGCCCTGTTAGAAGTTATATTGGGAGTAAAGTCTTTTGCAATAATTTTTACCGTATGTTTTTGTTTTGCCAATACATAAGCCGTAGCCAAACCACTGATACCTGCTCCCACAATTGTGATCTTCATCAGGATTACTTTAATGATTGTTTACTTGCTGTTATTTAATTTCAATTCAGAGCCTGGTCAAGATCGTTTAAAATATCTTCGATATTTTCTATTCCCACACTCATTCTTATCAAGCCCGTCGGTAATGCCATACTTTTCCCTTTTTTCTCTTGGCACACCAAAATGTGTCATAGATGCCGGATGCGATAAAAGTGTATCACAGCTTCCCAATGATACCGCCCTTACACACATTTGTAATTTATCTATAAAATTTTTTCCTGCCTCTAATCCATCTTTCAATTCAAAACTTAGCATGGCACCGGGATGTGTCATTTGTTTATTGGCAGTTGCATAATCAGGGTGTGAAGTAAGGCCGAGGTAATTTACTTTCGCAACTGATTTATTTTGCTTCTAAAAATGTAGCTACTTCCATAGCGTTATGGCAATGACGCTCCATTCGTACTTCCAGAGTTTTCATTCCCTGCGTTAACAAAAATGCATCGAATGAATTGCTGCTTCCCCCAAGCAGCCTGTGTACTTTTGTCATTCTTGTTTCCATGTGCTCAATATCTTTTCCAATCAAAGCGCCGCCAATGGCGGTTCCATGGCCATTTAAAAATTTTGTTGTGGAATGAAAAACATAATCAACCCCATATTTAAAAGGCTGCTGGAGAAAGGGAGTTGCAAAAGTATTATCTATCGCTACAATTAAGTTATGTTGTTTGCCAAGCTTGGTAAGCTCATCAATGTCCACACATTGAATGGTAGGATTTGCAGGAGTTTCCAGGTACAACATTTTTATTTTCCGTCATTTTTTAAAACTTCAGAAGCTTTATTTAAATCCCGCAGGTCAACTATGATGGCTTCAATTCCCAATGCCGGCAGTACCTTTTCCATCAATTCCTGCGTGCCTCCATACAAAGAAAAATGAGACAGAATTTTATCTCCCGATTTCAAAGTGCCTAATATAAGAGTAGATAACGCCGCCATGCCGCTTGCATGCAACAGAGTTTTTAAATGTACCGGTTCTCCGTTCTCCTCTTTTAATTTAAAACTTTCCAGTGCTGAAATTTTTTCTTCTGCTTCTGTAATGGTAGGATTTCCCCAGCGGCTGTATATGTAACCTTTTTCTTCCCCGTTAAACCGGCGCATTCCCTGGTCTGCATTATCAAAAACATAGGTGCTGCTGGCATAAATAGGTGTAAGATGTGCATTATGCCCGCCTTTTTCATGGCCACTATGAATAGCCATTGAACCAAAACCTGTAAGAGAATTTTTTTTTGAAGGCATGTTAATAATTAATAAGCCGAAATGAAAAAATGAATATTTAAGTTTGAGACAAAAGTAGTAAAAACATGAAGCAACTTTTGCAACAATATGCAGCCTATAATATTTGGGCTAATAAACTAATTACTGAAAGGATAGCTCAATTACCGGCAGACATCATAAATAAAGAAATGAACAGCAGCTTCGGCAGTATGTATAAAACCGTTGTTCACCTGATGGATGTGGAAAGCATTTGGTGGCAGCGGTTAAAATTGCAGGAACATGTGGAATGGCCAGGGAAAAATTTCAATGGAAATTTTGAAGAATTGTCACAACAACTTTTGTCTTTGTCGAAGCAATGGAATGACTGGGTACAAAGCACCAATGAAGTAAATCTTTACGCATGTTTTTGCTTATCAGAATTCAAAGAAAGAACATTTTAAGCAACCGGTTTATGAAATGTTGCTGCACTTATTTAATCACCAGACTTTTCATCGCGGGCAATTGGTAACAATGCTGCGGCAAAATGGAATTGAAAAAATTCCGGCAACGGATTTTATTGTTTTTAGCAGGAGTAAACTAAGCAACCAGGTAAAAGGCAAATAAGACGCTGATCTCAAAAACCAAGAAAATTTTATCAGAACTGTACTTTAAATAAAAGCTGTCTAAAAAATCTTCTTGGTTTGCGGATGATTGTAAGCCGGGTCATAAATATCACACTGCTTCCGGCAGCACTTCATCAAGCTTATTATCTTTAACAAATTTATCTTTTGCCTCGGTAAATTCTGTTTGCAAAGCCGCGGCTGCAATAAGCGCGTCATCTGCTTTTGAGTGAATTTCGGGTAATTGTTTTTCGAGGAGGGTATTGCCAAGGTTGATATTTTCTGCTTCGAGCTGCGCTACTTTTTTCAGCAACGATGTCTGGCTGTTAACGACATCATCCAGCTCACGAAGAATTTTTTCCATCAGGTGTAATTTTTCTATTTTATCCATAGTACTTTTTTTGCGAAAGTAAACTTTTTAGATTAGCGGATCTTATTGGCGGGCAAATGATCCGTTACCTGATCCATATCCATCTAATTAAACCCTTCCAAAGGCTTCTCATACCACACTTCAATTTCATATCCATCAGGATCATAAAAGAAAACATAAGGCTCGCCCGGGCAAAATTCTCCCGACTCTTTTATTTTGCCACCTGCTTTTTCAATTGTTGAAATAAGCGGTTCAATATCTGTAAGATCCATTAATCGAAATCCAAAATGTTTAATACCACCCGTTTTTGTAAAGTCGCTTTCGCTTTTGTCGAGCACTATTATATCATGGCTTCCCGGCGTTTGAAGCTGGATAAATTTTTCGTTAACGTACATTTTTTTTGCCCCAAATACACTCTCATAAAATGCGGCAGAGCGATGAATATCTTTAACCGAAATTGACAAGTGTGTTAAGCCGTAAGTTTTGATCATAGACAGGTATCAGGTATCAGGTATCAGGTATCAAGAATCCGGAATACCCAGTATCAAGTATCAAGTATCATACGCCCATTTTACCAGCGTTGCGCCCCAGGTAAATCCTCCGCCAAAAGCAGCCAGCACAATCAGGTCATCTTTCTTTAATTGATTTTCCCATTCCCATAAACACAAGGGAATGGTTGCTGAAGTAGTATTTCCATACCGCTGAATGTTGATCATCACCTTATCCATACTTAATCCCATGCGGCTGGCAGTGGCATCAATAATTCTTTTATTGGCCTGGTGCGGAACGAGCCATGCAATATCATTACCGGTTAAATGATTTCTTTCGAGCAATTCATAAGAAACATCGGCCATTCCTTTTACAGCAAACTTAAAAACTGCCGGGCCTTCCTGGTATATATAATGTTCTTTTGCCATAACCGTTTCAATGGAGGCAGGCTTCGCGGAACCACCGGCTATCATTTTAAGATATTCCACTCCGCTTCCATCTGTTTTCAACAGGCTGTCCTGTATTCCATAACCTTCTTCATTTGGCTCCAGTAAAATTGCCCCGGCGGCATCTCCAAAAAGCACGCAGGTGGTGCGATCGCTATAATCCACAATACCACTCATTTTATCAGTACCAACAATCACTACTTTTTTATAACGGCCGCTTTCAATCAAAGATGCACCTGTGGTTACTCCAAATAAAAATCCGGAGCATGCAGCGGAAAGGTCAAAGCCAAATGCATTGACTGCACCTATTTTATAAGAAATAATATTTGCGGTAGCAGGAAAGGTCATATCGGGTGTAACAGTGCAACAAATAATACAATCAATTTCTGCGGGATCAATTCCTCTTTTTTCGCAAAGCTCTAAAACAGCAGGAGCGCCCATTTCAGAAACGCCTTTATTTTCTCCTTTTAAAATCCTTCTTTCTTCAACCCCCGTCCTGGTTTTTATCCATTCATCATTGGTATCCACCATGGTTTCCAGTTCGGCATTTGTAAGACGGTATTCGGGAACATAGCCACCAATAGCTGTAATTGCGGCTGAAATTTTTTTCTCCATTTATAGGTGCAGGAATTTATAAGGCAATAAAAATACAACTTCATTTCTATTCACTTTGACGTAGGCTGAGAATAATTATCTGAATAATCACTTTCATTACAAGTGAAATACTTATTTTTGGCCCTCTTAAATCATGATAGCATATTTATCAGGAAAATTTTCATATAAAAATCCGGCAGTTGTTTATGTAGATGTACAGGGTATAGGCTATGAAGTAAATATCAGCCTTAATACTTATTCGCATATTCAAAAATTAACTGAAGGAAAATTGTATACTTATCTTCAGATAAAAGAAGATGCGCATACTTTATTTGGGTTTTTTGATACGATGGAAAAAGAAATGTTTATTTTGTTGATAAGCGTTTCCGGTGTGGGTGCAGCAACTGCAAGGATGATGTTGTCTAATATGAAGCCTGCTGAAATAAGCAAGGCAATTATGCAAAACAATGCAGGCTTACTTGAAAGTGTAAAAGGTATTGGAAGAAAAACTGCTGAAAGGCTTGTACTGGAACTTAAAGATAAAATATCAAAATTATCAACAATTACTCCCGGAGATGCAACTGGTGGCAATACTTTGGAGCAGGATGCGTTAAATGCATTGGTGGCTCTCGGTATTGCAAGACCTTTTGCTGAACAGGCAATTAAAAAAATCGTAATTTCCGACCCAACTATACACACCCTTGAAGAATTAATAAAAAAAGCCCTGAAAGCAATTTGATAGAAATCTACCTTAATTAATTGATGGATGTTGTTCAAAAAAGAATTGCCCCCGAATTTTTTTGGGTTGATAATAGTTTGCCTTATACCGATGGTATTGCCGGTTATTGCCATTAATAATGCATCTGCACAGGATTCTACCACACTTCGCTTAAATGATACTTTACATTACCCCATTCATGACCGCAGGGGAGATTTTTTTTCAAACGAAAAAAGCACTTTCGATCTGTCACAGCCTTCCAATATCAGCGATTCCATAGCTTATGACCCTGATACAAAAATGATATATCGTTTATGAAAAAATAGGCAACAAATATTACAGAACACCTACCTCTTACACTTCAGAGGAATTCATGGAAATGCAGGGCCATAAAGCTGAAACAGATTATTTTAAAAAAAGAGCCAATACACTTAACATATTGAACCGCGGCCAGGTAAAACCCAAGCTAAGTATATATGATAACTTATTCAACCGGCTGTTTGGTAATGGTAAAATAGAAATTCAGCCGCAGGGAAATGTTGATATTACCGCCGGCTACCAGGGACAAAATGTAAAAAATCCAACTTTACCGGAAAATGCAAGGAAAAACGGCGGCTTCGATTTTAATATGGCGGCCCAGTTAAATGTAAATGCCAATATCGGGGACAAATTAAAATTTCCGATAAGTTATAATACGCTTGCCAACTTTGATTTTACCAACCAGCTTAAACTTGATTACACCGGCACTGCAGATGAAATTTTAAAACGTTTCGAAGCGGGTAATGTTTCTTTTCCTTCAAGAAGCACTTTAATTCCGGGAGTACAATCTTTATTTGGAATAAAAACCGAATTGCAATTTGGAAAGCTTTCTGTTACAGCCGTACTGGCCAATGAAAAATCTCAAAGACAATCGGTAAACCTGCAGGGTGGCAGTGCGGCGCAGCACTTTGAAATTAAAGCCGATGATTATGAAGAAAACAGGCATTTTTTACTGGGCCAGTATTTTAAAAATAATTATAATAAAGCGATGAGCAATTTGCCGGCGATAACTACTCCTGTGCAAATTCTGAGGATGGAAGTATGGGTAACCAATAAAAATGGCACCACTACCGATGCCAGGGAAATTGTCGGCCTTATGGATCTCGGAGAAGCACATCCTTTTCACAATTTTACTGTAACGGGAAATCTACCTTCAAATAATACCAATTCAGAATACAGGGATATTATCAGTAATCCCAAGCAACCGCAATCCTGCACTCGTTACAAGTCAATTGCAGAATTCGCTGGGATTGAACCCTGTGCAGGATTTTGAAAAAACTTTTGCAAGAAAGCTGGATTCTTCACAATATATATATAATCCCAAAGTAGGTTTTTTAACATTGAGCCAGCCACTACAAGCCGATGAGGTACTGGCTGTTGCTTACCAATATTCTTACAACGGAAAAATTTTCCAGGTCGGTGAGTTTTCACAGGATCTGCCGCCTGATTCTACTTCGGCCAATCAAAAGGTTTTGTTTCTGAAATTATTAAAAGCAACTTCACAGCGCCCCGGCCTTCCAATATGGCAGTTGATGATGAAGAATGTGTACAGCGTAGGTTTTGGAACACTTGATCCTACAGGTTTTAATCTCAATGTATTGTATGAACAACCGGGCCTTGGTGCAAAACGATATCTTCCATTTGGCGACCTTAACCTTGGTACGCCTATTTTGACCTTCGTTAATCTTGACAGGCTTAAATAATCAAAACGATCCGCAACCAGATGGAGTATTTGATTTTGTAGAAGGATTATACGGTTCTTTCTCAATATAGCAGGGTAATCTTTCCATTATTACAACCATTCGGGCGCGACCTTGCGCCAAAGGTTTTTACTGATACCACTATTGCAAAAGACAGTTTGTATTATCCTTTATACGATTCAATAAAAGTAATTGCCCAGCAACAATTTCCTAACCTCGACAGGTTTGTTTTAAAAGGGTCCGCAAAAACATCTTCGTCATCTGACATCAGTATTGGCTATAACATTCCGCCAGGCTCCGTAACCGTAAGTGCCGGAGGCCAAAAGCTGAGTGAAAATATTGATTACACTATTAATTACGATCTCGGAACAATCAAAGTAATTAACCAGGCTATTATAAATGCAGGGTTGCCCGTGCAGGTAAACTTTGAAAACAATGCAACTTTTGGCCTCCAGCAAAAAAGTTACATGGGCCTGCGGCTGGATTACCAGGCTAAGAATACCGCCAGCCAGCAATTATCAATTGGGGCTACCATGGTAAGGTTGAGCGAAAGGCCTTTTTTTACAAAAGTTGATTATGGCGAAGACCCTATCCGAAATACAATGTATGGCGCTGATGTAAATTATCACAGGGATCTTCCCACGGCTGACAAAGCTTTTAAATAAACTTCCTTTTTATCGCACCACGGCGCCTTCTGCCATCAATGCATATGCAGAAGCGGCTTATTTAAAACCAGGCCATGCTCCGCAAATCGGAAAAGGGAACAATGGGGTTGTTTATATTGACGATTTTGAAGGAAGCAAAAGTGATATCGACCTGCGTTTTCCGCCTATAAGCTGGGCATTGGCATCTACCCCTTTCGGAGCCACAGATCCAAGTGGCAATACACTTTTATTTCCGGAAGCCGCTCTAAACGACAACCTGGACTATGGTAAAAACAGGGCAAAAATTGCATGGTATCAAATCGAGCCTACATTACAGGATCCGCAAAATATAAATAATCCCTTACGCGGAAATAAGGCATTGCTTTCAGATCCGAGAGTGCGCGCGATTTCGCAAACCGAAATATTTCCCCAGATCACAACCGACTTTGGCCAAAACCAACTCATAACTTTTGACCTGGCATATTATCCCACTGATCGCGGGCCTTATAATTATGATGCATCAACAGCAGATGTTGCTGCAAGTGGCAAATTGTTAGCGCCAGCAAAGCGATGGGGTGGATTGATGAGAAGCATTGACCAGACTGATTTTGAAACAGCAAATGTGGAATATATCGAATGCTGGGTACAGGATCCTTTCATTAATAATCCCGGCAGCAACGGCGGTAAATTTTATATCAATCTTGGTAATATTTCAGAAGATGTACTTAAGGATTCAAGAAGGTTTTATGAAAACGGACTGCCTACGCCGAGTGCGCCCGCACAAGTGGATACGTCCGTATGGGGCGTGATACCGCGCAATCCTATACAGGTAACCAATGCATTCAGCAACGACCCTAACGACAGGCCTTACCAGGATGTAGGTTTTGATGGCCTCACAGACAGTGCGGAGGTATCCAAGCGCAGGCTGGATTATTTAAATGTACTTGCAGCCAATTTTGGAACCGGCTCAAAGGCTTACCAGGATGCATTGAATGATCCTTCTTCAGACAATTATCATTATTACCGTGGAAGTGATCTTGATGCACAAAATGCCGGTATCCTTACCCGTTATAAAAGCTTTAATAGCCCGCAGGGCAATTCACCCATCGCTGATAATAATTCGCAATTCTCTTCAGCCGCTACTTTGTATCCTGACCAGGAAGATGTAAACCGGGATAATACACTCAATGAAACTGAAGAATATTTTCAATATACCGTTGACCTTAAACCACCCTCTGCGCCTGAAATGACAATTGGCCAAAATTTCATTGTCGATAAAAAAGTGGTGGGTGTGAAATTGGTTGATGGCACTTCAAGGTCAGAAACCTGGTACCAGCTTCGCATCCCTATAGAAGCCTACAACAAAAAAATTGGCAATATTCCCGATTTTAAATCAATACGGTTTATAAGAATGTTCTTAACCGGCTTTGATGACAGTGTAGTTGTTCGTTTTGGAAAACTTGACCTGGTAAGAAATACCTGGAGAAAATTTGCATACAAAATTGACACGACGGGAAATTATAGCCCGGAGGTAACGAATGATTTTAATGTAGGTGCCGTAAATATTGAAGAAAATGATAAAAGGGTTCCGCTGCCATACCGTACGCCATCGGATATACAAAGAGTGCAAACTTTGAGTAACAATGGCGTAAACCTTTTACAAAATGAACAATCACTCACGCTGCAGTTCTGCGGCCTTAGCCAAAACGACGGAAAAGGCGTTTTTCAAACTTTTGCCAACAGGGACCTAAGGCAGTTTCGAAAATTACAAATGTATATTCATGCTGAAAGAAATATAGAGACCCCACTTAAACGATCATGACCTGGTAGCGATTGTAAGAATTGGCAGTGACTTTGTCTCGAATTATTATGAAGTGAAAATTCCATTAAACCTCTCGCCTCTGAACACCGGATTAAATCCGGATAGTAAAGAATATAATGATACCTTATGGATACAGAGAAACAACCTGGACCTTGAGCTGCAGGTTCTTACACAACTTAAAAATTCAAGGAACTTATCGAGCGCTCCATTAAATGCAGTATACTCTCAGTTGCAGCCTAACGGGCAAACCTACTCGGTAATGGGTAATCCAAACCTCGGCGAGGTAACCGGCATATTGATGGGAGTAAAAAACATCAATAGCGGAACAGCATGCGGTGAAGTTTGGTTCAATGAATTGCGCCTCTCGTCTCTGGATGAAAAAGGCGGATGGGCGGCTTTAGGCCGTATAGATGCAAACCTTGCAGACCTGGGAACCATCTCAATTTCAGCAAATACGCATAGCAATGGTTTTGGCACACTGGAACAACGCGTGGATGAAAGATATAAGGATTATTTTTTACAGTTTGACGCCGCCAGCTAACCTGGAGCTTGGCAAGTTGTTGCCCAAAAAAGCGGCCTTATCAATTCCCTTCTATGCCAGCTTGTCGGAATCGATAAGTACTCCTGAATATGATCCTTATGACCTTGACATCACATTAAAACAAAAAATGAAGCAGTCACCCAGAAGCGAAAGGGATTCGATAAGAAAAAATGCGGTTGATTTTATATCTACAAAAACAGTCAGCGTTACGAACGTGCATAAAAACAGAACCAATAATAAAAAGCCGAAACCCTGGGATATTGAAAATTTCGATCTAAGTTATTCGTTTACAAAAACAGAAGCGCATAATCCGCTTATAGAATATAATAATGTAACCAAACAGCGTGCTGGCTTAGGATACAATTTTGTAGCTCAGCCGAAATTTTTCGAACCTTTAAAAAAGATATTTAAAAAATCAAAAACACATTGGTTTGATCTTGATAAAGGATTTTAATTTCAATCCTATTCCATCGCAGGTAAGTTTTAGAGCAGATGTATTCAGGCAATTTGGGGTGATAAAACCAAAGAGTATAGGAGAGGATAAATATGTGATTCCGGAAACTTTTGACAAGTATTTTACATTCGACAGAAATTATATTTTCAGATGGGACCTTACACATTCATTGAATATTGATTATTCAGCTCTCAATAATGCCCGGATTGATGAACCTTATGGCCGCCTTGATACCAAAGCTAAAAAAGATACTGTAAGAGGAATTTCTTTTCCGGCGGGCGCAATACGGTGTTTACGCAAACAATTAATTTTTCTTACAATGTGCCGCTAAATAAATTTCCGCTAACAGACTGGACAACTTTGCGCTTACGGTATTCAGCAAATTACCAGTGGATCGGCGCTTCAAGGCTTGCGGTAAACCTTGGAAATTTCCTTGAGAACGGGCAGCAGGAAGAAGCAAATTTTCAACTTGATTTTACAAAACTTTACAATAAGTCAAAATGGTTGAGAGCGATTGACCAGCCAATAAACCCGGTACAAAATGAAAAGAAATCCCCGGGTGATTCAGCAGCAGCAAAGAAAATAGCACCAAAGCCAAAGGTAACTCAGCCAAAAAATTCTAATGCGTTACCGGAGGTTGGAGGTATCGCACGGGTGTTTGGCAAATTACTAACCAGTGTAAAAGCCGCCAATGTAACCGTTTCGCAAAACAGCCATACAAGACTGCCCGGGTATACTGACAGTACCCAGTTTTTGGGGCAAAACTTTAGAAGCATGGCTCCTGGCTTTGATTTTATTTTAGGAAAGCAGCCCGACACGAACTGGTTAAACAGGGCCGCCAGGAGAGGTCTTATCACAAAAGACTCTACATTTAATGATCTCTTTGTGCAAAGTTTTGATCAGAAGATTACGTTCACAGCCCAACTTGAGCCTGTACGAGATTTAACTATAGATGTAAACCTTGATAAATCTTTCACCAAAAATTTCTCTGAAACGTTCAAGGATACTACGGGCACGGGTAATCATTTTGGCCACTTAAGCCCATACGTGCAAGGCGGGTTTAGTGTAAGTTATATTGCATTTAATACCTTGTTTGGCAAATATGATCCCAACCGGATTTCTGGAACGTTTTTAAAATTCCAGGATTACCGCCAGGTCCTATCAAAAAGACTGGGTACACTAAACAAATATAACCAACTGGCAGGCAATCCTACATCCGCAGACGGGTATTCTTTGGGCTATGGCAGATATGCCATAGATGTGCTGGTTCCTGCGTTTATTGCGGCCTATACAGGCGAAGACCCTACCAAGGTAGCCCTGGTAAAAGAAAATAATGCAAACATAAAATCCAATCCTTTCAGGGAGATATTGCCCAAGCCAAACTGGCGTATAAATTATAATGGATTAAGCAGGGTAAAAGGGCTGGACAAAATATTCACCAATTTTACGCTAACGCATGCCTATAATGCAAGCCTCGGAATGAATAGCTTCACTTCGGCATTATTTTACCAGGATGTTTCAAGATTTGGTTATCCCTCATTTGTGGATACTACTTCTAATAATTATATCCCGTTCTTTTTAATTCCTAACATCACGATCCAGGAGCAGTTTGCCCCCTTAATAGGCGTTGATATGACTTTCACCAACCAGCTTAGCCTTAAATTTGAATATGTAAAACAGCGCCAGCTAAGTATGAGCCTTATCGATTACCAGCTTAGTGAAGTGAGGTCCACACAGTACACTTTTGGCGGCGGTTTCAGGAAGCGGGGGCTAAAACTGCCTTTCAAAGTACCCTTTACAAAAAAGGATACTAAAAAACTGGATAATGAAATCAATTTCCGGCTTGATTTTAAAATAACAGACAATGTAACTTCCAACAGCCGCCTCGACCAGAACAGCGCTTTTGCAACAAACGGAAGTAAGGAAATTACTATAAGCCCCACAATAGATTATTACATTAGCAACCGTATCAATGTAAAATTATATTTTGACCAGCGGAGGGTCAATCCTTATATTTCTTCTTCTCCACCTACCATTGATACGCGTGCGGGAGCACAGATAAGAATTTCTTTGGCTCAATAGATTTCAGACTTCACAGGTTTTTCAGACCTCACAGGTTTTACAAACCTCAGAGGTTTTAAAAACCTGTGAGGTCTTTTAAAAACCTGTGAGGTATTGAGGTATTAAAAAACCCGGAGGTAATCAGTCCCCGGGTTAAGTTATCAACAAGCATACAAAAAACTATTTTACCTTTTTGAACATAATTATATATCCGCAAATATTTTTCTTCTTTAATTTATTTACCTGCACCGGTTTTATTATATGGTATTCAGTAAATCGGGGCATATAAGAGTAACTTATGATATTGCTTTCAACTCCTTCACCGAATTGTTTTTTATAAACTACCTGTTTCTCATTGAAATCAAACATACGCAATTCATACAACCTTGAGGTAGGATCGCCTATAAAAACAAAAAAATACCAACTCCCTTCCGTGAGTGGAACTATTACCGGCATTTCATATTCACTTTCCATTGTCATAGTTGCTTCTCTTACAACCACAAATCCCTGCCGGAATAATCCTTCTTTTAAACTGTCTGCCTCTCTTTTTAATGTGGAGTCAAAACATGAAACCTGCCTGATAACCTCCTGCCCCAATACAGAAACCTGCAAACCAAGCAATAGCAAAATCAATAAATGATTTCTTAACAAATTTTTCATAGGAGATACCGGAAATTGGATAAACAATATTACAAAAAATTGCTGTTAAAAAAGAAACTCACAATTTTTTGTGTAAAATGCGGGTAGCTTGTATTTGTACAATACTTCTGCTATAAAACGAATCGTGCTAAATTTTGTTGCCGCAGTTAAATATTGCGATGGAGAAAAATTCCATTGGCCTGGGCAATACAGGTGATTTCCAGTTCATTTATACAAATATTCGGAGGAAGGGAGGCACAATAGAAAATGGCATCAGCGATATCGGCGCCTGTAAGCGGTATGAAGCCTTCATATACTTTGGAAGCTTTGTCGGCATCGCCTTTATATCTTACTATTCCAAATTCCGTTTCAGCTGCCCCCGGTTTAACATTGGTTACTTTTATACGGTGCTGCAAAAGATCGATCCGCATTGCACGGCTAATGGCGTCAACCGCAGCTAAGAAGGTTATCTGAGATACTGTTTCGTTTAATACATGATTAAATTATAAGGCTATTTATCTAATCAAGTATTAATTCACCCGGGGACGAAATTATTGAGAGCCTGTCAATTATTTTATGGTATAAAAAATCTTGTTCCTCCATGGCCCTGAGATGCAGGATCAGGTGATCGTAAAAGCCGGATGTATTTAGAATAATTATTTTTTTATCATGAATATTCAGTTGGTTCCAGGTAAGCATTTCAAAAAGCTCATCCATAGTACCATAACCGCCGGCAAGAACAAGAGCAGCATCACATTTTCCGTAAAGCAGCCGCTTGCGGCTGTGCATATCCTCCACTTCATGCAGCTCCGTAATACCTGGATGCTGGTGTTCCCATTCAGTTAATATTTTTGGAATAATACCAATTACCTTCCCATTTTTTTCAAGAACGGCATCGGCTAAAGCGCCCATAATACCTTTGCTGCTTCCGCCATAGATCAGGGTGATATTTTTTTGCGCCAGCAGATGCCCTAACTGTTTTGCATGTTCACAAAATAAAGGGTTGTTGCCTGCCCTTGATCCGCAAAAAACAGCAAGGGACCTAATTGCCATATTTTTATTTATCTTGAATAAAATTCAAATTAAAAAAGTTGAAATCCTAATTTTCGTTTTTTAATTTTTGTACTAATCCCTAATTATGTCTCCTGTTGTTTTGCTTTCTTTTATAGCCGGGTATTTCTTAATGCTGATTTTTATTTCTTATGCCACTTCCAGGAAATCGTCTGACAATTCTACTTTCTTTATCGCCAACCGGTCTTCAAAGTGGTACCTGGTTGCATTTGGAATGATAGGAACAGCTTTAAGCGGTGTTACATTTATTTCTGTACCGGGAGAAGTAGGAAATGCAGCAGGCTCACAGTTCAGGTATTTTCAATTTGTATTGGGTAATGCTGCAGGTTACTTTGTAGTGGCCGGTATTTTACTTCCCATGTATTATAAAATGCACCTTACCTCAATTTACGAAGTGATTGAGCGCACACTTGGAAAAATAAGCCACAAAACCGCTGCCGCTATTTTCCTGTTATCAAGAACCATAGGCTCCGCTTTCAGGCTTTACCTCGTAGCAATCGTTCTGCAACGCTTCATTTTCGATTCTATGGGTGTGCCTTTCTGGCTCACGATTGTGATATGCCTTATGCTTATCTGGGGCTATACCTTCAGGGGTGGGTTGAAAACAATTATCATTACCGATAGCCTGCAAACCGTTTTCCTGGTAGCCTCCGTTTTTCTTTCAATTTATTTTATTTGTAGCAGCCTCCATCTCAATATTGCGCAGGCTTTTGAGGCCATTAAGAAGAGCGGGTATTCAAAAATCTTTTTTACAGATAATTTTGTTACCAATAAATTTCATTTCACCAAGCAATTCCTTGGAGGCTTATTTGTAACCATAGGAATGTTTGGCCTCGACCAGGACCTTATGCAAAAAAATCTAAGTTGTAAAAATCTCAAAGATGCTCAAAAGAATATGCTCACTTTCACCGGCATATTTGTAATTATCAACCTCTTTTTTTTAAGCGTGGGAGCGCTATTATATATTTATGCCCATAAAAACGGGATCGCCGTTCCCCTTGATGCCATTACACATAAGCCAAGAACGGATTATTTATTTCCGGAGATCGCATTAAATCATTTCAAAGGCGTACCGGCAGTAGTTTTTATGCTGGGGCTTACTGCTGCTACTTTTGCCACAACCGATTCTGCGCTCACAGCTCTTACGACTTCCTTCTGTATTGATTTTTTGAATTTTGATAAAAGAAAAAATGAAAATGCCCCGCAAATGGTGAGAACGCGGAATTATGTTCATGTATTTTTTTCAGTCCTGATTTTGATTGTAATTTTATTATTCAATGCGGTAAACGATGCGTCAGTAGTAAGCGCCATCTTTAAGGTGGCCACTTTTACTTACGGGCCGCTGATAGGATTATATGGGTTTTCGCTGTATGCAAAGAAGAGGAATGTGCTGGACAAGGCAACGCCTTTTATTTGTATAGCGGCGCCTCTTGCTTGTTTTTTTATTGACAAATATTCTGACCGGTTATTGGGCGGATACGTATTTGCAGAAGAATTGATTATCGTAAATGGCTTGCTTACCTTCCTGGGCTTATTGCTGGTCTCGAAAAAGAAAACGCCGGAAGAAATAAAAATTGCAAATGATAGAAGTAATAAATCGCAAAGCTGAAGAATATGCAGCGTTATTTTCAAGCCCTACAGATGAGCTGTTGCAGGAAATAGAGAAGTTTACTTTAGAAAATCATGCGCACGCGCATATGCTTAGCGGGCCGGTGCAGGGAAAGTTGCTCGAATTGATCAGCTATATGATCATGCCAAAAAAAATATTAGAGATAGGCACATTTACCGGCTACAGCGCTTTGTGCCTTGCAAAAGGGCTGGCGCAGGAAGGAGAGTTGCACACCATTGAAATAAGAAAAGAGGATGCTGAAATTTCGCGCCGGTATTTTAGCAAATCATTACAATCTAAACAAATAATTTTACACGAAGGCAATGCGTTAGATATTATTCCCGTCTTTAGAAGACACATGGGACCTGGTATTTATAGATGCCGATAAAGTGAACTATATTAATTATTACGAGCTAACTTTGCCCCGTTTAAAAAAGGGCGGATTTATTTTGGCGGATAATGTTTTTTTTCATGGTGAAGTGCTTGAAGAAAATATAACCGGCAAAAATGCCAAAGCAATTCATGCATTTAATGAGCATATTGCCGGCGACGAAAGAATTCAGCACGTAATGGTGACCGTTAGAGATGGGTTAATGCTGATTCAAAAAAAATAATATTATTATTTCATTTCATACAACTTATATGACACCCTTATAATTTTATGAAAAAAATAGTTTTCTTATCAATTATTTCCATCACTTTTTTCTCAAATATTGTGTGCTCAATATATGACTGTTGACCAGTATGTGGCACAATATAAAGATATTGCGGTAAGAGAAATGAAGCGCATGGGCGTTCCCGCGGCAATATCACTGGCACAGGGAATTTTAGAAACTGAAAACGGGAACAGTGACCTGGTAAAAAAATCAAACAATCACTTCGGCATTAAATGTAAAAGTACCTGGACGGCCGGCAGCGTAAGCCACGACGACGATGCGCCTGGAGAATGCTTTCGTGTGTACAAAGATGCTAGTGATTCTTACCGCGATCATTCTAATTTTTTAAGGGGAAATGACCGGTATGCATTTTTGTTTAAACTCGATCCCCGTGATTATAAAGCCTGGGCTTACGGATTGCGCAAAGCGGGCTATGCAACCAACCCCAGTTATCCCGAAATTCTCATAAAAAATATTGAAGACAATAACTTAGAACAGTATACTTTGGAAGCCGTAAATGAAATTCCTGTTTTCGATGCCTCGAAATATACCGATGATCCCGAAGAAAAAGAAGTTGCTGACGTATTCAAATCTGCCGAAAAAAATAATAGTAACCCCGGCAATACTGATCCCTCTGATCCGGCTGAACTGACTATAAACGGATGCAGGGCTTTATTTGTTCCCAAGGGAACCTCTTTACTGGCTATAGCTTCTCAAAATAATATAAAGCTGGCAAAGCTTCTTGAAATAAATGATCTTCAAAAAGATGGCTTGCTCGGGAAAGACCAGTTTATTTTTCTTGAAAAAAAGCAGGCGCGCGGAGACCGCGATTATTATATTGTTCAACCGAACGAGACCATTTATGACGTTGCTCAAAAAAACGGGATATTATTACAAAGCCTCTATGATTATAATAAAATTTCTCCCTCAGATAACATCTATCCCGGAACAAAAATTCAACTTCGCCCCCGTCCCGGCATTGTGCCGGAAACTACCGGCAACGTGGCCTTAGAACGTGATTCGAATGCGCCGGATATGGAATTCAAAACTCATGAAGTACAGCCCAAAGAAAGCCTGTATGGTATCTCGAAAAAATATGATATCTCGGTAAACCAGTTGAAAGAATGGAATAATTTAAAAGATGATAGTTTAAAAATCGGCCAGTTGTTGATCATTTCAAAATAATTTATGCCTTACATTAAAGTGCATGACAAGGAATTTACCTCTTACATTACTTCACAGGAAATTGAAGAACAGGTATTGAGAGTGGCCGGAGAAATTAACAGGGATTATAAAGGTAAAAGGCCTTTATTTATTGCTATACTTAACGGGGCTTTTATTTTTGCTGCAGATCTTTTCAAATCTATTACCCTGGAAGCTGAAATATGTTTCATTAAACTGGCATCCTATAAAGGCGTGAAATCGACCGGTAAAGTGATAACAGCCATTGGACTGGATGTAGATCTTTTTAACAGGGAAGTGATCATTGTAGAAGATATAGTTGATACAGGTAAAACCCTTTCACAATTTTTACCCCAGTTGGAACACCATCACCCGGCATCGTTAAAAATCGCCGCACTTTTCATAAGCCAGACTGCAATGGTACATCCCATAAAAATTGATTACCTAGGATTTACCATTCCCGATAAATTTGTTATCGGGTATGGGCTGGATTACGATGGCCTCGGAAGAAATATTAAAGAAATATACCAGTTGGTATAAAGCCGGGCACATAAATTTTTAATAAGAGTTTGAGTAGAAGATTATACCTTACAAAATAAACCCTCGATTGCCAAAGCTATTTTTTACTATTTTCTTTTTTACCCTGATTTACCATACTACTGCACAATATTACCTCAGGGGTGATATAAAGGATGAGAAAAATCAACCGCTGCAGAATGTAAAAATCTATATGCCGGCAAGCCATTCGTTGTATTACAGTGGAGTTACCGGTGGATTTGGCATTCCAAGTTCCCAATATGTATGATTCAGTTATTTTAAGTGCTGATGGCTTTGAAACAAAGGCTCTTAAAATTAAAACTGATGTTTACCAGGAAATAACCCTAAAGTCTTTATCCACTGCAATAAGTACCCAAAAGCAAAAACTTGCTTCAATCACGCTTGGAACAGAAGGCCATATTTATCCCACCGCTTATTACAATAATGAAAGCTATAGCAATCTTATAGAAAATGATTTTATAAAAACCGGTAACAACCGTAGTACCGGCTTTGCAATGCGTATTGATAAGGCATCCTATAGTAACATCCGCAGGTTTATTAACCAGGAAACGCAGGGTACCTCCCGATGCTGTGAGAATTGATGAGATGCTTAATTATTTCAATTTTAATTATAAAGAGCCTGCGGGGAAGGATGTTTTCAGAGTAGAATCGCAGGTAACAGATTGCCCATGGAATAAAAGCCACCAGTTATTATTCCTTAGTCTTTCCGGCAAGAAGCTTAACCTTGACAAGGTACCTCCGTCCAATTTTGTTTTTTTGATGGATGTTTCAGGAAGTATGGATCTTCCGAACAGGCTTCCGCTGTTAAAAGAAGCTTTCCAGTTGCTGGTAAAAAATCTCACGGAAAAAAGATACGGTTTCAATTGTGGTATATGGTGGCACGGTAGGCATATGGCTGCAGCCGACAAGCGGCGATCAAAAACAAAAAATCATCAAAGCAATCGAAGAACTTACCGCCTCCGGTGATACGCCCGGTGAAGCAGCCATAAGATCTGCTTATGAAGTTGCAAAAAATACTTTTATTAAAGGTGGCAATAATCGAATTATACTTGCAACAGACGGTGATTTCAATATCGGCGAAACGAATGAAAAAGAACTGGAAGAATTGATTGCAAAAGAAAGGCAGACCGGAGTTTACCTTACCTGCCTGGGCGTGGGAATGGGCAATTATAAAGACTCAAAGATTGAAGCGCTTGCCAAAAAAGGAAATGGAAACTTCGCCTACCTTGATGACATACGCGAAGCTGAAAAAGTATTGGTCACAGAATTTACGCAAACGTTGTATTCCATTGCAAACGATGTTTACATTTCAATACAGTTTAATTCCCGTTTAGTAAGGGAATATCGTTTAATCGGATACGATAATAAAAAAAATGTTCTTGCTGAAAAAGGAGATGAGCTTGAAGGAGGCGAGATTGGCGCGGGCACAGGAAATACCGCAATCTTTGAAATTATTCCTGCAACTGTGGATAGTTTGCAACCTCCTCAATCCCGGATCGCTGCCGTTGCATTACATTTCAGGGTACCGAATGATACCACAAGGCGCCTTATAAAATATGATTGCCCGCAAAATTACATCGCTTTCGACAGCATATCCAAGGACCTGCGATTTGCCGCCGCAGTTACGATGCTTGGATTAACTTTAAGAGAATCTGAATATTTTCCAGCCACTGATTGGGATGTGATTAAAAATATCGCCGTATCAGCATCAACCCCCGGCGATTATCTTCAAAATGAATTTGTTGACCTCATTGATAAATGCAAAGCCATTTATGAAAAGAAAAAGAAAAAGAAAAAGAGCTAACATCTTGAAAAGCGCGTGTTGTTTCCATGTCAAAAAAGATACTTAATCTTCTACTTAAAAAAGCACTTATGAAGATTTTAAATTATACAGAATTTCGTGGAGCCACCGGATTAATGATGAGCACCGACTGGTATATGCAGTGAGAGGTACCCCCCTCCATATTCCAATGTCATTTCATTGCACTAAGGCAGACTACTTCCCGGGAAACTGCGGCAGGTATGAATTTCATAAATGAATAATCCTTCTTTTACACCAGGGTCTTCGTCCATTATTACTTTTAACTCATCAGCAGTGGTATTAAAAATTCCAACGCCACTTAACTCACTGCCATCAGTTACGGGGCAAACAATGGGTAAGTCTCCGCTCATCTTAAGCTTAAAATTCCTTCGCCCATGTTCCCAAATAATTTTTTCGGCGCCAGGCATGTTCCAGTTAGGGCCATGTTTTAAAAGGACAATGCAGTAATTTTTTGTTTTTGAAATCATTTGCTTCATGAATTCATCAGTGATTGTGTTTTCTAACATAAAAGAATTTTATAAATAAGATTACGCCCATTTAATAATCCAAATATCTTGAAAAGTTTGATGCGATTACCGAGTTAAGAATATGATCAAAGGATGAGCCCACGATTTTTGCCGTGTTAATATTCTCTCCCGAATTGAAACGTTTCTCATATTAAACATTTGCCCGCCTCGCTACATCGCATACAGCGCATCGGTTTCCTCAACACAGCCAATTACTTACCTGTTTAAAATATATTTCTAATTCAGTGAACCATCGAAAAATATTTTTGTTTAAGTTCAATTAGTCATTCATTAAACAAAAATTACATTATGCTTAAAAGATTTTCGATTTCCCGTTCAGCAGGAATGCTGCTAATTGCAGGCCTGTTTTCTTTATTAATCATTTCCTCCTGCAAGAAAGATGATAACAACAAACCGGCTACTACGTCCACCATTACTGACGTAGTTTCCTCAAACAGTGACTTTAGTATCTTGAAGGCGGCCGTTGTAAAAGCCGGATTAGCGACCACACTTAGTGGAACCGGCCCCTTTACAGTCTTTGCTCCCAATGATACGGCTTTCATGGCATCAGGTATCACCATGAACACTGTCAATACGCTTAGCGCGGATACATTGAAGAAAATTTTATTGTATCACACCATTGCATCTTCAATTAAATCCACTGAGGTGCCCGCAGGGCCAAATGCGCCGATATCCACGGTAAGTGGGGCGCAAGCTTATGTTACACGCAACAGTAATGGGGTATTCATAAATGGAATTTCGGTCGTAAAGGCTGATGTTGCAGCCAGCAACGGCGTGATCCACGTTATAGGCAGGGTATTATTGCCACCCGCAGGAAACATTGTACAAATTGCCCAAAGTGATACAATATTTTCTTACCTCGTTGCTGCGGTGTTACGGGCAAGCCAGGGAAGTACCAATGTAGCGCAGGTATTATCAGGAAACGGTCCCTTTACTGTATTTGCGCCTGTCAACAATGCCTTCAGAAATGCGGGATTTGCAACAATCAATGATATCAATAATGCCGATCCAAATATGCTGGCAAGCATTCTTACTTATCATGTAATAGCGGGAAGAATTTTTTCATCTGACCTGAGTGATGGAACACAAGCTGCCACAGTCAATGGAGGTAAGCTAACTATAGGATTGACTGCCGGAGCTACTGTAAAAGGCAACAATAATAATTCGCCTTCGAATATTATTGTTACTAATATTGTAGCGACTAACGGGGTGATCCATGTAATTGATAAGGTATTGCTACCTTAAAAGGATATAATACAAATGCCGGGTATCACTTCTTAAATGATATCCGGCATTTGTATATTTTTGAGACGCATTACCAGCCCGGCATCAGCTAAACGTTTCTCTTATTTTTTCCCAGAAAGTTTTATCGTTTTTATCAGGCTTTGGCTTAAAGTTCTCACTCTGCTGCATTTGTTCGAGCGTTTCTTTTTCATCACCGGAAACAGTTTGCGGCGTCCACACATTTACATGAATGAGCTGGTCTCCTTTTTCATGTGAATTTATAGATGGAAAGCCTTTACCCTTAAGCCGGAAAATTTTACCGCTTTGTGTGCCGGGTGGAATTTTAATTTTTGCCCGTCCGTCAATCGTAGGCACTTCTGCCTGTATGCCAAATACTGCATCAGGAAAGGAAATATATAAATCGAAGGCTACATTTAGGCCTTCCCTGTGTAAGTGTGGATTTGATTCTTCCTCAATTAAAATAATAAGGTCGCCCGGGCTGCCTCCCCTTTCACCCATATTACCTTTGCCACTCATACTCAGTTGCATTCCGTCCTGCACACCTGCAGGAATATCAAGGGTAACGGTTTCTTCGCCATATACCCGCCCTTCTCCTTTACATGAAGTACACTTACTTGTAATTACGGATCCTTCGCCATTACAGGTAGGGCAGGTATTTACCGTTTGCATCTGCCCGAGGAAGGTATTTTGAACCCTGCGTACCTGGCCATTTCCACCACAGGTACTACAGGTTTGCATGCTGTTTTTATCTTTCGCGCCCGAGCCTCCACAAGTATTACAGGCAACATATTTTTTTACTTTAATAGTTTTTGTTGCGCCGCTGGCAATCTCTTCATAATTTACTTTGATTTTTACCCTAAGGTTACTGCCTCTTGTGCCTTTACTCCTTGAAGAGCGGCCGCTGCTTCTGCCACCGCTAAAAAAACTTCCAAATACATCATCGCCGAAAATATCACCAAACTGGCTGAAAATATCTTCCATATTATCTGGCAAGAGAATCCTCCGCCACGGCCCGAGGCAAAAGCACTATGGCCATACCTGTCATATTGTGCCCGCTTATCCGGGTCGCTAAGCACTTCATAGGCTTCCGCAGCTTCTTTAAATTTTTCTTCAGCGGTATGATCGCCGGGATTCCTATCCGGGTGATGCTGCATGGCAACTTTACGGTATGCCTTTTTTATTTCATCGGCAGTAACAGACTTGCTTATGCCCAAAATTTCGTAATAATCTCTTTTTGAAGCCATTGAACTTACCATACAATTTATTGTGATCTGCGTAAAAAAAGACCATTCGCCGTTCGCAGATACGGCTTATGGTAAAATATAACCAGTGTTTTTTATTTACCAACTACCACTTTGGCAAATCGTATCAATTTATCATTCAGATAATATCCTTTTTCAACTTCATCTACCACCTTGCCTTTCAACTTTTTATCCTCAACCGGAATTTCAGTAATCGCTTCATGTTTCTCAACATCAAAATCAGTGTTCAGGCTTTCCATTGCCTTAAGGCCCTGGGCCTGCAAGGTTTTGCGAAGTTTATTAAACACGAGCTGAACACCTTCCTTAATCTGGTCCGGCATCATTGGTTTCCTGCATTTGTTTTTCCGCACGGTCACAATCATCTAAAACCTGTAACAAGGAACTGATCACATCTTTGCCGGCAGTTTGTATCAATTCAAGACGTTCTTTTGATGAACGCCTTCTGTAATTTTCAAATTCAGCAGCAAGGCGTAAATATTTATCTTTCTGTTCATCCAGGTTCGACTTTAAGAGTGATGACTTCATCGGCACGTTTTGAATTCTCAGTATTATCCTCCGACTCTACTGCGGGATTACCATCCTCAGCAGGCGATTCATCCGCAGAAAAATCTTCTCCCTTTACACCATTGTTGGTCGCTGAAATCTGAAATGTCGTTTTTATTTTTTTCCATATTTTAAAATTGGCTGCAAAGGTAGCATTGTCAAACTTTTTGCCAATAACAAATATTGGACAAAATGACACAGAGAGCACAGATTTATTGGTAAAATGTTAAAGATGCAAAATCGAAGGTGTATTTCGAGCGGGAAGTATCCTCCATGCTTCCGAAACAGCGTCTCAAAAATTCTCTTTAAATTTCTTAATTTAGTAATATTTTTTATGGAAACTTACGGGAAAATATTATTATTTGCTATGCCCGTTTTTTTAGCATTGGTACTTTTTGAAAAATGGTATGGATGGTATACAGGCAGGGATACTGTAAAACAGATGGATATGATCTCGAGCCTGAGCTCCGGAATTACTAATGTAACTAAAGATGTTCTGGGGCTTAGCCTGGTAATCATTAGTTATGAATGGCTGGTAAATAAAATTGCTATTATTCACCTAAAGCCGGGCATTTGGGTTTATATCGTTGCATTTATAGCCCTTGATTTTGCAGGCTATTGGGTACACCGCATTTCGCATCATTACAATCTTTTCTGGAACAATCATATTATCCATCACAGCAGCGAAGAATTTAACCTTGCCTGCGCATTGCGACAGAGTATTTCTTCCATCGTAAAAATATTTGCTATTTTCCTGCTTCCTGCTGCATTACTTGGCGTACCGGCAAATGTGATTGCTATTGTTGCGCCCATTCAATTATTTGCCCAATTTTGGTACCATACCCAGCACATTAATAAAATGGGATGGCTCGAAAAAATTATAGTAACACCATCACATCATCGTGTGCACCATGCTATTAATCCTGCATATATTGATAAAAATTTCTCCCAGATATTTATAATATGGGACAAAGCTTTTGGAACTTTCCAGGAAGAATTAGACAGATGTGGTACCGGTTTATGGAATTACCAGGCCCGTAAGAACCTGGAACCCGGTTAAAATAAATTTTCTGCATTTATGGCTACTGATAAAAGACGCGTGGCACGCCGAAAAATGGAAAGATAAATTAAGGATATGGCTGATGCCAACCGGTTGGCGGCCTGAAGATGTAGCTGAAAAATTTCCAGTTTATAAAATTGAGGATGTGTATAATTTCGAAAAATATGCCACTCAAAATTCGGCTGCATTGCTTACCTGGTCATGGGTACAGTTGGCAGGACTGCTGATCACGATTTCTTATCTTTTTGCAAATATTGCCGTCAATTGGAACTCCTGGTATTTTTCTTTACGGATTTTTTATTTTTTTAACCGTATATGCTTATAGCGAACTTATGGATCGCAACCGTTATGCATTGTTGTGGGAAATAATTAAAAATATTTTTGGCTGCGCCATTATTTATAAAACCGGAGATTGGTTTGGCGCTTCTGTCTTTTTCCCGGCAATAAATTATTTCAATTATAGCCTGGTTCATCGTATCAACTCTTGTAACGGCGTGGTTCGTATTTATTGAATTTAAGCCTGGAAAAGACTTTCAGTATCAATCAAATAATCTATAAATCCGGCGAAGTAAGTTCACCGTTGATCGTTCTCCATAATTTTAGTGGGTTTTCATCTTTTAATTCATCAGGCAATAATTCATTGGGCCAGTTTTGAAATGCTACCGGGCGCACAAAACGGATAATGCCATCGGCGCCTACCGATGTAAACCTGCTATCGGTAGTGGCCGGAAACGGGCCTCCGTGCTGCATGCTAAGACATACTTCAACACCTGTAGGAACGCCGTTATAAATTAATCTCCCGCAAATATTTTTTATGGCTTCAACAAGAGAATCATGTTGATTGATATCATCGATAGTAGCCATTAAGGTTGCGGTAAGCTGACCTTCCAACGCCTTGGCAACTGCCAAAAGTTCATCATTATTTTTACATTGAACAATGAGTGAATAAGGGCCAAAAACTTCCTCATGCAATAAAGAATTTTTTAAAAAATTCTGTGCTGAAGTAGTTGCAATCGTCGGTGAGCCTTCATTTTCCTTTGCAATAATTTCAGACACCGCAACTTCATCGACCCCGTTCTGCGACAAAGCTTTTTGCTTCCTTTCATTGAAACCTTTTGCAATGCCCGGATGTAACATTTGCCCCGGAGCAATTTTTTTAATTTTTTGCGCCGAGCGCCGCAATAAATTTATCTAGCTCATCACTTTCAATGCCAATTATTACTCCTGGATTTGTACAAAACTGGCCGACGCCCAATGTAATAGAGCTTGCATACATAGCGGCAAGCTCATCATAATCGGTTTTTAGTTTCCCGGGTAATAAAAAAACAGGGTTTACACTTCCCATCTCTGCAAACACAGGAATGGGCACTTTGCGTTGATTGCCCCAATCAAACAATTGCTTGCCGCCGGTAAAGGAGCCGGTAAAGCCAACAGCTTTGGTTTCCGGATGCAACACCAGTTGTTTTCCTGTTTCTACAGATGCACCGTGAATATGGGTAAAAATTCCTTCCGGCATATTGCACTTTTCCGCAGCTTCAAGAATTAAGCTCGCTACAATTTGAGAGGTATTTGCATGTGCAGGATGCGCCTTTACAATTACCGGGCAGCCCGCTGCAAATGCACAGGCCGTATCTCCACCGGCAGTTGAATAGGCAAAGGGAAAATTGCTCGAGCCGAAAACAACCACAGGGCCAAGTGGTATCATCATTTTCCTGATACCTGGCTTAGCAGGAATTCTTTTTTCGTCGGCAGAATCAATTTTTACTTGCATCCAATCTCCCTTTTCGCATGCTGCCGCATAACTATTTAATTGAAAGACGGTTCTTGCTTTTTCCGATTGCAAGCGCTCTGCGGATAAAGTGCGTTTCTTCCGTTGCCGTAGAAATTAATTGCTGCGTCTGCATTTTCGAGATTTTGTGCAATAGTTCTCATGAAATCCGCACGTTGTTTTAAAGACAATTTTGCGATATTCGAGCGAAGCTATTCCCGCGGCATGCAGGCTTCGTTAATCTCGCCGGGTGTTGCATCATTAAATTTATTAAGCATATAATAATTTTTATTACAAAATTCGTGTAATAATATTTATCCTATTACAGTTAAATTGACACTGGCATTTAGATTGCATCCAGTCGCCTCCCTCCAAAAGGTTTTTCAAACCTTCTAAATTCTGATCATTCGGCATAATCTTTTCAATAAGTGTCTGGCCACGGGAAGTGGCCTGACACCTCGTCGATCTTTTAAGTGTTCGCGGTATCAGGCCATTTTTGATGGCCAGATACCTGCTAATACAGCTTTAGTTTATGTTATCTAAAAATTGAAGATTCTGCGTATTAATTGAATCATACAATGTTCTCCAATGAATTGTTTAAACGTTTATGCACCGTAAAACTTAGTGATGTCCAACGCTTATCTTCCCTCTTTGCAAAGAGATGTTAAAGAATAATTATAGCAAGATAACCTTTTAACTTTTTCATCCGTTTTGACGTCTAATACTATAGAAAATAAAAAACAAATTTTATGAAAACGCTATTAATAATATTAGTATCAGTAACATTATCATTAGGAGTATCTGCCCAGCACAGGGTCTATTATCATACATATCACCCACGGGTTTACGTTGCTCCCTTAGCTTAAGTTTAGGATTTGGCTATCCTGTTTTTGGCTATCCCTATTATGGGTTTCCTTACAGCTATCCATATGGTTACCTTATGGTTACCCCTATTATGGAAGCAGGCCAATGCCTTACAAATTGTCATTAGAAATACAATCTATAAAAAATGACTATAAGAGCCAAATAAGAGAAGCCAGAAAAGACAAAAGTTTAAGCCGTTCAGAAAGAAGAAAGGAAATTCGTTCTTTAAAAGCTGAAAGGGACCAGGCAATAATAGATGCGCAAAGAAATTTTAGCAGGAGAAGGAAAATCAAAACCCGGGGACGAATAACAATGACCAACACCGGGATAACAGTAATTCTTCTCAGGAGATAATTCTTATAACGAAGGCAATCAAGATCCTAAATAGATAATCAAATTCTGTAAACAACAGCCCGGTATGCAATCATACCGGGTTTATTTTTTTAAATGACCTGGTTTGCAAGCAGGTCTTCAAAAGAATCTCTTTTACGGATAAGCGTTGCTTTACCATCTCTTACTAAAACTTCAGCCGGTTTTAACCGCGAATTAAAATTTGAAGACATTTCAAAACCATAAGCGCCGGCATTATAAAATACGAGGAAATCTCCTTCCTTAATTTCATTAATTTTTCTATCCCACGCAAAAGTATCTGTCTCGCAAATGTTGCCTACAATGGTGTAGATGTGTTCAACTCCGTTCCTTATTACTTATATTTTCAATGATGATAGGAATTATAAAACATGGGCCTGATCAAATGATTAAAGCCGGTGTCAACACTTGCAAAAGTAGTTGCTGATGTTTCCTTAATTACGTTTACCTGTGTAACAAAATAACCGGCGGCACTCACTAAAAATTTCCCCGGCTCAAACCAAACCTGTAAGTGTTTATTACCAGGGTTTGGGATGATTGGCAAATGCTTCGCTTACTCTTTGTGCAAGCAAAGTAATATCCGTTTCTGTATCACTTTCTTTGTAAGGTACTTTAAAGCCTCCGCCCAGATCAATAAACTCCAATTCTTTAAAATGAGGAATAATATCAAACAACACTTCAATGCCTTTCATAAACACATCTGCATCTTCGATATCACTTCCGGTATGAATTTGCAAGCCACGAATAAATAAATTGTATTGCTGAACAAGCGATAATATTTTTTCAACCTGGTCAACAGGAATACCAAATTTACTTTTATCATGCCCGGTAGAAATTTTGAGATTTCCACCTGCCAGAATATTGGGCCGCAAACGGATGCCGACTGGATAAGTATGTCCATAAGCTTTTCCAAATTTTTCCAGGTTGGAAAGGCTGTCAATATTGATATTAACACCAAGGCTCTTTGCTTCTTCAATTTCGCTAAAAGCAATGCCATTAGAAGTATATAAAATTCTTTCCGGCGTAAAACCTGCATGTAAAGCCAGTTTTACTTCATTAATAGAACTGCAGTCAATATTTGCACCAATAGATTTTATATGCCGCAGAATATTGATATTGGTTAATGCTTTACAGGCATAAAAAAATTTTGCATCCGTTTTTTTAAAAGCGGTGATGAGCTTATTGTATTGCTCTGTAATTTTTTCGGCATGATAAATATACACAGGGGTACCAAATTCTTTGGCAATGGCTTCCAATTGCTTATGAGATAAAACTTGCGACATAATGTGATAATGTGGAAATATGCTAATGTGAAAATTAGCTAATTAGCTAATTCGTGTCGTGTTCAACGGGCAACTCATTTTGAGTAGCTTCAATTTTTGTAGCTTCAATAATTTCCTGGTTGAGCACTTCTCTTATTTTTGGAAGATCATCCGGGCTATTGATACCAAAATAATCCATAAAGGATTTTGAGGTGGCATAAATAAGTGGCTTGCCCGGAGAATCTTCATTTCTTCCCGCAATAATTACCAGGTCTTTTTCAAGCAACTTCTGTACAGCATAATCGCAGTTAACGCCCCGGATAATTTCAATCTCTGATTTTGTTACCGGTTGTTTATAAGCAATTATTGAAAGTGTTTCCAGCGATGCTACAGAAAGTTTTTTTAAAAATTTATCGCCGTTAAGTTGCGCAATGGTTTTATAAAATTCTTTTTTGGTAAGAAATTGCAGACCGCCGCCGCTTTCAACTACTTCAAATGGATAAAATTCTGATTCATATTTTTCCTTAATTGCATTGATGGCAGCATCAACCTGCTCCACTGAGGTGCCGGTCTTCCATAAACCCCAATGCATTATTTACCAGCTCGGCAAGTTCATTTGCGGTCAAAGGTTTTTCACTGGCAAAAATCAAGCGCTTCAATGTGTGGGGTTATTAAATTTAGATCCATGTTTTAATTTGCTGATTCGATAATTAGCTAATATGCTAACGATTAAATCTCATGTAACCCTCATTAGCAAATTGGCTCATTGGCTAATTAGCTAATTAGCTAATTAAAGTTACCCCTGCAACGCCGCTGCACCACTTACTATTTCTGTAAGCTCAGTTGTAATAGCAGCCTGCCTTGCACGGTTGTAACTTATTTTTAAGGATTTCAAAAGTTCTTCAGCATTTTCAGTGGCTTTATCCATTGCAGTCATGCGGGCGCCATGTTCGCTGGCATGTGCATCCAATATTGCTTTATATAATTGTGTATTTAGTATTTTCGGCATCAGCTCTTCAATCAATGTATTTTTATCGGGCTCAAAAATAAAATCAGCTTTTGCTTCACCTTTTTTTCTCACGTTTTTTTAACAGGCAGAAATTGTTCAACTGTAAATTTTTGGGTTGCAGCATTTTTAAATTCACTATATACCAATTCTACTGCATCTACTTCACCTTTTGCAAAAACATCCATTGCAAATTTTGAAGCCTTTGCTACATTTTCAAAACTTGGGTCGGCAAAAATATTCCAGTAATGATCAATTACTTTAAATTTATTTTTTGAAAAATGCTCATATCCTTTTTTACCTAAAGGCATTAATTCGGCATTGCCCTTTGCAGATGCATTTTCATATTTTTCTTTTATCGTCTGCTTTGCGAGTTTAATAAGATTGCTGTTATAGCCGCCGCACAATCCCCTGTCGCTGGTTATTACAATCACTAAAACTTTTTCTACCGGCCTCACTGCAGCCAAGCGTCATATTGATATCTCCTTCAGCATTGCTTACAATATTGCCAGCATTTCCTGCAGCTTTTGAGCATAAGGCCTCATTTGAATGATAGCATCCTGTGCTCTCCGCAATTTGGCGGCGCTTACCATTTTCATTGCTTTGGTAATCTGCTGTGTGCTTTTTACACTTTGAATCCGGTTTCTTACTTCTTTTAAAGCTCCGCTCATATTTATTGTTATGGGTGGCAAAGTTAAGTGAATGCAGGTAGAAAACCATCCGCATTATCAGTAAAAGGTGTTCAATTACCGGATATTTGTCATAGATCTTCAGTCATTGGATCATTGCAGATTCTCACGATTGTTTATTGACTTATTGGCCATTGACTTATTGGCCTGATTTTATATCAAGTCGGTTAACATAAAAATTAAATCACGAAAGTTTTACCCTAATTTTGCCAGCACAAAAAACGATTGCATCTTAACGATCAAACTCCGGTAATGAAATTTAAGTGGTGGAAATTATTGTGTATGATATTTCTGTTTTTCACCTTTACCGCAGGATTTTTAATAAAAGTTCCTCACATTGGTAATCTTTATGAAAGTATTCGTAACTTTTTCTTTCATGTGCCTATGTGGTTTGGGCAGATAGCGCTTGTTAAGCTTCTCACTCGGTTATTCCATTGCTTACCTGCGCACTCAAAATATTAAACATGATATTATATGCGGCGGAATTTGCAAAGACAGGAATTATATTTGGAATTTTAGGATTGGCAACAGGTTCTATATGGGCCACTTACACATGGGGCGAGCCATGGAGCAATGATCCAAAGCAAATAGCTGCAGCCATAGCAGTTTTAATTTACCTTGCCTACATTGTATTAAGAGGTTCCATGACTGATATTGATAAAAAAGCAAGAGTGAGTGCTGTCTATAATATTTTTGCATATTTTATTTACATTCCGCTGATAATGATATTACCGAGGCTGGTTCAATCACTGCATCCCGGTGGGATGGAAGGCGCCAAAGGCGGTGGTAATCCTGCATTGGGTGGTGGCAGCCTCGATTCAACAATGAGAATGGTTTTCTGGCCCGCTGTAACCGGTTGGGTACTTTTGGGAATTTGGATCAGCAACCTGAAAATAAGGCTGAACTTGCTGGCCAACAAAAATTTAATTAATGATTAAACAGTTTTATAAACATCTCGCTCTGTCCGTTATATTTATATTTTTCAATTTTTTATTGTTTGCACAATCCTCTGCAGATTCTACCGGAGCTGAGACTGAACAGTATAATGAGAAGCCACGATAAAATATATGTTGTCATGGCTGTTTGTATTACAATTCTTGTAGTTCTTTTTTTATACCTGGTAAGAATTGATATTAAAATTTCAAAAAAAGAAAAGGCACTGTAAATTTTCTTTCTTATAAATAATCAAGGAGCTATGAAAATAATTATGTTTCATTAATAATAAACTAAAATAAATTTTATGTCTTCTCCCGTACCATATAGTTTCTTTCAAAGTGTTGAAAGAAGTTTTGATAAGGCTGCAATTTTTACTAATTGGGATCCCGGTATTCTTGAGCAGATAAAACAATGTAACAGTGTTTACCAGATGCGTTTCCCTATAAAAAAGAAAGCGGGGAAATTGTAACGATTGAGGCGTACAGGGTTCAACATTCTCATCATAAAACACCCTGTAAAGGTGGTATTCGCTTTAGTGAAGCTGTAAACCAGGATGAGGTAATGGCGCTGGCTGCGCTTATGACCTATAAATGCGCAATTGTGAATGTGCCTTTTGGCGGCGCTAAAGGAGGAATTAAAATTAATCCGCGGGAGTATACTGCTTACGAACTGGAAAAAATTACCCGCCGTTATACAGCAGAATTGATTAAGAAAAATTTTATTGGCCCCGGAACTGACGTACCTGCACCTGATTATGGTACCGGTGAAAGGGAAATGGCCTGGATACTAGATACTTATGTCGCCATGCACCCCGGGGAAATTGATGCTGCTGGTTGCGTAACCGGAAAGCCAGTAACACAGGGAGGAGTGCGGGGCAGAAGGGAAGCAACTGGCCTTGGTGTATTTTATGGACTTAGCGAAGTATGTAATATGCCTTCTGTAATGGATAAACTTGGGTTATCAACAGGCGTAAAGGGAAAACGTATTTGTGTACAGGGATTGGGCAATGTGGGTTATCATACTGCGTTATTTTTTCAGCAGGCCGGAGCAATAATTGTAGGACTTGCCGAATATGAAGGCGCCATCTGGTCAGCAGATGGACTGGATGTAGATAAAGTATGGCTGCATCGTACTAAAACCGGTTCAATACTGGATTTTCCAGGCGGCAACAAATTTTGCAAAGAATACAGATGCATTGGAAATGGAATGTGATATTTTGATTCCTGCTGCCCTGGAAAATGTAGTCAATGCAGAAAATGCTTCCCGTATAAAAGCCAAAATAATAGGTGAGGCCGCTAATGGCCCTCTTACGCCCGAAGCGGATGAAATATTGAATCTAAAAGGAGTATTGGTGGTGCCGGATATGTACCTGAATGCAGGCGGTGTTACCGTTAGTTATTTTGAATGGCTTAAAAATCTTAGCCACGTACGTTATGGCCGGCTTGAAAAAAGATTTACTGAAAATATGAACCATCATATTCTTGGCCAGCTTGAAGAACTTACCGGCAAAAACGTTAGTTCGACTGGAAAGAGATTTTATTATGCATGGCGCCGATGAAGTTGACCTGGTAAGAAGCGGGCTTGAAGAAACTATGATAACTGCCACAAGGGAAATTGTGGATATCTGGCAAAAAATACCTGCCATACCCGATATGCGTACAGCAGCTTATGTATGTGCAATTAATAAAGTGGCGACTTCTTATGCTGAGCTGGGAATATTCCCTTAAGAGAATTGGTTTATAGATTAGTTATTAGTTTATTGGTTTATAGTTAGTAGTTTATTAGTTAGAAGTTATTGTTTAGAAGTTTATAGATCTAGGTAAATTGCATTGTATTTCAGTAATCGAATTCGTTGATTTCTATAATTGATTTTCTGTTTTCAAACCCAAAACAATAGCTGCCATTTGTGATTATAAGATATTTTGCAGGCAGCGTAATATGATAGCGCAGGATTTGCTCCAGCGTTTTTTCAGAAAGTGAAACATTCATTTCTTTACATTCAATAATCATAAAAGGGAAGGGCTTCCCTGCTGTAAACAACAATATCACAACGCTTCTTAAGTTCTCCAAGCTTAATTTCTTTTTCAACTGCTATTAGTGAAGCAGGATATTTTTTCGAAAGCAGGAAGTGTATCATATTCTGCCGTACCCATTCCTCGGGAGAAAGACGCAGCCATTTTTTTCTTATTACATCAAAGACTTCATTTATGCCCTGCCCGCTTGCCTTATTTTAACCTGATCTTTGGAAATTCAATTTTTATCATTATGCGCTTTGAGCCATCAGCCATGAGCTGTCAGCTTATTACAAAACTAAAGTCTCGCCGGTAATAACAGGAACTAAAATGTAAAATCGTATTTTTATCTACAGCAATAAATCAGCTGGGCTTCAGAAAGAACGATGAAAACAAAAAAAGAAATAGTAAACAACTGGCTTCCGAGGTATACCGGTGAAAAGCTTGAAAATTTTGGAAAATATATTCTCCTTACCAATTTCAGCAACTATGTAACGATGTTTGCGGATATGCACGATGTAAAAATCATAGGTGCAGATAAAGCCATGCAATGTGCCACCGCTGATAATATTACGATAATTAATTTTGGAATGGGAAGCCCGGGCGCTGCTACGATTATGGATTTGTTGAGCGCCATTGATCCCAAAGCAGTTTTATTTTTGGGTAAATGCGGTGGATTGAAAAAAAGAAATAAGATCGGTGATCTCATTTTACCGATCGCAGCAATACGAGGAGAAGGAACCTCCAATGATTATTTTCCGCGCTGAAGTGCCGGCATTACCGGCATTTGCTTTACAAAAAGCCATATCAACTACTATTCGTGACTATGCATTCGATTATTGGACAGGCACCGTTTATACAACCAACCGGCGGGTTTGGGAACATGATGAAGTACTTAAAGCTTACCTGCGAAAAAATAAGGGCGTATGCTATTGATATGGAAACGGCCACCATATTTACAGTGGGATTTTATAATAAAATACCTACCGGCGCATTGTTGCTGGTAAGCGATTCTCCCATGGTTCCGGAAGGTGTAAAAACTGCTGAAAGCGATGCAAGCGTTACCGCTCAATTTGTAGAAAGGCATTTAAAAATTGGAATTGATTCATTAAAACAATTGATCAATGATGGCCTTACGGTAAGGCATTTGAAATTTTAATTACTGCACTGCCAGGTTTTACAATCCGCCTGTGGTGAGTTTATTCACCATCTCACTACTCACCACTCACATAATGACGTATCCTCTTCTTCAAATAAATAATTTAAAAGTTGATTTTATAACAGATTCAGAGACCGTACCTGCAATAAAAAATATTTCTTTTGAAGTAAACCAGGGCGAAATAGTTGCGATAGTTGGTGAATCCGGCTCAGGTAAAACAGTTACTTCTTTATCCATATTACAACTGCTCCCGTCTGCAGCGGCGCTTTATAAAAAAGGAGAAATTTTTTTTTCAGAAAATGGCCTGGAGCAGGAGGATCTTATGCAATTGCCGGAAAAAGCACTGCGAAAAATAAGAGGCAATAAAATTTCCATGATCTTCCAGGAGCCGATGACTTCGCTAAACCCGGTACAAACCTGTGGCAGCCAGGTAATGGAGGCAATCATGCTGCATGAAAAAATATCGCGATCAGTTGCCCGTACAAAAAACGATTGATCTCTTCAACCAGGTAAAATTGCCAGGTGCCGCAACAATGCTTAACCGTTATCCTCACCAGCTAAGCGGCGGCCAAAAACAAAGAGTAATGATTGCCATGGCCATGAGCTGCAATCCTTCCTTACTTATAGCTGATGAGCCAACAACTGCCCTTGATGTAACGGTGCAAAAAACAATTGTAGAGCTGATAAAAGAATTGCAGCAAAAACAAAAGATGGGAGTTATTTATATCACCCATGACCTTGGCCTCGTGGCAGAAATTGCTGACAGAGTAATAGTAATGTACAAAGGCGAAATTGTAGAAACTAACACAGTAAAAGAAATCTTTTTGCATCCGCAACATCCCTATACAAAGGCGCTGATTAGTTGCAGGCCATCCGGATCATCAAAAGGCAGGCGTCTTCCGGTAGTTAATGATTTTTTAAATGATGCATGCCTGAAAATACTGGTGTACAGGTACAAAATTCTTTTCCTGCAAAAGAACATTCGAAACCAATTGAAGCTCCGGTCGCATTGCTAAAAGTTGAAAATCTAAAAGTCTGGTTCCCCTTAAAGAAAAGTTTTACAGGCAAAATATTAAATGAATTTAAGGCTGTTGATGATGTAAGCTTTTCCGTTTTAAAAGGAGAAACCTTTGGCCTGGTAGGTGAAAGCGGTTGCGGAAAAACCACATTAGGCAGAGCATTGATAAGACTGATTGAACCCACATCCGGAAATATTTTTTTTAACAAAAAAAATATCGCCCATATACCGGATGAGCAGTTCAGGAAAATGCGAAAAGATATTGCAGATCATTTTCCAGGATCCTTATGGCTCGCTCAATCCGCGCCTTACCATAGGGCAGGCCATCAATGAACCCATGAAAATTCATGATATATTGCCCACGGAAAAACAACGAAAAGAAAAGATAATGAATCTCTTGGAAAAAGTAGATTTAAAGCCTGAACATTTCAACCGTTATCCACATGAATTCAGTGGCGGGCAACGGCAGCGTATTTGTATTGCAAGGGCGCTTAGCCTTAATCCTGAATTTATTATTTGCGATGAAAGTGTATCGGCTCTTGATGTAAGCGTGCAGGCGCAGGTTCTTAATTTGTTGAATGACCTTAAAAATGAACTTGGATTTACCACCATTTTTATTTCGCACGACCTTAGCGTTGTCCATTATATAAGTGACCGGATTATGGTAATGAATAAAGGTAAAATTGAAGAGATTGGCTCTGCCGATGAAATTTATTATCATCCTGAAACTCCATACACGCAAAAATTAATAAATACGATTCCAAAAATGAATTTTTAGAGAGCAAAAATTTAGTAATTTATTTAATTACTAAGTACTACCTTTGCACCCTTAAAAAATCATGCCGTAACATGATAAGTGGCCCCGGACTCAGGGCACGTATCTCTGTAAAACCTACAGTAATGGCATGTGACAATTAACTTTAAATTTATAATTGCACATGAAACTAAGTCAATTCAAATTTGACCTTCCACTTAACCTTATTGCCCAAACACCTACCAAGCGAAGAGAAGATAGCAGGATGATGGTGATTGAAAGAAAAACCGGTAAAATCGAGAACAAACATTTCAAAGACATCCTTGATTATTTTGACGATAAAGATGTTTTTGTAGTGAACAACACAAAGGTTTTCCCGGCACGTATGTATGGCCGTAAAGAAAAAACAGGCGCAAAAATCGAAGTGTTTCTTTTAAGAGAATTGCACAAGCAGAACCGCTTGTGGGATGTAATTGTTGATCCTGCCAGGAAGATCAGGGTAGGAAATAAATTATATTTTGGGGAAAGTGATGAACTGGTTGCAGAAGTGATCGACAATACGACCAGCCGGGGAAGAACAATCCGTTTTTTATGGGATGGCCCCGAAGATGAGTTTAGGAAAATGCTCTACTTCATGGGTGAAACTCCTTTGCCAAAATATATAAAGCGTAAGCCAGACGAAGACGATAAAGAAAGATACCAGACGGTTTATGCAAAACACGAAGGCGCAGTAGCCGCCCCAACTGCAGGGCTTCATTTTAGCGCAGAATTAATAAAACGCCTCGAGATAAAAGGTATTCGCTTTGCCGAAGTTACCCTCCATACTGGCCTGGGAACTTTTCGCCCCATTGAAGTGGAAGATCTTAGCAAACATAAAATGGATGCTGAATATTATCATATCGATGAAGAAGCCTGCCGGATTGTAAATAAAGCAAAAGAAACCGGTAAAAGAATTTGTTCAGTTGGAACTACAACTATGCGGGCTATGGAAACTTCCTTTACTGCACAAAAATTATTAAAGCCTTCCGAAGGATGGACCAATCATTTTATACATCCTCCTTATAAATTTAATATTGCCGATTCGCTGGTTACCAATTTTCATTTACCAAAAACCAGCCTGCTTATTATGACCTGTGCATTTGCCGGTTACGATCTTATTATGGATGCATATAAAAAAGCTATTAAAGACAAATACCGCTTCTTCAGTTATGGAGATGCGATGCTGATCATTTAGACTCAAAGCTGTTCATATTATCATATTATAAGACTCTCCGATAAAAGGAGAGTTTTTTATTGCACGTACGCGCCATTTTTTGAATATATTAGAGCAAACAAATTAGCAATGAGAACCCTCAATCAATGGCTGAATGAATATGGTGAGAGCCACACAAATGAAACGAATAAACTCATTCACTGGATTTGCGTACCTGCAATTTTTTTCTCGATAACAGGTTTGCTATATTGTATTAAACTTCCCTGGTACATTACAGCAGGCCTGCAAATGAATGTTGGCATGATCGTATTATTCCTGGCTACTGTTTATTATCTCTCACTTTCAATACCCATTGGAATAGGAATGTTGTTGTTTGGCATTTTTTGCCTGGGATTATGCTATATATTCGAAAGTTTTCTTCCGCTACCCTTCTGGATTTTATGTATTATTATCTTTATTGTCGGCCTGGATTGGCCAGTTTTATGGACATAAAGTTGAAGGCAAAAAACCTTCATTTTTAAAAGACATCCAGTTCTTATTAATCGGCCCGGCGTGGTTGATGAGCTTTGTATATAAAAAGATGGGAATGAAATATTGAACTTTTCCCGACCGTTTACAATCTGTGCAGAAACCTCACAGGTTTTAAAAACCTGGGAGGTATGCGTGGGCTATTAATAGCATTCCATTTGATTGGTTTGATTCCATGGTTCGTGTCTTCACGAACCACCCTGTAATAACCTGTAAACTCTTTTCAGGACGAACAATCTATTTAATAAGACGTAAGTAACCGTGAGTATATCTCAATGGCTCACTACATCCCAAACAAACCCTTATTCAAAAGCTGTAACGTTTTTTCTTTATGTTCTCTTGAAATGAGAATGGAAATATTGTGCTGGCTGCCACCATAACTTACCATGCGTACCGGTATATCAGATAAGGTTGTAAAAATTTTTGCCAGCACATCTTTCGTTTGCGTAATTTGATTCCCGACAATTGAAACGATGGTCTGGTCGCTGTCTACTTCTACCGTACCAAATAATTCCAGTTCTTTAACAATTTCACTTAAGTAGGCATCATTATCAATAGTAAGTGATACCGCCACTTCAGAAGTGGTTACCATATCGATGGCAGTCTGGTATTTTTCAAATACTTCAAATATTTTTCTCAAAAAACCATAAGCCAGCAACATCCGGCTGCTTTTTATTTTTATAGCAGTGATAAAATCTTTGGCGGCAATTGCTTTAACACCAACACTGCCCGCCTCACTTACAATAAGAGTTCCGGGCGCTTCAGGTTGCATTGTATTCAAAAGCTTTACCGGAAAATTATAATATTGTGCAGGCCATATGCTCGCCGGGTGTAAAATTTTTGCGCCAAAATAAGCAAGTTCAGCAGCTTCCTCAAAACTAAGCCGGCCGATAGGTTTTGTTTTTTTTACAATCCTCGGATCGTTGTTGTGCATGCCATCAATATCGGTCCATATTTCACAAACAGAAGCGCCGATAGCCCCGGCTATTAAAGAAGCGGAGTAATCACTTCCTCCTCTTTTCAGGTTATCAACTTCACCTTTTGCATTCCTGCAGATATATCCCTGCGTAAGAAAAAGTGTGCAATCTTTATGACGTTGCAATATTTGCGACAATTTGACTTTAATACTTCCTACCTGTGGCTCGCCGGATGAATCAATCGTCATGAAATCAAGTGCCGCAAGCCACACATGTGCAATCTTTTTTTCTTCCAGGTAAATGCTGAAAAGTTTTGTGCTTAATAATTCACCCTGGGCAAGAATATCTTTATTTAAAGCTTCGCTGAAAGATATTTTTAAAATGATATTCAGGAATTCAAAATGCTCCGCTAATATCGCTTTAGCTTTATTATAGCTGTCCTCCGATTTTACAAGTTGAAGAATAAAATTCTGATAATGAAGTTCCAGCGCATCAATATGTTGCTTTGCTGATACACGCTCACCCTTTGCAAGGTTATTACTTATTTCTGTAAGCGAATTAGTTGTGCCGCTCAAAGCACTCAGCACCACAATTTTTGGCTCATTTTCTTCGGTGATAAGCCGTGCAATTTCAAACATCCTTTCGGGCTTACCAACACTGGTACCTCCAAACTTCATTACTTTCATTTCTTCTCTGATTTTTATTGAAATCGAGTTGCAAATGTAATATTATAGCAACAATTTCTGGTGCAGTTTATCGAAGGAGCCATTGATCGGAAAAACCACCTAATTTTATAGCGTGATTTCAAACTTATTGCCAAGTTTTTCAAGATCTTCGATTACAGGCTTTAATAAAGGAATTCCGTTTTTCATTCTTTCTTTTTCAATTTCAATTTCCGGTTCGCCCGGTATATAAACTCTATCCTGCCCTTCAATCGTTTTTGAAGAACTGAATCTCCTGATCCATTTATCCATATGAAGTTTAAATTCTTCAGCAGGGCGAAAAGCATCAATTCGCATTGCTCCAAAAAAATGGCCGATGCCTTCTCCCGGCATATTTTCAGGCATGGGTACATAAGCCGGAAACGGCGGCACCCAGGGGCCATAATTTGCTCCGCTTAAAATTGCCGAAAAAATATCAACAATTGCTCCCAATGCATAACCTTTATGGCTTCCATGCAGTTTGTCGCCACCAAGCGGCAATAATGCTCCGCCTTTTTTTACCTCATCTGCATTCTACAGATGGTTCTCCGTTTTTCGTTTGTACCCAACCGTGGGGCACGCTTTTATTTTTACGCTGAAGAATTTCAAGTTTACCATTTGCGGCTGTGGTTGTCGCAAAATCTGCAACAAAAGGTTGTTCCTTGCCGGCAGGGATTGCAAATGCAATAGGATTGGTTCCCAATAATCTTTCAGTTGAAAAAGTAGGCGCAACCAATGCAGATCCATTAGTCATCGCAATCCCAATCATATCATGTTGCAGTGCCATCATAGCATGTGTGCCTGCAATGCCAAAATGATTGCTGTTCTTTACACTTACCCATCCTGTTCCTGCATGTTTTGCTTTATCAATGGCCACCTGCATTGCATATGGTGCCACAACCAATCCCAATCCCGCATCTCCATCAACAACTGCAGTAGAAGGTGTTTCATGCACAATTTTTATATCAGGATTTGCATTAACCCTGTTTGCTTCCCACAGGCGCACATAGCCCGAAAGCCTGGCCACCCATGACTGTCAACTCCGCGGACGATCGGCAGAAAGCAAGGAATTTGCTGCAATTTCTGCATCTTTTTCACTACACCCTATTTTTAAAAATACCTTTCGTGCAAAAGAGTGCAATGCTGAATAGCTATAAGTTTCCTGCATCCGACAAATGTACCATTAGTTATAGTAAATTTGCCTCCTCGAAAATCCCGGTCATTCAACCGGGAAGTAAATATTTAAATAGCTCATATTTTTTCGCTTAATGATTAATTATAATATTGTTTGTTATGGGAAGAATATTTGAAGTAAGAAAATCAACCATGTTTGCCCGTTGGGATAAAATGGCAAAACAATTTACACGTATTGGTAAAGAAATAGATATTGCTGTAAAGCAAGGCGGCCCGGATCCTGATAATAATTCAGCTTTGCGTCGCTGCATCATCAATGCAAAAGCAGTTAATATGCCCAAAGACCGTGTGGAAGCGGCTATAAAGCGGGCAATGGGGAAGGATAAAACGGATTACCATGAAATGTTATATGAAGGATATGCGCCGCATGGAATAGCGTTGCTTGTTGAAACTGCAACTGATAATCCTACCCGGACGGTTGCCAATGTGCGTATGCATTTCAATAAAGCAGATGGATCGCTTGGCACCAGCGGAAGCGTAGCATTTATGTTTAATCACATGGGAGAATTCAAAATAAAAAATAACAACCTCAATATAGAAGAGCTCGAACTTGAACTTATTGATTACGGGCTTGAGGAAATTGGTGAGAATAGTGAAGGAAATATTGTTATCCGAACACCTTTCAATGAATTCGGGCACATGAGTAAGGCGCTTGAGGAAAAAGATATTGAAATCATAACGGCAGAGCTTACACGAATTCCCACCAATACAGTAGAACTTCCTGAAGAACAGGCCAATGATGTTTTAAAACTTATTGATAACCTGGAGCAGGATGAAGATGTACAAAAGGTATATCATAACCTAAAATAGAAAAGCCGCCCCAATAAAATTGGAAGCGGCTTTATTCTGACTATGAACCCCCAATTTTTTATAATAAACCAGCCGGTTTTATAAAGTAATTGCTTTTAGTTTAACCAGGGCCTTTCCCTTTCACTGCTAATTTCATATACAAACAGTAAGTATGACTTCAATATATTTACAAGGTTTAATCGTCATAAAAAAATGACAATGTGGTACTTTATTAATTTCAGGATAAAACTGCATCTGTAAACGCAAGGGAAATACAATACAACTATTTACCCTAGTTTTTTACTCTTTAATTAAATTGTTCATGCGTTTCAAAAAATCTCAAAACACTTCTTTGTTCCTTGCGCACTTTTATTTTACTGTTTTCAGCCGCCCATGCACAGGAGCCCATAAGCAATTTCAGTAGTGAATGGAAAAAAGTAGATGGGCTGGTTGCTAAAGGTTTAACAAAATCTGCTCTCGCAGAGGTTGATAAAATATATGCCTTAGCCAGAAAGAATGGTAATGATCCCCAGGTAATAAAATCGCTACTATATAAAATAACATTACAACAAAACATTGAAGAAGATGCTTCTGCAAAAAGTATTGATACTCCTGGAAAAGGAAATTGCTACTTCCAAAGAACCTGCAAGGTCAATTCTTGAAAGCATTGCTGCACAAATGTATTTGAATTATTTTCAGCAAAACCGTTATAAATTATATGGGAGAACCAATACAGTTGATTTCAATAAAAAAGATATTGCAACATGGACTGCCGATGATTTGCAAAAAAAATCGGAGAACTATACATGGCGTCTCTTAAAAATCAAACACTTTTACAACAAGCAAAGCTGAACCTTTTGATGCCATCATATAAAAAGGAAATGTACGTTATCTGCGGCCTACTCTTTATGATTTTCTCGCACACCGGGCCTTGGATTATTTTAAAAGTGATGAGGAGATATTATCCAGCCCTGCTTACTGCTTTTGAAATAAAAGAAAAAGATGCTTTCGCACCTGCAAATGAATTTGTAAACATAAATTCACCACAAAAGATTCTGCATCACTTCACCACAAAGCATTATTAATTTTTCAGGATCTTTTAGCTTTTCATGCAACATGACAGCAAGCCGGATGCATTAATAGATGCGGATATTGAGCGCATCAGCTTTGTGTATCAATATGGAGTAATGAATAATAAAGATACGCTTTATCTCCATGCATTGCAAAACATCAGTGAAAAATATAATGACAATCCGGCTTCTGCACAGGCAGCATTCTCGCGGCTCAAATGATTTACAATATTGCTTTTCAATCAACAAAAAATGATGCCAGCGTTTCGACTTACACCGTGAAACAGGCAAAGCAAATGCTCGATGAAATTTCCAAAAAATTTCCTGGAAGCGAAGGTGGCATTAACACAGAAATCTCATCAATCAAATCATTACATCCGGAAATAAAACTTACCACGGAAAAAGTAAATGTACCCGGCCTTCCCTTTCGTACATTGATAACTTATAAAAATTTTAATACAGTTTATTTCAGAATTCTTCAACTAACTCCGGAACTTAAAAAACAAGTCACCGGTAATTACGATAATGATCAGAAATTTCAAAAGCTAACGAATGAAAAAAATCTGAAAACATGGAAACAGGATTTACCGCCCGGTGATGACTATCTTTCCCATTCAGCCGAAATAAAAATTGATGCATTACCCATTGGCGAATATGTATTATTAGGTAGCGCTGCAGAAGATTTTAGCCTTTCAAAAAATCCATTGGCAGCACAATATTTTTATGTTTCTGATATCAGCTTTATCAATAGCGGCCGGCAATATTTTATATTGAACCGCTCCACGGGCCAGCCCTTGAAGGTGCAGGAGTTCAGTTATGGAAACAAAAATATGATTACAATGACCGCAAAAATAAATTGGAAAAAACAGGAATTAATAACAGCTGATAAAAATGGATATTTAAATTTGCCGGTTCCGAAAAGGATGAAAACAATAATGTAAGGCTTGAAATTTCATATAAAAAAGACAGGTTGTTTTTAGAAGATATTCAATACACTTATAATTATTATAATGCCGGCGATGATGATAAATACGACTGATCAAAAAGAATATGATGAGGACAATGCAAAAATTTTTTTATTTACTGACAGAAGCATTTATCGCCCCGGCCAGTTGGTTTATTTTAAAGGAATTGGAGTTACCAAAGATTTCAAAACAAAAAAAACAAGCTGCTTGAAAACAAAAGATTCAATAACGGTTATTTTATCAGATGCGAATGCTCAGAAAGTTGATTCGATAAAAGTGCTGTTGAATGAATTTGGTTCTTTCAACGGAAAGTTCAGGTTACCGGAAAATAAACTAAATGGCGAATTTAAAATTAATGTGAAAGATCTGCAAAATTCATCCGTTTCATTTTCTGTTGAAGAATATAAGCGTCCAAAATTTTATACGGAATTTGAAAAAGTAAAAGGAAGTTACCGGGTAAATGATACGGTGCAGATTACAGGTTTTGCAAAAGCTTATGCAGGTAATAATATTGATGGCGCAAAAGTAAGTTACCGGGTAACAAGAGTAGCCAGGTTCCTTTATCCCTGGATGTTCTGGCGCAAAGGTTTCCCCAAACAAAACCATTAGAAATTACTAATGGTGAAATAACGACAGGTGCTGATGGAAAGTTTACAATAAAATTTGCAGCCATTCCGGATTTAGCATTGATAAAAATACAGATCCTGTTTTTGATTATAAAGTTGAAGCCGATGTTACCGATATCAATGGAGAAACAAGAAGCGGAAATATTACTGTTCCTATCGGTTATAAAGCATTGAATTTACAGATCACATTTCCGCAAGGTGAAATTGTAAATATTGACAGTCTTAAAAATATTTCTGTTACCAGCAAAATTTAAGTGGTGAACTAGATCCTGCAAAGGCCGAAGTAAAAATTTATAAACTTCAGCCGCCCGAAAGATTGATCCGCCAAAGGCTTTGGGAACAACCTGATAAATTTATCCTTACCAAAAATGAATTTATTCAATACTTCCCTCATGATGAATATACAGATGAAACTAAAAAAGAATCATGGCCCAGAAGCCAAGTTAGTTTATTCAAAAACTGATAGTACAAATCAAATCTGCAGTTGGCAACTTTCAATTCGCAACTTTCACACAGGGATGGTATGTGATTGAAGCAACTGCAAAAGATAAATATGGACAGGATGTAAAGGATGTAAAATATTTCCAGGTGTATGATGCAAAAACAACATTCGTTACCTGTACCTTCTTACATATGGAACTTTGCTGAAAAGAATTCTTGCGAGCCCGGAGAAACTGCACATCTCGTTACAGGCACATCCGCTAAGGATGTTTTTTTAATTGAAGAAATTAACAGGCAAAAACAATGGGCAACGACGGCAACAGGCAATAGGTAACGCAAGCTGAATTAAATTTTATTTCTTTAAATAATAATAAAAAAACTTTTGATTTTACTATTTCAGAAAATGATCGTGGTGGCTTTGGTGTAAATCAGTTTTTTGTAAAAGACAATCGCTTTTATGTTGCTTCAAATACTATTTATGTTCCCTGGAGCAATAAAGAGCTAAATATTTCTTTTGATACATATCGTGATAAAACTTTACCGGGAAGTGAAGAAAAATGGAAAGTAAAAATCAGTGGAAACAAAGGAGAAAAAGTTGCTGCTGAAATGCTGGCATCAATGTATGATGCATCGCTTGACCAGTTTAAACCGCATTCATGGAGCAGCCTTGATATATGGCCAAATTATTCAGGATATAATACATGGGCAGGCGGACAAAATTTTTCGCCTGTACAATCCATAGAAAAATATTGGAATGAAAAATATATTGATCAAAAAGAAAAAAGATATGATGCATTGAATTATTATACCGGTAACATTATACTGGATATTTGCTGCAAGAGTAGTGGCTAGGTGATAGTATGTCAAGAGGCAATAGAACCGAAGTACAAGATGATGGCGATTGAACCATTCAGCGAGAAAGTAAAGACTTGCAGTGGTAGCAGTTACTGTTGCTTCACAAGAAGGCTGTAAACAGACTGCAGGTTGCTGCAGCACCAGTACCAATCGGAGAATAATATAAACAACCCAATCGATCAATCCCAAATTCAAATCCGTAAAAATTTCAATGAAACTGCTTTTTTTTTTCCTGAATTAAGAACAGATAAAGATGGCAATATTGAATTCAGCTTTACCATGCCCGAAGCACTTACCCAATGGAAGCTAATGACACTGGCGCATACAAAAGATTTGGCAAGTGGTTATGCACGAAAAAACTATTGTCACACAAAAAGATTTAATGGTACAGCCCAATGCTCCACGCTTTTTAAGAGAAGGTGATCGCATGGAATTTACTGCAAAAATTGTAAACCTTAGCTGATAAGGAAGTAACCGGGCAGGCAGAATTTCAATTATCAAATGCGTCCACTATGAATTCAGTTGATGGCTGGTTTAAAAATATAGTTCCCTCCACAATACTTTACTGCACCCGCCGGTCAAAGTACTGTCGTAAAATTCAGCATTGAAATTCCGATAATTTTAACAATGCTGTTGTATACAGGATCGTTGCGAAAGCAGGTAATGTAAGTGATGGTGAAGAAGCCGCAATTCCTGTAGTCACCAACCGGATGCTGGTAACTGAAACAATGCCGTTACCTATGAGAGGCGATGGAACAAAAGATTTTAAATTTGAAAAACTGATCAATTCCGGCAAGAGCGAAACCCTTACCAATTACGGGCTAACTGTGGAATACACTACTAACCCCGCCTGGTATGCAGTACAGGCTTTGCCCTATTTAATGGAATATCCTTATGAATGCGCAGAGCAAACTTTTAACCGTTATTATGCCAATTCAATTGCAACAAAAATTGTAAATTCATCACCTAAAATAAAAGCCATTTTTGAAAACCCTCATGGAAGAAGCCAGTGCTGACACATCTGCCTTGCTAAGCAACCTTCAAAAAAATGAAGAATTAAAATCTGTTTTATTAGAGGAAACTCCATGGGTATTACAGGCTCAAAATGAAGAACAGCAAAAGAAAAATATTGCTTTTCTTTTTGATATGGTAAAAATGAGTCTACAGTTGAAATCATCGCTCAATAAATTGACAGACATGCAATCACCCAATGGAGGATTTGTATGGTTCAAAGGCGGTCCCGATGATCGCTACATCACTCAATACATCGTTACCGGAATCGGGCATCTTAAAAAATTAAATGCTTATCCTTTACTTCCAGGAAGATGAATTAAAAATAATCGTCGATAAAGCAATTCCTTATCTCGATAGGATGTTGAAAAAAGATTATGATGACCTGATAAAATATAAATCTAACCTGAAAAACAATAATCTTTCTGCACTGGCAATTCAATATTTATACATGCGCAGTTTTTTCCCTGAATATGCAATAGCAAAGGAAACACAAACTGCGTATAACTATTACCGTGAGCAATCAAAAAAATATTGGCTAAGCCAAAGTAAATATATGCAGGCAATGATTGCATTATCTCTATACCGCAGCAAAGATGCTATAACGTCCAATGCAATCATTAAATCATTAAAAGAAAATTCCATTAACAACGAAGAGTTGGGAATGTATTGGAAAGAATGGAATCGCGGTGGCTATTGGTGGTACCAAGCTCCTATTGAATCACAGGCAATGATGATAGAAGCATTTTCAGAAATTGAAAAAGATCCAAAAACAATTGATGATCTTAAAACATGGTTGCTGAAAAACAAACAAACCAATAACTGGAAAACAACCAAAGCCACAGCCGAAGCCTGTTATGCATTGTTACTGCAAGGCACTGATTGGCTTATCTGAAGAAAAAACAGTTAGCATAAAACTAGGCAAAACAACCATTCAACAGTAAAGATGAAAACAGGAAGCAGGCACCGGATATTTCAAAAGAAAAATTGATGGAGATAAAGTAAACCCGGAAATGGGAAATATCAATGTAACAGTTTCTTCCCCGATTAACCAATCAACCAATCAACCAATTAACCAATCTTCTTCCTGGGGCGCAGTCTATTGGCAATATTTTGAAAACCTTGATAAAATAACTTTTTCAGAAACGCCATTAAAGCTCACCAAAAAATTATTCATTGAAAAAAATACTGATAAAGGCCCGGTTCTAACTCCGGTAAATGATGGAACAGAATTAAAGGTGGGTGATAAAATAAAAGTGAGTATAGAATTAAGGGTTGACCGTGATATGGAATATGTGCACATGAAAGATATGCGTGCCTCCTGCATGGAACCAGCAAATGTAATCAGTCAATATAAATACCAGGGTGGATTAGGATATTATGAAACTACAAAAGATGTAAGTACCAATTTCTTCTTTAATTATTTAAACAAAGGCACTTATGTTTTTGAATACCCGATGTTTGTAACACACAGCGGAAATTTCAGCAATGGCATTACAACCATTCAATGTATGTATGCGCCGGAATTTACAGCACATAGTGAAGGTGTAAGAGTGAATGTCGCAGAGTAGATGCAGTCGATTGAGAGTAAGGCCATTCCCGTGGACTAGAATCAGATAAAATCCGTGGCCGATACCTATTAAAGCGTTGTGCAGTAACGTTTAATTATTTTCGAAATTATTAAAGTTGTATTCGTAGGTATCTGCCAACAAAATGGCCTGATACCTGCATCAAAAAGCCAGCAATTCTCCCGGTTTTTATTACAACGGACAAATCTGATAAGTTTATCTTTGCAGCCATTTAAAACAAATAAGAATTGATATAATGTATAGAACACATACCTGTGGCGAACTTAGGATAACAGACTTGAATAAAGAAGTAACCCTTGCCGGTTGGGTGCAAACCATCCGGAAATTTGGAAGCATCACTTTTATTGACCTGCGTGACCGTTATGGTATCACTCAATTACTTTTTAATGAAAAGCTTAGCGGGTTGCTTGATAAAAATCCATTGGGAAGAGAATTTGTTCTGCAGGCAAAGGGAACAGTTAGTGAACGCAGCAATAAAAATGCAAATATTCCGACAGGGGATATTGAAATCTTAATTTCAGAATTTACTATTTTAAATAAATCTGCAGTTCCTCCCTTCACCATCCAGGATGATACCGATGGTGGCGATGATATCAGGATGAAATACCGCTTTTTAGACTTAAGAAGAAATGCCGTAAAGAAAAATATTGAATTGAGATATGCCGTAAATAGGGCGGCAAGAAATTATTTGCACCAGCAAAATTTTATTGATATTGAAACCCCTTTCTTAATAAAATCAACTCCCGAAGGAGCAAGGGATTTTGTGGTACCCAGCCGGATGAATCCCGGCGAATTTTATGCGTTGCCCCAATCGCCGCAAACGTTTAAGCAATTGCTGATGGTAAGTGGTTATGACCGCTATTATCAAATTGTAAAATGCTTTCGCGATGAAGACCTGCGTGCAGACAGGCAACCGGAATTTACGCAGATAGATTGTGAAATGGCGTTTGTTGAACAGGAAGATATTTTGCAAATGTTTGAAGGAATGGTGAAATATATTTTTAAAGAGGTAAAAGGAATTAGAATATAAAGAACCTGTTGAAAGGATGACCTGGGAAGATGCCATGTGGAATTATGGAAATGATAAACCGGATATCAGGTTTAATATAAAAGTTGCTAATTTAAAAGTTGAAGGAAAAAATTATTTTGAAGGATTGAACAATACAGACTTTGCCGTATTTAACAATGCCGAAACGATCGTGGCAATCTCCGTACCGGGCTGCAGCGATTATTCAAGAAAACAAACGGATGAATTAATTGAATGGGTGAAGCGCCCGCAAATTGGAATGAGCGGGCTTGCATTTGTAAAGCATAACCACGACGGCACTTTAAAAAGCAGCTTCGATAAATTTTTTAATGAAGAACAATTAAGATCATTGGCGGCTTTTTGTAATTCAACTGCTGGAGATCTTATTTTAATTCTTGCAGGCAAAGAAGAGCGTACCAGGAAAGCCATCAGCGATCTGCGTCTATACATGGGCGAACGGTTAGGCTTACGCAAGCCGGAAGAATACAAATTGCTGTGGGTTACCGATTTTCCCTTGTTTGAATATGATGAGGAAGGAAACCGTTGGGTTGCTCGCCATCATCCATTTACCTCCCCAGGCCGGAAGATATTGAAGTGATGATCGCTAACAATCACGTTATAGAAAACGCAGAGAAATATCTGGAGCATCCTTATGCAAAGATCAAAGCAAATGCGTATGATATGGTGCTAAACGGAAACGAAATTGGCGGGGGCTCGATTAGAATTTATCAGCGTGACCTGCAGGAAAAAATGTTTGCGGCCCTGGGCATGAGCAGGGAAGAAGCACAACATAAATTTGGCTTTTTGTTAGGTGCTTTTGAATACGGCGCTCCGCCGCATGGTGGCATCGCTTTTGGGTTTGATCGCCTCTGCGCAATTCTGGGCGGAAGCGAATCGATCCGTGATTTTATAGCGTTTCCGAAAAATAACAGCGGAAGAGATGTTATGATAGATGCGCCCTCAACTATTGATGATAAACAGTTGCAGGAATTGCAGATAAAATTAAATGTGAATAAATAGTAGCAGTTAGCTTTACTAATCTAATTCCTTATTTTATCGTTAAGACCTTAACTGAACGTAATACTTTTGTCATTACAGCATCGAAGACTTTAAAAGTGACAGGATCCACGCAAACCTTTTCTTTCTTAACTTTCGGCATAAATAATTTATAGTTGTTCCGTAAATATCTGCCTGCTTTATTTACTTTAACATTTTCTTTTCAGCATATTTTCGCCCAGTATGATGTGCCTCTGTACACCTCCTATACTACAAACGAGGCACGGGCAAAATTGCATGACCGGTTAATCAAATATTCCATCAATCAAAATTTATTACAACCGCTTACTGATTCAACAGAGGAAGCATGGGAAGACGCTTTTGGCACTATGGAAGTATTGTTATATAGATCACCATTCACGGATGAAAAAATCAGAAAGGGATTTGAAGAAATCAGTTTGAGAAGTATAGAATTTCAAAAAGCATTACTCGAACTTGCTTATACAGTCTATCCAGGAATATTTTTTCAGCAGGTAAAAAATTTGCTCAATATCAGCGACGATCCAAAGATATTTTCAACGTGTGCTGAATATCTTTTACAACAGAAAAATGATCCGTTACTAATAAATAAAATTAAAGAGCTTATCGATACAAAATTTGCAGAACAGGGAATTATTAACCCGGTTTTGTATATGCTGCAGGTTCATATGTCAGAGCCTAATAAAACCGGGGCTTTTTTATCAAAAGATTTGCTTAAAGAACTCTTCAGTAACTTGTTACCCGGTGAAACAGTGATGTACAGCATTCAGCGAAAAAACCGGGACTACCCGGGACTTACAATCATAAGGCAAAAAGATGGAAGTTTTGTTGCTGACAGCAGCGGCAACATTTTTTCAGTTCCGCAATTGGCACGGAGTATTACCAACCTCCCTTGTTATTTAACCAATGGCAATACGCCGCAGGGAATTTTTGCAATGCGTGGCTTTGACGTTTCCAAAAGCAATTTTATAGGGCCAACCGCAAACATACAATTGTCGATGCCCGTAGAAGCCACTTTACAGCATTTCTTTAATGATAGTACTATCTTAGACACGGTATGGAATATTGAGTACTATAAAAAACTGCTTCCTGAAGATTTCAAAAATTATCTGCCTGTGTATTACTCTTATTATGCAGGGCTCGCAGGCCGCACAGAAATTATTGCGCACGGTACTGCGGTAGATCCGGGTTTCTATGTAAACAAACCTTACTACCCTCTTACACCTTCAGAAGGGTGCCTCTCCACAAAAGAAATATGGAACGGGAAAAGATTAGAAAGCGATCAGCAAAAATTGGTTAATGCTTTATTAAAGGCAGGTGGAGCAAATGGTTATTGTGTTGTTATTGAATTGGATGATAAGCAATCTGCAGTAACTTTGAATGATGTACGGCCATTCTTAATAAGCAATAGGCAATGAGCAACACCTGGGTGATCAATACTTGCCTATTGTCTATTACCGGTTGGCTTATTGACGTTTTACGATATAAATTTCCAACATGCCACTCGCACCCTTAGCAGAGAGACTTCGCCCGAAAACATTAAGTGACCTTTTGGGCCAGGAACATCTTACCGGCAAGGGAAGTGTCCTGCGAAATTCCATTGAAAATGGAAAGATTCCATCCATGATATTATGGGGGCCGCCGGGTGTTGGCAAAACAACCATTGCAAATATTATTGCCCAAACGTTACACGTGCCGTTCTATACGTTGAGCGCCATATCATCCGGCGTTAAAGAAGTACGTGAAGTAATTGAAGAATCAAAAAAGAAGGAAAATGCAATTTTATTTATTGATGAAATTCATCGCTTCAACAAAGGGCAGCAGGACGCATTGCTGGGCGCCGTAGAAAAAGGAATTATTACCCTGATCGGCGCTACTACGGAAAACCCTTCGTTCGAAGTAAACAGTGCATTGCTCAGCCGCTGCCAGGTTTATATCTTGAAGCCACTGCAAAAAGAATCTCTTATTGGGTTATTACAACACGCGATAAAAACCGATGAGTTTCTTTCAGGAAAAAATATTGAATTAAAAGAAACAGAAGCGTTAATAAACTTATCGGGCGGCGATGCAAGAAAATTATTGAACCTTCTAGAGCTGGTTGCCACTTCGGCGGCCTCCCCTGAATCCCCTACAAAGGAAGGGGCTTTGTCAACACACAAAACCCTTTTGGAAAATTCTGAACTTTCCAAAAACTTAATTATAACTGATGAATTAGTGATGGATGTGGCCCAACAAAAAGTCGCCCTGTATGATAAAAAAGGCGAGCAGCATTACGACATTATTTCAGCGTTTATAAAATCAATACGCGGCAGTGATCCGAATGCTGCTGTTTATTGGCTGGCACGTATGATCGAAGGTGGAGAAGATGTAAAATTTATTGCACGGCGCCTGGTCATCCTCGCAAGTGAAGACATCGGCAATGCCAACCCCACAGCGCTTGTTCTGGCAACCAACACCTTCCAGGCGGTAAATGTAATTGGCTATCCCGAAAGCAGCATTATATTATCGCAATGTGTGGCTTACCTGGCATCTTCACCAAAAAGTAACGCCAGTGTTGCAGCTATTGGTAAAGCACAAACGCTTGTTCAGCAATATGGTGATTTGCCGGTACCACTGCCTATTCGTAATGCACCCACGAGACTGATGAAAAAACTGGATTATGGCAAGAACTATCAATACGCGCACAACTATGAAAATAATTTCGTCCCTATGGAGTTCCTACCTGATGAAATAAAAAATACCCTCATATATAATCCTGGTAAAAATTCACGGGAAGAAGAGCTTAGAAGGTTTTTAAAAGAAAGATGGAAAGAAAAATATGGATATTAATCTAATCCCCGCGTATAACTAAACCGCGACGGGATCTCGTAGGAAGGTGCAAGGCGTAAGCCTCCAACTCACTGCATTGCTGTATTTTTGAAGATTCATAACTATTCGGCCTCCGGCATATATGATTAGCATTATCACATCGGTTTACAACCAGCTTGGCATGAACCAATTATTTTATGAAACATTAAAAAAAAATACTTCGTTACCATTTGAACTGATCGTAGTAGATAATAATTCCACGGATGGAAGCCGTGAATTTTTTAAGGAAAGAGCAGATATATTAATAGCGAACAGCGCAAATTATTCCTACGGCCATTGTCAGAACCAGGGCATTGCTGTTGCAAAGTTTGAATACCTTGCCTTTTTTAACAATGATATTCTTGTTTCGGATTCATGGGATAAAAAAATATTACAAATAATGGATGATAAGGATATTGAAGTGATTTCTTTTGCTACGAATGATCATCTTGAAAACAAATCAATTCAGAGAAAGCTGCATAAAAAATGGAAAAGAAGAAAATACCTATTACGTGCTTTATTTGGAACTGGTAAAACAACCTTGCAATGGATGGTGAAATTAATGTATGGAGACTTTGATAAATTCTGCGCACAGAGATATGAGATTTTTAAGGACGCCGTCATTGATGGATTTAGCGGATCGTGTATACTAATTAGAAAAACAGCTTTCGCAAAGATTGGAATATGGGATGAAAGAGTGCAGGTGGCTGACTTTGATCTCTGCTTTCGCTTGAAAAAAAGGGCGGCAGCCTATAATGATGTTAAACCTCTGCAATTAGCTTTAGGTATTTACATTCATCACTTTCAGCGCTTAACGCTCCGATCAAAAAACCTTGTTCCGTTTGTTGACCAAAAAAATATTATATCGTTGGAGGAAAAATGGGGAGATGAATATGAAACTTTATATAAAGAAGTTATTGCATAGATGATTTAGATTTTACAATATAATAATTTTTTTGCCCGGCTATTTGTTTTCCTCCCAGGATATTTTGTTCTATGAAGCTTAACAATCGATATTTTAATTTATCCTGTTTATGTTTTCGAAATTCCTTCTTTTGCGGGTACAACTGATGCTGCCAATTGAATTTTTTTATAAAATCTTTCATTACTTCAGGATGGCTTTCCACGAAGAGCCTGAGTTTACTGAGGTTCCCATAATTAAATACGGCAGGTTCATTTTTAAAAATTGACAAGGCCCAGACGTCGCCTTTTTTATGAGTTTCAAACGATACCCTTTTTTTTTGCATAAGTTCCGGAGGCCTCACCCATCCATAATGATATACAAAAGCTTCTACTTCAGCGACCCTTAGTTTAAACGTATTTTCCTTTTGGAAATAATGACACCCATCAAACTGGGGGATACGCCGGAAAGACTGAGCATCCCGCCAGGAGTGAATATCAGGATCGTTACGGATAATCCTTATTTCCTTAGGATACCATGCATGAGAAACTATATAATGAGAATAATCGCCCCAAAAATGTTTATAGTTAAACAGCAGCCCCTCTATTTCATGGTTATCTAAAAACTCTTCACACCTTTTTATTATTACAGGCAAATATTTCTCATGCACTACCTCATCGCTTTGCAAATAAAAAAGCCAGTCGCCTTTACAGTGCTTTTTTGCAAGGTCTGTCTGGCGGGCATATTCACTCCCACCGGGAAATTTTTTAATATCCCATTCTGTATGAATAACTTTTATTTTATCAGATTGAATTTTTTGTATCTCTTCCAGTGTATAATCGTCGGCATCACAATTACCTAAAGCAATCACAAATTCGTCCACGATAGGCAGAATTGATTCAATGGAAGCTTTCACCGGGTAGTATAATTTAGTGGCATTTCTTACCATACTAAATCCACTAATAAACATGCGATTTGATTTGTAGTTTGATTCAAAAGTAAAGATTAAAAATTACCGAAAATTTTTTTATACTATCATCCTCTTACACATAACTTTATTTTAGAAGTTATTAGCACATTTGGTAAATTTGTTACTTTGAAAACTATCCTAATGACGAATTTTATTCCCATATTTCCGTTGTCAATCGTGGTTTACCCGGGAGAAGATTTAAACCTGCACATTTTTGAGCCGAAATATAAACAACTGATCAAAGAATGTTTTGATCAGAAAAAACCTTTTGGAATGCCGGTAGTAATAAATAACAAGGTAAATGAGTTAGGAACCCTGGTAGATATTGTTGAAATTTCAAAGCTGTACGATACCGGCGAAATGGATATAAAAACGCGCGGACAAAAAATTTTCAGAGTTTTGGAAATCATCGACGAAGTACCGGATAAGCTTTATAGTGGCGCAATAGTTAGTTATCCTGTTAATACTGGCCATGGCAAAAAATTGTTAATGAGTAAAGTGATTGGTGCTATTAAAGAATTACACAAGTTGCTTAAAGTAAAAAAGCCTTTTCATAAGGATGAAGAACAATTAAGCAGTTATGATGTCGCTCATCATGCAGGGCTTACGCTCGATGAAGAGTACGAATTTCTTTCTCTTACCAGTGAACTGCAACGGCAGGAATATTTAAAACGACACCTGGCAAGGGTTTTACCGGTTGTGGCCGAAATGGAGTTGCTGAAAGAAAAGATAAAGCTAAATGGCCACTTTAAAAATATAACCGGTTTCAATATTTCTTAGCCACGAATTTTTAACCACGAATTAAATGCGAATTACACGAATTACACGAATTGAAAAGCCGGCATCCTCTATTTATTGTCTAATTCATGCTTGAGATTTATGTTATCGTTTTATTCATTTGCGTAATTCGTTATTGAAAAATCCTTTTACCGTTTTACTTATCCGTGTAATTCGGCCTGAAACCCCTGGGATCAATATATTCCCTCATGTAATGTGCCTAAAAAATACGGGAAGCTATTACATTAGGTAACTCGTTTAGTTCGTGAAATTCGTGGCCAGGATTCTTTTTTTTCAAAACTGAATTAATTATTTTGAGCACAACACTTTGTTTAGACTTTGGGAATACGCGGCTAAAATGCGCTGTATTTACAAATGGCCTCTTACTTGAAGTTATCTCTCTGGAAAATTCCAGCGATAAAACTATTGAAGCATTGCTCAAAAAATATCAGCCTGCCAAAACCATTCTTTCTTCAGTCATTGAACACAATGCCTTGATAGAAAAAACTCTTGCAGATCACTCTTCATTTCACAAACTAAATTCCGGCAGCAGACTGCCATTTACAACCCCTGTTGGTAAACCCGAAACTATCGGAGCAGACAGGCTTGCACTTGCTGCCGCAGCGGTTTATTTCTATAAGAGCAGGAACAATTTAGTCATCGGGGCAGGCTCTTGTATTACTTATAATTTCATCAATAAATACAATAGTTTCATCGGAGGAAGTATTTCTCCTGGCATGGAAATGCGCTTTAAATCGCTAAATGCCTATACCGCAAAGCTTCCACTTGTAATAGCGGACCCTGTTACCGGGTGGAACTTCCCTTTAATAGGTTACGATACCAACACTAACATTTTAAGCGGTGTTTTAATGGGTTTGGCAGCAGAGATTGATGGTATCATCGATAATTATGCGGAAAAGTTCAGCAACTTTAACGTGCTTTTAACCGGTGGAGATGCGCTCTATTTTGCCCATCATCTTAAAAATAAGATATTTGCCGACCCCGACCTGATCTTTAAGGGGTTGTATGCAATTAGTGAAATCAATCATGACACCAAACCATAGTTTACTCTGCTTATTGCTTACTGCCTTACCGTTTTTTGGCCTTGCACAAGAAAATTCGCCTTATTCAAGATACGGCGTGGGCAACATTCTTCCCGCGGGCAATATTCAAAACCGTGCTATGGGAGGTATTTCAGCTGGCTTTACGGATGCTGCCGCCATTAATTCAGTTAACCCGGCTACTTATAGTAACCTGGTATTGACAACGCTGGATGTAGGAATTGAATATGACGGCAGAATTATAAAAAGCCAGAACCCCCTTGGTACTTATAAATCAAATAACGGTATCATTTCTTACCTGCAATTTGGATTTCCTCTACTTAATGGCAACAAAAAAGCAATCTTAAAGAAAACCTCATGGGCACTTACTTTTGGGTTGAAACCGATAAGCAGGATAAACTACAAAATAAATACTACCGGACAAATTTCAAATGACACTACAAATACTATTTATGAGGGCAACGGGGGAATCAACGAAGCTTTTATAGGAACAGCAATCCGCATAAAAAATTTCAGCATTGGCCTTAATTCAGGCTATCTTTTTGGTACCAAAGATTATAATACAAGACTTGGGCTATCCAATGATTCCGCTGATTACTTTTATTCGGCAAACTATCAAACCAGAACCCGCTTTGGCGGAATTTTCCTCGATGCCGGCATTCAATATGCCATCAAAATAAAGGGCGGTTTTATTCGCCTGGGTGCTTATGGGAATATGCAACAGCGGTATAACGCAACAAAAGACGAGGTAAGGGAAACTTTTTCTTACAATGCAACTTCCGGAAACCCTGACAAAATTGACAGCATCTTCGAAAATTCAGGGCAAAAAGGAAAGGTGCAATTGCCTTCGACAATTGGAGCCGGATTTACCGTAAATAAGGAACATCTTTTGTTTGGCGCAGATTTCGAAACTACCAACTGGGAGAGTTATCGTTTCTTCGGACAAAAGGACCTGTTAAAAAATAACTGGTTGGGTAAAGTTGGACTTCAATATTTTCCCTCTCCAAACGGTTCATCGAAATATTTTAATAATGTAAGATACAGGGCAGGCGCATCTTTTGGAAGCGACTACATTGCGATAAATAATAAGTTACCTGTATATACAATAACAATTGGCGGAACATTTCCTCTTAAAACAAAACGCAATTTCTACGATAACCAATATAGCTTTATGAATGTTGGGCTCGAGTATGGAAACCGCGGTAATAACAGCAATACTATTAAAGAAAATGTCTTTAGAGTAAGTCTTGGGTTTTCATTAGGTGATGTATGGTTCCACAGACAGAAATATCAATAGCTTTGTAGAAAATGAAATGAATTATAATATTCAATATAAATTTATAATGGCAGCAACTCTTTTAACGGGTTGCTTTTTTATTTCATCGTGCGAAAATTCAAGAGAACAAATCGAACAGTTAACAGCGAAAACCATCGGTGTAGAAGAAGCCAAACAGGTTGATATTGTATACAGCTTAGGTGATAAAACAAAGTCAAGGCTTAGTGCACCTTATATGCTTATCCATCAGGAAGCAACTCCCTATATCGAATTTACAAAAACGGTACATGCAGATTTTTACGATGATAGTTTACGCATAGAAAGCAAGATGGATGCCCATTATGGAAAATATCTGCAAGCAGAAAGTAAGGTTTTTCTGAAAGACAGTGTAGTGGTCTTTAATACAAAAGGAGATACGTTGTTTTGCGATGAATTGTATTGGGACCGCTCGAAACCGGGTAGGGAATTTTATACAGATAAGCCTGTGAGAATAAGAACACTTACACAAATAATTGATGGCGACGGCCTTGATGCTCCGCAGGATTTTAAAAGCTGGCACATCATCAATGGAAGAGGATTGGTAAGAGTAAGCTCAAAAGAGTTTCCGGAATAATTTTTGTGTTTGCTGTCTGAACTTGAGGTTAACCCGAGATTGTGAGTTGTAAGTTTCGAACAAACAACTCGGCAATTAACCAATTAACCAATTAACCAATTAACCAATTAACTAATAAACCAGTTAACCAATTAACCAATAAACCAATAAACCAACAAAAATGATAAGAAACGCAACAGCCATATGGCAAGGCACAGGTAAAGAAGGAAAAGGTACTTTAAGCACTCAAAGTACCGTGCTGGATAAAACACAGTACTCTTATAAATCAAGGTTTGAAGATGGCGTAGGTACTAACCCTGAAGAACTTATCGCAGCAGCCCATGCAGGTTGCTTTACTATGAAGCTCAGCTTCGTACTCCAGGCAGCTGGGTTTACAGCTGATGAAATTGAAACCAAATGCGAGATCACACTGGGAGATGGCGCCATTACAAAATCCCAGCTCACGGTAACGGCAAAAATCCCCGGCATTTCTAAGGAAAAGTTCGATGAATGTGCAAAGGATGCCAAAGAAAATTGCCCCGTCTCTAAATTATTGAATACCGATATTGTAATGGAAGCAACACTGAGTTCGTAGTTTTATAGTTTGCAGTTCACAGTCACCGTTCACAGTTATTGTTCACAGTTACTGTTCACCGTTTCGGTTGAAGGTTATAGTTGAAGCGTTGCTTCGATTTATTTGCTGTATCTATTAGTTTTAGCGGGCTCATCTAAATTATCATTCGCTAAACTTTTTTTATAAAAAAATAGTTGATTATTAAATAATTAGACCCTTCCCTGCCCATTCGTGAAATCAAATTTAATTAAACGTTTGTTTAATTTCAAACAAGTGTTTAACTTTGCGTCCATTTCTTGAAAATGGATAAAAAGGAAATCATTGTATCAACAGCCATGAAACTCTTTGCACAGAAGGGTTTCGAGGGCACATCCGTACGCGAAATTGCAGCAGGAGCGGATGTGAATGCTGCTATGATAAGTTATTATTTTGGCTCCAAGGAAAAGTTGTTTGAAAAATTAGTCGAGTACAAAGCTGGCTTTTTGAAGGGTGTTTTTGCAGAACTCGTTAGTAATACATCTCTTTCACAGATTGAAAAGGTATACATAGTTATTGACAGCTATGTTGAAAGAATGTTTCACAACCCGGAATTTCATCACCTGCTCCACAGGGAACTTTCTCTTGATCGCAGGCCTAAAATGAAGGATGCGATAAGTGAAATCCTCTTAAAAAATTTTATTTCGGTCAAAACCATCGTGCAGCAGGGCATAGATAGCGGAGAATTCAACGACGTAGATCCGGAACTTACTATCGCATCCATTATAGGAACCATTAATCATTTGCTCTTGTCTGAAAACATGTGCAGGAAAATTCTACAAAAGGCCAAAGATTTCAATCCTTATCACAGCAAGAAATTAAAAGGAAGAATAAATGATCATTTAAAGAAATTAATGAATGCTCACCTTTTGAAAAGCGCTGTTGCAAAAAAATAAGAAGAATTTTAAAATGTATTTCGTGAAACAAATAAAGATGTTTTTAACCGCAATTATTGTCTTAATGACATGCGGCCCTTTGGTTTCAGATGGCCAGGATACCAGGCCGCTTTCTTTACAGGAAGCTATAGACCTGAGCATAAAAAACAGCAAGCAATTAAAAGCTGCTGAAGCCCGCAATGACCAGTCAGCTGCTGCACTACAGGAAGCAAAAAATAACAAGCTTCCCAATGCTACTCTTAGCGGCTCGTATCTGCGGCTTGCCAATCCCAATATATCTCTTAAAACAAAAGCTTTTGGAGGAGGAGGCGCCGATAGCACCGGTGGCGGTAGTACCCCGGCGGTAAACCAGGCGGCTTATGGTATCTTCAATATCTCGCTACCGATTTATGCAGGCGGAAAAATCCGCTATGGTATTGAATCTGCAAGATATCTGCAACAGGCGGTGAAGCTCGATGCGGAGAATGACAAAGAGGCTGTTATTCTGAATACCATTAACGCTTACGTTAATCTATACAAGGCTGCTGTAACTGTGAACGTCGTAAAAGAAAACCTGCGGCAATCGCTGCAACGGGATTCTGTTTTATCGAGGCTTGAAGAAACCGGCCTGCTTGCGCGCAATGATTTGTTGAAATCGGAATTACAGTCTTCCAATATTGAGCTCTCGGTTTTAGACGCTGAGAATAACCGGAAAATTGCCAATGTAAATATGAATCTTATGCTTGGCCTTCCT